>DASQMC010000001.1:0-50795 GCA_035645695.1 Pyrinomonadaceae bacterium
CGCATCAGCTTCAACAACCCGAACACGCAACTCTTCACCTTCGACGCCGTGGTCACGGCGCGCGTGCAAGTCCCGGCGGGCGAGGCCGTGCGCTATCAACCGGAGCCGAATTTCGACGCCAACCTGGTTACTTCGACTTTCAGCGAGTCGTTCAGCGGCATCGTCCCGGCGAGCGACACGGGTCTGCAACTGGCGGGCGGCGTCACTTACGTAGACGTGCCCTTCACCTCGAAGGCGGGTGCCGTCGCCGTCAAGGGCATCATGACCTCGCCGCTGACGGGTATTGACCTCGACTTCGAGTTGCGCGATGCCGCCGGGCGCGTGCTCTCGTCTTCGGCCACGTCCAGCTCGACCGAGATCGTAACGGCCGACATCCTGCCGAACACGCGTTATATCTTCCGCGTCATCGGTTGGGCGGGCGCGGCGCAGGATTTCAAGATCGCCAGCACCCAAACGCTCCGCCTTCCGCCGACCTCCGGCAGCAGCACCACCACTGCGAGCGGTTCGACGACGACGGCGACCGGTAGCACCCTTACAACGACGGCCGAGCGCCTCGTGCGCTTCACGGTCAACCCGCTCACCCGGAGCGTGTCAATGGAGGTTCTTCGCTAAAGGTTCGGGTCGCTAAACACAGGGAGGCGCGTGCGAGTGTTCATCTCGCACGCGCCTCTTTGATTTTCATCCCGGCTTTGAAGTTTACTTATTGCGGGGCGAGCGATTGGAAGCCGTCGGCTTTTTTGAAGGTGAGGGCGCGCTTTTTGTCGCCTTGTTTGATGTTGACGAGATTGATCTGATCGTCGAAGAGGTCGAACATAAATTGATTGCGCAGTTGTGCGCCGGCCACGCCTTCGGGCATGCGCGCCTCGAAGTAGAGCCACGCGCTATCGACGCCCGCGTCCATGCCGATCCAGGAGAGTTTGACGGTCTCGCCTCCGGCGCGTTTCAACTGGAAAGTCTCTTGCAGATAGGCCAGCAGCAACGGTTCCGTTTCCTGCTTCCGGTCGAGCCGCACGGGTCTGCCCCTGCGACGGCCGAGTATGTTTTCCAGATCATCCGGGAACGTGCGCAGAGTGATCTCCAGCGAGCCTTCCTTCGCGTTGTAACTGGCCTCTGTAAAACTCGTGTGGAACTTGTGTGCCGCCGACGCCACGGTCGGAACGACGCGCGGCGGCGCGAAGCCGGAGGCGGCGACAAGGGCGAGACTCAAAATGCAACCGGCAAACTTCATAAATCAACTCTCTTTAAGACAAACGATGAAGTAGGAACGATGAACGATGAACTGAAAGCGGGAGACGGGAATCAGGAGTCAGAAGTCAGAAGTCAGGAGCCGGAATAAAACGCGTGCCTTCCTGACTTCTGTTTTCTGACTCCTGACTCCTGACTTCTCGTTCATCGTTCATCGTTCCGCGTTCATACTTTAGTTCGTCGGCGTCGGGGTCGGCGACGGCGACGGCTGTTTGCGTTCGAGCAACTGCATGGGGTTGGGCTGCGCCTGCTCCTCTTTGAAGAGTTGGAAACGCGACTTAACGGGGCGGCGCGGGAAGTTGTTGTTCGACATGTCAACGTCGGCCGTCTCAAGGCGCGGGTCGAGCGAGATGGCGCGAATCTCCTTGTTCGTCGTGATCATCTTGGAGACTTCCGTGTTGTTGTAACGCCAGATTTCGGCGGGGATGCGCATCAACTCGCGCGTGCCGTCCATGTATTCGATGTCGAGTATGACGGGGCTGACGAGGCCGCCGATGTTCTTCAAGTCGACGACGTAGAAATTGAGGCCGGTCTGTAGTTGTTCGCGCTCGGTCGGGGTGAGCGTTTCGAGGAACTTCCGGTATTGCTCGCGGTCTTGTTCGGTAACGACGAGTTCGTCGTAGGTGTTGTAGAAATCGCGCAGGCTCGGAAACTCGTCCACGCGCCTCGGCAGGTTTTTGTTGCGTTCCTGCGTGAGCGTCTGCGGTTGCTCGGCGCGATCTCTGAGGCGCGCGGCCTTGTCGATTTCGGGGTTGGCGGTAAAGGGCTGAAAGAGGCGCACGCGTTCGATGGAGATGTCCACGTGATCGGTCGTGTAGAACCAGCCGTGCCAGAACCAGTCGAGATCGATGCCCGAAGCGTCCTCCATCGAGCGGAAGAAATCAGCGGGCATCGGCCGCTTGAACTTCCAGCGTTGCGAGTATTGGCGGAAGGCGAAGTCGAACAACTCGCGCCCCATGACCGTTTCGCGCAGCACGTTTAAGGCGACGGCGGGCTTGCCGTAGGCATTGCTGCCGAACTGCAGGATCGATTCGGAGTTCGTCATGATCGGCACTTGCTCCGCGCTCACCATGTACTCGCGTATGTTCTGCGGATCGCCGCGCCGCGAAGGATAGTTCTCCTCCCACTCCTGTTCGGACAGGTATTGCAGAAACGTGTTCAGCCCCTCGTCCATCCACGTCCACTGGCGTTCGTCCGAGTTGACGATCATCGGGAAATAGTTGTGGCCGACTTCGTGTATGACGACCGAGATCAGGCCGTACTTCGTGCGCGCCGTGTACGTCCCGTCCTCTTCCGGGCGCGGCCCGTTGAAGCAGATCATCGGGTATTCCATGCCGCCTACGGGGCCGTTGACCGAGATCGCAACGGGGTAAGGGTAGGTGAACGAGTAGCGCGAATAGACGTTGAGCGTGTGGATGATGGCGTGCGTCGAATACTTCGACCAGAGCGGCTCGGCCTCCTTCGGGTAGTAGGACATCGCCATCACGCGGTTGCCTTCGACGTTATGCCCCTGCGCGTCCCAGATGAACTTGCGCGATGAGGCGAAAGCGAAATCGCGCACGTTGTCGGCGTGGAAAACCCAGGTCTTTTTGCCCACGGGCTTGCGCGATTCGTTGGCGCGCGCCTCGGCCGGGGTGATGACGAAGATCGGCTCTTTCGCCGTGCGCGCCTGTTCGAGACGCGTGCGCTGCGCGGGCGTCAGGACGGCGTTCGGATTTTGCAGCACGCCCGTCGAGGCGACGACGTGATCGTCCGGCACGGTGATCGAGACGCGGTAGTTGCCGAACTCAAGCGTGAACTCGCCCGCGCCTAAGAATTGTTTGTGCTGCCACCCGGAAACGTCGTTGTAGGCGGCCATGCGCGGAAACCAGTGCGCGATCTCGTAGAGGTAGTTGCCGTCTTTCGGGAAAAACTCGTAGCCGGTGCGTCCGCCGACTTTGCGCTGGTCGTTGATCTGGTAGTTCCAATCGACGGAGAAGGCGACGGATGCGCCCGGCGCGAGCGGCCGCGGCAGATCGACGCGCATCATCGTCTTATTGATGACGTGTTTGAGCGGCGCGCCTTTCGCGTCGCGCACGGCCGTGATGCGATAGCCGCCCTCGAACGAGCGCGCGTGCAGCAGGTTTTCGATCTGGTTCAGGGGAACGCGGTCAAAGTTCGGCGCGGTCTGCGTGAGGTTAGCGTCGGAATCCTTCTGCCAGATGTTCTGGTCGAGTTGCAGCCAGAGATAGGCGAGCGTGTCGGGCGACGCGTTGTGATAAGTGATCGTCTCGGAAGCGTTGATGCGGCGGTTCGCGTCGTCGAGTTCGACGTTGATCTGGTAGTCGGCGCGCTGCTGCCAGTAGGAGCGGCCGGGCGCGCCCGAGGCCGCGCGCTGCTCGTTCGGGGTCGGCAAAATCTCTTCGAGCTGCCGGAACTTATCACTCGGATTCGTCTTCGACTGTGCCAGCGCCGCCGTCGTCGCGGCGGCGGGCGCGAAGCCTAGACACAGGACGGCGAGCACAACGATGCGCGTAATTTTCGTCAACATACTGGAGAGCATCATACTGGAGAGCATCCTTTTCACAAGAGAGACTTAAAACCTGTCGGCCACGTGTACGATAGAGGTCGTCTACGGCGCGCGGAGGGGATGGGCGAAACCGTACTTTCGGCAATTTGACGAAGGGTAACGAACTAGGCCGATTGTATATATACGCGTTACGGAACGCAAAAGTTAAGAGGCGCGAGCGCGCTGAAGCGCATGGTGCGCGCGTGTTTTCCTTCCATAATTTCTTATGCGGGGCGCGCGCGCCCTTACTTCACTTCTTCTTGGGCGGCCTGCGCGGGCGCGCGAGTCGTTCCTTCGGGGCGCGTTCGGCGCGCGGGCGCGCCGCGGCGGCGGGCGGGCGGGCGAAGTAGCCGTTACGGTAGGTGAGTTTCAACTTTTGCTTGCGCAGTTCGGGATTCACGAGCTCGATCCTGATCTGGCGAAAAGTGTTGTCGCGCGCCTTGTTGGTCGGCGAGTAGGAGATGAGATATTGCGTGCGCAACTCTTGTTGTATCTGCCCGAAGGCGGCGTTGAGATCGATCTCGTCTTCGGGGATGAAGGCGCGTCCGCCCGTGCGCTCGGAGAGTTTTTTGAGCGCGTTTTCGTCGAAGTCGTCGTCGCCGATGCCGATGGCGTAGACGACGGCGTTCACGCCGACGACCGCCTCAATCGCCGCCTCTTTCTTCAGACGGCTCGTGGAATCCGCGCCGTCCGAGAGCAGGATGATGGCGCGGCGCGTGCGCTCGGGCGTCTGCGAGAGCATGTCCGTGGCCGTCGCCCAGACGGCGTCCCAGATGGCGGTCGAACCTTTGAGTCCCGGATTGTCACCGACGCCCGTGCGCGCGGCTTCCTGCTCGGCGCGCTCGTAGATGAATATCTCGTCCTTCGTCGCCGGCTCGGGGATTTCGACGCGGTCGATGGCGGCATGCAAAACGGCTCGGTCGTCGGTCAAGTCCTGTTCGATGGTCGCGTCGCCGGTGAAGGAGACGATGGCAGCACGATCTTTGCCGGGGCGGAGTACGGAGTCTATGAAAACGTGCGCGGCGTCCTTTTCGTCGGAGAGCGTTCTGGCCTGCGAACTGCTGGTGTCGATGAGGATGGCGAGCGAGAGCGGCAAATTCGTCTCGCGCTCGAAAAGCGAAATCTCCTGTGGCTCGTTGTTCTCGAAGATGCGCACGTCCTCCTGCCTGAGCGTCGTGACGAAACGGCGATTCTTGTCCGTGGCGTTGAAGATGACGTTGACGAGATTGGTTTCGACTTGCTCGACATCGTCGTCGTCCGCACGCGGGGCGGCGGGCGCGGGCGTGGGAGTCTGAGACGGCGTCGCCTGCGGTTGCTCAGGCGCGGGCGCGGGCGATTGCTGCTGCGCGTGCGTGGCCGGGTTGAAGACGAGAGACGCCGCGAGCGACGCCGCGCACAAGGCGATGGCAAAGTGTCTGGTAAAGGATTTCATGTAGCTCTCGAAACGTCTCTCTCCGGTGAAAAAGTAAAAACTTTCCCCGTGCGAACGGGCGCGCCCGCCGGCATTCGTCCTGCGACCGGCGCTGCGGGCGCTGGCGCGCTTCCGGGTAGTGGGGAGGAGTGCTACGTATCTTAACCCGCGAAGGGGCGCGGAATGAATCGCCCGCGAACGAAAAGCGGCGCGGCCAGTTTTGCCTGACCGCGCCGCCGCCCCCCTTTGCTCGTTACCCCTTGTTCCCGCTTGCTACTGCTTGTTGCTCTTGTCCACCACGGATTTCAGAGCTTGAAACGTGGGCGGCCAGAGTCCGACGAAAATTCCCGCCTGTCTGTTTCCGCTGAAATAGAGCGCGAGCGACGCGCCTATCGAGCCAATGGTTAAGATATGAAACAGGCTGATGCCCGTCGATTCAACGGTTGTATTATCAATCGTCTTCAAAACCGCTTCGGCTTTGTCCGTCTTGGTGGCATCGCCACCCGTTCCCATGCTGCCCAAAACATCCGTGGCTGTCGATGTTCCTAATCCCTGTGCTGACATTATTCTAATCCCCTTTCGCTATCTGAATCATTCTCTCTAACACGCCCTTTGAGGGCGGCAATACCGAAAAGCAGTGCGAGCGACGCCCCGGCGATAAAGAACCCCGCCAGCGGGCGGATTCGCCTGCCCTGTTTCGTCGCGGCCTGAGCCGCTTGATTCCCCGCCCGTGTCTTTTCGGTGCCTTGCTCCGTCATTTCCCCTCTGCGCCGCCGAACGAACCGTACTTGTACACACTGTTCGTCGCGCCGTTGTCTGCAAAATCATGCAATTCTGTGTGAGCGTGCTTTTACTTTGACTGTCCGTGACGAATATGAGATAGATTTGCACTTCAAAAATCAGCGGCAAAATTTTCGGCGAGAGGCGGGAAGCAAACTTATGAGTTTGATTGAGGCGATACGGGCGCGCGAAATTCTGGACTCGCGCGGCAATCCGACGGTCGAGGCGGAAGTGTATTTGATCGGCGGCGAGACGGGGCGCGCGGCCGTCCCTTCGGGCGCATCGACGGGCGAACACGAGGCCGTCGAACTGCGCGACGGAGATAAAAAGCGCTACGGCGGCAAGGGCACGCTGAGAGCCGTGGACAACATCAACGGGACGATTGCCGACGCCCTCGAAGGCTTCGACGCGCTCGATCAGACGGAAGTGGACGCCGCGCTCATCGCGCTCGACGGCACGCCGACGAAATCCAAACTCGGCGCAAACGCGCTGCTCGCCGTCTCGCTCGCCACGGCGCGTGCCGCCGCCGCCCATCTCGAAATGCCGCTCTACCGCTATCTCGGCGGCACGAACGCGCGCACGCTGCCCGTGCCCATGATGAACATCATCAACGGCGGCGCGCACGCCGACAACAACGTGGACTTTCAGGAGTTCATGGTGATGCCGGTCGGCGCGGGGAGTTTCACGGAAGCCCTGCGCGTGGGCGCGGAGATATTCCACGCGCTGAAAAGCGTCCTGAAGGGGCGCGGCCTTTCGACCGGCGTCGGCGACGAGGGCGGCTTCGCGCCGGATTTGCGCTCGAACGAAGAGGCCGTCGAGACCATCCTCGAAGCCGTCGCGGCGGCCGGTTACAAAGCGGGCGCGGAAGTTCTGCTCGCGCTCGACCCGGCGGCCAGCGAGTTCTACGACGGCAAGAATTACGTCTTCAAAAAATCCGACAAGCGGAAACTCACGAGCGACGAGATGGTGGCCTACTGGCAGTCTTGGGTCGAGCAATACCCGATCATCTCCATCGAAGACGGCATGGCGGAAAACGATTGGGACGGCTGGAAGACCCTGACGGACGCCGTCGGCGCGCGCGTGCAACTCGTCGGCGACGACCTGTTCGTGACGAACACGGAATACCTGCGTCGCGGCATCGAGCGCGGCGTCGCCAACTCCATCCTGATCAAGGTCAACCAGATCGGCACGCTCACCGAAACGCTCGACTGCATCGAACTGGCGCGCACGAACCGCCGCACCGTCATCATCTCGCACCGTTCGGGCGAGACCGAAGACACCTTCATCGCAGACCTCGCCGTCGCCACCAACGCCGGGCAGATCAAGACCGGCTCGCTTTCGCGCTCCGACCGCATCGCCAAGTACAACCAACTCCTGCGCATCGAAGAAGACCTCCGCGCATCGGCGCGCTTCCCCGGCATGGGCGCGTTTTATCAACTCGAACAGGATACCTTGTCGAAACCGAGCGCGACGAAAGGCAAGGGCGGCGCGAAGAAAGCACGCGCGGCGCAGAAGAAGTAAGGATCGAGTCTATGACCCGCGGCTCGCGCCGTGGGCTACTATTTATCGCCCCTCGCAGGGGCTATTTGATCATTCGCCGGAGTTTCGATCAGGGGAGAAATTTGACAGTGACCGATAGACAAGGCCCGCTCGCGCTCATCGTTCTCGACGGTTTCGGCTACAGCCCCGCGCGTGAGGGCAACGCCATCGCGCAAGCCTCGATGCCGTTCTACGACGAGTTGCTGGAAAAGTACCCGCACACGCTGGTGCAGGCGTCCGGTGAATGCGTCGGATTGCCGTCGGGCGTCATGGGCAATTCCAACGTCGGCCACCTCTGCCTCGGCGCGGGGCGCGTCCTGCGCACGGACGTTGAGCGCATCAACTACGAGATCGCCTCGGGCGAGTTTTTGCAAAACGAAGCTCTCAATCGCGCGATGGACAACGCTCTCGAAAATAATCGCGCGCTGCATTTAATGGGGCTGCTCTCCGACGGCCTCGTGCATTCGTCGCAGGAACATCTCTACGCGCTCCTCAGGATGGCGCACGAGAAAGGCTTGCAGCGCGTCTACGTCCACTGCTTCCTCGACGGCCGCGACACGCCGCCGATGTCCGCCTACGGCTACGTCGAAGCGTTGCAGGTGCGAATCGCGGAGATCGGCTGCGGGCGCATCGCTACCGTTTGCGGGCGTTACTATGCGATGGATCGAGACCGGCGTTGGGAGCGCACCGAGCGCGCCTACCGCATGTTGTCGGCCGCCGAGGGCATGCGCGTGATCGACCCGGTCGCGGCCATCAAGGAGTCTTACGAGCGCAGCGTGTCGGACGAATTCATCGAGCCGATGATCGTCGCGCGGGCGCGCGACGAGGGCGAGCCGGTGGCGACCATCGGCGACGGCGACTCCATCATCTTTTTCAACTTCCGCGCCGACCGCGCCCGCCAGATCACGGCCGCAATCACGCAAACGAATTTCGACGGCTTCGACGCGCCCGCGCGCCCCGCCGTCCACTATGTCTGCTTTGCCGAGTATGACAAGACGTTCAATCTGCCCGTGGCCTTCCCGAAGACGCAGCCACACAACATCCTCGCAGACGTGTTCGCCTCGGTCGGCGTGCGCAACTACCGCATGGCCGAAACCGAGAAGTACGCGCACGTCACCTACTTCTTCAACGGCGGCACGGAGCGCGAATACCCGCACGAGCGTCGCCTGCTCATCCCCTCGCCCAAAGTAGCCACCTACGATCTCGCGCCCGAGATGTCGGCCTTCAAACTCACAGACAAAATCCTGCGCGCAATCGAAGAGAATGAAACGGACGTTTTTATCGTCAACTTCGCCAACCCCGACATGGTCGGCCACACCGGCAACCTCGCGAAGACCATCGAGGCCGTCCAGCACGTCGATACCTGCCTCGGCTGGATCATGCGAGCCATGCGCACGGCGCGCGGCCGCACCCTCATCACCGCCGATCACGGCAACTGCGAACAGATGATCGACCCGACCACCGGCCAGCCTCACACCGCGCACACAACGAACCTCGTCCCCTTCCACCTTATAGACGAAGCCTCGCGCGGTCTGAAACTCCGCGAGGGCGGCGCGCTCGAAGACGTTGCCCCCACCATGCTCGGACTCCTCGGCCTGGAGAAACCCGCCGACATGACCGGGCGCGACCTGCGCGAACTTTGAAGATGTTTTAAAGAAAGCAGTCGAAAAGTTGTTGCAGCAAAAGTCGCCGGGTGAAGAATAGTTACCGCTCCCCTTTCAAGCGAAGTTCTTGCAAGGCATCGGCTTTTTGCTATCATTCATTTATGGATTACAGCAAGATCATTACTATCGAAGCGGGGAAGCGCAGCGGGAAGCCTTGTATTCGCGGGACGCGGATGACGGTCACGGACGTATTGGAATATCTCGCGGGCGGCATGACCGTAGAGGAGATTCTGGCGGACTTCCCGGACATCACTGCCGAAGACATTCGCGCGTGTCTCGCGTTCGCGGCAGACCGCGAGCGTAAACTCGCGATGCTGCCGGAATATGAAACTGCTGTTTGATCAAAACCTCTCCCCGCGCCTCCCCCGATTGCTCGCCGATCTTTACGCCGGTAGCATCCACGTCAGAGAAGTCGGCCTGCGCGATGCGGTTGACGCCGCGATTTGGGACTACGCCAGGTTGCACGGGTTCGCCATTGTTTCCAAAGATTCAGACTTCCAGCAGCGGAGTTTGTTGCACGGCAGCCCACCGAAATTTATCTGGTTGCGCGTCGGCAATTGCCCCGTCCGAACGACGGAAGATTTGTTAAGAAAACATTCAGCGGCAATTCACACCTTTGGCTTGGATAACGCCAAGTCTCATTTAATGCTTCCATAAGAGCCGGAAAACGCAATTCCACTGTCACCCCCTCAATTTACCGGCCATCGTTTATAATCCCGTGCAGATGAGCATCGCAAAGGTCGCACAAAGTTATTTGAAGCAACTGGAATACCGCCTACAGCGTGCGCGCGTGGCGGCGGGGCGGTCGAGTTTTTCCAACTTCGACGAGGAACGGATTCTGCGAAAGTACATCGCGGCGTTGCTGCCGGAGGGCGCGAGTCGGACGGCCGTGGACATCGGCGCGGGCGACGGCGTGCGCGGCTCGAACACTTACGCGCTGTTTCGCGAAGGGTGGCGCGGCGTCGGGTTCGAGGGGAGCAACCGTAAGGTTTGCAAACTCGCGGCGGCTTATAAACATTACCCGTCGGTGTCCGCCGTCAACTGCGTGGTCACGCCGTCGAACGTCGTCGCGCTCCTTACGGCCTACGACATCGAGCGGGAGTTCGGCGTGCTCTCGCTCGACATAGACAGTTACGACTACTGGGTGCTCGATGCGGTGCTCTCGGAGTTTCGCCCGCGCGTGGTCGTAACCGAGATCAACGAGAAGATACCGCCGCCCGTAAGGTTCGTAGTGAAGTACGACCCGGCGTTTCAAATGACGCATCATTTCTTCGGCTACAGCATCGCGAGCCTCGCGGAGTTGGCCGCGCGCCACGATTACGCCATCCTCGAAGTGGAGTACAACAACGCGTTTCTCGCGCCGCGCGAGTTGCCGAATGTGCGCCCGCTCGATGCGACGACGGCCTACCGGCGGGGCTACCTCGAACGCCCCGACCGCCGCGAGAAGTTTCGCGCGAACGCCAACATGGAGATACTGCACACGCTCAGCCCGGCCGAGGTCGTGAAATTTCTCGACGAATTTTATTCGCAACACCAGGGCAAGTATGAGTTGAGCGCGGGCGACGCGCCCGGCGATTCGCAGGCCGCCGGGCATGAGTCGCCCGCAGCGGAGAGTTATGCGCGGGCGGACGAGTCAGCGGTTCAGGAGACGGCTCGCGGTTAGTTTACCTACGACTGACGGCGGACGAGGGGAGGAGGGTTGAGGGAGTGTGGTTAATCCAGTGGGCGAAGTCGCGTTCGGAAGAGAATTCTTTCGGCGTGCCGATTCCTAATTTCGCGCAGGTTACGAAGTCGATCTACAGGGGCGCGCTGCCCGACGAGGAAGGCTATCGCGGCCTCATAGAGAAGGTCGGCGTCGAGCGCGTGTGCAGCATCATCGAGCACGAGGTGCGCGCCGACAGGGAGCGCGCGCTCTCGGCGGGCATCAAAGAGTGGCGACACATCGCCTTCTCCGACCGCGACGCGCCCGCGCCCGCGCGCGTTCGCGAATGGCTCGACTACATACGCACCTCCGACACGCACGGCGCGCTCTTCACACACTGTCGCGGGGGCAGGCATCGCACCGGCACGCTCATCGCGGTCTATCGCGTGACCGACTGCGGATGGACGAAGGAACAGGCGTTCGGCGAGATGCATAAGTACGGCTGGTACGACGCGCTCGGCCACCGCCCGCTCCGCGACTGGTTCTTCCACGAATTCGACCCGAAAGACTATCGGAAGACAAACGCGGAACGCGGAACGATGAACGCGGAATGATGAATAATAAAGACGGAATCCAGAAATCAGGAGTCAGGAGTCAGCAGGGAGAGCTAAGACGCCGTTAATTCCGACTTCTGTATTCTGACTTCTGTATTCCGACTTCTGTGTTCTGCTTCATCGTTCCGCGTTCCGCGTTCATCGTTTCAGGTTAATCGTTCTCTTCGCCGATGCGTTTGAGCGTGTCGAGGCGGGCGCGGATGGCCCGGGTGAAGACGGTGATTTCATCGTCGGTCGCGCCGCTGACGCGCAGGCCGTCGCGGAGTTGCGCGTCCGTGATGCGCCCGACGTAACGGTGGAGCCAGCGCACGTCTTCGACGCTGATCTCCTCTCGCGCCTCGGCCGTCCGCTGGCCGATGTAGTTCCACCCGACGAGGCCACGCTCGACGCCCGTCACGAGTTCCGGCGTCTGCGCTTCATATCCGGCCGCGTCCCACTTGCTGCGAAACAGGTTGCTGCCCCACTTGCCCATCGAAGCGCCCCAATCAATGATCAAATAGCGGGCTTCGACGACGCCGCCCGGAAGCGCGTACTCGAAGACCGCCGTGTTCGAGCCGCGCGCCACATCGCGCACGTCCTTGTTGTCCCAGTTCGACGTGAGCATCAACATGATCTTCAGCCCGTTGAGTTCGCGCGTGCCGACGAAAGGATTGTCGTCCCACGCCCAGCCGTGCTCGTCAAAGAGTTTCGTCACGCCCTCTTCGTCGAGTTCAAAGCGCGCGTCCGCGAACTTGCAATCCTCGCCCACGCATTCACGCGCGCGCGTCAAATCCGCCGCGCCTTCGATGCGGCCTTCGGGGATGAAGTAAGCCACTTCGACGTAGTAACCGGCCGCCCACGCCATGCGCGTCGCGAAGGTTTCGGAACGCACTTCGTCGCCCCACTTCACGCGCCACACGCGGCCGCGCGCGTCGCGCACGGACACGCAGGGGTTCGAACCCGTCGAGTGTTCGGCGACGAACTCGAAGGGCGCGACGGGTTCGCCGCCCGCCCCGCCGGGGCCCTGACGGAAGTCGAGTTGTTCGACCGCGCCGGGGTCGCTCCAGAGGCTTTTGCGATGAGCGCGCTGCGGCGGCGGCCCCGCGCGCCGGAGTTTGTAAACGGATTTCGCGCGCCAGATTAAATAGACGCACATGATGACGACGGCCGTGCCGCCGACGCCGATGTAGATGATCCTGACTAAAGTGTCCATCGTCCCTCTGCCCGTTTGATTCCTTAAAATCTACTATAGCATCTGCTACTCTGGCACCGTGCGGGAGGACATCCCGAAACGCGTCGGGCGGCCGGGCGAACTCATGAAGAGAGAAATGGCCGGAGAGTTTGCCGGTGGCGCAGGCGCGCGTTGCGCGCCCGACGCGCCGCTTGAGCGAGGTGAAAAAATTCTACCGCGAAGGCATCGGCCTCGCGCTGATTTCAAAAGCCGAACTTTGTCGCTCCCGAAAAGCGTTATACGAATACCCGCGCGCGGTGGCGTCGTCCTGTCGCCGCGCCGTAGAGGAAACGTCAAACTGTTATCCGTAACTTTCGCGCGATGAACTTCGAGCCACGGAATATTCTCGTCATAGACTTCGGCCAACTCGGCGACGTGGTGCTGAGTTTGCCCGCGCTGCACGCCGTCCGCGCGAGGTTTCCGCGCGCGCGCATTACGGTGGCCGTGGGAAAACCGGGAAAGCAGATCATCGAGATGTCGAACGCGGCGAACGACACGCTCGTCGTCGATCGCGTGAGTTTGCGCGACGGCTCGAAGCCCCTCTCGGTGTGGCGCATCGGGCGGCTCGTTAAGGAAGTGCGCGCGCGTCGTTTTGATTTCGTCATAGACCTCCACAGTTTGTCCGAGACGAACCTGCTCGGCTTTCTCTCGGGCGCGAAGACGCGGCTTTACGGCCGACGCCCCACGCGCTCGCTCGACTTCCTCTCGAATTTTCGCCCCCGCCCCGCGCTCGAAGATCGCGCGAAGCATGCCGTGGATCGTTATCTCGATGTGATCGCGCCGCTCGGCGTCGGTCAGGTGGCGCGCGTGCCGCGTCTGCCGGTGCGCGCCGAGGAGGTGAGAGCCGTGGACGAGTTGCTGCGCCGCGCGAGCGCCGCGAGCGATGCGCCGCTCGTCGGGATGTTTCCCGGCGCGGGGCATCCGAGCCGCTGCTGGCCGCTCGCGCGCTTCGCCGAACTCGCCGGACGCCTCGAAAACAACGACGGCGTGCGCACGGTGGTCTTCGCGGGGCCGGAGGAACGCCCGCTCGTCAAGGCGATCCGCGCCGCCTTTCCGCGTTCCGCAATCGTCTTCGACCGCCTGACGATCCCTCAACTCGCCGCCGCTGCCGCCCGCATGTCCGTCTTCGTCTCAAACGACACGGGGCCGATGCACGTGGCGGCGGCGGTCGGCACGCCCGTCGTCATCCTGTTGAGCGAGCACCCCATGCTCGACGCTTATGTCCCGCCCGGCGAGCGTCACCGCGCGCTCCACAAAGGGTCGATCAACGAAATCACCACCGGCGAGGCTTACACCGCCACACGCTCCGCACTGACCGCCGAACGCGCCACCTCTCTCTTCGGCGGTTAAACAGGAATTCCGACCCGCGCCCGCGTTTTTCCCGCTAAATTCACGTTCCCGCCGGTTCTTGTCGAAGCGAAGTTTAGTCTGGACAAAAATTGTTTAAACATGTCATACTCATTTCGCTGCTGCCACAAGCAGCGCGAGCGGGTGACTCAAGCAAAATCCACGCCCCGCCGGACGAATCGCCCGGTACGAATAACGGATAACAGTTGAATAGCCAGAGCACGCCCCGTGCGGCTGTCGTCGGTCGTCGGCGAGTTGTTTCCTCACCGGAACGCGCGCTGATTCTGCCGCCGGGAGATATGGGTAGAGTCGGGTCGAACCCGCGAGACCCGTCCGTTGCAGTTTCCGCCGCGCCACACACGACACTTTCCGGAGTCCATCATCATGCGCAAAAGCACCTCCTTCCTGCTCTCCTCCCTGTTCCTCGGCGCGCTCGGCGTTTCGGCCGCGCCGGTTGATGCGCGCCGCCTGCCCGCCGCCCTGCCGGCTGCTCCCGTCTTCTCGTCCGTCGCGGGCGACAACGAGAACGACCGCGGGCGCGATGGCCTGCAAGGCCCCGTCCGGCGCGTTCGCACGGAGACCTCGAAACTGTTGAGCAAGGGCGGGAAGATGACCGAAGGCGAGCGTGTCGTGCTGGAGACGGCGACCTACGACATGAAGGGCACGAAGATTGACACGGCCTATTTCCTGAGCGCGGGCGGTTCGCTCTCGGGCAAGGAAGTTTACAAGTACGACGACCGCGGCAACATCGTCGAGATGACACTCTTCAACACGGACGGCTCGGTCTTGAGCAAAGAGAAATACGAATACGAGTTCGACGCGATGGGCAACTGGACGCGCATGACGACCTCGGTGGCCGTCATCGAAAACGGCCAGACGAGTTTCGAGCCGACCGAAGTGACCTACCGCATCATCGCCTACTATCTCGAAGACGCCACGGCGAAAAAACTCCAGACGGCCTCGCTCTCCGGCAACACGAACGCCGCCGCCAGCGTCACGCCCGCCGCCATGCCGGACAATAAACCGGCCGCCACGCCCGCCAAGCCGAACGCCGCGCCCTCGAACACGAATCCCGCGCCCTCAACATCCAAAGCGGCATCCGCGAACTCTAATGCGGCCGTGAGCAGCAACGCCCCGGCGTCGGCCGTCAATCCGGCGTCGGCCGTCAGTCCGGCGTCGGCCGTCAAGCGCACGGCGACGACGAACGCGCCCGCGCTGCCCGTGAGTTCCGGCGCGCCCGCCGTCTCATCAACCCTCGCGCTCGACATGCCGAACGTCTCCGCGACGACGGCCTCGAACGACGGCGGCGCGCCCGTCGTCAGGACGAACGACGACGTTCCCCCGCCCCCGGTCAAGCCCGCCGTCAAAACCTCTCTGCGCCCGATCTCCGGCGGCGTCCTGAACGGCAAGGCGATAGAGATGCCGAAGCCCGTCTACCCCGAGACGGCGCGGCGCGCGAAAATGACGGGCGTGGTGACGGTTGAAGTGGTGATCGACGCTTCGGGCAAAGTCATCGGCGCGCGCGCCGTGAGCGGCCCGGACTTGTTGCGCGATGCCGCCGAACGCGCGGCGCGTCTGGCGAAATTTACGCCCGCGATGCTGTCCGGCCAGCCGGTGCGCGTCTCCGGCCACATCACCTACAACTTCTCGCTCTAAGCAAAACTCACGTATCCCCACCACACCCAAGGATAAAAACAGATGTCATTCACCGGACAACTCAACGACCTCGCCCTGAGCGAGTTGATCGAATTTTTCTGCAACCAGCGCAAGACCGGGCGTCTGAAAGTTGACTACGCGCTCGCCCCCGGCGTCTTCTTCATCAAAGACGGCGACCTCGTGGACGCCAAAGTCGGCGCGTTGAACGGCACGGAAGCGGTCTTCTTCGCGCTGGCGTTGCCGAGCGCGTCGTTCGACTTCAGCGCCGGGATGCAGTCGTCGCGGCGCACGATCACGGAATCGTGGGCGAGCGTCGTGCTCGAAGGCTTGCGCCGCATAGACGAGGGCATCATGCCGGACGCCTCGCAGGCCTTCGCCTCCGAAGAGGAGATCGACGAAGCGACCATCGAATACCTGAACTGCATCGAGGTTGCGAAAGAAGAGGCGGCGAAAAACGACCCCGGAAAAGCCGCGGCTCATGCGGCGGACAATTCGTTCCCGCTATCGCAAACCGTCGAAGCCACGCACAACGGCGGCGGCAAAAGCAAGTTGATCGTAGCCGCCGTCGCGGCCTCGCTCGTCCTCGCCTGCATCGTCGCCGCCATCCCGCTCAGCAAGCGTCTCACGCGTTCGTCCGCCTCCGCCAACGCCGCTTCCGCGCCCGCCGCGCCGCAGACGCCCGCCGCCGCCGCTGTATCGACCGCCGAAGGCGACGACGCGAGCGCGACGCCTGCCGCTTCAACCCAACCGGCGGCCGACACCGCGACCCCCAACGCCGCGCCTTCCCACGCCGCAGCGGCAGCGGAAGAAGAAGCCGCACGCGTCGCCCGGCGCGAACGCGACGCGCGCATGGAACGCCAGCGCAAACTACAGGAAGCGAAGAAGGCCAACGCCGCCGCCCAAGCCTCTGACGTTGCCGCCAGCCCTGAAGCCGCCGCGACGAAACCCGCCAGCGGGCCAAAGAGCGTCCGCGTAAGCATCGCTTACGACGAAGCCGGACGCGTCACGCAAACCTCCGTCGTCGGCACAAGCCCCGGCGCGGAAGCCTACGCCTCGACGGCCGTCCGCGTCGCGCGCGGACGCCGCTTCCCCGCGGGCAAAGCCGGTTCCACAGTCGTCACGATCCCGATTAACTGAACGGACATAGGAAGGGGAAAGGGAAAAGGGTAAGGGGTAAGGGGTAAAGGAAAAGAAAAGCGGAGGCAGCAGTTGAATGCTGTCTCCGCTTTTTATTTTCGATATGGCCTCCGACCTTTAACCTTTCCCCCTTACCCCTTACCCCTTTCCCCTTTTCCCTTTTCCCTTTTACCTTTTCCCTTTCCCCCTTACCCTTTTACCTTTCCCCTCTACTTCATCCCGACCGTTCCGAGCATTAAGAGCAGAGCGCGGTTGAGTGCGAGTTCGCGCCCGCGCGGGTCGTACCATTCGTCGAGCGTGTGAGTGTTGGCGGAGAGGCCGCCCGCGCCGACCGTGACGGCGGGGACGCCGAGCGAGATGGCGATGTTGGAATCGGTCGAGGAACGGTCGAGGCGCGGCGAGGCTCCGACGGCGCGCGTGGCTGCTTCCGCAAGCAGAACGAGCGGCGCGTCTTTCGGCGTCTCGCCGCCGGGGCGGTCGCCGATGAGCTTCATTTCGAGTTCGAGGGGCGGCGTGCGCGAGCGGCGAGTGGCGTTCTCTTCCTCGGCGGCTTCGCGGGCGGCGCGGCGGAAGAAGGCGTCGAGTCGTTTCAATTCGTCGGCCGATTCGCTTCGCAGGTCAACGTCCATCGAAGCCTCCTGCGCGATGCAATTGACGCCCGCGCCGCCTTCGACGCGGCCGACGTTGTAGGTGGTGCGCGGTCGCGCGGGCGCGGGGTAGGCGATGAGCCGCGCGATAATTCGCCCGAGCGCGTGCACCGGATTCGGCACGCCGAAGTCGCCCCACGAATGGCCGCCCGCGCCCGTGCATCTCACGCGATAACGGCGCGACCCGATGGCGCGGTGCGTGATGCCCTCAAGCCCCGGCCCGTCGAGACTGACGAAGGCGTCTATCTCGCGCGCCCACTCGCCTCCGGTCATGAGATGGCGCGCGCCGCGCAGGTTCCCCTCGCCCTCCTCGCCCACCGTCCCGACGAACAGAATAGATCCTTCCGTCTCGATTGAGGCCTCTTCAAGCGCGGCGACGAGCGCGAGCAGGGCGACGAGGCCGCAGCCGTCGTCGGCGATACCGGGCGCGAACAGGCGCGCGCCTTCGCGTCGGACGGTGAAATTCGTGCCGGCCGGAAACACCGTGTCGAGGTGCGCGCTCACGACGAGCAGCGGGCGCAAATTCGCTCCGCGCCTGAGCGCGACGCAGTTGCCCTCCGCGTCAATCACGGTCTCGCCCAGCCCGTGCTGGCGGAAGCGCGCGGCGAGGTATTCGGCGCGCGCCTCCTCGCCGAAGGGCGGCGCGGGTATCTCGCAGATCGCCGCCTGCTCGCGCGTGATGTCGTCCGCGCGCTCCGTGAAAACCTCGCAGGCGCGCCGCACCCGCGACGACGAGAGCAAGTCGCGGACGATTTGTTCGGGGGCAATGGCCGTGGAGGGAAACATAATGAAGGTGACAGGTGACGGGTGACGGGTGACGGGAGGAAGACAAGTTTTTCATCCTGTCACCCGTCACCCGTCACCTGTCACTAAACCATTTGCATCAACTCGGATTCTTCGAGCACGCCGGACGCGCTCTTGGCATGGTCGTAGATGCGCGCGACGCGTTCGTCGGTCGCTTCGATGCCGCGCGATTCGAGCCAGTAGACGACGTTCGATTTGCCGCTCATCGGCCCGACTTCGATCACCTGCCGCATGCCGAACAATCCCGCGGGCACGCCTGAATAGATGAGGTCGGCGAGTTCCGTGTCGCCCTTGCGGAAACTCTTGATGACGGCCGCCGCGTGTACGCCCGTCGCCGTGCGGAAGGCGTCGCGGCCGAAGACCGGATAGTTGACGGGAATCGTCCAGCCGAAACTCGACTCGACGGCCTGGCAATACTCGCGCAGCTTCGACAGGTCGTTGTCGATCCAGCCCATCAGCTTGAGGTTGACGAGCAGTTGATCCATCGGCGTGTTGCCGACGCGTTCGCCTACGCCGAGCGCGGAGCCGTGTACCTGATCCGCCCCGGCCTCGATGGCCGCGATGGAATTTACGACGCCCAGACCGCGATCCTGATGGCCGTGCCAGTCGAGGCGGATGCCGCCGCCCTGCTCTTCGATGATGTTCTTGACGAAGCGGACGACGGCGCGCACGCCGTCCGGCGTCGAATGCCCGACCGTATCGCAGACGCAGACGGCGCGCGCGCCCGCGCGAATGGCGGCCGTGTAGAGCGCGCGGAGCGTCTCGGGGTCGGCACGCGTCGTGTCCTCGGTCACGTACATGACGGGCAGACCTTCGGAGACGGCGAACTTGACGGCGTCTTCGGTGAGTTGCAGCAACTTGTCGAGCGTCCAGTCTTCGGCGTAGAAGCGCACCGGCGACGAGCCGATGAAGGTGCAGGCTTCGATGGCGATTCCGGCGCGCTGCGAGATTTCGGCGATGGGACGGATGTCGTTCTGGTGCGTGCGCGCGGCACAGTTCGGGCGAATATGCATTCGCTGTTCGGCGATCTCGCGCGCAAGTCGTTCGACGCCCGCCGCGTGTGTGCCGCCCGCGCCCGGCAAGCCGATGTCGGCCGAGTCGATCCTGAGATCATCCATCAGGTGGAGGATTTCCAGTTTGCGCTCGACCGCAGGCTCGCATACGGAAGGCGATTGCAGCCCGTCGCGCAGCGTTTCGTCGTCGAAACTGATGTGGCGGCCGGGCACGGGGTGCGACGGCGCAACCACATTCCAGTCATAGATCAAATCACTTGCAGGCACTTACAGATCACCTCCGTTAAACGGGAAAAATTCGCGCTTTTTGTGGCGTGTTCAGGATGCGTGAATTACAACAAGGGGCGTGGGGAAAGTCAAGCAAGGCGCTCTGCTAAACGCGGAAATAGGAACGCGGAACGATGAAGTAATAGAGATTGATTCATCGGTTCATTGAATCATTGATTCATTATTTAATTTCTTCAATGAATCAATGATTCAATGGATCAATGAGTCAATCTTCTCAGTTCATCGTTCCGCGTTCCTCCTTCCGCGTTTGCTTTTGACTCTACGGCCAACTCTGTTATAGCCTTCGTCGCACTTCAGTAGTGACGAACGGACGACGCGTCTCCCGCCCGTCAGAAATCCCGCTCACGCGAAGTTGTACGGCGACGCGGCACACGAGCGGCGACAGCAGCAGCAGCAGCAGCCCATCGATCCGCGCCGTCCGCCGGCTATTTCAAACCAGACAGGAATTGTTCACGGCATGGATGAGTTTATCGCACAGGGTAATGACGAACACTTGAGCATTCTGCACCGCACGACGCCGGGCTGGATCGAGGTGATCGCCGGTTCGATGTTTTCCGGCAAGTCCGAGGAATTGATCCGCCGCCTGCGCCGCGCCAAGATCGCGCGCCAGCGCGTGCAGGTCTTCAAGCCCGTCATCGACAACCGCTACTCGCGCGATCACATCGTCTCGCACTCAGAGATGAAGCACGAATCGGGCGTGGTCGAGACGGCCGAAGAAATCCTCGCGCAGGTGGAAGAGGCGACCGATGTCGTCGGCATTGACGAAGGACAGTTCTTCGATAACGCGCTCGTCTCGGTCGCCAACGAACTCGCGCGCCGTGGGCTTCGCGTCATCATCGCCGGTCTCGATCAGGACTACACCGGCCGCCCCTTCGAGCCTATGCCGCAACTCTTAGCCGTCGCCGAATACATCACCAAGACCCACGCCATCTGCGTCCGCTGCGGCCAGCCCGCCAACTACTCGCAGCGCATCGTCAACGTCGAAGGCCGGGTGGTCGTCGGCGCGGGCGACTCGTACGAAGCCCGCTGCCGCCGCTGCTTCGTCCCGCACGCGGACGCGCCGACCCGCTACACAGACTCCGCGGGCTGAGCGCGCCCGAATTTCACCGGCGACAACTTACGCGTCCACTAGTACGGAAAAGATAACGATGAAGTATGAACGCGGAACGATGAACTGAAAGCCGGTTGTCTTTAGTTCATCGTTCCGCGTTCATACTTCATCGTTCCTACTTCATCGTTTCGCCCGCGCCGCGCGTTTTGTGCTATTCTTCCCTCGCCAATTCCCCTGCAACAAAATCTAACGCTCTGCGATTTTGCCCGACCAAATACAGGAGAAGACTTTTATGCGTGCTCTGAAATTTTCCGAGATAGCCGGTGGGACTCTCTTGCTCACGCTTGCTCTCGCGGGCGCGGCCTGCCAGACGCCGACCGCCACGAACACCAGCGTCGGCACCACGAACGCCAACGGCGCGAACGCCAACACCGTCGCCACGCCGCCGCCCGTCTCCGCCGCGTCAATCGAGACGAGCGAACCGGAGCAGTACAAGGCCACGCTCGTTTTCACGGCGACGGCCGAAGGGCAGTCGAAAGCCCTCCAATTGCCGATAGACGTGGCGCGCAGCGGCGAGAATCGTCGTTACGCCTTCAACAACATTCCCGTCCTCGGCCAGGTCATCTTCCTCGACCGCGCGGACAAACGCTATCTCATCCTGCCCGCGCGCAAGCAGTATGCAGAGATCACGCCGGAATTGATCGGCTTCGACGTGCGCTCGCTGACGCCGGGGCAGATGGTCGCGGTGCTGCAAAAGCAACAGGGCGTCGAGCGCATCGGCGAGGAACAGCGCGAGGGTCGCACGGTCGTCAAATATCGTCACGCGGCGACGGCCAAGACCGCTTCGGCGGCGGGCGACGTGGTGACGGAGAGTTTCATCTATGTTGACAAAGAGACGGGGCTGCCGCTCCATGCGGACTTGACCGGGCAATCGACGGGCGACGTGCAGGGCGTCAAACGCGCCTCTCTCGTCGCCGACATGCGCGACATTCAGACGAGCGTGGATGCCACGCTTTTCGATCTGCCGACGGGGCTCACGAAGCTGACGGAAGAAGAGATCAAGCAGCAGGTGTCGGCCATCGGCCAGTTCTTACAGTTCGCCCTGAGCGCGATCAATTCACGCGCGGGCGGTGGTGGTGGCGGCATGCCGACTGCACCGCCCGCGAGCGGCACGATGTCGCCCGGCGGCACGATGTCGCCCGGCGGCACCACGTCGTCGCCCGTCCCTTCGCCCACTCGCTGATGAGGTAAAAGAAGACGATGAAATACATCCTCCTGCTTCTCGTCGGAGCGTTGCTCGGCGCGGCGTTGACGTTCTACATCTTCGTGGGCGCGCCGCGCATGAAACAGGCGCAGACGGGCGCGCCCCTGCAAGCGCCCGAGGCCGCCGGCGACCCGCCGGGCACGGCCGTCCTGACGCTCGACGAGAAATTCTTCGACACGCTGCTCTCGACCATCTTCCGCGACCTGAACGCGCCCGCGTTTCGCCTCGCCACGATGCCGAAGGAATCGCAGGTGGCGCAGGCGCAACCGGCGGGCTTCAGCTTCGTTCAGGCGCAGGAGGGTGGCGGCGGCTGCACGAATCAGATCGTGGTGGCGCAGGAGGGCGGCGGCGTGCGCACGGGCGTGAGCCTCAAGAACGGGCAGGTCGTCGCGCCGCTCGCCTTCAGCGGCAGCCGCGAGGTCTTCGGCAACTGCATGAACTTTCGCGGCGCGGCCGACGCCCAGATCACGCTCCACTTCAAACCCGAAGAACAAACGCTCTACGGCCAGATCGAAGTGACGGCCGTGAACCTCGAAGGCATCTCGCCGCTCGCCAGTCCCTTCATCACCGGCTTCGTCCAGACGGCGATCAATCAGAAGGTCAACCCGCTCGTCCTGATGCGCGGCGCGCAACTCTCTCTGAACATCCCCGTGCAGGCCAGCAACGGCACGCTGCGGGCGCAGGCTAAAGACGTTCGCTCCGAAGTCAAAGACGGCGCGTTGCGCCTCCACGTCACCTACGACTTCTCCGGCGCGCGAGCGGCGGGCAGCGGCGACGCGCCCGCCACCGCCGCCGTGCCGCCGCAAAGCTAGACGCCTCGACAGGTCTCGACCCGAACACGATCTCGACGGGTGCAAGTTCGGATGCGAGCTTGCACCCGTTTTCTACTCTCCCACTCCCGAGGATGGTTCGTTTGAGCGCGAGCGAAGCCGGATCGAAGCGTTGGCGTTGGGGCATGGCGGCGGCTCTGGCGATGGCCGTCGTCGCGCTCGTGCCGCAGTTGCACATGTGGATTGAACGCGGGCGCGACTGGCAAGGTTCGGATTTCTCTTTCTTCGTAGACGAGGCGGCTTACGAGGCTTACGTCAACGCGCTCATCGGCAATCGCCCGCGCCTGAACGATCCCTACACGGGACGCGACACCAGCAGCGCGGGCGCGCCGCAAGCCGAATCGCTCTTCTCGATCCAGTTCATCCCGGCTTACGCCTGCGCGCTACCGGCTCGCCTCTTCAACCTCTCGGCCGCCGCCGTCTTCATCATCCTCTGGCCGCTCGCCGCCTTCGCCACGACGCTCGCGCTCACGCGCTTGCTCTATGCTGCAAGCGGCGACGAACGCACGGCCGCCGCCCTCGCGCTCGTCGTGCTCTGCTTCTGCACCTTCATACAAAAGGCCGTCCGCCTCGTGCGCGGTTTGGAGACGGCCTACCTGCCGCTCCCCTTTTTGCGACGATACTTGCCCGCCCTTCCCTTCGCCTTCTTCTTCATCTTCTGCCTGCTCGTCTGGCGCGCGCTCGCGACGGACGACCGCCGCCGCGCCGCGTCGCTCACGAACGCCTTCCTCGCCGGGCTGACTTTCGCGCTGCTCGTCTATTCCTATTTTTATCTCTGGACGGCCGCCGCCGCGTGGCTCGCCTGTTTCGCGCCGCTGTGGCTGGCCGCATCGACGCGCGCGGAGCGTCGGCGCGCGGCGCGCCCGCTCGTCGTCGTCGCCGCCCTCGCCGCCCTCTCGCTCGCGCCCTACGCGTGGCTGCTCGCGCGCCGCGCGCCGTCCATGAACACCGTGCAGGCGCTCGTCCACACGCGCGCGCCCGATCTCTTTCGCACGTCCGAATTGCTCGGCGCGCTCGCGCTCGCCATCATCCTGCTCGGCGCGTGGTGCGGACGGCTCGCGTGGCGAGACCGTGGCGCGATCCTCTCGGCCTCGTTCGCGCTCATGCCCTTCGCGGTCTTCAACCAGCAACTCATCACGGGGCGTTCGCTTCAACCGATTCACTACGAACAGTTCGTCGCCAACTACGTCTCGCTCGCCGCGCTTGCGCTGGCAACGGTGCTCGTCCTGAACGGGCGCGCATCCGTTGATGGCGCACGACCACGACGAGGAGATGGCGACGGTAGCAGCGGCGGCGCAGTAAGGCGCGCGTTCGTCTCGCGAGAAATTTTCGCGTTCGTCGCGCTCGTCGCGCTCGGATGGGCGGCCTTTGAAGTCGTCGTCGCGACGCGGCGCGCATCGCAAGTCAATTTGCGTGCTGATGAAGTGAGGCCGGTCTATCTGCGCCTCTCGGAGATGGCGAGGGAGAGCGCGGAAATCGCGACGGCAGCGGCGGCAGGAGGGCGGCCGGTGGTTTTCAGCCCCGACATCGCGCTGTCGAACCGGCTGCCCACCGTCGCTCCGCAGGCCGTGCTCTGGGCGCCGCACATGTCCGTCTTCTCCGGCGTCACGCTCGCCGAAGAGCGCGAGCGGCTCTACCGCCAACTCTACTACTCGAACGTTGACGCCGAACGCTTCGCAGACTTCATCAGCCGCCCGCACCCTTACCGCACAGCCGTCTTCGGTTCGGCGCGCATCCTCAACGGCCTCGATGCCACCCGCGCGCCGCTCACGCCCGCAGACCTCGCCGCCGAAGCGCGCGCCTACGCCGCCTACATCTCATCCTTCGACGCCGGGCGAGCGCGCCGCACGCCCCTCTCCTACGTCGTCGTCGCCGTGGGGCAAATTGATCTCGGAAATATTGATCGCTGGTACGCGCGCGACGCGGGCGAACGAGTCGCCGACCACATGATCTATCGCGTCAGGCTGCGACAAGGAGAAACGATGAAGGAGGAACGCGGAACGATGAACTGAAAGCGAGTTGTCTTCAGTTCATCGTTCATCGTTCCTACTTCATCGTTTCTTAGCTGCTTTTCTCCGCTTCGGCCAGCCCGTTGATCGCGGGGCCGTTGACGACGTGGCCGTCGGTCTGGTAGCGCGAGCCGTGGCAGGGGCAGTCCCAGGTCTTTTCCGTCGAGTTGAAGCGCACGACGCAGCCGAGGTGCGCGCAGATGGCGGAGCGCTCGTGCAGCGCTCCCGACTCGTCTCTGTAGCACGCGACTTTAGTTAGCCCCCGGCGAATGACCCGGCCGTCGCCCGCCTTGATCTCGGAGGCGTCCGACACCTCGCCCGGCGTTACGAGGTCTGTGTATTGAGCGGCGACGTTCAAATTCTCCTCGGCGTAATCCCTGATCGCGCCGAGCGTCTTGCGCGAAGGGTCGTAGAGTTCGGCCCACTTGTTTTCGCGCCCCGAGATGAGATCGGTCAGGAGCATTCCGGCAATCGTGCCGTGCGTCATGCCGTTGCCGGAGTCGCCCGTGGCGATATACACGTTGTCGCTGTCGAGCGGGTTGCGCCCGATGAAGGCGAGGCCGTCGGCCGGTTCCATCACCTGCCCCGACCAGCGAAACTCGAAACTCTCGACCTGCGGGAAACGCTCGCGCGTCCATTCTTCGAGACAGCGGAAACGCTCCTCGGCGTCGTCCGCCTGCCCGGTCTTGTGATCCTCGCCGCCGACGATCAAAACGTCGTAGCCGCCCGCGCCCTCATCCCCTTCGACATCGACGCCTTGCAGGCGCACGTAGTGATACGGGTCGGGCGTGTCCCACAGGAGAATCTGCGGCACGCTTCCGCGCGCCACGCGACCGCCGACGACGAAAGTGCGATAAGGCGCCTGCTTCGTGTGAATGGCGACGAGGTCGTTGACGGGCGAATTTGTCGCCACGACGACCGCGCCCGCCGTGACGGTCGCACCGTTCGCCGTCTCGACGCGCGCCTCCTTGCCGCCCACGATCTTCGTGGCGTGCGTGCGCGTGTAAATCTCGCCGCCGCCGCGACGGACGGCTTCGGCCAGCCCGCCGAGGTATTTCAGGATGTGAAACTGCGCCTGGCGCGGAAAGCGCAGAGCCGCCCCCGTATCGAACGATTCGATTGGCGCGCGTTCGACGTGTTCGACCTCCACGAGCCCGGCGCGATGCGCGGCGCGCAGTTCTTCGCCGAGTTGCGCCGGGTCGTCGCCGGGCGGTACGAAGAGATAACCGTCGAGCCGCGTGAAGTCGCACGCGATTCCTTCTTCGCCGACGATTGCCTCGATCTTATCGACCGCCGCCGTGTGGCTTTCGGCCGCGAGGCGCGCGCCCCGCTCGCCGTGCAGTCGTTCGATTTCGTAATAACGTTCGTCGAGCGCGTTGACGAGGTGCGCCGTCGTGCGACACGTCTCGCCCCCGGCGACGGGGCCGTCGTCGATCACGACGACGCGCTTGCCCTCCTTCGTCAGCAGGTAGGCGGTCGTCAGCCCCGCGATGCCCGCGCCGACGATAACCACGTCCGCCTGCGTGTCTGATTCAAGCGGCATCAACTCCGGCACGTCCGCCGTGCGCATCCACACCGAAGTCGTGCGCCCGTTGTCTGTTTTCATCACTTCCCTCCCGTCGCAATAACTCGTGCTCGTTCACATTTCAAATGCCGGTAGTGGTCTTCTCTTAAATTAACTCTCTGTGCCCCCTCTGTGTCCGCTGTGTCTCTGTGGTGAATGCTTGATTATCCGGCATTCACCACCGCAGACACAGCGGACACAGAGGGGGCACAGAGAACAAATCGGGACACCATCCTGATGTCTTCTTATTCGCCGTCCGTTTTACCGATGCGCTCGCGTTTGACGCCGTGCGGGTTGGTCGAACGCTCGCCGCGCTTGCGCGTTGACTTGCGCGGGCGTCGCAGTTCGCCGTTGTGGTCAACCGAGCGGATCGGTTGTAAGTCCGTCGCGTCGCCTTCGGGGTCGTCGAGGCGTGTCTCGACTTCGAGGGGCATCTCGTCCACGTCGTCGTCATTCAAAGGCATCTCGTCCGCGCCGTCGTCATTCGTTCGGGCAACGACATCACCGGCCGTTTCAGCGTCGTCGTTCGCTTCCGCGTCGCCCGCTCCGGCGAGGGCGCGTTGTCGCATGAAGTGCGCGGCGATCTCTTCGGCGGTCTGCCGGCCGACGAAAGGCGCGAGTTCGGCGGCGGTGGCCTGCGCGATGCGCGCGATGGAGCCGAAGTTTCGGAGCAGGCGGTTCTTGCGCTTGTCGCCGACGCCGGGTATCTCCGTGAGTTCGGAAGTGAAATCGCGTATCTCGCGCCGCTTGCGGTGATAGGTGACGGCGGCGCGGTGCGTCTCGTCGCGGATCATCTGGATGAGACGAAGCACGGCGGAATGCGAATCGAGATAGACGGGTTCGTGCTCGCGCCCTTTGACGAGGAGGTGTGAGACCTCGTTGTGGCGGCGCGGCGGTTTCACGACGCCGATCATCGGGATGGCTTCGAGGTCGAGTTCGCGCATCGCGGCGGCGGCGGCATTGAGTTGTCCCTTGCCGCCGTCGATCATCACGAGGTCGGGCAGCGGATTGTTCTCTTCGAGCTGGCGGCGGTAGCGGCGCGCGACGGCCTCGCGCATCGAGGCCACGTCGTTCGAGCCTTCGACCGTCTTGATGCGGAAGCGGCGGCCTTCGGCGCGGTTCATCTTGCCGTTCTCGCAGACGACCATCGCGGCCACGTTCTCCGCCCCCGAAATGTTCGAGATGTCGAACGACTCGATCCGCGCCGGAAAACGCGGCAACTCCAGCGTCTCCTGCAACTCTTCGAGCACGCGCTCCATGTCGGGTTTGAGCACGCGGAAGCGTTGCTCGAAAGCGATCTGCGCGTTTTTTTCGACGAGCGCGATCATGTCGCGCTTCTCGCCGCGCTGCGGGTCGAAGATGCGTACGCGGCGGCCGCGTCGTTCCGTTAGCGCACGCTCCAACAGTTCGCGGTCGTCGAAGTCCACGGGGACGTGAATTTCGAGCGGCACGTAATCGGTCGAATAGTATTGCGTCAGGACTTCGCTCAAAAACTCTGCCGGGTCGAACTCGTCCGCCGACAGGTCTTCCCAGAAGAACTCGCGGCGGCCGACGATCTTGCCCTCGCGCATGGTGAAGAGTTGCAGGGCGAGCCGCTGCGCCTCGCGGTAGTAGCCGAAGATGTCCACGTCGCGGTCGGGACTCGAAGCCATCTTCTGCGTCTCGGAGACGGCGAGCACCGTCTTGCGCAAATCCCTGTACTTGGCGGCGAGTTCGTAGCGCATCTCCTCGGACGCGCGTTCCATGCGCCCCGCGTACTCGTCGGCCAACTCCTTGTTCTTGCCTTCCAGAAACAGGCGCACGTCGCGCACCGACTCCGTATATTCGTCCGGCGTGCACAATCCGCGCACGCAGGGGCCGAGGCAGCGTTTGATGTGATATTCGAGACACGGGCGCGGCAACTTGCCGTCGATCTCGATGTCGCAGGTGCGCAGTTGAAACGTGCGATTGATGAGATCGATGGTGCGGCGCGCGAGCGAGGCGGGCAGGAACGGGCCGAAGTAGAGCGCGCCGTCGCGCTGTATGCGGCGCGTGATCATGATGCGCGGGAACGCCTCGTTGATCGTCAGTTTCAAGTGCGGGTATTGCTTGTCGTCCTTGAGCGCGACGTTGTAACGCGGCTTGTGTTTCTTGATGAGGTTCGATTCGAGGACTAGGGCTTCGACCTCCGTGTCGGTGACGATGAATTCGAGGTCGCGTATGCGGCGGACGAGTTCGCGCGTCTTGCGGTCGTGGCCGCGCCCCGACTGGAAGTACGAGCGCACGCGGTTGCGCAAGTTCTTCGCCTTGCCGATGTAGATGATCTTGCCCGCCTCGTCCTTGTGAATGTAGACACCGGGCGAGACGGGCAGATTCCTGAGTTTCTCTTCGAGAGTCACTGCCTTCAATGCTGCCTGTTGAATTTCGGGTGCGCGCTTACTATAACGTAAATCGCGGGCGCGACGTAATCGCGGCGTGCGGAACCGGGTAATCGCGGCGCACGCAAAAAGGATCGAGCCGCGCTTCGACGGCAAGCGCGGCTCGATTCCTTTCGTGCTGAACTTTACCCGCTCAACTCTCCCTGTCGAAGAGGTTCAACAGGTAGGCCGTCTGGTTGGCGGTGAGGACGAAGAGGCGTCTGCCGTCGGCGCTGAAGCGCGCGAACGAGACGGGGCTGGCGAAGACGAGATTGTCGCGCTTGCTCATGGTCTTGAGATCGTAGAGCGTCAACTGCCCGCGCTCGTTCTCGACGCTCAAAAGGCTCGTCGCTTTGGCGACCGCCGGGCGGCTGCCGAAGACCTTGCCCGTCTGTTCGCCCGTCGCCAGCGCATAGACGAGGACGCGATTTTGCGTGTCCGAGATGACGACCGATTCGCCCGCCGCCAGCACGCTGCGGATGCGGAAAGAGCCTTTGCCCGTTTCGATCAGAAGTTTGCTGAGCACCGCGCCGCGTCGTGCGTCGAGCACTTGCAGCAGGTAGTCGCCCTCCTTCTCTCTCAACTGCGCGAATCGCTGCTTGAGCGCGGGGTCGTTTTTAATCTCTTCTTTGGCCGCCGTAGTCGAAACGCTCCAGCCGAAGACGAGCGTCCCCTCGTCGGGGTTCGCCCAGATGCGCGGCGCTTCGGCCTCGAAATTTTGCGTCCAGAGCGGCGCCCCCGTCCGCGCGTCGCGCACGGCCAGGACGCGGCGACCCTCGCCCTTCTCGTCTCCCGCTTTCATCGACAGGAGGAACGCCCCCTGCTGTGAAGCCCAGTAGTCGCCCTTCTCCTGCGTCCTGACGCCATCGAACGCGCCGCCCGTGGCGAGCACCAACCGCTTCACGTTGCGCTCGGCATTGGCGCTCTTCGGGATGTCCGCGTAGAGCGAGCCGTCGTCCGCGAAGTGCGCGCTGCGGAAGCCGTAGACGTGATACTTGCGTTCGCCGCTGGTCAAGTCCCAGACCGCCCCGCGCGAGCGTTCCGAAACGGCCAGCCACTTCAAATCGGCCGACACCGCCGAGGCGCGCAGGATGCCCAGATCGTTTCGCGGCAGCGCCAGCTTCGCCACCTGTTCGTTCTTATCGACGGTGTAGAGTCCGAGTTCGCCGTTCAACTGTTCGGAAGCGAAGACGTTCTCATAGACATCCAGCGCGTCCTTGTTGAAGCCGATCACGCCTCGCTTCGTGGCGAGATCGAACAGCCCCGCGCGATACTTCGAGAGGGGGCGAATCATCACGTAGTTGCCGCGCGTCACAGCCGAGAGGTCGCCCTGCAAGGGGAACTGCTCGACCACCTCGCCGCTCGGAAAGTTGACGAGCGCGGACTTCCTGAAGTCTTCCGGGTGGACGCCGAGCAGTCGATCCGGCGCGACGAAGGCGAACTGCCCGGAGACCAGTTTTTTGAGCAGACCCTTGAGCGGCACGTTCGCGCTCGTAGAGAGATCGTAGGCCACGGCGTTGCTCTCCGTGATGAAGCTTCCGGTCATCATCAACGCGGAGTTTCGCTGTCCGGCGGCGAAATAACGCGCGTCGGGCGAGAAGCTCATGCTGACGAAATCGAAGGCGAGATCGTCGCTGAATTCGTCGCTCATGAGGGCGCGCAATTGCAGGCGAAAGAGATCGAAGAAGTCGGGTTTGTAGAACGATTTTTTCTGTAAGAGTTGTGCGCCCGAGGCGACATCGAAGAGCGTCAGGGCGAAATCGCCCTCCACGCAGGCGAGCGCGCGACCGTCGGCCGAGAGCGCGGTTTGCAGGCAGCCGTCGCGCACGAACATCTCCTTCACGCTGCGCTGCTTCCGCTCGGCGACGCTCCACGTCTCGACGCGCAGGGAGGGCGTGGAGAAGGAGACGAACTGCGAGTCGGGCGAGAACTGCGCGGGCAGAGCTTCGGGCGCGTCTATGCGAAAGAGCGACGCGAACGGTTCGCGCGAAAGCACGCTGATGCCGGAGTCGTCCTGCGCGATGAGGTGCTTGCCGTCCGGGCTGAACTTGAGGTGCGTCACTTCGCCGCGCAGGGGCGGCCCGAGCACGGTCTTTGACAACAGGCCGCGCAGCGATTCTTTGCCGCCGAGACCGGAATAGTTGATCACGGCCGTCTGCCACTTCTGGAATTCCGACGCGCCCGCCGCCCCTGCTCCCTTCATGATGCATTCCGGCGGCAGCGTGCCGAGCAATCTGAGCATCTCGCGCAGGCGTACCACCTCGGGCTTCGTCGTGCCGAAGAGATCGGAGAGGAAGCCGCCGGAGGTTTTGCCCTTCGTCTCCGCGTAGCGATCCCAGAAGGTGGAGAGCGCCTGCGGATCGTAGCCCGCGGCCGACAACGCGTAGAGGCCGATCTGGTCGGCGATGATCTGCTCTTTCTGTTCGTGGCTCTCGCCGCGATTGAAGGCTTTCGGCTTGCGCGCGGCATTGTCAACCAATTGATTGTACTTCTCGAAAATGTCGCGCCGGTCGGAGACGCTCGTAATGCCGAGCACCTCGCGCATGATGCGCGTCATGCCGGTGGCGGGCTGCCGCGTCACGGCATGGCCGAGTTCGTGCGCGATCACCCCGGCCAACTCGTCTTCGCTGCGCGTGAGCGCGACCAGTTTGCGCGAGACGTAGATGCGCCCGCCGGGCAGCGTGAAGGCGTTGGCGTCGGGCAGGTCGAAGAGGAAGAACTGGAATCGCAGACCCGCCGCGGGCATCCGCGCGACGATGCGTTCGCCTATGCCGCGCAGGTGCGTCGTCAATTCCGCGTCGCCGACGATGCGAAAGTCGCGCTGCACCTGTTCGGCGACGGCGTCGCCGAGTTCCATCTCCTGCTGAGGCGTGAAGATGTTGGCGCCCGCCGGGGCGACGAGCGGCGCGGGCGGCTGGCAGCGCGACGCGGGCGGCGTCTGCGCACGCATCACGGGGGCAAAGAGCGAACACACACAGACCAGCAGGCACGCGCGAAGAACGAGGTTGAGTTTCATCAGGATTTCCAGTGTGAAGATTCCGGCAAGGCGGCCCGGAACGGATTTCGGATAGCGATCTTATAACCCTGCTCTCACGTCGAGAGGGAACAGCGACCATCGGGAGAGACATCTTAACCGAAAGCGGCCGCCGCCAAAAGGCCGCGCCGTGCCGGTGGCATCCTCATCCCGGCTTTCCTCTGTGCCCCCTCCGTGTCCTCTGTGTCTCTGTGGTGAATGCTTGTGAATCAACACTCACCACCGCAGACACAGAGGGCACAGAGGGGGCACAGAGTACAAATCAGGATACATCCGCGCGCCGGGCGTCAGTCGCTGATTTACGCCGCCGGGGTTTGCTTAACTCCCGCCGCTGCTGGCACTATGGCGAGCCGTATTGAGCAACTCGAAAGGCGGCATTCATCGTCGTGCGCTTTCCTTTCCAAGTCCCGGCCGAGAGAGAGTTCGACGCGGTCGGCTTCGGCCTGAACGCGGTCGATCACTTGATCGTCGCGCCCGCCTACCCGGCCTTCGACACGAAGACGCGTCTCATCGAACACGTCCGTTCGGCGGGCGGGCAGACGGCCTCTGCGATGGTCGCCCTGAAGCGTCTCGGCCTGCGCACGGCTTACGCCGGGCGCTTCGGTTCGGACGCCGAAGGACAATTCGGACTTGAGACGTTGAAAGCGGAGGGCGTGGATGTCGAGTTCGCGGAGGTGGTCGAGGGCGCGCGCAACCAGATCGCCTTCATCATCATAGACGCGCGCACGGGCGAGCGCACGATTCTCTGGGAGCGCGACGCGCGGTTGGCTTACACGGCCGCCGACGCCCCGGAGACGTTTGCCGCGCGCGGGCGCGTGCTGCACCTCGACGCGCACGACCCGCCCGCCTGCGCCCGCCTCGCCCGCGCGGCACGCGCCGCCGGGACAATCGTCTCCGCCGACATCGACAACATCTACGAAGGCTTGCCCGAACTCCTGCCGCTCATAGACGTGCTCGTCTCATCCTCGGAGTTCCCGCGCCGCCTGACCGGCATTGATGACGAGCGTGCCGCGCTCAAGGAGATGAAAAAACACTTGCACCGTGAGGCCGTCGCGGGCATGACGCTCGGCGTGCGCGGCGCGATTCTGTACCACGAAGGCGAGTTCGTCGAAACGGCCGCCTTCGCAGTCCCCGGCGGCTGTCGCGACACGACCGGCGCGGGCGATGCCTTCCACGCGGGCTTCCTCTACGGGCTGTTGCAGGGCGAAGAGATCGAAGCCTGCCTGACGCTCGGCTCGGCCGTCGCCGCACTCAAATGCCGCGACCTCGGCGCGCGCGCCGCACTGCCCACCGCACACGAGTTGAATCAATTTCTCTCGTCCGAGGGAGAAACCTCTTGAGTATCGCGGATTAAATTTGAGTATCGCGAATTAAAAAGCAGGAGACGAAACGCTTGCGGCAAACCCGCCGCGAGTGTTCCGTCTCCTGCTTTCCTATCTCTTTATCCGGTTCCGCCAATCCGCGTTGCGCCGCTAATAGCGCAACCGTCATTGCGCATACCCCTGCGGGTGCGCCCGCATCCATTCCCACGCGGATTCGACGATGAGGCGCAAATCCTGAAACCGGGGCGACCAGTTGAGTTCCCGCTTGATGCGCGCGGAACTGGCGACGAGGAAGGCCGGGTCGCCCGCGCGCCGCGCGCCGACGCGAACTTTTATCTCGCGCCCGGTGACGGCGCGCGCCACGTCTATGACTTCCTTGACCGTGTAGCCGTCGCCGCCGCAACCGAGGTTGTAGATGGCGCTGCGCGTGTCGAGTATCGAGAGGGCGAGGATGTGCGCGCGCGCCAGATCGACGACGTGTATGTAATCGCGCACACATGTGCCGTCGCGCGTGGGGTAATCTTCGCCGTAGATTTCCACTTGTTCGCGCTTGCCCGCGGCGGCTTGCAGAACGATGGGGATGAGATGAGTTTCGGGGTCGTGCATCTCTCCGCAGCGCGGGGTTGCGCCCGCCGCGTTGAAATAGCGCAGGGAGGCGTGGCGTATGCCGTAGGCGCGTTCGTACCACGGAAGGGCGTGCTCGAAGGCCAGCTTGGTCTGGCCGTAGGTGTTCGTCGGGTTGGTCGGGTCTGCCTCTTCGATGGGCTGCTTCTCGGGTTCGCCGTAAACGGCGGCGGTCGATGAGAAGACGATGCGACGAACATCACACTCGTTCATCGCGTCGAGCAGGGCAAGCCCGGCGACGACGTTGTTGCGGTAATACTTCGAGGGGTTCGTGACCGACTCGCCGACGAGCGAATCGGCCGCCATGTGAATCACCGCTTCCGTCCGTTGCTCGCGGAAAGCGCGGCGCAGCCTCGCGCCGTCCATCAAATCCGCTTCGACGAGTTCGGCGCCTTCGACCACCGCGCCGCGATGCCCTTTGTAGAGGCTGTCATAGACGACTACCTCGTGGCCGTCGCCGACCAACTCCTCCGTGACGACGCTGCCGATGTAGCCCGCGCCGCCCGTCACAAGTATGCGCATAATTGAATGCCGAATAGACGCCCGGATGAATCGGACGAAACTATTCTCCCCTCGCTTGCCGGAATGTAAAAACTGCGTTCGATGATAGCACGCGTCCCATCCCCGTTTAACTTTGGCGGGTGGCGCGCCGCGCCCGCCGGGTCAAGTTGAAAAATGCGCGCCGCGCTAAATGCCCGCAGGGTTTTTCAAACCCGCCCGGCGGATAATCGAGCGCCGCTTGCGCTAACCTTTTTTTCGCGTTAGCCTCTCGGCTTATGTGCGAGAGACCGGCAAAGAGAGGTGGTCAGACGTGAGCGACAAAGTGACGAATCGAACGGGCGGGGAGCGGGAACTTCAGGCGACCGATTTAGTGATCAGGGTCAACACCGTGTTGACGAACGATCCTTGCGCGCTCTGCGGGCAGGCGACAGACCCGACCGGCATCGACCTCTTCCTCGCCGACGGCCATGCGCTTATTTGTCATCGCTGCGGTTTTTTCCACGCCCCGGCGCTCGCCCGTTTGCTCGATCTCGCGAGCGCGGCCAACACGTTCGTCCGCGCCGAGTACGAGATGTTCGGCGTCCAGTCGGACGACAAGCCGGTGTGAACAGTTCGGCGGCGGACAGGCGCGGCCAGGCGGTTGATTCACACACGGCGCGCCATCTCGCGCGCCGTGCGTGCGGGTAACCGGAGACGGCGGCACGCGATTGTTAGGATTACGCGCCCCGCCGTTGCCGCCTCGCCGGGAAGGACTATCGAGACGCATCCGGCGCGTTCCGCTTTTGACATCGCACGTCCGAGACTCGTAAGATTTCCACTCAATTCTCCCCGCGCGTCCTCAACGACGATGTTCAGCGCGCACGTTTCCACAACCTGCACAGAAAAGCCTCCCGGCAAGGCTTCGCAAAAAGACCATCAACTAACCCGGAGACTCTGACGATGAAACGCCCCTTCCTGATTATTGCCGCGACGCTCGTGCTTTTCGCCGCGCCCGTCACCTCGGCGGCTAAAGAGACCTGGACGAGCGTGCGCTCGCAGAATTTCCACTTGGTCGGGAACGCTTCCGAGAAGGATGTCCGGCAGGTGGCGACTCGCCTCGAACAATTTCGCCTCGTCTTCTCGCGCATCTTCAAACGCGCGCGCCTGCACGACTCCGTGCCGACGACGGTCATCGTCTTCAAGGATCAAAATTCTTACAAGCCTTTCAATCCGCGCCGCGCCGCGGGCTACTTCCAGTCGGGCGAGGACATGAACTACATCACGCTGACCGCCGAGAGACGTAGCGAAGCCGACAACCCCTACGCGGTCATCTTCCACGAGTACGTGCACCTGCTCGTCAAGAACAACGTCTCGCCGAACGCGCCCGCGTGGCTCAACGAAGGGCTGGCCGAGTTTTACAGCAACCTCGAAGTGGTGAAGGATGCGAAGGCGGCCGACATCGGCAAGCCCATCGCCGACCACATCCTCTATCTGCGCGAACAGAAACTCCTCCCCCTGCGGACGCTCTTTGCGGTCGATCACTCGTCGCCGCACTACAACGAGCAGAGCAAGCGCGGCGTCTTCTACGCGCAATCGTGGGCGCTCGTGCACTACCTCATGTTCGGCCAGAAGGGGCAGCGCCAGCCGCAACTCAACCGCTACATAGAACTCGTCGGCAAGGGCGTGAGCCAGCAGGAGAGTTTCCAGACGGCCTTCGGCGCGGACATCGAAGCCATCGAGAAGGAGTTGCGCGACTATATCGGCCGCAACACCTACACCTACATCAATTTTCCCTTCGAGCAAAAGCTCGACACGGAAGTCGCCGTCCAGAGTTCGGTGCTCTCGGAGGCGCAGGGGCTCACCTACCTCGGCGACCTCGCGCTGCACACGCGCCTGCTCGAACAGTCCGAGGCGCAGTTGCAGAAAGCCGTCGCGCTCGATGCCTCCGACCCCATGACGCAAGCCTCGCTCGGCATGTTGCGCATGCGGCAGCGACGCTTCGCCGAAGCCAAAGAGCACCTGCGGCGCGCCGTCGCGGCCGACGCGCGAAACCACATGGCGCATTATTATTACGCCTACACGCTCTCGCGCGAGGGCATGAACGAGATGGGCTTCATCCGGGACTACGCGCCGGAGGCGGCCGCCGAGATGCGCGCCGCGCTCAAGAAAGCCATCACCCTGCAACCCGGCTATGCCGGTTCCTACAGCCTGCTCGCCTTCGTCAACATGGTGACGGGCGAGCAAATAGACGAGAGCATCGAACTCCTGAAACGCGCGCAGCAACTCGCGCCCGGCGAGGAGCGTTTCCGCCTCGACCTCGCGCAACTCTACCTACGCAAGCGGGACTTCGACGCGGCGCGCAAGATCGTCGAACCGCTGGCGCAAAACTCACCCGAGCCGCACATCAAGGCGAACGCGGAATCGATCCTCAAGACGATCATCAATTTTCAGGAGCAGGAGGCGAAGTTCAAGGCCGCGCGCGAATCCGGCGGCGGCAGCGCCGGTGGCGGGCCTCCAACCTTCACGGACGACCCGCCGCGAACCCTGAAGCGGAGAGAGGCGACCAAGACGGCTGACGAGCCGGACAGCCCCGCCGACGAGACGGAGGCCATCGGCCTGACGCGGGAAGAGGCGATGTTTCAGGCCATGCGCGAGGCCATGCGCAAACCGCAGGCGGGCGAACTGCGCGCGCGCGGCGTCCTGACGCGCATCGAGTGTAATGCGAAAGGAACCACCTTCCACATACGCGTCGGCGATCAGGTGCTCAAGCTATTCGGCGGCGACATGAGCGGCTTACACATCATGGCCTTCACGCAGCAGGAGGCGGGCGGCGAGATCGGCTGCGGCCCGCGCAAGCCCGAGAGTCAGGTGGTCGTCACCTACCGCGCTCGCGACAAGGGCGGCGAACTAATCGCCGTCGAGTTCGTGCCCGCGAACTTCAAACTTGAGAAGTAACGGGCGACGACCCAAGTACACTTTCGGGCAAGGCTCAATATCCAAAGCGCTCAACTCCGGCAGCGTTAGAGACACGGAGAGTTGAGCTATGACAGATTTCAAATCTGTGATCTCGAATAGACAGATTTCAAATCTGTGATCTCAAATGCGGTTCCTCTTATTAAATGCTCTCTGTGTCCGCTGCCGTGTCCTTAAAGATGTGTCTGCGGTGGGTGCTTCTGCTCATACTGGATTGCCGGTCGCTATGAGTTCGTCGAAGTCAATCGCTATTCGTCATCCTCCCGCCTTCCAAATCCCCTAACAAGCGCGCCAGCGTCCCCGCGTCCGCCGTGGGCGTCGCACCTTCCCGCGCGGCTATCCAAGCCCCCGTGCGGTTGGCGGCCTCGCCGACGACGCCGAGCGGGGCGCGGCGCAGGTAGTAATGGGCGAGCGCGGCGATGAAAGCGTCGCCCGCGCCTATCGTGTCTTTCACCTGAACCCGAACCCCGGCGTGGTCGCTCGCCTCCTCTCCGGTTACGAGGAGGCTGCCGCGAGCGCCGCGCGTGATGGCGACGAGTTCGAGCCCGTAGAGATCGAGCAACCGCTTCGCCATCCTTTCTTCCGTGTCCGCCCCGAGTCCGAGCATCGCGCCGAGGGTGGACAGTTCGGGTTGATTCAGCTTGACGATGGTCGCCAGCTTGAGCGAACGCTCCAGCATTTCGGCGTTAAAGAAAGCGTGCCTGAGGTTGACATCGAAAACGCGCAGCGCGCCCGGACGCGTCTCTTCGAGAAAGCGTATGATCGTCCGGCGCGCGCCCTCTACTCTCTGCCCGAGCGTGCCGAAGCAGATCACATCGGCCTTGCGCGCGAGTTCCGCCCAGTCGTCCGTCCATTCGAGATAATCCCACGCAGAGTTTTCGTTCATCGCGAAAACCGCCTCGCCCCCCTCGTCGAGACGCACGCCGACCGAGCCTGTCGGGTGGATGCGATCAATCTGTAGATGCACGGTCGAGACGCCGAGACCGACCAGCCGTTCGAGAGCCTCACTGCCGAGCGCATCCGCGCCTATACGACTGGCAACCGCCGACTCGTTGCCCAGCAGGCGCGACATGCAGGCGAAATTAGTAGGCGCGCCGCCGAGTTGCCTGCCGCCCGGCAGGAAGTCCCAGATCAACTCGCCGAGGCCGACCATGAACGGCAAAGGGCGTCCGTGTCCATCCTGATCCACGGGCTTCATTGTTTGTTCGAGTCGAGCGTTCCGGCCGCGCCGTCTTCGCAGGCTTTGAGCGCCGCCTCACATCTCTCGGCGGGCGAGGCGCTGATGAGTTTGAAGAGGTCTCGTTCGTCGGCCGGGTCGGCCGCGCCCGTCACGGCGGCGAGCGCTTCGATGTAGGCGCGCGCCATTCCGAGTCTGTTCAAATACTGCTCGGCCGCCCACATGGCGTCGAGGTCGTTTGAATAATCCGGAATCTCGCGCCGCTGGGGGCCTTTGCCCGTGTGCACGTAACCGTAGAATTTCAACGCGCCGCTTTCTCTGGACGGCTCGATCCCCGTCCAGCCCATGACGCGCTCGGCGAATCGTATGTGTAGCAGGTCTTTGTAGTGCTCCATATCTTTGCTCTATCCTTATGCCCCGACGGCGACCCGTGGTAACTGTCGCCGGAGATAATAGCTTATGCAGCCGCTTCCCATTGATTCGCTCCTGCCCGGCATCCTTGAATCTCTACGCGATTCGCCCCGGCTCGTGATCGAAGCGCCGCCCGGCGCAGGCAAAACGACGCGCATCCCGCCCGCGCTGCTCGATGCGGGTCTCGCCGACGAAGGCGAGATGCTCGTCCTTGAGCCGCGCCGGATCGCCGCGCGACTCGCGGCACGACAGGTTGCCTCGGAGCGCGGCGAACGGGTCGGCGAATCGGTCGGCTACGAAGTGCGTTTTGAGAAAGCCACGGGTGCGCGGACGCGCCTGAAGTACGTCACCGAAGGCATACTGATGCGCCGCCTGCTGTCCGACCCGCAACTCAAGGGTGTGAGCGTCGTCATACTCGACGAATTTCACGAACGCCATCTGGAAGCCGACTTCGCGCTCGCCCTGTTGAAGCGTTTGCAGCAGGAGTCGCGTCCCCGTCTGCGGATCGTAGCCATGTCGGCCACCCTGAACGCCGCGCCTATCGCACGCTACCTCGGCGATTGTCCTGTCCTTCGTTCGGAAGGGCGTCGCTTCGAGGTCGCAACCGAACACCTGACCAGACCTGACGACAGGCCGCTCGCCGCGCAAGTCGAGGACGCGGTGCGCCGCCTTCTCGGCGAAGGGTTGGACGGCGACGCGCTCGTTTTTCTACCGGGCGCGGGGGAGATACGGCGCGCGTCGGAAGCCTGCGCTCATCTCGCCGCAGAGTTCGACCTGCTCGTGCTGCCGCTCCACGGCGAACTGTCTCTGGCCGAGCAGGATCGCGCGGTGCGCCCGGCCGAACGCCGCAAGATAATTTTGTCCACGAATGTTGCGGAGAGTTCCGTGACGATTGAAGGCGTGGTCGCGGTTATTGATTCGGGGCTGGCGCGCGTTGCGCAACATTCTCAATGGTCGGGTCTGCCGACCTTCGGCGTCACGCGCATCAGCCGCGCCTCGGCCGTGCAGCGCGCGGGAAGGGCTGGCCGGATGCGCCCCGGCGGTCGCGCGCTCAGGCTCTACACGGCGCAGGATTTTGCCGCGCGTGCGGACTATGATGTGCCGGAAATTCTTCGTTCAGACCTGGCGGCGGCCGTGCTTGAATTGCACGCGCTCGGCATCGCCGACCTCAACCGGCTCGACTGGTTTGAAGCGCCGCCCGTGCATGCCCTGGAACAAGCCGATGCCTTATTGATGAAGTTGGGCGCGCTCGACGAAGGGCGCAAAGTGACGGCGGCGGGACGGCGCATGCTCCGGTTGCCGCTCCATCCGAGGCTCTCGCGCGTGGTGGTCGAAGGCGAGGCGCGTGGCGTTCGGGGCGCGGCCTGTGCGGTCGCCGCGCTGCTCGGCGAGCGGGACATACGCGCCCGCCAATTGCTCTCGAAATCACCCCGCGTTGAAACCCGTGCGCGCTCCGAAGCTCACGGCAGATCGGACGTGCTCGACCTGCTCGACCTGTTTAGGGAAGCCGCGGAAAAGGGCTTCGCCCCCGAGAGCTTGCGCGGGTTGAATCTCAACCCGCAGGCCGTCGAAAGCGTCGAACGCGTGCGGCGACAACTTGAGCGGCTTCTCGGAGCCGGGAACGACAAGCGACTCTCCCGCGCCGAACAGGAGACGCAACTGCTCATCTCGATTCTCGCCGGTTATCCCGATAGGGTCGCGCGCCGTCGCAAGCCGCCGGGCAAGACGGCGGGCGACAATCTCGAACTCTCGCTGGCCGGTAGCGGTTCCGCGACGCTCATGCCCGAGAGCCTCGTGCGCGCGGAAGAATTTCTCGTCGCGGTGGACGCCGAGGAGCGGCGCGGCAAGGGCGTCACGCGCGCGACTGCGACCGTGGTGCGCCTCGCCAGCGCCATCGAACCCGAATGGCTGCTCGACCTGTTCGCGGAGAGGATTCGAGAGACGAGCCACGTCGAATGGAACGCGCGCTCCGAGCGCGTCGAAACCGTGGAGCGCCTGATGTACGAAGAACTGACGCTCGATGAAACCCGGAAAAGTGTGGCCGGGGGCGAGGCCGTCACGAACGTGCTGGCCGAGGCCGCGCTCTCGGCCGGATTTGAAGATTTAATTGATCGCGAGATGCTCGGTCGCTTCCTCGCGCGGGTCGAGGTTACGCGGCAGGCATGTCCCGAACTCGATTTGCCGAATTTAGACGAAGAGGATGCGCGCGCGGGCGTCGTCGCCCTGTGCGAAGGACGGAGCAGCTTTTCTGAACTGCGCGAGGCGGTGCGCGGCGGCGGCGGCTTGCTGCAAGTCCTGCGCGCGAGATTGAGCGCGGAGCAGGCGCGCGCGCTGGCGCAGATGGCTCCCGAGCGCGCGGCGCTCTCGCGCGGCAGGGTGGTGCGCATCAATTATGAGAGATTCAAATCGCCCTGGATCGCATCGCGTCTACAGGACTTCTTCGGAATGAAAGAAGCCCCGCGCATCGCGGGCGGGCGCGTGCCGCTGGTGCTGCACCTGCTTGCCCCGAACGGGCGCGCGGTTCAAGTCACGACGGATCTGAACGGGTTCTGGTTGCGGCATTACGCGCCGCTGCGTCGTGAACTCGGCCGTCGTTACCCGCGCCATGCCTGGCCGGAAGACCCCCTCGCCCCTCAACGCACATGATCCGGCGCGGCGACCGGCGACCGCGAGTCTTTCAGACACCGGCGCAGGCCGGGAGATGCGCGAACGGGACCTTCGGCGGAGAATGCCGTTCAGCATTTGTCATGCGGATCGTTCCATGAAAGCATCGGCAACCGCGCCCATAATAGAGAGAAAAAGACCCGTCATAGCGAGAAAAAGACGCGGCCTGAATTTTTCTTTCGTCCCGGAATCGCAATTTCCGCCAGCTTGGTATATAATGCTCGCCATCTGGCATGCGGTGAACCCAAATGCCAAGTGGTTGCTGGGGTGAGGACAGTAACCACAAACTAGAACAGGCGCGTCGGCTCCCAATGCCGATGCGCCTGTTCGCTTTTTATAACTATTTGCAATTGCATGGAACTTAGTTTTCTCTGTGCCCCCTCCGTGTCCTCATGTGTCTCTGTGGTGAATGTTTGTTAATAAGCATTCACCACCGCAGACACAGAGGACACATGAGGGGGCACGGAGAGTTTCATGCTAATTGCGACCCGGTATGGCTCCGCGAAGTTCGCGTGTGCCGCCACGAGGTCTAAAATCCGGACGTGACGTGCGCTTGCCGTTAACGTTTGAATAATGTGCGCGGCTCATGTTTAGTGATATAACAGGCTGCGCTCGAACCCATTTACACACAGAAGAATCGCCTATTATGAAATTACTTCGCGTTACACTCGCCCTCTTACTTGTCATCCTGCCGCTCGCCGCATCGCACGGGTCGCACGCACAGGTCACGGCCGCGCAACGTAGCGTGGCTCTCGTCCTGACGAACGGCAGGATTTTTACGGCCGACGCGCGGGGCACAATCGCGGAGGCCGTGGCCGTCGAAGGCGAACGCATCGTCGCCGTCGGCACGTCGGCCGAAATCGCGCGTGCTTACGCGGGCGCGCGAACAATCGATCTGCGCGGCCGTCTCGTCACGCCCGGCTTCAACGACGCGCACCTCCATTTCATCAACGGCGGTCTCTCGCTGATGCGTGTCGAACTCTCAGGCGCGAAGACGCTCGCCGAGGCCAAAGCGCGCATCGCCGCGAAGGTGCGCGAACTGCCGCCGGGCGCGTGGATTCTCGGTCGCGGTTGGGATCACACGCTGTGGGGCGGGCAGTGGCCGACGCGCGCAGACCTCGACCGGGTCGCGCCGAACAACCCTGTCTATGTGCAGCGCGTGGACGGCCACGTGAGTTGGACGAACACGCTCGCGCTCAAACAGGCGAACGTGACGCGCGAAACACGCGCTCCCGAAGGCGGCGAGATTTTGCACGATGCGGGGGGAGAGCCGACCGGAATTTTGAAAGAGACGGCCGCCTCGCTCGTCGGGCGCGTCGTGCCCGAACCTGCGCGCGCCGAGCGCATGCAGGCCGCCGAACGCGCGCTTGCGGAAGCGCGCCGCTACGGCATCACTTCGATTCAGGACAACTCCGGCTATGAGGCCGTCGAACTCTACCGCGAGTTGCTGCAAGCGGGAAAACTGACGGTGCGCGTCGCGGAGTGGCAGAACTTCGAGGACACGGTTGAGAAGTTGAAAGGGCAACGCGCGGAGTTTGCGTCGTTCAAAATCGACCCGTTGCAGATACGCCTGACCGCGCTCAAGGGTTACGTTGACGGCACGCTCGGGTCGCGCACCGCCGCCATGCTCGCGCCCTTCGCGGACGACCCGCACAACAGCGGCATCCCGCGCCGCACGCCCGAAGAACTCACGCGCATGATCGCCGAACGCGACGCCGCCGGACTTCAGATCGCGCTGCACGCCATCGGCGACCGCGCCAACCGCATGGCGCTCGACGGATTTCAAGCAGCTCTCGGTCGAGCTTCCTCAAAACCTACTCCATCGCCCGGAGTGGAGACGGGCGCTCCGGCAAAGATTGCAATAAATGATCCGCCGACCGGCACGGCGCGCCCCGCTTCCCCGCCGAGGCATCGCATCGAGCACTCGCAGGTGGTCGCCCCGGCGGACTTCGCACGATTTCGCGACCTCGGCGTTCTCGCTTCGATGCAGCCGTCGCACGCCATCTCGGACAAGCGTTGGGCTGAGGCGCGGCTCGGCGAGTATCGCGTGCAGGGCGCGTATGCGTGGCACAGGATGCTCGCGTTCGGCGTCCGCATGCCCTTCGGCACTGACTGGCCGGTCGAACCGCTCAACCCCTACCTCGGCCTCTACGCCGCCGTCACGCGCCAGAGCACGGAGGGCGACCCCGCCGGGGGCTGGTGGCCGCAGGAACGCCTCTCAATCGCCGACGCCATACGCTGCTACACCTCCGAGTCCGCATACGCCTCCTTTGAGGAAACTCAAAAAGGCCAAATTGCGCCCGGCATGCTCGCAGACCTCGCCGTCCACTCGCGCGACCTGCTCTCGATCAAGCCCGAAGAGATTTTGCAAACCGAAACCGTGTTGACGGTTTTCGGCGGTCGCATCGTCCACGAAAAATAGACGCGCGGCGACCCGGACGACGGGCTCAAGATGCGGCGACCCTGACGACGGACTCAAGTTCATGATCCTGAACGTTCAACATTCCACCGCCCGCCGCCCGCTCCGCGCGCTCGCCTTCGCCCTCCTGTTCGTCTCCGGTTTCGCGTCCGTTGAAACTCGCGCGGCGTGGCGCGCGGCCGGAGATGTCTCGGCCGTCGCGCACGAGACGAACGGCGTCACGCTCACGCTGACGAGCGGGGCGCGCGTCGCCGTGACGTTTTTCGACCTCGACGTGGTGCGCGTGCGTGCCGCGCCGCGCGGCGCGTTCGAGCGCGATTTTTCGTATGCTGTGTGGTCGAGAGATCGAAAGACGGTTGCGGCATTGATCAAAGAGACGCGCGAGATGATCGAGATCACGACGCGCGTCGAAGGGGCGAAGATCGTCATTCGCCGACGGCCTTTTACCGTGACGGTGCTCGATGCGCGGGGCAACGTAGTGGTCGAAGACGACGCCGCGCGCCCCATCTCATTCGACACGGAGAACGGCGCGATTGAGGCGTCGAAACGGCGCGACGAGTTGGAGTTTTATTACGGCTTCGGCGAGAAGGCTCTGCCCACGTCGCGGCAGGGGCAGGTGATGGTCAACTGGAACACGGATGCTTACGCCTATGCGCCGGGCACCGATCCGATCTACCAGTCGATCCCTTTCTTCATCGCGCTCCGGCAGGGACGAGCCTACGGGCTGTTTTTCGATAACACCTACCGCACGTATTTCGACATGGGACGCACCGCCCCGAACCGCTACACGTTCGGCGCGGCGGGCGGCGAGTTGAACTACTACGTCTTCACGGGGGGCGCGGAGCGCACGCCGCAGAAAGTCCTCGGCGACTACACGGAGTTGACGGGGCGCATGCCGCTGCCGCCGCTCTGGTCGCTCGGCTATCAACAGTCGCGCTGGTCTTATCACCCCGAAGCGCGCGTGCGCCAGATCGCGCGCGGCTTTCGCACCCGCCGGATTCCGGCCGACGTGCTCCATCTCGACATCGATTACATGGACGGCTATCGCGTCTTTACGTGGGACAAGGCGAAATTCCCCGACCCGCCGCGCATGCTCGGCGACCTCTCGAAGGACGGCTTCCGCACCGTCCTCATCATCGATCCGGGGATCAAAGTTGACGAAAATTACCGCGTGTACACGGAAGGCCGCGCCGGAGGTTTCTTCCACCGGACGAAGGACGGCCGCGAGTTTCAGGGCAAAGTGTGGCCGGGCACCTGCGCGTTTCCGGACTTCACGAACCCGAAGACGCGCGCATGGTTCGGCTCGCTCCACGAGCGACATCTTGAAGAGGGCGCGAGCGGCTTCTGGAACGACATGAACGAACCCGCGACGTTTCCGCCCGACACGCGACCGCCGCAACCGGACGTGATGCACGACCCGGCCAAGACATTCCCCTTGGACGTACGCCACTTCGGCGACGGCGCGGCGGGCGACCACGCGCGCTATCACAACACCTACGGCATGCAGATGGCGCGCTCGACTTTCGAGGGCGTCGCGAAGTTGCGTCCCGAAACGCGCCCGTTCGTCCTGACGCGCGCGGGCTATGCGGGCATCCAACGCTTCTCCGCCGTCTGGACGGGCGACAACGTGCCGAGTTGGGAACATTTGCAACTCTCGATTGCCATGCTCACGAACATGAGCGTCTCGGGCGTGCCGTTCGTCGGCGCGGACGTGGGCGGTTTTACGGGCAACGCGAGCGCGGAACTCTACACGCGCTGGCTGCAAGCGGCCGCGCTCACGCCCTTCTACCGCTCGCACGTCGCGACGAATTTGCAGGATCGCGAGCCGTGGTCTTTCGGCGAAACGCACGAGCGGATCAATCGCGCCTCAATCGAGTTGCGCTATCAACTGCTGCCCTACATTTACACGCTGTTCCGCGAGCACGAGCAGACCGGGATGCCCGTCATGCGTCCCCTCTGGTTCAACTACCCGGCCGACTACAACACCTACGCGCCCACGCTCCCGCTCGAACAATTCCTGCTGGGGCGCGACCTGCTCGTCGCGCCCGTCCTGACCGAGGGCGCGACGAGGCGTCCGGTCTATTTTCCCAAGGGCGACGCGTGGGTTGACTGGTGGACGGGCGCGCGTTACGAGGGCGGCACGTCCGCCGAGATTCACGCGCCGCTCGCGCGCCTCCCGCTGTTTGCGCGCGCAGGAGCTGTGATACCCGTGCAACCCGTCGTCCAGCACACGGGCGAGATGGCGCGCGCGCCGCTCTACGTCACCATCGTCCCGGGCGCGGACGGCGAGGGGCGCATCCATCAGGACGCGGGCGACGGTTACGGCTACCGCCGGAGCGCGTGGCGCACGAACACCGTCGCACAAACCGGCGGCCGCGTTCGTCTCACACACGTCGGCGGCTTCCCCGAAGCACGTCCCATCAGCCTCGTCGAAGTGCTCGGCCTGGACGCACGACCGGGACAGATACGTATCGACGGGCGCGAGGCCAAAAACGTCTCTTTTGACCGCGACGTTCGGCGTCTGCGCTTGCCTCTGCCCGAGGGCGGCGCAAGCGAGATCACGTTTGTTCCGTGAGTCGGTCATGCGCGTCTCACCTGAGTTAGTGGCGCGCATCCCGCTCGGGTTGGCCGCACGCGGCTTGCGCGGATCGAGAGAGGCCGACCGGAAAAGTTTATGAATCAGACGGCTGACGTGGTCATCATCGGCGGGGGCATCGTCGGGGCGAGCGTTGCGTTTCATCTGGCTGAGCGCGGCTGTACGGATGTGCTTATCGTCGAGCGCGAGGCGGAGCAGGGCTTGGGTTCGACGGGCAGGGCGACGGGCGGCGTGCGCGCGCAGTTTGCCACCGCAATCAACATCCGTATGTCGTGCTACTCGATTGACTTCTTCACGCGCTTCGAGGAAGCGACCGGCCATCCTTGCGGCTACGAACCGGCCGGTTATCTTTTCGTCGCCACGAGCGAGGCGCATCTCGATTACCTGAAACGCACGCGCGAGCGGCAACGCGCCGAAGGTCTGACGAACGTCGAACTCGTCGGCGCGGACGAGATCGCGCGGCGCGTGCCCGGGTTGCGCACGGACGACGTGGCGGGCGGATCGTTCTGCCGGACGGACGGCTTCATCGCGCCGCTCAAAGTGTTGCACGGATTCACGGCGCGTGCGGTCGCGCGCGGCGCGCGCGTGTGGACAGAGACGGAGGTGCTGGGGATCAACGTTGAGGGCGGGCGCGTGGCGGGCGTCAGAACTTCGCGCGGGCGCGTCGGGACGCGCGCCGTGGTCAACGCGTCGGGCGCTTGGGCGGCACAGACGGCGCGTCTGGCGGGCGTGGAGATTCCGGTCGTGCCGTTGCGCAGGCAGTTGGTGAGCGTGCGGCCGCGCTCGCCTCTGCCCGCCGCGTTGCCGATGGTGATCGACATGTCGGACGGCTTTCACTTCCGCCCCGAGTCGCGCGCTTTGGCGACAGGCGCGGGCGCGACGCCGGGCGCGCTCATGGCGTGGCCTGACGACGCGGAGACGCCCGGTTTCAAGACCGACTACGATCCGGCATTTACCGAAAAAGTCTTCCGGCGGGCACGAGAGCGCGCGCCTTTTCTCGCCGAGGCGAGCGTCAACGCGAGCGGCTGCCGCGCCGGGTTGTACGAAGTGACGCCGGATCATCACGCGATCATCGGAGAATCGCGCGATGTCGGCGGCCTGTTTTTCGCCAACGGTTTCAGCGGGCACGGCGTCATGCACTCGCCCGCGACGGGTCGTCTCGTCTCGGAGTTGATTCTCGACGGGGACACCTCTCTGTTCGACGTGAGCGCGCTCGGCGCGGAGAGGTTTGCGACCGGGAATCTGCTCGCGGAGACTTCCGTGCTATGAAAACGCGGAAGTAGGAAGGCAGGCGAAACGCGGAACGATGAACGCGGAACGATGAACTGAAAGCAAGTCGCCTTTAGTTCATCGTTCCGCGTTCCTACTTCCGCGTTTTTACTTTTGCGTTCCTACTTCCGCGTTTGCTTCCTCCGCGAGCGTGTACCTAGTCGAGCATGACGACTTCGCCGTCAACGACGCGCGCGAGGTATTCGCCGTCGCGCATGACCCACGCGACGCGGCGGCCTTGCTCGGCGAGTTCGGCCCATTCGCTCTTTTTCTTCGGGTTCTGTTCGATCATCAACGCGCCGCCCGCGAGTTTGACGTAGCGCAGGCCGGAGCGCGCGAACTTTTGCACGCCGCGACCGCCACCGAACAGTTTTTCGAAGGCGACGAGGATGCGCCCCGGCGTCAGATCGTCGTCGTCGGCGTCGGCGCTTTTGGTCGGTTCAGGCATGCGGGGTGGGTTGGCTGTCCTGATGTTCTTCCTCGCCGGGGCGGGCGTCGTCCCTGCGGCTTTCGAGGAGGGTGCGTTTGACGATGTCGAGAAGGTCTCTGGAGCGATAGGGTTTGGTGAGGTATGCGTCGAAGCCCGCGTCGAGGGCGCGCTGGCGATCCTGATCGGCGGCTAAGGCCGTGACGGCGATGCATTGGATACGCCGCGTGCGTTCGTCGGCGCGCAGCGCATGGAGCGTGCTCCAGCCGTCGAGGACGGGCATCGAGAGATCGATGAGGGCGACATCGGGCAGTTCCGCCCGCGCCGCGGCCAGAAACTCGCTTCCGTTGCGCGTTTCGCGCACGCTGTAGCCCGCGCTCTCCAGCATCAGGCGCAGGAGTTCGCGGTTATCGTCATAGTCGTCGGCTATCAGGATGCGAGCCAGAGACATGGGCGTTTCCATTAATGGAGAGAGCGTGCGGTCAGCCTTTTCGTAGTTTGATGTAAGTGCTTTTGCTATGGCTGAGCAAAAAGAGCCACGGGCGCTATGGTGCGCTCCTTATAGCGTAGCCGCGCCTTGGTGTCAAACAGTTCAAGCAGGGAAAAGGGCAAAGGGAAAAGAGGAAGGGACTAGAGCGAAAATAAGGATTGAACGGCGTGGGCGGTGATTCCGTCCTTAATCTTCCCTTTACCCATTATCCCTTACCCTTTCCCCTTTGTCCTGATCGGAGACTTGTCTTGACACCGCGCGCGCGCGCCCGCCATAATCCCTGACAGGCGTTAGCCCTCCTGAAATGAGCGCGCCTCCGGCCGGTCAAAAACACCTGACGGGCCGCCGCAACCTACCGGGCAAGGCTAGCCCGCAATACCAGCAACACGAGCATAAAAGGAGAGTCACAGGTGGCAGGAAGCGAAGACTTGGAACAGAGTTTGCGCGCCGAAGTGGAGAGCTATATCAAGGCGCGCGTGCAGGGGCAGCAGGAAGAGATCGCGCGTTTGCAGAGCCAGGTTAACGAAGCGTTCACGCGCCTCAACGAACGCCTCTCCGACGATTCGCTCTCGGATGCGCCCATCGCCATCTCGATCTCGGAGCACTTGCGCGCCGCGACCGGCAAAGGCACGGAAGAAGCCGCGCAGTCGTCCGCGCGCGCGCGCGCCACGAGCGACATCGCGCTCCTGAAAGCTGCCGTTGACGACATCGACAACCAGCGTTCGCAAGCCGACATCCTCAACACGCTCGTCAACCGCGCCGCCGCCTTCACACCCCGCCTCGCCTTCTTCGTCGTCAAGAACGAACGCGCCACGGGCTGGCGCGCGCGCGGCCTTGAAGGCACGGTCGGCGACGACGCGGTGCGTGAAATCTCCCTCCCGCTCGCGGCCGACACGCTTCTCAGCCACGCCGTCGGCGCACGCTCCACTTGGAGCGGCTCGCCCGGCACGAACGCCGACGACACCCAACTGATCTCGAAACTCGGCGAAGAAGCCCCGCAGCGCATGGTCGCCATCCCGCTCATCGCCCGCGACAAGTGCGTCGCCGTGCTCTATGCCGACAGCGCCGCGCTCGAACCCGAAGCGATCAACCTCGAAGCTCTGGAGACGCTCGTTCGCGTCACGAGTATGTCGGTCGAACTGCTCGCGCTCAAACGTCCCGCCCCGCGCCCCGTCGAGCGCGCGCACATCGCGCAACCGTCTAGCAGCGCGCCGCTGACGCCGCCGATGACGCCGCCGCCGGTGCCGTCGCCGCCGCCCGCCGCACAGTGGAGCGCGCCCGCCGCGAACCGCGAAGAAGCCTCTAACACAAACGCTCTAACCCCCCCCTCGCCCCCGCCCGCGCCGGTGCGGCACGAACCCGCGCTCGTCGCGGAGCCGCGCGAGGAACGCGGGATCGAGCCGTCCTTCGCCGTGGAGCAGAGGCCGCCCGCCGCGCCGGACGTGCCCGCGATGAGCGAGCGCATGATGCCTTCGCCCGTCGTCTCCGCAACGCCGCCGGAACCACCCGCCCCGCCCGTTGCCTCGCCGCTCGGCGGCAGTTCGCGCCGTTCGAGCGCGGACGCGGAGTTGCCGGTCGAGGTCAGCGAAGACGAACGCCGCTACCACAACGACGCGCGCCGCTTCGCGCGCCTCCTCGTCTCCGAGATCAAACTCTATAACGAGCAGAAGGTTAGGGACGGGCGCGATCAGGGCAATCTCTACGAGCGTCTGCGCGAAGAGATCGACCGCTCGCGCCAGATGTACGACAAGCGCGTTGCGCCGAACGTCGCCTCGCGCTACGACTATTTTCACCATGAACTCGTCAACACGCTCGCCGAAGGCAACGCCGCCAAACTGGGCGGCGGTTACCCCGGCGCGGGCGCGTCGGCCTGAGAGCAAGGCGAAAGTTAAAAGCTGACAAGGCGCAGGAGAAGACCCGAAGCGTGATGCTCGCGGTTCTCTCCTGCGCCTTTTAACTTTCATCTTTTTACCTCCCTCGCCGTCCTTAATTTCCGCGCCGGGCAAACGACTCTCAACGCCCGGCGCATCCTAGCCGGGTAGCACGCGCCGTCGCGCAAGTCAGGCGCTTCAAGCCGAACTTGATCTCCCCGTCACGGCAAGTTAGTTTAGGGTCTGATGAAGTTAAGACGGTTACAGTGGATGATGCCGCAGCAGTCTTAACAGTTCAAGATACAAGTTATCGTGACGGTGATTGAACCGCCACTCGCACTCTTTCAAGTGCAGGTTGAAAGTGGCCGCAGGTACACCG
>DASQMC010000002.1:0-21489 GCA_035645695.1 Pyrinomonadaceae bacterium
GGAACGATGAACCGAGGACAAGTTGCTTTCAGTTCATCGTTCCGCGTTCATACTTCATCGTTCTTGTCCGTCGCATTTTCCGTGTAAAAATCCACGACGCTTCGTGCGGCGGCCATGACCCGCTCGCGCAACGCCTGCGGCTCCAGCACTTCCAACTGCGTGCCGAAACCGAGCGCATACTCGCAAGCCATTTCTTCCACGTCGAACCTGAGCGACACCTCAACCCAGCCGTCCGCGTCCGGCTGCCCGGTCTGCTCGATCCGCGCGAACCTGCCCGCGTAAGGCAAGCGCGCCACGATCTCACGGCGCACGCGCACGCGCGCGCGATAGCCCGGCAGGTGCGCCCGGTACTCGGCGGCGGATTGCTCCCAGAACGCCGCCAGATCGAAATCGGGAGGCCGACGGCAAGGTTCGTCCAACACCTCTACGCCCCGCACGCGCGAGACGCGATAACTGCGAACTTCCCCTTCCACCCCCGCGACCAGGTACCAGACGCTCCCCTTCGCCACCAGCCCGAGCGGGTCGGCGGATCGCTCGACCCGTTCGCAATCGCCGCGCGCGTAGGTCAGGCGCACGCGCTGCTCCCGCCAGATCGCTTCCTGCAAGGCGTGCAAGTGCGGCACGGGTTCCTCCGCGCGATTCCAACCCGTCACGTCGATATAGATGCGCTGGCGCGCGTACTCCGCGCCGCGCCGGGAGACGGAAGGCAACGCGGCCAGCAGTTTCAAAAACGCCCCTTCCGCGGCCTTCTCCAGGTTCAAATCGGCCAGCAGGCGCGACGGCTTGATGACGAACAGCGATTGAATCTCCGCCTCGTTCAACCCCGTCAGGTTCGTGCGATACTCGCCGAGCAGAGACCACCCGCCGCCCGCGCCGCGCTCGGCGACCACGGGAATGCCCGCCCCGCTCAAAGCCTCCATGTCGCGGTGAATCGTTCGCGCGGAAACATCCAGACGCTCGGCCAAATCTCTCGAAGTTAACTGCCGGTGCGATTGCAACAACAGCACGATTGAAAACAGACGATCCGCGCGCATCCCCTTCCCCTCGCCTTCCCTTCGGATGAATCAAAAACCTCTGCCGCCCGGCTTCAAACAGCCCGTAATTTTATCTCATGAATATGACAGAAGGTGTCATCAATCTTCGCGTATCGTGAATTTATCGCTTGAGGGACGTGAGACGAGTTTGAAACGGAGACCATCGTTAGACGGATTTTGAAGAAATTATTAAGGAGACGAGACATGAAAGTCAGCGATACGACGAAGAAACCTTTGGCAGGCAGGATCGCGCTCGTCGCCGGGGCGACGCGGGGCGCGGGGCGCGGCATCGCCCGGATGTTGGGCGAGGCGGGCGCGCTCGTCTATTGCACGGGTCGAAGCGTGAGCGGCATGCCGCCTGCGACGGGCGTCCATGCCGGTCGCACCGAGACCATTGAAGAGACTGCGCGGATGGTGGAGGCGCACGGCGGCCGGGGCATCCACGTGCGCGTCGATCACACGGACGAGGCGCAGGTGTCCGCCTTGTTTGAAAGAGTCAAAGCCGAACAAGGGAGGCTCGACATTCTCGTCAACGTGCTCGGCGGCGACACGCAGGCCGAGTGGAAACCGTTCTGGGAACAGTCGCTCGACCGTGGGCTGCGCTGGCTCAGCACCGAACTCTTCTCGCACATCATCACGAGCCGTCACGCCGCCGCGCTGATGTGCGAGCGCAAGCCGAAGAACGGCCTCATCGTCTGCGTCACGGACGGCGACAACGTCGGCTATCGCGGGAGTTTCTTCTTCGACCTCGTAAAGGTCTCGACGATGCGTCTCGCCTACGCGTTGGCCGAGGAACTCGCGCCGAAAAAGATCGCCGCGCTCGCCGTCTCGCCCGGCTTCATGCGCACCGAATGGATGCTGGATCACTTCGGCGCGACCGAGGAGAACTGGCGCGAAGTGGCGGAGACGAATCCGCAAGCGAAGAGTTTCGGCTTCTCGGCCTCCGAGACGCCCTGTTTCGTCGGGCGTGCCGTCGCCGCGCTCGCCGCCGACCCGCGCGTCATGAGCAAGTCCGGCGGCGTCTACGGCTCCTGGACGCTCTCCGACGAATACGGCTTCACGGACGTTGACGGCAACCGCCCGCACATGGGCCGCTACATCGAGGAACATTTCAAAGAGATGCTCGCCGCGCCGACGAAGACCGGCTTCCGCTGGAAACTCGAACGCGAGACGCCGCCCGCACCGGCCAACCGCCGCGCACGCGCGAAACGCGCGAGTTAGCGTCTTTAACAGTCATTCAAGCTCGTGACCGGTAAGAAATAAAAACCCTACAACACCATCGGCGCACAAAGAGCCGGAAGGAGCGCGGGAAGCAAGAATTTGAAATCTCAAATCTCAAATTTGAAATGTGAAATCTCAAATCTCAAAGCAAGAATTTGAAATCTCAAATCTCAAATGTGAGATCGTCGATGCTTGTCTCCCTATTATCCTTGTTCGCGATGTCGAGTCTTATTTTGAACCGGGTGGCGTGAGAGACGCGGCGGGCGTCAGGAGGCGACGCGTTGATCGAAATCCGGGAAGAGCGGAACGAGGACGTTTGAGGCGCGCCTGCCCGCGCCGGATTCGTTCGTCAACTTGAACCAGTCGAGCACGAAATTGCTCGCGCTGAAGCCGAGCGCAGGGTCTAGGGAGAAGAGGTGCCGGGAGAGTTGGCGGTGCAGGGCGCGCTCGAAAGAATGTTCGATCTCGCGATGCGCCCCGTCCAGCCCTTCGACGAGCGTCGTGTCTAAATCCTGACCGCCGCGCGCGCGCCGCCACGCGAACTCGTAGAGCCGCAATCGGCCTTCGTCCTCGACCGCGCCGGTCGTGATGACGACGAGGTGGCTCGCCTCCGTCTCGGCCACGGTCTCGGCGACGCGGCGCGCGCAGGCGGGCGTCAAATCGCCGTCCTTCGTGACGAAGATGTAGGAGTTGCCGCACACGTCCGCGGCAAGGTACGACTCTCCGTGCGTCGAGGGCGGGCCGGTGGCGATCTCGCTGTCGGGCACGCCGAGCGCGCGGATGATTTTGTAGACGCGATTATTCAACCAGCCGCCGTCTTCGAGGAGCGATACGGCGAGCCACGTCGGGTTGATCGTCTCTTCGACCACCTCGTCAGCGACGGGCGCGGCGCACAGGCTGCACTTCGCCTTGCTGATCGTGATGGCGGCGAGCGAATCGGGCGTGGGCAGATCGAACAGGGCGTGGCCGGACTTGCGACAACTCACGCGCACCTCGCGTTCGAGCAGCCCGGCCTCCAACATGCGTTCAATGGAGACGCCGCCCCTGAGCGTCGCCGCCTCCGCGAACAGGCGACGCGGCGTATAGCCTTCGCGGCGCATCTCCTGCACGCGCCGCAGAAACGAGCGCACCGTCTGTTCCTCCATCAACTCGGAGGCGCGCACGAATTCACGCGCCCCTCCCTTCAACTTCGCGGCCACGGCGAAATCCGTCGGTTGAATCGCCATGAAACGCGCAAGCCCCTGCGCCGCACGCGTCGCGCGCGTCTTCCAACACGGCAACTCGAACAACTCTTCCTCGCCCTCCGCGCCGTCCCGCCCCGTCTTAATCAACGCCTCGCGCACGTCGCGGCAAAAACGGTCGAGCTTCGTCAAAGGCTCTTTGGTATCGACGCTATACACGATGCCCGTCGTCAACCCTTCATCCGCGCCCGCGCCGAAGACGACGAAGAGCACGCAATCGTCCGTGCAGAAAATCTCGCCCGGCGTGTAGGGCGCGACATTGCCCGTCGTTCCCGCGAACGCCTCGCGCCGCCCCGCGCACTCGCGCTCAAACTGCGCCGCCGCCGCTTCGACCGCCGCCCCGTCGCCGATGCCCGCCGCAAGCAACTCGAAACAGCGACGCCGCGACGCGCGTATAAGCGGGGCGAACTTCCTCGCCTCCAACGCGTCCAGCAGCCGCAGGCGCTCCCCCTCGTCGAGTGAGAGCGCCAGATTGTTGCTTTGGATGAACAGCATCTTTTTTCTCCGCCCGCGCCTTTGGCGGCCGAATCCACGTCGCGCGCGCCGCATAATCGAAGCCGGGCGCGGCGTTCGCCATCAGGGTTTAACTCTCACCTTCCAAGTGTCGCCGCCGGTGAAGTTCTTCGGGTAACGTCGCTGCCGCGCCGTCTTGAGCGCGAGCGCTTCATAAGCCTTCGCGCCCGGTCGCGGGTTCAGGACGCGAGCATCCGTCACCTGTCCGTCGCGCACCTCCAACAGCACTCTCACGTCGTAGCCGCGCGCGTTCGATGTCCCGCCGGTTTTGCGCGCACCGCCCGTCGCCCGACTTGAGTCGGGTGATGCGCCTTGCAACGCTGCGGTCGCGGCGGGCGTGCCGTTCTGCGTCGCGGCGGGCGCGCGGGAAGCGTCCGTGGCGACCGCACGTGAAGCGTCAGTGGCGACGACCGCGCGTCCCTCAGGCGCGCCGTCTGCGCTTCCCTTCTTAGCCGAGGCGGCGGAGGCGGCAAGAGGCGCCGCTTCGCCGGGGGCGGACGCGCCTCTCGCCGCGCCGGGTTGCCGGACGGGCGCGGCTGCGCCTGTCGTGTCGGCGAGGGGGCTGCGCAGATTCATCAACGCCTGAAGGGCTGTGACGACCATCAACCCGACGAGGAAGCTGATGACGACCGCATAGACCAGACGCTCGCGCGAGAAGCGGCGCGAGGTGGCGCTGACGGCTTGCTCCACCGCCGTCAGACGCTCTTCGAGCGGGGCGATCAACTCGGCATGAGCCGCCGCGAGTTGGCGCGGCGCGGGCTGCGACGAAGCGTTGAGCGCCCCTGTCGCAGGTGCCGGACGCGCCCCGCCCGCGACTTTGATCTCGGCCAGATTTTCGCGCCGCGGAACTTCTACGAGATCGTTGATGAACTTCTGTTGCTGCCGGTCGATGCTTCGCTCCGGCGGTCTGACGAGCGGGTTGAAGTTGAAGGATGCGCCGTCGAGCGCGAGGGCGGCATAGAGGGCTTCGAGGCCGCGAAGGCTGCCAAGCTGCGCATCGACGAGTTGGCCGTCCTCGAAGAAGAACGAGCCGGGCGAGTCCGCGTATTCGACCTGAAGCCGACCCGACTTTCTCTGCACGCGCAAAGTCCTGATGAGATCGGGCAAAGGCCGGTCGTCCAGATGCCCGGTTAAAACCATGAACTGCGTGCGCTCTATATTTTCCAATTCGCCGATTCCTGACTGTGATGTTATGTCCGCCGAATCTCCCACCCCGCACAAATTCGCTTCAGGAGATCAAAAGTCCGCGTGAGCTAACCTGTCGCCCGCACGCGCCGCGCGCCGTAAAGTTCGAGGCCATCCTGGATAAAAGCTGTTTTGACATCCGGCAAAATCACGGTAAGACGTTGAGCGTCAGAGCAGCGAGCCGGTTCGTGAGCGCCCCCGCCGCACCAATCAATCACATCGCGATATATTGTGCCGTACGGCTTTAGCGGTCGCACTATGCTGTGCCCGCCCGCGCCCTTCCCGGCAAAGGCGTTTCGCGCGGAATCTACCATTTTATTAACGACGGCACAAGAAACTTAGCGTGACCGAAGGTTTCCCAATCGTGTGGGAAAAAGACCCGCCTCGCGATCCGGGATTCGCAAATCCCCTCGCCTCCGGGTTGTGCGCCCGGCGCACTACCGCCGCGAGGCTTGTATCGCTTTTGCTCATCACTTGAAACAATGAAACTCACGTATATGCCGTGCCGCAATATTTGAGATACACCGCGTACGACTTCCGAAGCGATTCCCGACAATAGATTCTCGGTATCGGCGATCACCGCCGATTATCAATTAAAGTTCGGAGCGACGCGCGACGCGAACACCGGCTCGCCAGTCTTCGCCGAGGTCGAAGCGGTAGAGTTCGATGGCGGGTGAGATCATGCGCGCGAGGGTCTGGAACGAACGATGAAAACGGAGCAGCGGCGCGACCAGATAGACGAGCGGCGGCTCATCGGAAATCTCCGCGTCGCCGAACAGACGCGCGCGCCTGATGTGTCCGGCGCGATGTTGTGCGTTGACGCGCCGCCAGTAGTCCGCGCCTTGCAGCGGCAGCGCGGCGTCTTCAGAGACTTTTAGTTCGATGACGACGAGCCGCCCGTCCAGGCGCAGCGCGAGCAGGTCTATGGGACGCGCGCCCGCGCTTGCGCCGCGCGACGGGGTGCGAAACTGCGCGTGGAGCGGCGCGAGGCGCAGGCCGGGATCGAGCCGCGTGATGTCGCGCCGGAGCAGTGATTCGAGCCACGCTTCGGGCGCGGCCGTGTAGAGAGCGTGGCGACGGTCGGGCGGCACGGCGCGGCGATGCTCGCGCAGTTCGTCTATGAGTTTCGATAGTTGCGGCAGGTTGTCGTCTTCAAGCAGAACTCGCGGCGCGCGCCCCGTCCCGAACCACACGCGCTCGCGCCGCATCCAGTTGCGCACGCGCGCGAAACTCAACCCGTGAAAACGGAGCGTTTCGCCGTGGCGCGCGCGCACCGCGTCTATCGCCTCCGGCGCAAGCGCGACGATGCGCGCGGCCGTTTCGCTCAACTCAAAGCGCGGCGGGTGACGCACGCGCGTCGGCGTGTCGAAGATGCCCGCTCGTGAAGGAATCGCGACGGGCGACACGCTCTGCCATCCCTCGTCGATCTCAAACAACTCGATCTCGCGCCGCACTTCTTCGCGCAGCAATGCCAGATGTTCGGCGGTCGTGTCCTTCAAGTCGTGCGAGACGACGAGCCGCAAACGGCGCGCGCCCGCACCGTTCGACTTGCCGACGCCGCGCGTCCACCACAGCAAAGCCGACGCCAGAAAGGCGTCCACCTCATGCGCGCCGAGCGCGACGACCGCGCCCGTCAATGCGACCCGCTCGCGCCCCACGCGCAAGATGATGCGCGCGTATCGCCCCGGTTCCGAGCGCCGCGCGCCCGCGCTCAAACTCACGCGCTCGACGCGCGCGTTAAACGTCGCCTCGCACACGAGCGCGGCCAATCGCTCGCACGCCGCGCGTCTCGCCGCCTTGAGCGCCTCGATGCCCTCGCGCACCGAAGCGCGCGGCACGAGTTCCAACACCGCGCGCTCCGCGCCCATCCGGCGCGTCGCGTCCAGACGCAGCCGTCCCGCCGTCCACTCCCAGCCCGCCACGCGCCACACGCGCATCTCGCCCCGCTTCATCCGGCAAGAGAAGTAGAGCGCGTTGTGCGCGATTTCCAGTTCCCAGTCGCCCCTGCCGAGCGGCACGCTTGCGCCCTCGCGCGTATCGGCGCTGAAGAACCACTCGCCGCGCGCGCGGAGAATCTCCGCGAGACGCCCGCGCGCTTCCTCTGTGTCATCTAAACGGGTGAGGCTTTTCATGAACGATCCGAACGTTTGCCGCGCGGCGCGTCGTGAGCGATATGGGCGCGCTTAGCAGAGCGCTCGCGGGGCGCGATTCACTGTCGATTGTGAGCGTGTGCTAAGATCGACGCCAGCGTAACAGGCCACGAGTGACAGGCGACGGGATGAGGCATCTCGGCCGTCCCTGTCACTTCTTACTGTCGGCTGTTGCTTAACAACAATTCTAAGCCAGTGAGCAAAGCAATGAAAGACATTTATCTGTTGGGGGCGGTGCGGACGCCCATCGGCCGCTTCGGCGGCGCGCTCGCGAACGTAGCGGCGGCGGAGCTGGGCGCGACGGCGGCGAAGGAGTCTCTGCGGCGCGCGGGTCTCGCTCCCGAAGCGATTCAGGAAGTCATCTGGGGCGCGGCGCGGCAGGCGGGGACGGGGCCGAACCTCGCGCGACAGATCGGTTACCGTGCGGGCGCGCCCGACGCCGTGCCCGCGTTCACCGTCAATCAGGCGTGCGGGTCGGGATTAAAGGCGATCATCCTCGCGGCGCAGGAGATCATGCTCGGGCGCGCGCGCGCCGTGCTGGCGGGCGGCGTGGAGAACATGTCGCGCGTCCCTTACTTCGCCGAAGGCGCGCGCTGGGGCGCGAAGATGGGCAACGTCGAACTCGTGGACGGCATGTATCGCGACGGATTTCTCGACCCCCTCTCCGGCCTCATCATGGGCGAGACGGCCGAGAACCTCGCGCGCTCGTTCGAGATCACGCGCGACGAGCAGGATGCCTTTGCCCTCCGCTCGCAGCAACGCGCCGCCGCCGCCATCGACTCCGGCCGCTTCGACTCGGAAATCACGCCCGTCGAGATCAAAGGCCGTCGCGGCGAACCGCTCACGCTCGAACGCGACGAACACCCGCGCGCCGACACGACCATCGAGACCTTGCGCAAACTCGCCCCCGTCTTCGACCGCAAGACCGGCACGGTCACGGCGGGCAACTCGTCCGGCATCACGGACGGCGCGGCGGCCGTCGTCGTCCTCGGCGAGGAGGCATTGAAAGAGACGGCGCGCGACGGCGTCGAGCCTCTGGCGCGCATAGTCGATTATGAGATCGCGGGGGTCGCGCCGGAAGTCATGGGCATCGGCCCCGTCCCGGCCGTCCGCGCTCTGCTGGCGCGACAAAACCTGACGCTCGCCGACATCGATCTCGTCGAACTCAACGAAGCCTTCGCCGCGCAGGTCATCGCCTGCGACCGCGAACTAAACTTCGACCCGGCACGCCTCAATGTCAACGGCGGCGCAATCGCCCTCGGCCACCCGATTGGCTGCACGGGCGTTCGCATCACCACGACGCTCCTGCACGAGATGCACAAGCGCAACGCTCGGCGCGGCCTCGCCACGCTCTGCGTCAGCGGCGGCCTCGGCCTCGCCCTGCTCGTCGAGCGTGTATGAAGGCATAATTGACCCGGCGGCGATTCCTCCGGGTCGGCGCAGTCGCCGCATGATGCCGCGTGAACCGGCTCGTCGCCTCCGCGACAAACTCAGGCCGCCCCTCCGAATCGAGACAACCGGCAGGGCGCATCCTGCGTCTGGTGTGCTTGCGCCCGCGCGGTGTTAAAATATTTCGTCGCGGGCGCGGCTTTATTTCAGCCCCGGCGACCAGCCGCAAGTTCCATCGCACAATTCTTCATAAGGAGATTTTTTAGTTGAAGACACCTCTATCCAGATTCGTTGCCGCGTTCGCGGTAGTTGCATTGTTATTGTTTGGCGGGACGGTCGAGCAGGCGCACGCGCAGTTGGGCGGGCTCGGCGGACTCGGCGACAAATTGAAGAAGAAGACGCCGGGCATCGGTTCGTTGCTCGAAGGCAAGCCGCCGATCACGACGAGTTTGCCGGACGCGAAGTGGGGCGACGCGTCGAAGGACAATTTCACGCCGCGCGAGGCCGCGCGTTCCTTGATGACGCTCCAGCGGACGCCGAACGGGGGCTTCGTCCTACAGCCGGGCTACTACCAGATGCAGGCGCAGAGCTATTGCCTCAAGGCCGGGACGCACGGCCCCGGCGACGGCGACGGCTACCTCTACGCGCCGCCGCTCGGCCCGGCCGAAGATGCCGTGATGACCATCGTGCGCAACTCCGTTAATCGCCCCGAAATCCCGCAGCAGGATATACAGCAATTGCTTTGGGCGATCATCGCGCGCGCCAAGTTTGAAGACCTCGGATCGAACCTCAAGGCGACGGCCTCGCGCCTCCTGACGCCGCGCCAACTCGCCTCGCTCAACCGCAGCGCGCTCGACGTTCTCTCCAACTCACAGTTGCAGGGCGCGCTCGGCGGCGTCCCCGCTCCCGTGCGGCAGGTCTTGGAGGCGGAGGCGCAACTGCGTCGCATGTTGACGACGCCGGGCACGTCTTTCGCGGAGATGGAACGCGTCGCAGTGCTTTCGGGCGCGGCTCCGCGCGGCGAAGGCAGCCGCGACGTGCCGAGCGGTCGCTGGTCGATCCACCCGGACGGCTATTACGTGCGCTACCTGCCGAGCGGCTACAGTTCGACGCGCGTCGAAGTCTGGGTTCCGCAGGGCAGCCCGTCGGTCGGCAAGGAGTACGACCCGGCCGCGCACGTCGCCGTCCCCGGCAACACCGCGCGGCAGAGACTCATCCAGTCGGGACGCGTGCGCCAGTAAGCGCGTTGACCGCACGCGACGGAATGAACAAATGGCGAGGGGCAGCGAACACTGCGCTGCCCCTCGCCATTTGTTCTCCCGAACATAACTTCACCCGCCTGTTAACACTCCTTGACTCGCCACCGTCTATATCAACAGTTCTGATATTGTCCTCTAATACCGGGGAACAATTCATCTCAAGGAGCCACGATGAAACGCTTACATTTCGCCGCGTCCAAATCGTTCAACATTCTTCTGCTTTGCGCCATCTCAACCGTCGCCGCCCATGCGCAGGGAACGGCCAGAATCAAGTTGGAGAGCCTTGATAAGCTGTCGGCGAAAGCGACGGAAGTGGTGCGCAAAGAAGACCCGGCCAAAGGCGGAGACGGCATGGTTTACGTTCGCTGTTTTGAGTTCGAGCGGGCAGGCGATTACAGCGAAGCCGATCTAAGGGAAATTCGCGCGCAACTACAAACGGAGGGCTGGTCACGGTTCATGAAGGTCGCCGACAAGGACGACAATCGTGTCGATGACGAAACCACTGAGATTTATATTTTCGGGAAGACGGCGGGCGGCGGCACCTACGACGCAATGACGATCATTACGACCGAGCCGAAAGAACTGACGGTGGTGAACATCGTCGGGCAAGGCAACGTCAAAGATATCAAACGGCGGACGAACAAGGCCGAACCCAGAAGGTAAGAACAGCGGTCGAAATGCTAATCGAAGTTAGAGAGGATTCGGCGGCGGCTCTCGCCGAGTATGCGCGCATTCCGATTGCTTTCGAGGTCGCGGAGATTTACGAAGTCGCGGAACGCGGCGGCGCGCGGCGGGTTCGTCCTGACGAAACGCAGGCTCGACACGCCATACGCCAAGGACTACGACGCGCTTGAGGCGGAGAGTCCGGCGCGCTGGGCTGAACGTTTCGACGTGTCGAACTGGCTGTTTCTCGCGGCGCACTCCGAAGGCAGGCGCATCGGCGGCGCGGCTCTGGCCTTCGACGGCGCGGGCGTCGAAATGCTGGAGGGACGCAGCGATCTGTGCGTCCTGTGGGACATTCGCGTCGCGCCGGAGGCTCGCGGGCAAGGCGTCGGTTCGGCGTTGTTTCGGGCGGCGGAGGCCGAGGCCGCGGCGCGCGGCTGTCGTCAACTCAAGATCGAGACGCAGAACATCAACGTCCCCGCGTGCGAGTTTTATGCCCGGCGCGGGTGCGAACTACGAGCGATCAACCGCTTCGCTTATCCGCAACTCCCGGACGAGATTCAACTGCTCTGGTACAAGGAACTCGCGGCGGCCGGGCGACGGAGTGACGAATAACAGCCGCAATTCGTCGGGTACGGCATCCTCTCTCGATCAGGAAACGAGTGCGGCCTCGAAGGATTAAAGTTACGCTCCCGGCTTGCAGCGTTTTCAAGTGCGGAGCGTCTTGAACGGGCTGGCATCTCATGCGGCTCGCTTACGGCGCGTCGCCCGCGCGAGCCAACGGCGAGAGCGCGCGGGGCATCGGAGTGTGGGTTCATTCTCTCCGCAATTTAAATTTCACGGGCGAGGCCGCTTGGCATCGCCTGTTTTCAACAGGGACGGAAAGGCGTGTTGTGTTTATGAGGAAATATTTTTACGTTTTGACTTTAGCGTTCGTCGCCGCCGTCGCGGCATTCTCGTCCGCGACGGCGACGCGCGCGCAAACCCCACGCGTTCGCGCGGCAAACGCGCAGGCCACCGACACTCAGGCAGCGACGACGGCCGTGCTCGCGTCGCTTCCGGCGTCGGACGCGGTGATGCTGGTTGACGTGCGACGGCTCTTGAGCGACGGGCTGCCGCGCGCTTACAACAACAACCCGGCGGAACTGGCGCGCGTCAACGCGGAGATCGATAAGTTCAAGGCGACGACGGGATTTGACGCGCGCTCGTTCGAGCGTGTGGCGGTCGGCGTCAGTTACGTGCGGACGCCGACGGGCAAGACGCTGGTAGAGACGGTCGCCGTCGCGCGCGGTAAGTTCAACACGGCCGCGCTCGTCGCCGCCGCGCGCCCCGCGGCCAGCAATCGGATGCACGAGGAGAAGTATGCCGGTAAGACGATCTACGTCTTCAAGGTTGACTCAAGCGTGAAATTGCTCGGCCTCTTCAGCGCGCGCCTGTCGGACGTGGCGGCCGTCGCGCTCGACGCGAACACGCTGGCCGTCGGCAAACTCGAACGCGTGCGCGCCTCGATTGACGCACACGCCGGGCGCGGGCGCGTCTCGCCCGACATCACAGCCCTCGCGACGCGTGACGCGAACGCGCTCGTCGGAGCGGGCGGCAACATCCCCGCGTGGCTTACGCAGAATCTCGACATCGGCGGCGGCAACCTCTCACGCAGCATTGCCTCCGTGCGGCAGTTCTACAGCACGCTCGGCGCGACCACGAACGGCTTCAACATCCTGACCGCCCTGCGCACCGAGAACGCGGGCGCGGCGAAGACTTTGAGTTCGACGCTCACGAGTTTGAAGTCGATTGCGCCCTTCGCCATCGGGCAGATGCCCGCGCCGCGCGCGCGCCCTTTGCAGAGCGTCGTCGAGAACACGAAAGTCGGCGCGGAGGGCAACGACGTGCTCATCACGCTCCAACTCTCGCAGGTAGACCTGGCCGCGCTGATCGACGCGTTTTGAGTTTCGCGGTCGGCCGCGAAATAAGTGATAACAGGCGGCGACGAATTGAAGCCGCAGCGGCGGCGGAAGTTGGAAGCCCCGAACCGGCGGCAGTTGATAGCCACATCCGTAAGGGCGCGGTTAGGTATAGTTTCAAAACACCGGAAGCCCGGAAGGGGCGGCACATTCGACGCTGAATGTGCCGCCCCTTCCGGGCTTCGTCCATTTATCTATGGCTCTATCTCCGCTGCGGAGCGGAACTAATAACCACTGCTGCTTTTAGGCTCAAAGCGGTCTGTCGCCGGGGCTTTATGTCTACTGCCCAGGGATCGCGCCGCTGAAGGGCGGGGGCGCGGCGGATTCGTCTACGTCGGCGTTGCGCGCGAGCACATCCTCATAGATTTTGACTTTGCCGTCGCGGTCGAGGCGGGCGCGGGTGGCGCTCACGTAGTCCTCGAAAACGTCGCTGCGGCGCGTGGTCAGGAGGGTCTGCGTCAGTTGGTCGCGCTCTTTGGCAAACTCCGCGAGGTCGGCCTCGGTGCGTTTATTGACGGCGACGACGACCCACGAGTCGCCGAGTTTGACGGGCGTTCGGGAAACTTCGCCTTCCTTCAAGTTATAGATCGCGTCGTCGGCCGTCGCGCTCGTGCCCGCGCCTTCGAGCGGCGAGCCGAGTTTGTAGCTGTCGGCCGTCTTCACTTCGAGTCCCAATTTTTCGGCGGCGGCTTTGAGGGCGTCCGCATTGCCGCTGTTGCTGGCGAGTTCGCGCGCCGTCTGTTCGAGTTGCGACTGCGCGCGCGCCTGTTTGGCACGGCGAACGACTTCATCGCGCACTTCCGCTAAATCCGGGATGCGCGGCTCGCGCCGTTCGACCAGCATCGGCACGGCGAATCCGTTCTTGATGCTGACGCGGTCGCCCACGTCGTTGGCATTCTCCAGCGGGCGGATGGCGTCTTCAAACTGCGGCGAACTGCCGATGTCCGGCACGTCGTCGCCCGGCTTGACGAAAGGCGTCTCCTTCACCATGTCGGCCGGGTTCATGTTCGCCTCGGCGGCCAATTCCTCGGCCACCTTCTTAAAGTCGCGCGTCTCCTTCAATCGCGCGGCGGCGCGCGCGGCGATGTCTGCGACCGTCTTGTAGGCGCGCGTGTTGCGTTGGGAGACGAGCAGTTCGCGCTTGGCCTCTTCAAAACTCTTCGGGACGGACGCGCCGCGACGGAATATGTAGTAAGCCCCGGCGGTAAAAACCGGATCGGAGACTTGCCCCTCCTGCATGTCGAGCGTGGTTTGCAGGATGTCGTTTTTGCGGTTCGGGTCGCGGCGCACGGGCGCTGGCAGCCAGCCGCCCTTCGTCGCCGTCGCGGGGTCTTCCGAGTTGCCCTTAGCCACCTCGGCAAACTTCTCTTCGCTGACGGTGGCTACCCCCGCCTGCGGCGCGCCGCGCAAGTTCTGCGCGATTTGGGTGGCCTTCGTCAGCACCTGCTGGTCGAGGTCTTTGCGCGCGACCTTGAGGACGATCTGCTGCACGCGCACGCCCGCCTGTTTATTCTCCGGCTTGAGGGCATCGTAGGCGGCGCGCAAATCCTCTTCGGGGATGTTCAACTTCTCGCCCGCCTTCTCCTGATTGATGAACAGGTAGCGGATCTTCTTCTGCGGTTCGAGGTAGCGGAAGTTGGTCTTGTTCTCTTCGTAATACTTTTGCAGTTCCTCGTCGGAGGGCTGAATGGCGGCGGCGAGTTTGTCGGCCGCGACGGGGATGTAAGTTACGTTGAACGAACTGTTCTTGCGTTTGAAATCCTCGCGCACTTCATCTTCGGAGACGCTGACGCCGGCCGTCACGAAGGCGCGCAGTTTATCCGCGGCGATTGACTCGCGCAGTTCCTGCTCGAACCGCTCGACGCTTCCATAGATGCGCCCGACCCGCTCCCTGTACTTGGCGACGCCGATGAACTTGCCGCCCTCGTCAACGAACTGCTCGTGGACGGCCTTGTTCACTTCCGCGTCCGACACGCCGAGCGAGAGGCGCGCGGCCTCTTGCGCGACGACCTTGCCGCGCACCAGCCCGTCGAGCATGGACTTATCGTTGAGTCCGAGTTGCGAGAGGCTGAACTGCCCGCCGAAACGCTGCTGGTAAGCCTGTTTCTGGCGGTAGAGGTCTGCGACCGTGATGTTGTCGCGGCCCACCTCGGCCAGCACTTCCGTGTTCGTCGCCGGGTTGGCGTTCACCTGATTGCCCCCCGGCGCGTAGAACAGGAGGAGACTGGCCGCCATCAACAGGGCGAAGAAAATGATTATATATTTGTGTGCACCTTTGGCGCGGTTAAACTGTTTCAGCATCTTCGATCCTTCCCGAATCCGACTGCGATTTTTGATATTTGAATAGTAGCGAGCGGGAATCTCAGAGGCGTCGCTCTGAAAGTTCAAACGGACGCGCTCCGGGAGTCCGGAACTCACAGCCACCTTACGGCTCGTCCCATGAATCGCCGATTGTAACGGACACTCCCGCGCCCTCGCAACCGGGCAGAGAGATAAGGGATGGGGGCGGAGGGATGAGGGCAGAGGGCGGAGGGCGGAGGGATGAAAGAAAGCGCTCATGCGAGTGGATAATTCTTTTCATCCCTCCGCCCTCTGCCCTCATCCCTCTCTTTCATCCTTCATCCTTGCACTCCGCATCGCGGGTGCTATATGTTTACGCGATGGAATATTCAATCTGGGCGTGGGTCGGTTTTGCCCTCTTCATCCTCTTTATGCTGGCTTTGGACTTGGGCGTGCTCAATCGCAAAGCCCACGTCCCCACTTATCGCGAAGCGGCGACTTGGAGCGCCGTCTGGGTAACGCTGGCGTTGATTTTCGCCGCCGGTGTGTTCTGGAAACTGGGGTCGCTCACCGGCAAGGAGTTTCTCGCCGGTTATCTGATCGAGTTGTCGCTGTCGGTGGATAACCTGTTCGTCTTCCTGCTCATCTTCTCCTATTTCAAAGTCCCGGCGAAGTATCAACATCGAGTGCTGTTCTGGGGCGTGCTCGGCGCGCTCATCATGCGCATCACGATGATCGGGATCGGCGCGGCCCTGATCGAACGATTCCACTGGATCATCTACATCTTCGGGGCGTTTCTCATCTATACCGGCATCAAGATGATGCGACAGGAGGAGACGGACGTGAAGCCGGAAGACAACCCCATCGTCCGGTTCGTGACGCGCTTCATCCCCATCTCGCGCAAATATGAAGGCGAGAACTTCTTCACCGAGGTCAACGGGAAACGGACGGGGACGCTTTTGCTGCTCGTGCTCGTGATCGTCGAAGTGACCGACCTCGTTTTCGCCGTCGATTCCATTCCCGCCATCTTCGGCATCACGACCAACACTTTCATCGTTTACACCTCGAACGTCTTCGCCATTCTCGGCTTGCGCTCGCTCTATTTCCTGCTGGCGGGCGTGGTGGAAAAATTCCATTACCTGAAGATCGGCCTCGCCATCGTGCTCACCTTCGTCGGCGTGAAGATGCTCGGCGAGGGCTTCGTGCATCACTGGCTCGACAAGGAATCGATCATCGGCATCTCGCTCGGCGTCGTCGCGATGGTCTTAACCGGCTCGGTCGTCGCCTCGCTGATCTGGCCGCAAGAGGCCGAGACGCACGTCGAAGTCCAACTCCCCGCCGGTTTCAACTCGCCCTTCGACGACGATCAGGGACGCCTCGGCGCGGATGAACCGCAATAGCCCCCGGCGCGCGGCGATGGGAGTGGAAATCGCGGAAATCACGAACTAAAAACGTCAATCACCCGCCCCGCGCGCCGCGCCGTAAATCGTGCTTGATGCGGCGCGCGCGGCTGTGTTAAGTTGCTTATGAGGCCGGATTTCAGATTCGCCCGCCCCTGACACGACCCTCTCCGGAAAACTTGCAACGATACAGGCCGCAAGCATCTGCTCTACAATTAACGTTAGCAATAAACGTTCGCAATTTCTCCTCGCCGATTTCGCCGTCGTCGTTCGACACCCGTCAGTTATGTCTACAAAATCCAGCCGCTTCGATCTCGAATGGTGGATCGTCTCGAAGCGAGTCATTTACCTGCTCGTCTCTCTGCTCGTCGTCGCCGTCTTTGCGGGCGCAATCAGCATCTATTCATGGCTCTACGGCAGCCCGTTCAAAGGCATCGCGACGGAGGCGCACGCCCCGGCTGGCGCGCGCTTCGTCTCCTTCGACGGCGACGTGCGGGTCGTGCGCGCGCAGACGCGTGAATCGCTGCTCGCACGCAGCGACACGCAACTCTATCCCGGCGACATCGTGCAGACGCAGGACGACGGCCGCGCCCGCATCCAACTCGCCGACGGCTCGAATCTGATCGTGCGCCCGAACAGCGTCGTCACCATTCGCGACAACGCGAGTTTCGAGGGCGGCCAGCGCACGAACGTCCGCGTCGCCGTCGCGCGCGGCCAGATCAACGTCCGCACCGAGCAACAACCTCTGGGCGGCAGCAACATCGTCGAGACGCCGCTCTCGAAGAACAATCTCGCGGGGCAAACCGGCGCGAGTTTCGACGTGCGCGAAGATAACTCGGAAGGCATCCGCGTCAGTTCCGGTCAACTCGAAACCGTGACGCGGGGCGGCATAAAGACGACCGTGCAGGGTAACGAGTACATCGCGCTCAACCAGCAGGGCAACATCAAGAGCCGCGAGAGTTTGCTTGCGACGCCGATGCTCGTCTCGCCGCGCGACCTCGAAAAAATCTCCGCCACCGACAAAGGCGCAACCAGCGTGACGCTTCGCTGGGTGCGCCCGCAAACCGGCACGCCGCGCCACTATCGTGTCGAAGTCGCCACGTCGCCCTTCTTCGTGGCGGCCGGGAAAATGACCGAGCGCGACCAACTGGAGGCGACCCAGTTCGGCGTCAGCGACCTGCGCGCGGGCATCTACTTCTGGCGCGTGCGCGCCGTCGCCGCCTCCGGCCAGATCAGCGAGTGGACTGAGCCGCAGAAGTTCACCATCGTCGCCGCGGGGCAAGGCACGGGAGAGCACATCTCCGTCGCAAACGTGGCATTTGAATTTATCGGCGGCAGCATCTACATGGCGCGAGGGCGCACCCAACCCGGCAACACCATCCGCATCAGCGGGCGCGAAACTCTCGCCGCCGCCGACGGCTCTTTCCAGATTCAAATCTCCGTGCCGAGAGCGGCGCGCGAAATCATCATCGAGGCCGAAGACTCGCAAGGCACACGCAACGACACCCGTCTCGCTTTCACGCCCGACGCGGGACAAAGATAGGAGGGATGAGGGCTAAGGGATGAGGGATGAATTAAGAGAGGCATTCACGCGCTTGAGTTATTCATCTTCATCCCTCATCCCTCCGCCCTCATCCCTTAGCTTATGCACGTCATCCTGTTAAAAGTTGAGAGCGAGCGGACGGGGCACGCGTTACTTGAAGCGCTGCGCGCCGCAGGCGTCTGCGCGGAGGAGCAAGCTGCTACAGCGGCAGTCGGGTCGCGCGGCGCGGACGAGGTTGGGGGCGTCGCGCCACCGCTCGCCGTGATTTGCGAAGTGGCCGAGAGTGCGAGCATAGGAGAGATTCACACGGTGCTCTCGGAGGCAGCCGCCGCTTGGCCGGAAACCCCGCTCGTCGCCTGTCGCCGCTTTGAAGCGGGCGAGCCGCAGCCTGACAAATGCCGTCTGGACACGCACGCGCTCCTCCGGCTCGGCTTTCACGCCGTCGCGGACGATCCGGCACAACTCCCCGCGCTCCTGCGCGAACTCGAAGAGAGCGGCGAGACTTTGCCGGAATCATCCTCGCATTCGGAAGAGTTCGGCGCGTCGGCGGCGACGCCCGCGAGCATGCTCTTGCCCGACAATCTGAGCGTATCGCGCCTGCGCGCGGCCTTCGAGGCCGTCGCCTCGCTCCACTTCGTAAGCGATCAAAAGAGCGCGGCGCAAACCGCGCTCGTTGGTCTCGCCCCGCTCGTCCGCGCGGATCGTTGGACGATCTATCTGACCGAGTTGGAACGCGGCCAACCCCAGCCGCGCTTCGAGCCGCTCGCCGTGCGCGGGCTGACGGAGAGCGAGCGCGCCCTGCCCGAAGGCGATTGGCGTCGCGCGCTCCACGGCGACGCGTTGATGCTCTTGACGGGCACGGAATCGCAGGCGGCGCGCGCCGCTTTCACGTCGAACGAGACGCAGCGCATGACGGAAGGCGGGCGGCGCGTGCTCGCCGTCCCGCTCATCAGCAATGACCGCGTGTTGGCCGTGCTCGAAGCGGTGCGCGAGGGAGCGTCGGCGCGCGCCTTCGCGGCGGGCGAGGCGGCGTTGCTCTCCGCGCTCGCGCTGCCGCTTTCCGCCGCGCTCGCCAACTCCGTGCGCATCGCCGAGGCGGAGAAACTTTCCCAGACCGACGATCTCACCAAGCTCCACAACGCGCGTTTCCTGCGCCAGTATTTGACGGCCGAGGTCAAACGCGCGCGCCGTTATGCCTCGACCGTCACCGCCCTGTTCTTCGACCTCGACGACTTCAAAGAGATCAACGACCGCTACGGCCACCTCGTCGGCTCGCACGTTTTGATGGAGATGGCGACCGTGATCCTGACGGGCGTGCGCGACACGGACGTGGTGGCGCGCTACGGCGGCGACGAGTTCGTCGTCATCCTGCCCGAGACGAATCTGGACATGGCCGTGCGCGTCGCCGAGCGCATGCGCGAAAAGATCGCCGAACAAATCTTCACCGGCGGGCGAAATCTGCGCCTGCGCCTCACGGCCAGCTTCGGCATTTCCTCGTTCCCGGAACATTCGCAATCCCCGCAACAGTTGATCGCCGACGCGGACGCCGCGATGTATGATGCCAAAGCCGCGCACAAAAACTGCGTCCGCGTCTCGTCGCAGTCGTGAGCCTACCCCTTCCAAGTCATACAGTTAACGGTTCTCCCTCCTGACGGCTAAAGACGCGCAAACCCGGCGCGGCCGCCGTCTCGAACCCGAATTTCCACATTAAAATCGCCGATTTGAGCCTGTTGACTTTAATATTTGGGCTTTTTCGTTGTATCTTGTTGAGTTCGTAGGGCGTCGCGGGGCAGCGGCCTCGCAGGGCGTGCCGGAAGTCGGACTTACGTGGCGTCGTTTCATGTAATGCTCGAACTTCGGCCGACCCCGCGCTGTTTACGTTCATTTCTAGCGCACTCCATTCATGCTTGGATCGGAAAATTAATGGCCTTTAAATCACTTTTCAGTCTGTTTTCCAGCGATCTGGCGATTGATCTCGGGACGGCCAACACGCTCGTCTATGCTAAAGGGCGGGGTATCGTCGTATCGGAGCCGTCTATCGTTGCGATCAACAAATCCACCAACCAGCCGCTCGCCGTCGGCAAGGAAGCGAAAGAGATGTTGGGGCGCACGCCCGGCAACATCGTCGCCATCCGCCCGATGAAAGACGGCGTTATCGCCAACTTTGAAGTCACGGAGAAGATGCTCCAACACTTCATACGCAAGGCGCACAACGGCAAGTCGTGGGTCTCACCCCGCGTCGTCATCGGCATCCCCTCGGAGATCACGCAGGTCGAACGCCGCGCCGTCGAAGATTCGGCCTACCGCGCCAAAGCCTCGGAGGTCTACCTCGTCGAAGAGGCGATGGCGGCGGCCATCGGCGCAGGGTTGCCGATCACCGAACCGCACGGCAACATGATCGTGGACATCGGCGGCGGCACCACGGACATCGCCGTCATCTCGCTCTCGGGCATTGTCTACTCGCGCGCCGTGCGCGTCGCCGGCAACGAGATGGACGAGGCGATCACGAGTTTCATCAAACGCAAGTACAACCTGCTCATTGGCGAACGCACCGCCGAGATGATCAAGATCAACCTCGGCTCGGCCTTCCCGCTCGACGAACAACTCTCGATGGACGTGCGCGGGCGCAACCTCATCGAAGGCATCCCGAAGACCATCACCATCACGGACGACGAAGTGCGCGAAGCTCTCGCCGATTCGATCTCGACAATCGTCAACGCCGTGCGCGTCGCGCTCGAACGCACGCCGCCGGAACTCTCGGCCGACATCGTCGAGCGCGGCATCGTGCTCACGGGCGGCGGCGCGCTCCTGAAGAATCTGGACAAGCGTCTCTCCATCGAAACCGGCCTCCCCGTCTCGGTTTCCGAAGACCCGCTCTCGTCCGTCGTGCTCGGCGCGGGCAAAATGCTCTCGGACTTCAACCTTCTCAAACGCGTGAAGTGGGACAACACCCTGACGAGCGGAACTTAAAAGCCGTGAATCGTAAATCGTAAATCGTAAATAGACCGGAGCGTTTTTCTATTTACGATGGGTCTGATGAAGTTAAGACGGTTACAGTGGATGATGCCGCAGCAGTCTTAACAGTTCAAGATACAAGTTATCGTGACGGTGATTGAACCGCCACTCGCACTCTTTCAAGTGCAGGTTGAAAGTGGCCGCAGGTACACCGTTGAACTTCTGCAACCGACGCTTAGCGTAGCTCCAGAAGCTCTCGATGCCGTTGATATGACTTTGGTCATTAGCGAACTCGTTCTGTCCATGATGGACGCGATAATGTTTAGCGTAACCGACATCAACGAGTCCGTCGTAACCGCGCCAGCCGTCAGAATGGATGATGGCCTCGACCGAGACGCGACCGCGAATAATGGCCTGTAAAGTGGCCTTTTTGCAGTCCGGCACGACCTCGGTGTAAACCTTGTCGTCACGCTTGAGTAACCCGAAGACGATGGTCTTACCCGACGCCCCGCGACCGCGCTTGCCGCGCACGCGATGCGGGCCGAAGTAAGACTCATCCACCTCGACATCACCGTCCTTGAACGGTGATTGACGTTCACATTCGTCAGCGATGCGCTGGCGGATTTTGCCAAAGATCGTGATGACTGAGCGATGCGAGATGCCAGTCAACTGTGCTGCATCAGCGGCGTGTAAAT
>DASQMC010000003.1:0-7181 GCA_035645695.1 Pyrinomonadaceae bacterium
AGTGGAGATGGTGATGCCGGGCGACAACATCGCGATGGAGATCACGCTCATCACGCCCATTGCGATGGAGAAGGGATTGAGGTTCGCCATCAGAGAGGGCGGGCGCACGGTCGGTGCAGGCACTATTACCGACATCATCGAATAGCCGTCAGCCGTCAGCTATCAGCCATTGCGGCTGGTGAATGCCTGAAAGCTGATTGCTGAAAGCTGATTGCCGGAAGTTAAGAAAATATGCTGAACGAAAAGATCAGAATCAGACTCAAGGCCTACGATCACAGGGTGCTGGATCAATCGACCTCCGAGATCGTGGAGACCGCCAAGCGCACGGGCGCGCGTGTGGCGGGGCCAATACCGCTCCCCACTTCAAAAAACAAGTGGACGGTCTTGCGTTCGCCGCACGTGGATAAGAAATCGCGCGAGCAGTTCGAGATCAGGACGCACAAGCGTCTGATGGATATTCTCGACCCGACCCCGCAAACCGTGGATGCGCTGATGAAACTCGACCTGCCCGCGGGCGTGGATGTTGAGATCAAAGCGTTCGGCAGAGATCGCTAAGAGCGATTAGTTTCAAGTTTCAGGTTTCAGGTTTCAAGTTAAAGAACGAAGAACCCGTCAGTCCTGAAACTTGAAACCTGAAACTTGAAACCTGAGGTAAGTGATGATTAACGGAATCATCGGTAAGAAAGTTGGTATGACGCAGTTGTTCGCCGAGGATGGCACGGTCACCCCGGTGACGGTCATCAAGGCGGGGCCTTGCGTCGTGGTGCAGACGAAATCGGCTGCGGGCAAGGACGGCTACGATGCCGTGCAGATCGGCCTCGTCGAAGAGCGCCCGGTGAAGTTGAAGAACGTCAACAAGCCGATGCGCGGTCACTTCGAGAAGACGGGCGCGGGCACACCGCCGACGCGCGTCTTGAAAGAGTTCCGGCTCGACGGCGATGCGGGCGTGAGCGTGGGCGACAAGGTTCTGGTCGGCGAGCAGTTCGCCGACGGCGACACGATTGAAGTGATCGGCAAGAGCAAGGGTCGCGGGTTTGCGGGCACGGTGAAGCGTCACAACTTCAGTCGCGGTCCCGAATCTCACGGCTCGATGAACGTCCGCGCGCCGGGCTCCATCGGCCAGTCGGCGTATCCTTCGCGCGTCATCAAGGGCACGCGTTCTTCGGGTCACATGGGCGATGTGCGCATCACCCTAAAGGGCTTGACGATTGCGCGCGTTGACGCCGAAAACAATTTGCTGATGATTCGCGGCGCGGTGCCCGGCGCAAACGGCACGGTCGTGATCGTCAAAAAGTCTGTCAGACAGAAGAAGAAATAGTTTTCAGTCTTCAGTTTTCAGCCACAGCAGAGCTGAAAACTGAAAACTGAAAACTGGCAACTACGAACGGAGTGAGTTATGCCTACCGTGAAGGTGCGCAATTTGAAGAACGAAGAGGTGGCCGACCTCGAACTGTCCGATGCCGTGTTCGGCGTGGACTTCAACGAGGGGCTGGTGCATACCGCCGTCAAGGCTTATTTGGCGAAGGCGCGCGCGGGCACGGTCGGCACGAAGACACGCGGCGATGTGTCGGGTTCGGGCAAGAAGCTCTGGAAGCAGAAGGGCACGGGGCGCGCGCGTATCGCCAGCATCCGTTCGCCCCTGTGGAAGGGCGGCGGCAACGTCCACGGGCCGCAGTCGAAAGACTGGTCGCACAATTTGCCGAAGAAGATGCGGCGCGGCGCGCTGCGCTCGGCCTTGTCGGAGCGTCTGCGCGAGGGCAACGTCGTCGTGCTTGACGAGTTCACGCTCGGCGCGGCGAAGACCAAAGATTTCATCGGCGCGCTCGGCACGCTCGGCCTCGCAGGCAAGACGCTGATCGTCGATTCGCACGACAACGACAACCTGCTGCTCGCCTCGCGCAACGTCAAGCGCGCGAAGATCACCACGAGCCGCAGCCTGAACATCTACGATCTGCTCTATCACGAAAAACTCGTGCTCTCGCGCACGGCGGCGGAAGAGTTGAACGATATGCTCAACCCGAAGCGGCGGACCGGCGCGCACGACGACGACGGCGATGATAACAGGGTCGTGACGGCGGAAGAGAATACGACAGAGGAGGCGGCGTAAAAGATGCGAACTGTATGGGACATCATCAAGTCGCCCGTGATCACGGAGAAGGCGCTCGTGGCGAAGGAAGAGACGCAGGACGGCAAGCAACTGCTGACCTTTCGCGTTGACAAGAACGCCACGAAGCCCGAGATCAAGTCGGCCGTAGAGAAGATTTTCGATGTGAAAGTCGCCACGGTGCGCACGATCAACTACATGGGCAAGAAGGCGCGGCGCGGTCGCTTCGAGGGGCGCAAGCCTTCCTGGAAGAAAGCCTACGTCACGCTCAAGGAAGGCGAAAAGCCGCTCGATTACGGCGAAGCAATCTAGTAGTTTCAAGTTTCAAGTTTCAGGTTTCAAGTTAAAGAAAACTTCAGACCTGAAACTTGAAACCTGAAACTTGAAACCTAAAGATTATGGGCATCAAGAAACTTACACCGACATCACCGGCGCGTCGTTACCAGACATATCTGACGCGCGATGAGTTGACGAAGGGCGCGGAGCCTGAGAAGTCTCTGCTGGAGAAGAAGACGCGCATCTCGGGGCGCAACAACGACGGCCACATCACCGTGCGTCGTCGCGGCGGCGGCGCGAAGCGTTTCTATCGCATCATCGACTTCAAGCGCGATAAGACGGGCGTGCCCGGACGCGTCACGCAGCTTGAGTACGACCCGAACCGCTCGGCTCACATCGCGCTCATCACCTATCTCGACGGCGAGAAGCGTTACATCATCGCGCCCGCCGGTCTCGAAGTGGGCAAGACGATCATGAGCGGCCCGGAAGCGGACATCCTGGCGGGCAACGCCCTGCCCTTGAAGAATATTCCGCTCGGCACGCAGATTCACAACATCGAACTGCGCCCCGGCAAAGGCGGACAGATGGCGCGCTCGGCCGGAGCGTTCGCGCAACTCGTCGCCAAAGAGGGCGACTACGCGCAACTGCGCATGCCTTCGGGCGAGGTGCGGCGCGTACCCGTTGTATGCATGGCGACGGTGGGGCAGGTCGGCAACGTCGAGCACGAAAACGTCTCTTTCGGTAAGGCCGGGCGCTCGCGCTGGAAGGGCATTCGCCCGCACGTGCGCGGTGTCGCGATGAACCCGGTGGATCACCCGCACGGCGGCGGCGAGGGCAAGACCTCCGGCGGACGCCACCCCGTCACCCCCTGGGGACAACCGACGCGCGGCTACAAGACGCGTTCCAACAAGCGCACGCAGAAGATGATCGTGCGCGATAGACGAGTGAAGTAATTGACGCATTGTTTCATTGACTCATTGAATCAATGAAGAAATGAAACAATCTTTCGAGCGAAGCGAGAAAACTCATGGCACGTTCAGTTAAAAAAGGGCCGTTCATTGACGACTATTTGTTGAAGATGGTCGAGCGGATTCGCGAGAGCGGCGCGCGGCCGCCCGCGATCAAAACATGGTCGCGTCGTTCGACGATCTCGCCGGATTTCGTCGGCCTGACTTTCGCCGTGCACAACGGCAAACGCCACCTGCCCGTGTACGTCACGGAGAACATGGTCGGACACAAACTCGGCGAGTTCGCGCCGACGCGCACCTTCAAAGGCCATTCGGGAACGAAGGCCGAAAAGGGCGGAAAAGTAGCAAGATAAACGATGAAGGATGAACGCGGAACGCTGAATTAGAAGCGACTGTTTTCATTCATCGTTCATCGTTCCCAGTTCATCGTTGAGGTTAGTTATGGACGCAAGAGCGAGTGCAAAGTATCTGCGCGGGTCGCCGCAAAAGGCGCGACTCGTGGTCGACATGATTCGCGGTAAAAACGTCAACGAGGCGTTGGCCGTGTTGCAGTACACGAACAAGCGCGCCGCCGACGGCATCGAGAAGTGCCTGCGCTCGGCCGTGGCGAACGCCACGGAGGCGGCGGAGAAGGCGAACATCGCGGTTGACCCGGACGATCTGTGGGTCAAGGCGGCTTTCATCGACATGGGGCCGACGAAGAACCGTCGCCGCATGCGTCCCGCGCCGCAAGGCCGCGCCTACAAGGAGCGGCGTCACTTCCATCACGTGACCCTGTTGCTGTCGAGCGACGAGGAAGAGGGCGTGAAGGGCAAGCGCACGTCGAAAGCGGGCAAGCCGAAGACGAGCAAACCGGGTAAGAAGCTGGCGGCCAAAAATGCCGCCGCTGCTCCGAAGGCAGCCGCGAAACGCGCCCCCGCGAAGCAGCCCGAAACGGCGGCTACAGCGAGCGAGACGCCGGACGCTGCGACGACGACAACAACGTCCGCGACTGAAACGGCAACCGAAAACAGTTAAGTTTGAACGGAGAATAAAGTGGGTCAGAAAGTTCATCCATACGGCTTCCGCCTCGGCTATAACAAAGACTGGCACTCGCACTGGTTCGCCAAGAAACAGTACGGCGAGTTTTTGTTGGAAGACCTCAAGCTGAAGGCCACGCTCAAGGCACGCTTCAACGGGGCGGGCGTCTCGCACGTCGATGTGGAGCGGGCGGCCAACCGTTTGAAGATCATCATCTACACCTCGCGCCCCGGCATCATCATCGGGCGCAAAGGCGCGGAGATCGACAAACTCAAGGCCGACATCGCTTCGCGCACGGGTCGCGAAGTGCTCGTCTCGATTCAGGAGATTCACAAGCCGGAACTCAATGCGCAGTTGCAGGCCGAGAAGATCGCCGTGCAGCTTGAGAAGCGCATCGCCTTCCGTCGCGCCATGCGCAAAACCGTGGAAGAGACGCTCAGGTTCGGCGGTCAGGGCATCAAGGTCAAGGTCGGCGGCCGTCTGAACGGGGCTGAGATCGCCCGCAGCGAGTGGTACTTGCAGGGTCGCCTGCCGCTCCACACGCTGCGCGCCGACATCGACTACGGAGTGGCGACGGCGAACACGACGTTCGGCACCATCGGCGTCAAAGTCTGGATCTATCGCGGCGAGATTCTCGACCCGAAAGCGGCCATGGCGCGCGGCACCGCGACCGACCCGATCAACGAACCGCGCGGCGAGCGCGGCGAGCGTGAGCGTCGCCCGCGAACCCGGCGCGAACGCGAGGGCGGCGATAATCGCGGCGACAGGGGTGACCGAGGCGGCGACCGTGGTCGGCCGCGCGGCGACAGGGGATAAGGATTGTCAGTAGTCAGTAGTCAGTTGTCCGTCGTATGTGGAGCGGGCGGCTAGCGCGCATGAGGGTAAAGTCTCAAGTCGGGCGACACGAAAACAACTGACGACGGACAACGGACAAGGGACAGTTGAGCGGAGCGAAACATCATGTTGATGCCGAAAAAAGTTAAGCACCGGAAGCAGATGCGCGGGCGCATGACGGGCACGGCCACGCGCGGCGCGGAGATCAGCTTCGGCGAGTACGGTTTGAAATGCCTGGAGCCTGCCTGGATCACCGACCGGCAGATCGAGGCGGCTCGTATCGCGATGACGCGCCACATCAAGCGCGGCGGGAAAATCTGGATTCGCATGTTCCCCGATAAGCCCGTCACGAAGAAGCCCGCGGAAACGCGCATGGGCAAGGGCAAGGGCGCGCCGGAATACTGGGTGGCCGTGGTTAAACCGGGTCGCATCCTGTACGAGATCGAGGGCGTGGACGAGGCGACGGCGCGCGAGGCGATGCGCCTGGCGGCGCAGAAGCTCCCGATCAAGACGAGGTTCGTCACGCGCGCCGAACAGGAAGGGGGCGCAGTTTAGTTATGAAGAAACGCGAAGAGTTGGAAAAATTGCGCGGCATGTCGGAAGAGGATTTGCGGGAAGAGGCCGCGCGGATCAAAGAGTCTCTGTTCCGTTTGAACTTCAAACTCGCGCTCGGCGAGACGGACGCGGTGAAGCGTCTGCGACAGGAGAAGCGGACGCTGGCGCGTTTGCAAACGCTGATCAGCGAGCGGCAGAACGAACAGGCGGCACAGTAGTAACGAGGAAGTCGGAACGCGGAACGCTGAAGTATAAACAGTTCATCGTTCATCATTCCGCGTTCATCGTTGGAGATTATGATGGCAGAAGAAGAAAATCAGGAACAGACGACGGGCGGCGGCGGGGATGCGCCGAAAGAAGAGCGCGCGACCGCGACGGACGAAGTGATCGCGGCCGAAACCACGGACTCGGGCGAGACGCTTGCCCACGAAGTCGCGCCGAACATCGACTCGCAGGCCGGAAACGCCTCGGGCACCGAAGCGGGCAAACGCGGCCGGAGAGCGGAGAAGGTCGGCATCGTCGCCTCGGACAAAATGGAGAAGACCATCGTGGTGCGCGTCGACCGCCTGATCAAGCACCCGAAGTATCGTCGTTACGTGCGCCGCACGTCTAAGTTCATGGCGCACGACGAGACGGGCGCGACCATCGGCGACAAGGTGCGAATCGTCGAGACGCGCCCGCTGTCGGCCAGAAAACGCTGGCGCGTCGTAGAGATCGTGCAGAAAGCTGAGAAATAGTTTTCAGTTCTCAGTTTTTAGTTTTCAGACAGGTCTTTACTGAAAACTGAAAACTTGAAACTGAAAACTGCGAACGGAGTGAGATAATGGCTATTCAAATGCAGACATCGCTGGAGGTGGCCGATAATTCGGGCGCGCGGCGAGTCGAGATGATTATGAGCATCGGCGGTTCGACGGGGCGTCATGCCGTCCTCGGCGACAAGATCAAGGTGACCGTCAAAGAGGCTTCGCCCGACGGCGCGGTCAAGAAAGGCACGGTGCATAACGCCGTGATCGTGCGCACGCGCAAAGAGGTGCGCCGCAAGGACGGCACCTACATCCGCTTCGACCAGAACGCCGCCGTGCTCATCAAAGACGACAACACGCCAATCGGCACGCGCGTCTTCGGCCCGGTCGCACGCGAGTTGCGCGACCTCAATTTTATGAAGATCGTTTCGCTCGCGCCGGAGGTGATTTAAGATCATGGCTGGAACAAGAAAGCGCACCAAAATCAAGAAGGGCGACATCGTGCAGGTGATCGCGGGTCGCGGCTGGGCCACTTACAAAGGCGGCGCGCGCACGCCCGTGCGCGGCCGTGTGCTCGAAGTCTCCCCGGCGAACGGCAAAGTTAAAGTGGAAGGCGCCGGGATCGTCAAAAAGCACCAGAAGGCCAACCCGGCCAACAATCGCGGCGGCGGCATCATCGAC
>DASQMC010000004.1:0-57781 GCA_035645695.1 Pyrinomonadaceae bacterium
CGCTTCTAGTACAACCCACTTTCGTGATGTGACGGGCGGTGTGTACAAGACCCGGGAACGTATTCACCGCAGCGTGCTGATCTGCGATTACTAGCGATTCCAACTTCATGGAGTCGAGTTGCAGACTCCAATCCGAACTGAGACAGGCTTTTTACGATTGGCTCACTCTTGCGAGTTTGCAGCGTTTTGTACCTGCCATTGTAGCACGTGTGTAGCCCTAGTCATAAAGGCCATGAGGACTTGACGTCATCCCCACCTTCCTCCGTTTTATCAACGGCAGTCTCAACAGAGTTCCCGGCATTACCCGATGGCAACTGTTGATAAGGGTTGCGCTCGTTGCGGGACTTAACCCAACATCTCACGACACGAGCTGACGACAGCCATGCAGCACCTTGCATCCTGCTTGGTTTTACCCAAGAAACCCTATCTCTAGGGCTGTCAGGAGCATTCTAGACTAGGTAAGGTTCTTCGCGTTGCGTCGAATTAAACCACATGCTCCACCGCTTGTGCGGGTCCCCGTCAATTCCTTTGAGTTTCAGTCTTGCGACCGTACTCCCCAGGCGGAATGCTTAAAGCGTTAGCGACGGCACCCGGAGACTATCTAACTCCGGACACCAAGCATTCATCGTTTAAGGCCAGGACTACCGGGGTATCTAATCCCGTTCGCTCCCCTGGCTTTCGCGCCTCAGCGTCAGTGTCGGCCCAGCAACCCGCCTTCGCCGCAGGTGTTCCTCTTGATATCTACGCATTTCACCGCTACACCAAGAATTCCAGTTGCCCCTTCCGCACTCTAGCACGACAGTATCACTTGACCGTTCTGAGTTGAGCTCAGAGATTTCACAAGTGACTTGTCGCGCCGCCTACGCGCCCTTTACGCCCAGTAAATCCGAACAACGCTTGCTCCCCCCGTATTACCGCGGCTGCTGGCACGGAGTTAGCCGGAGCTTACAAATGGTACCGTCATCGTTCAGGGTATTATCCTAAACTTATTCTTCCCATTCTTATGAAGTTTACACTCCGAAAAGCTTCATCCTTCACGCGGCGTTGCTGGGTCAGGCTTTCGCCCATTGCCCAAAATTCCCGACTGCTGCCTCCCGTAGGAGTCTGACCCGTATGTCAGTGTCAGTGTGACCGACCGCCCTCTCAGGCCGGTTACAGATCGTTGCCTTGGTAGGCCATTACCCTACCAACTAGCTAATCTGCCGCGGGCTTCTCTTTAGGCGCGAGGTCTTGCGATCCCCCGCTTTAACAACTGTCTCGATGTCGAGCCGCTGCATTATGCGGTATTAGCAGCCGTTTCCGGCTGTTGTTCCCCACCCAAAGGTAAATTACCCACGTGTTACTCACCCGTGCGCCACTGTCCCCTCCCCGAAGGGAGGTTCTCGTTCGACTTGCATGTCTGAGGCACGCCGCCAGCGTTGATTCTGAGCCAGGATCAAACTCTCGTTAAGAATTTGTATCTCTGGAACATTATCTTATACTGGTTAAAAGTATCCGATAATGACTCTTCTCGAGTTTTATCTGCGCCGAGCCTAAGCTCGCACGCTCCAACTCTCAAAGGTTATTAACATGGACACGCTCTATCTAGTTTTCAAAGATCGGTTCTTCGTTTTCCGAATCCATACTTAGTTGCGTATGAACTCTTTCAAGTTGCCCCACAGACGATTATTTTTCGTCTCAAGCAAACCGCAACCTTACGTGATTGCGTTCAACTTGTCAAGCGGGTCACCTTAGACGGCTTCAACTCTGTTCGAGTTGCCTGACCAGACAACTTTTTGCGCCGACGAAATAACCGCCCTTCTTCCCAAACATCTACAAGGAAGAGAAGCGGCCGTGACCAACGCTATCGTGTTGTCGCTTGGAATGTCAATTGCCGTGTTTCAGGCGAATGGGCATTATAGACAGAAAATTCTATTTGTCAACACCCCTCACGTAAAAAATTTCAACTTATCCAAATTTGCCGACACACGAACCCTGGGGATCAATGAAAATAAGGCTTAACTACTTCTTTTTCTCCCTTTTGGGTAGGCTGCCCTGAGCGTCAACCCGCAAATTACCTCTGTCGTCCCGATAAACTTTATAGCGCACATCGACTAACTGGCCGTTATCGTTCGCCTTGACCGTGAAGAATTTCTCTCCGTTATTATTCTCAATGCGTAGCGGTAGGCGGCCATCCAAATCGGGGCTGCGATAGGCCGTATAATGCTCCTGCCTGCTTTTATCATAGCCCAATACAAAGATGCGGTCGAAATCAGGGTCTTCCAACGTGCTCGGCTTATCGGAGCTGCTTTTTTCCAAGATCACCCAACTGCCCGCCTGCACTTCTTTCGCAGCATCCTTATCTTTGGGCGCAGACTGACCTGCGTCGCCCGCGTCGTCGAGCCTTTGCCAAGCTACGAACTCTCGCCCGGTGCGATAAAAAATAATGTCGCTTGGCACGGTCAACTCAACCTGTTTGGCATAAACCCAACCGGCCGGTGCGGGAGAAATTGCGCGCGGCAGACGGACTTTATACCAGAGTTCATTCAGTTCTTCGGCCTCTTTCTCCGTACCGCTATCCTTCTGCTGCTTGCCTCCCGTTTGTGTGGCTGCGCCCGACTTCGGCGCGTCGTCGCTCTCCGTAGTTTCAGACGTTTTAGGTTTCGGCACGCGTTTCCAGCCGACGATCTCGAAATGTGCGCCGCTTTCTAATTTCAGCAAGATATTATCCGCATTGCTTCGATCTGCCGACGAACGCAGATTCGTGCTTGCCCTAAGTTGTCCGGCGGCCTGCGCCGGGATGTCCTTGTCTTCTGCTGCGGCCTGGATGGAACGATCAAGCAAGTCCTGCGGCATGACGTTACGGGCTTCGATCCAACCCTCCGTGTTTTCGGCATCGTGCGCGCGCACGCGCAACCAACGCTCGCCGTTTTCGGCCGTCGTCGAATCCAAAATATCCACCACATCGCCGCGCACCACCTCTGACAGGTCAGCCGCCACGACGGCAAACGAGCTACGCACCTGCGCGCGACGCGCTATCACGACGCCCGTCTCCGTCTTACTCGCTAGAGTGGTGCAACCGGCGGAGAGCAATGTGATGCTCATCAGGAACAGGAGAATGTATAGAGACCCCACTTGCGAGTTACGATTCAGATTTTCGTTGATGCCAAAAGTTTTCATGCGGCGGATGATGGATATGAAGTCTACGCTGCGAGCGTGGTAATTTTGAATTAGCAATCTCACCAAAACAATTTTCAATTTGCAGCTTAAGGTTGAACTTAACAATTACGAAGTCTTTCTAATTGTAGCCCATCTGACGCAATAAATCGCGTTGGGCGCGACTAAGCGAATTGGCCGCTCTAATACCGGTTCTAGCCCCGTAGCGTTCCAACTTCAAGCCGAAGGTGTCCAGCGCGTTTGTCAAATCCAGCGGGCTTGCGCTTTCAACATAGCGTTTCGAGAAACCGCCTCCACCTTCGACGCTATTGATCGCCGCGATCACGGCGGCGTTTCCCTCGCGCGCTTCAGTGCTCGTTCGGTGTTGTCGAAACAGGATGAGGTAGACATCTTCGAGACTGCGTTTTCCACGACTCTTCTGCCTTACGTTTAAATCATAGAGCATCGCCACCAGCATCCCCTTGTGATAAACCAGACTACCGCTCCCGCCCCAGCGGCGCGCGGACGCTTCAACCAGAGAATATTTATCTTGCTCCCGCAACGCCAGGTAATTGTCGTAAGCGCGCGCCAACGAATCGAGGAAGTCCTGAAAAGTTAAGTAACCGAGTTCCACGCTCACACGCATCGATTGATAGACCGTGAAGCCTTCGTAGAACCAGGCGTAATCGCCGCTCAACTTCAGAGCGTTAGGAACCCAGAGGTGAAAAATCTCGTGTGCCAGTGGAACGCTCAGGCGCGCGAGTCCGCCCGCTTTCGACGTTGAACGCCCTGAGAGAAAGAAGACCGTCCCCCCGCGCGTCTCGGCGCTCCAACGCGAAGCGTCCGTCGTTTGAGGAAACGGCGCGAGCACGATCAGCGTGTTCTTGCGCGGGACGCCGCCTGCGATGCGCGCATACTTTTCGACGACTTCACGCCCGATCCCGACCACATCTTCATCGGCGAAAGCCCATTCGCCCGCGGTGGCGAACGTGAAATCCATCCCGCTCACGCGCCTTTGCGTCAGACGCAGATCGGCTCCGACGAAAAACACGGCCGACTCGGCATCTTCGAGTTCGTATAGCCCGCCGTCCTTTAGAGTTTCGAGTAGAGTTTCGAGCGTGGCGACCTTCCATTGAGCGGGGAGCGTCAGACTCAACTTAACGCGTGCCGGCGAGACCGGCAGTAAGTCGCCGGGCATCAATACGCCGCGCGCGGCCGTCAGCCAGGAAACGTGCGGGGTGTCGTTTGTACTGCGCGGCGGATCGAGCCGGAGTTCGTAACTAAGTTTCGCAGCAATGCGCTCGGCTTCGTATTCCCCGGAGGCGAGTTTGCGCACGGCAATTCCGACACCCTGCGCGTCGGCCGACGATAATTTCTCGATGCGTTCGCCGAGGTTGGTGATTCCGGCATACGCGTTGCGAAACGACCATGCCCGAGCGCCCTGCACGCTCTCAACTTCCACCCTGACGCGTGGAGGCGCGAGTGAAACGATGCTGATCCGTGCGTTAACAGGCTGAGACTGCGCGGCGAGATTTGCATGAGACATGAGGAAGAACATTACGCCGGCAAGCCAAAGGCGCGAAAATCGCTTTGCGCAGTTTGCGCGGAGGCTCGCGCTCTCTGGCGGCACGATTTCAGACACGAGGGTCACGTCGTCGTGAAGCATGCTTTAACTATGATAACGCGCGAAAATCGGGTTGCATGTTGTCGCCGGAGCATCTTTGACACCGGTGCGTGTGAGCGTTTATAGTTGCCACCCAACGCTCCCTATTAGTTCCGAACTGTAACATAATGCTCGAAGCAGCGCCCAGCAGCATTAAAACCGGGTCTCATCGCCGCCGCAAATATTTTGCGCGCGCGATGAACAGTCTGCTGACCTTCCTGATTTTTTACGGGGCGACGTGGGGGCTGGTTCACAGCCACACGGTTTATCTCTCCACGGTTTCCACTCACGAAACAGTCTTTAACGACGCGCAGGAAGATGATTTGACTGACAGGCTCTTACCTTCCGGTAAAGACTGCCTGCTCTGCCAGTTTCATCAACAACTCTCGCACGGCCTTTTTCAAACTGCTCCCTTCGCCCTGCGCCCGCCCGCGAGCATTACATATCGGCTGGCGGCAAACCTCGATACCTGTTCCGCCTCGCATGAATCCACGCGCGGGCGTGGCCCACCATCCGCTTCTCTTCTCTAAGTGCATGTTCATTCGACTGCTTTGTCAAACGCACGAAGCTTTGTCGAAGCATCAAAGTATTCGGACGCTCAAGCCCTCTCCTCGCGCTGGTTTCATAAACCGGGGCGAACGAGTTTTCAGGTAGCGCGTCCGGCGGCACCTGCCGTTAAGCATTTGAAGAGGGGTTCTACTATGATTCGGAAAAGCATTTATAGATTTACCTTGAGCGCGGCGCTGGCTTGTGCCTGCTGCATGGCTGCGCTGGCGCAGTCGCACATCGGCACGGTTCAGGGCACGGTGCGCGACCCGAGCGGCGCGCTCGTGCCGGGCGCGTCCGTGCGTATCGCCGACCCGACGAGCGGCTATCAACAGACGGCGAAAACCGATGCGCAGGGCGAATACAGATTCTTAAACATTCCCTTCCACATTTACACGGTGCGCGTGGAGGCCGCCGGTTTCCAGACCGTCGAAAAATCATTTGACGTGGAGACGCCGATCCCGACCACCGTCGATTTTACTCTGTCGGTCGCGACTGCCAACGAGACCGTCACCGTCACGGAAAACGCTTCGCTCATCGAAGCCGACAAGACTTCCTCGGACACTAACATCTCACAGACGTTGCTCGAACGCCCGTTCGGCGCGGTTCCCTCGCGCGGCATCGAAGCCATCGTCGCGAGCGCGCCCGGTTTCGCGCCCGACGATAATGGCCGCCTCCACCCGCGCGGGTCGGAGTCGCAGGTGCAATACGTCGTCGACGGTATTCCGATCACTGATAACCTCTCGGCCATCTTCGCCACGAGCCTCGATGCGCGCACGCTGCGCACGGTCGAAGTCCTGACCGGCGGCATCTCCGCGGAGTTCGGCGATAAACTCGGCGGTGTAGTCAACGTCAACACGCGCTCCGGTCGTGAGACGCCCACGCAGGGCAGCGTCACGCTGTCAGGCGGCAGTTTCTCGACCGGCGAGATCGGCGTGAATTTCTCCACGCGCACCGACAAGCTCGGCCTGCTGACAAATCTCTCTGCCACCACTTCGCAGCGTTTTCTCGACCCGCCGACCGTCGAAAACTTTCACAACTTCGGGCGCACCGGTAAAGGCTTCCTGCGTTTCGATTATCAGCTCACGCCGAACGATACATTGCGCGCCACGTTCCTCGCAGGCGGCACGAATTTTCAAATTCCGAACCGTTTCGAACAGGAACTCGCCGGGCAGGATCAAAGGCAGCGGCTCCGCGATCATTCCGAGTTCGTCACCTACGAGCGCATCTTCTCGCCGACCACTTTCGGCCAATTTTCGTTCTTCAATCGCTACGGCACGGCGCGCCTGTTGAGCAACCCGCTCTCCACGCCCGTCGTCGCGTTTCAAGATCGCGCTCTGCAAAATACGGGCGGCCTCGCGGCGCTCTCGCTCACACGCGGAAGCCATAACATTAAGGTCGGCGGTCAATTCACCGTCACGCCCGTGCGCGAGGAATTCAGTTTTTACCCGACCGAGCCTTTCGAGGATTTCACAGACGAAGACGGCGAGACGGTGCCGAATCCGGTCAACTCATTCACCGCAGCCGACCCGTTTCGCTTCGACGACAGGCGCACCGGCCGCATGTTCAGCGCATATGTTCAGGATCGCTTCTCGCCGTTTCGCAATTTCACGATTGATGCGGGGCTTCGCTACGACAACTACAAGCTGATCATTCAGGAAGACGCCTTCAGCCCTCGCATCGGCGTGGCCTATTTCATACCGCGCACGCAGACGACCTTTCGCGCTTCCTACAATCGCCTTTTCCAGACGCCGCCGGCCGAGAATCTGTTGCTCGCCAGTTCGGCCGAGGCCGCCGCGCTGTCTCCGCTCGCGGTGGTGCAGGGTCAGTCAGGCGTGCGCCCGATTCTGCCCGACAAGCAGCACGTCTACGAGGTCGGCGCGCAACAGGCTCTATCGCGCTTCGTGCGTCTCAACCTGACCGTCTATCAAAAGCGCATCACCAACTTCGGCGACAAGGATCAATTCTTCGACACGGGGATCATCTTCCCGATCACGATCTCCTCCGGTCGCGTCACGGGCGAGGAACTGCGGCTTGAGACTTCGGAAATACGCGGTTTCCGCGCCTTCGCTTCCTACGCCAACGCACGCGCCTTCGGCGTCACGCCTATCAATGGCGGCCTCTTTCTCGGCGAGGCGGTCGAGAGCCTCGAAGCGCCCGGCCTCAAGTTCGCCAACGACCACGACCAGCGTAACTCGGCTCAGTTTCAACTCAGTTACAACCACGCGCGCTCCGGCATCTATACCAACTTCGGCGGCCGTTACGATTCCGGCTACCCGACCGATGTCGAACCCGGCACGACGCTCGCGGACTTCGCCGCCGCAGGCTTCGACCCGCGCCTCTACAACGAAATCGACTTCGAGCGCGGCCGCACGCGCCCGCGTACCATCCTCAATTTCTCCGTCGGCGCGGACTTGCTGCGCGAGCGCCGCGCTTCGCTCAACCTTCAGTTCGACGTGCAGAATTTGACGAACACGCTTTTTCTCTACAACTTTGAATCGGTCTTCAGCGGGACGCACATCGGATACCCGCGCCTCTTCAGCGGGCGGCTGTCCGTGCGCTTCAAATAAAACTCCATGGCGGCGGGCTGATTTCCGGCTGGTAATAAAACCATCCGCAGCCCGCCGCCCGACAAAATCGGAAACTTCGCCCGCCCGGAAAACGTCTAAAGTTATGCTGTTCAGGCAAAAATCAGGTGTGCGACCGTGTGATTTTTGACCGGAGCGTTGACACTTCTCGTAACGCACCGATAAAATACAGCCCTCGCTAGCGAGTTAGCTCTAACCTCCGCCGGATTTGAGGTTCAAATCGTGAGTCTCGTAAAGATCATCATCATCACTATTGCGGTCATCCTGTCGATCCTGTTCTTCGGGCGATTTTTGTTTTAGCCTGACGGCGGCATGACCCTTCCTCGTCCAGTTCGTTCACAGCGACACGTCTACAGGCGCGCCGCCCGATCCAAATTTCCGTCCTCAATTCTCGCAACCGCTCTCGGTCTGATTCTCAGCGCCGGAATCCGCGCGCAAACGACGCAACCAACCGTCGTGCCCACGGATGAAGAGGTGATCAGAGTCAACACCGACCTCGTCACCCTCCCCGTGGTCGTCACGGACGCGCGCGGCAAACGCTTTCCCAACCTGACGTTCGAAGACTTCAAGGTGCGCGACGGCAACGGGCGTCCAGTCAAAATCGACTACTTCTCCAACGGCGCAGAGCGCGTCGCGATGCTTTTCGCGCTCGACACTTCAGGCAGCGCGCGCCAACACGTCACGCGGCAGAGCGAAGCCGCGCTCGCCATGTTCACTCGCTTCGGCGACAACTCCCGCATCGCCGTGCTCCCTTTTTCCGAACATGCAGATTTTGCGCTCGCCTTTACGGACGACGTGAACCGTGCGCGCGCAGCGTTCCAACTCTCCCCGCGTCGCGGTCGTCATACGGCCATCTTCGACGCCGCTTCAATCGCCGTCCGCGCCTTCAATGTCGCCGGGGCTGATGCGCGCGAACGCCGCATCATCCTTCTGTTCAGCGATGGTCTGGACACGTCCAGCCGCACGCCGCACGCCTCTGTCATCAATGATGCGCTCCTACGGGGCGTCTCCATCTATGTCATACACATCCCCCTCTACACGCCCCGCGAAGGGCGGCTCGTCGCGCGCCGCCCGGCCAAAGGTTTTCGCGAACTGGCCGAGCAGACCGGCGGCCACTATTTTCAACTCGGCGATGCTCGCGACGCGCTCGACCCCCGCGCCGCATACGACCTTGAACCGATCTTCCGCGCGATCACCGAAGATTTACAGAGCCAGTACGTACTCGGCTACTACCTCGACGCACCCGCGCGCGCGCGCGGCGAACACCGCCCTCAGGTAAACCTCAAGCCCGCGCACAAGCGCCTCCGCGTCCGAGTGCTTCGTGGAAACTACAACCTAAAGCCGTAAATCGTGAATCGTAAATCGTGAATAGAAGAAAGCAGGTTCTTCTTTATTCACGATTTACGATTCATGCCTCTTGAGACCCATTCACGATTTACGATTTACGATTCACTGTTTTATCTTGTCTCTAAAAATTATGACTGAACAGAACCGAGAAGGATTACGAAGCATACGCCGCGCGCTGTTGAGCGTATCGGACAAGACGGGGCTGGTCGAGTTTGCGCGCGCGCTCAAAGGGTTCGACATCGAACTGTTGAGCACGGGCGGCACGGCGAAAGCACTGCGTGAGGCGGGCATCGAGGTGCGCGACGTGTCCGAGGTCACAGGCTTCCCCGAAATGCTCGACGGGCGGGTTAAAACGCTCCATCCACGCATCCACGGCGGGCTGCTGGCCGTGCGCGAAAACACCGGACACATGCGCGCGCTCGCCGATCAGGGCATCGAATTGATAGACATGGTCGTCATCAACCTCTACCCGTTCGAGCAGACCGTGGCGCGTGCGGGCGTCACGCTTGAGGAGGCCGTCGAACAGATAGACATCGGCGGCCCCGCGATGGTGCGCTCGGCGGCGAAGAATTACGCGGGCGTGGCCGTCGTCACCGCGCCCGAACTCTACGGACGAGTTCTGGACGAGATGCGGGAACACGACGGCGCGCTCACGCTCGCCACGCGCGGCCAACTCGCGCGCCTCGCCTTCATGCGAACGGCTTTTTACGACTCGAAGGTCTTTTCCTATCTCGGCGCATTGGCCGGGAATGGCGAGTCGGATGATTGGGCTATCTACCCGCCCATCGAATCAATCGTCGATACGGTGGAAACTTACGCGGATATTCTCGCGGGCGCGTTCGAGGTGGCCGATGATGAGAGCGGCGAGGATGCGGACGATGCCGGGGATTCCGGGTTTGACGAATACGCCGAACTGTCTTTGAACAAACTTTCCGACCTGCGCTACGGCGAGAACCCGCATCAGGCAGCCGCGCTCTACGAAATCGAAGAGGAAGGCGCGGGCGGCGTGGCACATGCCGAGTTGCTTTCGGGCAAGGAGATGTCTTTCAACAACTACGTGGACGCCGACGCCGCATGGCAACTCGCCTGCGACTTCGACGAACCCGCCTGCGCGATCATCAAGCACACAAACCCTGCGGGCGCGGCTCTCGGCGCATCGCCCGCCGAGGCATACCGTCGCGCGCTCGCAACCGATCCGGTCTCCGCATTCGGCGGCATCGTTGCCTTCAACCACAAAGTTGACGAGGATGCGGCGCGCGCCGTCACGGAAATTTTCACCGAAGTCGTCATCGCGCCCGATTACGACCGGGCGGCTTTAGAGGTATTCCGCGCGAAAAAGAACCTGCGTGTTTTGCGCGCCGCCGCGCCGGGCGTTGGTGAAGAAACCGCCGCCTTGCTTCATCACGATTACAAAAAAATCAGCGGCGGCATGCTCGTGCAGACGCGCGACCTGCACCGGCTGACGCGCGACGATCTCAAAGTCGTCTCGCGCCGCGCGCCGACCGAAGAGGAGATCGACGCGCTTCTCTTCGCGTGGACAGTCTGCAAACACACGAAGTCTAACGCCATCGTCTACGCGCGCGCTGGGCAGGCCATCGGCGTCGGCGCGGGGCAGATGTCGCGCGTTGACTCGGTTCGCCTCGGCGCATCGCGCGCGCAATTGCCGGTCGCCGGTTCGGCGCTCGCCTCCGATGCCTTCTTTCCCTTCCGCGACGGCGTTGACGAAGCCGCGAAGCATGGCATCACCGCGATCATTCAACCCGGCGGCTCCGTGCGCGATGAAGAGGTCATCGCCGCCGCCGACGAGCACGATCTGGCGATGGTCTTCACAGGTATCCGGCACTTCAAACATTGAGCGCGGGGAGGGAAACCGGGACGGCGATGATCAAACAATCATTCAAGGCGAAACTTACAGCGGCATTTATAGGATTGCTGCTGGCGGCGACTTTCGCGTTCGCCGCGCAGGAGGGTTTAACGAAACGTGTGCGCTTCGCGCGCGGGCGCACAACAGCCACCGTCAAGAACTCGGTCGTGCGCGGCACGCGGGATCGTTACATAGTCGGCGCGCGCGCCGGGCAGAAGATGAGCGTGAGCATCACCTCCGTCGAGCGAAACGCGGTCTTTACCATCCACGCGCCCTCGAACGACACGCTCGAAGGCGCGGGCGAGGGGCACGGCGCGAGGAGTTGGAGCGGCAAGTTGCCGGAGAGCGGCGACTACGTGATCGAAGTCGGCGGCACGCGCGGCAACGCGACTTACACGCTCAAGCTGACGGTTCGTTGAGCGGCCGCGCGCGCGCCTCTGAGTTGCAGCCGCTTGCAGTCGCGGCGCGCAATCGTTGATACTTGGGCGTGTAGCTGTCTCCCCGAAAATTTACTTGCTGTAGTGAAGGGTTGAATTAATGGATGACTTTGAATCCGCCACGGGCGGTGAAAACAACGGCGCGCCGGTGCGTTGCCGTTTTTGCGGGCAGTTGAATCAGACGCGCGCCGACGTGACGGGGAGCGCGAAGTGCGGGCGTTGCCGCTTGCAGCTATTCGGCCAACCGCACAAAAAGTTCGCCGAACTGGACAAGGACTCCTACATCCACCCGGCCGACAGCCGCGCGCTCGCCACGCTGCGCGCGATTCCGGGCATCGACACGGCGGTCAAAAAGCTGTTATCGGTGACGGGCGAACCGGCCATCCGCGTCATTTTCATGGCGAGTGCGGTACAGGTGACACCCAAACAATGCCCCGACCTCTACGCTAAATTGCAGGTCGCCTGCACGACCCTCGGCGTGGATATGCCCGAACTGTTCGTGCAGCAATCGCCGATGGTCAACGCTTTTACGGGCGGCGTCGAGCGTCCCGTCATCGTGCTCTATTCCGGCCTGCTCGAACGCCTGACGGACGAAGAAGTCCTTGCCGTCGTCGCGCATGAAGTCGGCCACATTCACGCCGAGCACGTGCTGTATCTGACGGTCGCGCGTTTGCTCGAAGCGTTGGCGAACGTGGCGATTACGGCCGCGCCGGTTGCCAATCTCGTCGCGCAGATTTTGTCGGGCACGATGCGTTCGGCGCTGCTCGCGTGGTCGCGCCGCGCCGAGTTGTCCTGCGACCGCGCCGCGCTTCTCGTGACGCAGGACGCGGACGTGATCGGGCGCACGATGATGAAACTCTGCGGCGGCACGTTTGCATCGAAAGTTGACTACGAACAATTCCTCGTGCAGGCGCGCGACTTTCAGAAGAATTACGACGAGCGCGCGCTCGACCGCTTCTGGGCGGACATCATCACGAGCGGCCTCTCGCACCCGTTCCCCGTCTGGCGCACGTCGGAGATTTTGAAATGGGTCGAGAGCGATCAATACGGGCGTTTGATGAACGGCGCGCCCGAGATCGCGGCAGCGTAAAACAAGTGAGCAGTAAGCAGTAAGCAGTTCAGAACTTCTCTTACTGCTCACTGCTTACTGCTCACTGCTTACTCCACCGGAGGCTTCCTGAATGTTAGAGAACAAATTCGGCATCGTGTTCGGCGTGGCGAACAAGCGTTCGATTGCGTGGGCATCGGCGCAGTCGCTCGCGGGTGCGGGCGCGCGTCTCGCCTTCACGTATCAGAACGAACGCCTGCGCGAGAACGTGGAGAGTTTGACGAAAGACTTGCCGGGCGCGGTGCTGTCGCAGTGCGACGTGGTGAAACCGGAGGAGGTTGAGGGGGCGTTCGCACGCGTCAGAGAGGAATTCGGGCGTCTCGATTTCGTCGTTCACAGTCTCGCCTACGCGCCGCGCGAGGCTTTGGAGGGCGAGTATCTGAACACATCGCTGGAAGCGTTTCAGACCGCGCTCGAAATCAGCGCGTACTCGCTCGCCACGCTTGCGCGCACCGCGCAGCCTTTGATGACGGAGGGCGGCAGCATCGTCTCCATGAGTTATTACGGCGCGGAGAAGGTCGTGCCGAACTACAACGTGATGGGCATCGCCAAGGCCGCTCTCGAAGCGAGCACGCGCTATCTGGCGAGCGACCTCGGCAAGCACAACATCCGCGTCAATGCCATCAGCGCTGGGCCGCTCAACACCCTGGCCGCGCGAGGCGTCGGCAACATGGGCGCGATGCTGAAGCACCACGCGGAACGCGCGCCTCTCCGGCGCAACGTCGAGGCGAGCGAAGTCGGCAACACCGCCCTTTTTCTGTGCAGCCCGCTCTCCTCAGGCATCACCGGCGAAGTTATCCATGTGGACTGTGGCTACAACATCATGGCGTTCTGAGTAACATTGGACGCTGAATGGGAGGTCGAAATGCTGCCATACTGGGTCGTAATTGTAATGCTTGCGCTGGTGCTTTTCGCCAGCAAACTGAAGTCCATACATATCATCTTAAAGGATGATGAGCCATCGCCCCGCCGTCTGGATGGGGACAGGAAGAATGAAAAGCGTATAGAAGATTAGCTTGTTCACTAACCCTTTATGGCAAAGACCAACAATCGAAATCGCAAGAACGCACACGTCACGCAGGACGAACAACTGCTTGAGACTCCGAAGCTGGACGAGTTCAAGCACACAGACACCTGGCGCGTGTTTCGTATCATGGGCGAGTTCGTCGAAGGCTTCGACGAACTCGCGACGGTGACGCGCGGCGTCTCAATTTTCGGCTCGGCGCGATTGCAGCCCGACAGCCCTCACTATGCTTCCGCACAGGAAACGGCCGCCCTGCTCGTCGGCGCTGGTTACGCCGTCATCACGGGCGGCGGCCCCGGCATCATGGAGGCCGCCAATCGCGGCGCGTTCGAGGCCAGGGGCGTCTCCATCGGCTGCAACATCGAACTGCCCTTCGAGCAGGGGGCTAATAAATACCAGACGCGCTCGCTCACCTTCAAATACTTCTTCGTGCGCAAGACGATGTTCGTTAAATACAGCACCGCCTTCATCATCTTCCCCGGCGGCTTCGGCACGCTCGACGAACTTTTTGAAGCGCTCACGCTCATCCAGACGCGCAAGGTCAGAAACTTTCCCGTCGTGCTCGTCGGCAAACAATTTTGGGGCGGAATGATGGACTGGCTGCGCGGCACGTTGCTGGCGGAGAAAACCATCTCACAGGAAGACCTCATCCTCCTGCACCTCACGGACTCGCCCGCCGAAGCCGTCGAGATCGTCGTGCGCAGTCAGGATGCGTTGCGCAAGCTGGACAAGACTATCGCAACCGACATCGCCTGAAAACTTTGAAGCCTCGAAGCGGCGACAGCTAGCGCTCAGAGCGAGTGCGCCGGGTCTGCGGATTCGTTTCAAACGCGCGAAGCCCCGAACGAATGACATCTTCCTCAACGGATGTGTCTTCCCTTCGGGGCTTCATAATTTTATCCGGCTCCAATCCCCACAGAGACGGGCATGACTATCTGCCTGTTCTCCGCTTCGCGGGTTCTTATCCGCAGGCAGATAACCGGCTAGCCTATTCATCGCTTCCGCTGACCGTGGCGTTGAGCCATTCGAGATAAGGGGCGGAAGCGGCCACGACGGGGAGCGCGATGATCTCGGGCGTTTCGTAGCTGTGCAGTGCGCGCACTTCGCGCTCCAACGAGGGAAAGCGCGCCAGCGTGGTCTTCGCCAGAAGCAACACTTCCGGGTCGCGCCGGATTTCTCCCTTCCAGTGATAAACCGATTCGATCTCGGGAAGTATCTGCACGCAGGCCGCGAGACGCGAGCCGACGAGCATTTCCGCGAGACGCACCGCCTCTTCGCGGCTCCCCGCCGTCAGCATCACCGTGATCGCGACATCCTTCGTCTCTTGCATGATTGCACTTCGCGCTCGCCATATGCGCACGAACGAGGACTCGCCGCAAGCCACGCGCGGGCTATCGCTCAGCGACTCACCGGCGCGTCATCGCCCGTGTCGTCAGTGTCGCCGGTGTCGTCATCATCATCCTCCGCGATTTCCTCATCTTCTTCAAACGTCGTGCCGGTCAACGGCGTCGTATCGCTGCCGAAGAAGGAGTTGTAAAGTTCCTGCGCGCGATCGAAGTCGCGCTCGTCGACGAGCACGAGCGCGCCGGGCGCGGTCGTAGATAGAAGCGGCGAGAAAGCGTCAGAGCCGCCCGACTGGACTGCGGAACGAACGCCGTTTTGCGTGAGAATGTCATGCACCATCTCGGCCTCTGCGGGCGAGCCGATGTTGTGCAGCGGCACGAACCGCGCCTCGCTACGGTCGCGCGAGGTATCCGGCGACAACTGTTCGACCAACTCCACATCATGATCCGAGCAACGATTGATGCCCTTCTCGTATTCCGCTTCACACACGGGACAGAACATAGTTTTTCCTCAACTGAATTTCGGTGATTGTTATTAACGCGCTTAGTTTAAGGGGTAAAGGGGAAGGGGTAAAGGGGAAAGGTCGGAGAACACATTCTCTACCTCTCCCCTTTACCCCTTTCCCTCGTACACTCCGATTCTATTTCGCCGCGCGCTCGGCGCGTTCAAACGGAATCTCCTCGAAGTGGGTCATGCGTTTGAACGTGCGGAAACGTTCATTTATCTCTTCATGGGTGAGGCGGTCAACGCGCTCCGTCCCGAACTCTTCGACGTTGAACGAGGCCATCACCGACCCGTAAATCATCGCGCGGCGCATGGTCGCCTCGTCAATCGCCTCGTGACTTGCGAGGTAGCCCATGAAGCCCCCGGCGAAGGTATCGCCCGCGCCCGTCGGGTCGAAGACCGATTCCAACGGGTAGGCCGGTATGGCGAAATAGGAATCGTGGGTGAACAACGCCGCGCCGTACTCGCCGCGCTTGATGACGAGCGCACTCGGCCCCGCGTCGAGGATTTTGCGCGCGGCGCGGATCAGGTTCGGTTCGCCTGATAGCTGGCGCGCCTCCGCGTCGTTGATGATGACGACGTTGACGCCCCCGATGGCCTGCATCACGGCGTCGGGCACGGTGTTGATCCAGTAGTTCATCGTGTCGAGCGCGACGAGTTCCGCGTTCGCCACCCCTTCGCGCACTTCCCTTTGCAAATCCGGCTGGATATTGCCGAGGAAGACGAAGCGCGATTGTTTCGACGCGTCGGAGAGTTTGGGCTTGAAGTCTGCGAAGACGTTGAGTTGCGTGTCGAGCGTGTGCGCCGTGTTCAAATCGTAATCATAACGCCCGCGCCAGAAGAAAGTGTCTCCGTTCTGCACGCGTTCGAGATCGCTCGTGTCCACGTCGTGGCGCGCGAACACATCCAGCTCGGCCGCGCCGAAATCCGCGCCGACGACGCCGACCACACGCACGTCCGTAAAGAAACTGGCGGAGAGTGAAAAATGCGTGGCCGAACCGCCGAGCATCCGCTCGCGTTTCCCGAAGGGCGTCTCTACAGCATCGAACGCCACCGAACCAACAACCAGCAATGACACCTTAATATTTCTCCTGTCTGTGAAATGAAAGAGACTGTGCTTTGTCCGTTGTCAGTTTGTCAGTTGTTCAATTCGAGCTTTAGTAACTTGCGCGATGAGCGCGCGCAACGGACAACTGACCACGGACACTTGTCGATGCTTACTTCTCGCTAACCTGCGGCGCGGGTGCGCCGATGCTGCGGAGTTCCTCTTCGGCGCGCTTGCGGAATGAACTCTTCGGATGCTCCTCGACGAGTTGGGTGAGATACTGGCGCGCGAGGACGATATATTTCTCGGTGGTCATCTCGGCGGGTAGAGGCTGCTTGCCCTCTTTGCGCGAGAGGCGCGCGCTCGACATGCCCGCGATGTAGAGCACCTCGTCGAACTTGTCGAAGCGTTGAAAGACGGCCATCGTTTCCTCGCAGCGTTGCAGCGCGCCGACATAGGCCTTGCGCGCATAGTACAACTGCGCCGCCTTGAGATTCTTCTTCGCATCCGCGAGCAACATGTCGTCCGGCAAAGAGCGTGCTTCCATCTCTTGTTCCGGAGACGTTGCGCTTCGTGTGGGGGCGGCTTTCTTATCCTGCTGCGCATTCAGAGCGCCTGCCGCGCCGCACGCGAAGCACATGAGGCAGCATGCCAGCAATATTTTTTTCATACAACTTACCTCTTTCGACCGTTCATGAATGATAAGCGACAAATGACCGGCCGCGGAGCGTTTTTCGTTCCCGGCTCGTCGCGCGTCACTTCTTGTCGCCGTACTTTTTGATGATCGCTTCAAGCTTCTTAGTTGTCGCCTCCGGCCACAAGTCGGGCGCGGTGAAGATGGCGTTCTTGAGCGCGGAACCGCACGAGCAGCCGCGCGCCCCTTCGCTCAGACGCTTCACCGCCTCACGCATGATGACCTGCGCGTTGCGCACGTTCTTGTTCAGATACTCGACGACCGCTTCGACCGAGACGGCGTCGTGCTCCTCGTGCCAGCAGTCGTAATCGGTGACGAGCGCGAGCGTGGCGTAACAGATTTCGGCCTCGCGGGCGAGTTTGGCCTCCTGCAAATTCGTCATGCCGATCACGTCCATGCCCCATGAGCGATAGACGTTCGATTCGGCTATCGTCGAAAACGCAGGACCTTCCATGCACAGGTAAGTGCCGCCGCGATGCACGCGCACGTCGGCCGCGCCGCAGGAGGCTTCCAGCACGTCGCCGAGTTCGTCGCAAACAGGGTGCGCGAAAGTGATGTGCGCGACGATCCCCTCGCCGAAGAAGGTTGATTCGTGCGCGCGCGCGCGCGTGCGGTCGAAGAATTGCGAGGGGATAAACATATCGAGCGGCGCATACTGCTCCTGCAATGAGCCGACGGCCGAGGCCGAAAGTATCCGCTCGACGCCAAGCAGCTTCATCGCGTAGATGTTGGCGCGGAAGGGCAACTCGCTCGGCGTGAAGCGATGCCCGCGCCCGTGGCGCGGCAGAAACGCGACGCGCACGTCTTCCAGAGTGCCGACGATAAACGCATCCGACGGGCTGCCGAAAGGCGTGTCAACCCGCACTTCCTCGATGTCTTTCAATTCCGGCATCTGGTAGAGGCCGCTGCCGCCGATGATGCCGATCTTTGCTGTTGTCATAAGTCTTTATAGTGCCTGCTCTATAGGAATAGTCTTTAACTTGCCCTCGGTTTCCACCACGCGGCACAGGGGCGTGTCCGGCTCGTGGTAAAACAGGCAGAGCCAATTTTCACGCGCGGCTTGCGGAAGCAGACGCCGCTTGGCTTCGAGCGTCTCAACCGGGTAGAGATCATAGCCCATGATCCATGCGAGCGCGACGTGAGCGCGCGTCGGGACGAGATCGGCGAAACCGAAGAGGGTTTGCCCGCCGCGCTCTAAACGCACGCACTGCATCGTGCGCGAATGTCCCGCCACGGTCTCCATACGCAGGCCGGGCACGATCTCGTAATCCGCCTCTTTCAATTCTAACCGCCCACTCTCGCGCACGGGACGCCAGTTCTCCGGCAGGTAACTGGCGCGGTCGCGCTCGTGCGGCGACTCGGCGTGTTCGTATTCGTCGCGCGAGATCATGTAGCGCGCATTCGGGAACGCCGGGGTGATGTCACCGCCTGGGTGTCGCACGGTGTTGCCGCCCGCGTGGTCGAAATGCAGGTGCGTGTTGACGACGATGGTGATCTCCGCCGCGTCGTAACCCGTGATGGCCTTGACCGAATCCGCGAGCGACCTGCGACGCGTGATGCCGTACATCGCCTCGTGCTTCGGAGACCACTTATCGCCGATGCCCGTCTCAACGATGATTCGCTCGCGTCCGGCCTCTATAAAGAGGCAGTTCATGTTCAAGCGAATGCGGTTGAGATCGTCTGGCGGGCAACTCCGCGACCACAGCGCGCGCGGCACGACCCCGAACATCGCCCCGCCGTCGAGACGAAATTCGGTGTCGGGCACGACCTCCACGCGATAATCGCCGAATAGCATAAGAGTTTTCAGTTTTCAGTTTTCAGATGGCAGTGGAAAATCGTGAGCTATTCATGCTGACCACCGACGGCCGGTTACAGGCGATTGATAGCTGAAAACTGAAAACTGAAAACTGAAAACTTTCCTACTTCTTCTGATTCGACGCCGGTTTCTTAGCGTCTCCCTTCACGGGAGCGGGCGGCGGCTCGGCGGGCAAGCCCTCTTCCATGCCCTGCGGCGCGCCGCTTGGCGGCGGTCCCATCTGCTGCTGCGGCGGCATAGGCGGCACTTCCACTTTGAAATCCTCCGGCACCGTGACGCCTGTGCGTTGAGCGATCTCGTTGAGCAGTTTTTCGCGCTTCTCTTTTTCGACTGCGGCGCGCGCCTTTTCGCGCGGCGACTGCGGCGGCCCGAAGGGATTGGCCTGTCTGCCGCCCTCGCCTTCCGCGCTGATCAGGATGTGGCGCGCGTGTATCTCTTCGGCGTCCTGCCCGTCCTCGCCCTTCGCCGTGCGGCGCTCCTGCATCTGGATGATGTGGAAGCCGAAGGGCGTCTCCACTACGTCGCTGATCTGTCCGGCTTGCAGTGCGAAAGCGGCATCCTCGAAGGGCTTCACCATCATTCCGCGTTTGAACCAGCCGAGGTCGCCGCCCTTGTCCTTGTTGCTCGGATCGGTGGAGAACTCTTTGGCGAGCGCGGCGAAATCTTCACCGCCGCGCGCTCGCTTGAGCACGTCTTCGGCTTTGGTGCGCGTTTGTTTGTTATCCAGTTCGGGGTGCTGCGCGATATAGGCGTCGATCTCCTGATCGGTGGCCTTCGTGCGCTCCATGATCTTCGGCGCGTGCTTCTGCGCGAGCACCTGTGCCTGCTGGAATTGAATCAACAATTGCGTGCCGCGCTCTTTGTCCGCCCCGGCGGCGATGGCCTTACGCGAAAGCACCTGTGTCGGCGCCCAGAGTTCGGTCTTGATGCGTTCCTTCTGCTCGTCAGTCAGCCCTTGCGCCGACGGCAGCAGCCCCAAGTCCTGCACGTCCTTGACGAATTCGTTGAACTTCGCATCCTGCCCGGCCTCTTTCAGAAAATTATCGATCTCGGCTTTCGGGGCGATCTGCTCCTGCGATGTGGCGCCGCCCTCCTGTTGCTTCTTCGCATAAACTTGAGCGAGCACGAACGTGCGCACGAGTTCGAGCTGCCGCTTCATATCCGGCGTGTCGGCAATGCCGGCCGCGCGCGCGTCCTGCGCGATGGCGAGCAACTGGCGAAACTGCTTGGCGATGTCCCTGCGCTCCTCCTCATTGTTGGCGAGCATGGCGAGTTGCTGGGGCGGCACCATCGTCTTGACGATCTCCGTCAAATCTTCGGCCGAGAGTTTCGCTACCTTGTCCTTGCGCGCCTTCACCTGCCAGAACAACAACCCGCCCGCCGCCAGGATGGCGATGCCCGCCACGATCAGGGCTTTCGTGAGCGAACTCAAACCACGCGCCGGAGCGGCGGCTTTCGCTTTGGAAGACGCGCCAACTGCGGGAGCGGCCGACGCGGTGTGCGCGGAGTCAGGCGCGGCAGCCGCAACGGATTCCGTTCCGGCCGCGTTTGATTCGTCCGCCGACATCAGGCTCGCATCTCCGGTTGCGGTTTCCTCACCCGGCCACGGTGTGGCCGCTGATGTGTCGCTCGCAGTATTAATATTCAACTCCGCGCCGCAGCCGGGGCAAGCGCTCTGATCTTCTGACGTTTGCGTTCCGCATTTCTCACAAGTGGTCATAACTTATCCTCTTCTAATAGCCGGTTCCGACGGCCTTTCGTGTAATTGTGTTTCATCCGCCCGCGCGTGCCGCATCATTGCGGCAGAAGTTTGCTGCCGCTACGGACGCCTCCGTCTCGAACTTCCCGCCCTCGCGCGATTGCCTGTCTTTTTAACTTCCGTGGACGACGACGCCGCTGCCGTCGGTGCGTTCACCGCAGCCGTAGCGGCCGCCGCTGTAGACTTCCCGCCCGCTCCCTGCTCGTTTGCGGCCTTAAGCATCGCGGGCGTGGGGTTGGGGTCAAAATCCTCCGCGACGACGATGTGGGGTCGCCGACTCGTGATCTCCGTGAGCGCTTTACCGCGCTTCGCCTCTTCGAGCGAAGCGCGCGCTTGCTCGCGCGGCGATTGCGGGCGCGCGCCCGGCGTTGCGGCTGCCGCGATCAGTATGTGGCGCGCGCGAACCTGCTCGGCGGGTTGGCCGTTCGGGCTGTCCTGCGAACGCCGCTCTTCGAGTTTGATGATGTGATAGCCGAACTGTGTCTCGACAATGCCGCTCAGTTCGCCCGGCTTGAGCGCGAAGGCCGCATCCTCGAAAGGTTTGACCATCATCCCGCGCCCGAACCAGCCGAGATCGCCGCCCTTGTCCCTGTTGCTCGGGTCGGCGGAGTTTTCCTTGGCGAGCGCCGCGAAATCGCCGCCCGCGCGAAGTTTCGTCAGGACATCTTCGGCCTTCGCCTTCAACTGCTTGGGGTCGAGTTCGGGATGCGAGGCGAGATAGGCGTCGATCTCCGCCTCGCTCGCCTTCGTGCCTGCGCTCAACACTTCTTTGAAATACGCCCCGCCCAACAGGCGCGCGTGCTGGTATTTCAGCATCACCTCGGTCGCGCGTTCCTTATCAACACCGGCGGCGATGCCTTTGCGCGCGCTCAACATGATGTTAGCCCACTGCTGGCGCAAACTTTCGCGCTCCGCATCCGCGAGCGCGCTTCCCTGCTCCGGCTGCGGGCGGTTCTTCAAATAGTCTTGCAGGAACTCTTGAAACTTCCCCTCCTGCCCCGGCTCTTTGACGAAGGCCGCGATCTCTTCCTTTGAGACGACCTGTTCCGGCGAGGTCGCGCCCGCCTGCTGTCTGATCTTTGAATACCTGCGCGCGATGACGAAGGTGCGCGAGAGTTCCAACTGGAGTTTAATGTCCGGGCGTTCGGCCAGCCCCGCGGCCCTCGCTTCCTCCGCGACGGCGAACATCTCGCGCAACTCGCGCACGAACCCCTTACGCCCCTCATCGTCCCCTGCCAACTGCGCCCGCGTCTGCGGCGGCACGCCGAGTTCTTCGACGAGCAGCGACAAGTCCAGCGTGGACAGGTTGACGCCTTGTTGAATTGCGGCGGGCGCGGCTGCGGCGGGCGGCGCGCTCCTCTGCTGCTGTCGCGCGGCGGCTCCGCGCCCGCGTTGAGTTTTTTGCGCAGAGAGGGTCGCCGGAATTGCCGAGAAGAGTGCGAGCGCGAGGATCGCTCTTGTGGTTAACTTCAAAATTCTATACTTCCCTTTTTTCAGATGCTTCACTTTTTTCAGAACGGTGTCCGTCCGCCGTCGTGTGCTCGACGAGTTCGAGCAGGACGCCGCCCGACGCCGACGGATGGACGAAGGCCACGAGACAACCGCCCGCGCCCACACGCGGCGATTCGTCGATCAAGCGCACGCCCTGTTCCTTCAAACGCCCGAGCGCGGATCGAATATCGTCAACGCGCACGGCGATGTGGTGAACGCCCGCCCCGCGCTTCTCCAGAAACTTTGCGACCGGAGACGACTCGCTCGTCGGCTCCAGCAATTCCACGCGCGGCTCGCCCACCGGCAACATCGCCACACGCACGCCCTGTTCCGCCACCTCTTCCGTCTCCACTACTTGCAGTCCCAGCGCATCGCGCCAGAATTTCAGCGCGTCGTCGATCTTATGAGTGGCGATTCCGATATGTTCGATCTTCATAAAAGATAGTGAGCAGTAAGCAGTAAGCAGTGAGCAGTAAATAGTCAATGGCGAAAGGTAAGCGGCTTTAAACTGCTTACTGCTTACCGCTCACTGCTCACTTTCAACAACTCTTCGACGGCCGAATACGGATCGCGCTCCTTGCCCGCAACCTCGGCGGCAAGAGCATCGAGCTGCTGCGCGGCTCCGTCGCGCGACATGGCACGCGTCACAAGTTCCTCGCGTAGTAATTCCAGAATACGCCAGCGAGCAATCGAGGCGCGGCGGGCGTGGCTCGCCTCCGCGTGTTGCTGGTATTCGGCGTAGCTCGCAATCGCGTCGGCCAGTTCTTCGATGCCTTTGTTCTCGGTCGCCACGGTCTTCACGATGGGCGGCTGCCACAGGTCTGGGCGCATCGTGAGCGAGAGCATCGCTTCGAGTTCCTTCTCCGTGCGGAGGACGCCTTCGCGGTCGGCCTTGTTGATGACGAACACGTCGCTGATCTCCATGATGCCGGCCTTCAACGCCTGCACGTCGTCGCCCATGCCCGGCACGAGCACGACGACCGATACGTCGGCCGTCTTCACGATCTCAACCTCGTCCTGCCCGACGCCGACCGTCTCCACGATGATCTTCTGAAAGCCTGCCGCGTCGAGAATCGCCACGGCGTCAATCGTCGCGCGGGATAGCCCGCCGAGATTGCCGCGCGTCGCCATCGAGCGGATGAAGACGTTCGGGTCGAGTCCGAGCGTCTGCATCCTGATGCGGTCGCCGAGTATGGCACCGCCCGAAAACGGGCTTGACGGATCGATGCACACGATGCCGACGCGTTCGCCCCGCCCGCGATACAAACCCGCCAGCCTGTCAACCAGCGAAGACTTCCCCGCGCCCGGCGCGCCCGTCACCCCTACGACGAGGCCGCGCCCCGTGTGCGGGAAGACCGCCTTCATCAACGCGGCGGCGTTGCCGACGTTGTCCTCGACCTTCGAGATGGCGCGCGCCACCGCCCTCGCTTCGCCCGCGAGGATGCGCTCAAGTTCGGTGGTGGGCGTTGCCTGACTCATAAAAGCCGTGAATCGTAAATCGTGAATCGTGAATAGAAGAAAGCGGGTTTTATCTATTCACGATTTACGATTCACGATTTACGCATTCAGCAGTTGCCGAGCGATGACCATGCGTTGAATTTCCGACGTGCCTTCGCCGATGGTGCAGAGTTTTGAATCGCGCCAGTATTTTTCGGGCGGATAGTCCTTCGTGTAACCGTAGCCGCCGTGAATCTGGATCGCTTCTTCGCAGACCTTGACGCTGATCTCCGAGGCGTAGAGTTTCGCCATCGCGGATTCCCTCGTCACCTTCTTGCCGTTATCTTTCAAAGCGGCGGCGCGATACATCAGGAGGCGCGCGGCATCGATCTGCGTCGCCATGTCGGCCAGTTTGAACTGGATGGCCTGAAATTCCGAGATCGGCTTGCCGAACTGCTGGCGCTCTTTTGAATACTTCAACGCCGACTCATACGCGCCCTGTGCGATGCCGACGGCGAGCGCGGCGATGGAGATACGCCCGCCGTCGAGAATCTGCATCGCTTGAATGAAGCCCAGACCTTCGGGGCCGAGCCGGTGTTCGTCCGAGATGAAACAGTCTTCAAAAATAACGCTCGCCGTTTCCGACGCGCGCAGCCCCAATTTATCTTCCTTCTTGCCGGGCATGAAGCCGGGCGTCCCCTTCTCGAAAATGAAGGCGGTTATGCCCTTCGAGCGCATCGCGCGGTCGGTCGAGGCGACGGCCACGCACACGTCGCCGTGGACGGCGTGCGTGATGAAGTTCTTCGAGCCGTTGACGACCCAGCCGCCGTTGCGCTTGACGGCGGTCGTGCGCGTGCCGGAAGCGTCCGAACCCGCGCCCGCTTCCGTCAGTCCCCACGCGCCGAGTTTCTCGCCACGCGCGAGCGGCACGAGGTGTTTCTGCTTCTGCTCCTCCGTGCCGAACATGTAGATGTGGTTCGAGCAGAGCGAATTGTGCGCGGCCACCGAGATGCCGACCGAGCCGTCAACGCGTGAAAGCTCCTCGATGATCGTGGCGTACTCGATGTAGCCCATCCCCGCGCCGCCGTACTTTTCCGGGAAGATGACTCCCATCAAACCGAGTTCGGCCAGTTTCGGCACAAGCTCGACCGGAAAGTGCTGCTTTTCGTCCCACTCCCTGACGTGCGGCGCGATCTCGCCCTCGGCGAATTCGCGCACGCTCATCTTCACCTGTCGTTGTTCGTCGTTTAGTTCAAAATCCATGCCGATCAAAAAGCCCCCGGTGAGTACGCGCAAAAAAAGACGGACAGTGACAGACCTTACAGGCAACTATCCGTCCAGCGCCGATGTTCGTCTGACCGAACATTGTACCTTAACTACGCCGCCGACCCGTACCCGCGCCGCGACTTTTAGACGCCCCTTTCGCGCTCGTTTTCGAGGCTGCTTTCGCGCCTGTTTTAGAGGCTGTTTTCACGGTCGTTCTGGACGCCGATTTTGTCACGGCGGGCGCGGGTCGTTTCTTCGCCGCGCGCGGTTTCAGACGCGCCACCTCCTCCGGGCTGAGCAGGCGATACGCCCCGACCGGCAATCGTTCGTCCTGCAAATCGCCGATGCGCGTGCGCCGCAGTTTCAGCACCGAATGACCGATGGCATCGAACATGCGCCTGATCTGCTGGTTCCGTCCTTCGTGCAGGATCACTTGAAACCACGCATTCGTGCCCGTCTCGCCCGCGTGTTTCACTTCCGCGGGGGCTGTGTGGACGCCGTCGTCAAGGCGTATGCCGCGCCTCAGACGCTCGATGGCCTCTTCCGGCGGCACGCCCTTCACTTTCACCTCGTAAACCTTCGCCACGTTGTTCCGCGCCGCCGTAACGTAGTTCGTCAAATCGCCGTCGTTCGTCAGAATCAACAGCCCTTCGGTGTTGAAATCCAGACGCCCGACCGGGTGCAGTCGCCCGAGCGAGGCGGGCACGAGTTCGGTCACGAGCGGGCGTTCTTCCGGGTCTGACAAACTCGCCAGATAACCGCGCGGCTTGTTGAGAAGCACGTAAACCTTCTCTCGCGCTTCGAGCAGCGGATTGATCAACTTACCGCGCACCTTGATGTGATCGCGCGCCGGGTCGGCCTTCGTTCCCGCTTCGGTCACGAGTTTGCCGTTGACCGTCACCTCGCCGGCCGCAATCATCTCTTCCGCGTGCCGCCGCGAAGCCAGCCCCGCCGCCGCGATCAATTTTTGCAGACGTTCTTCCATAATAGTAATAAGCAGTGAGCAGTAAGCTGTGAGCAGTGAGCGGTAAGCAGTTGGTAGTAAGCAGTCGGTAGCGAGCAAAACGGTCTTTTACTGCTCACTGCTCACTGCTCACTGCTCACATTCCTCACGCCCCGCCGGTGGCGAGGTCTTCAAAGTCTTCGACGTTCGGCAGTTCGGACAGATCGCGCAGGCCGAATTGGAGAAGAAACTCTTTGGACGTGCCGTACAACATCGGGCGGCCGACCGTCTCTTTGCGTCCTTTGGAGATGATGAGGCGTTTGTCGAGCAGGGTCTTGATGGCCGAAGACGACTGAACGCCGCGTATCTCAAGAATTTCCGGGACGGTGATCGGCTGCTTGTAGGCGATAACGGCGAGTGTCTCCAGCGCGGCGAGCGAGAGTTTCGCCGAGGGGCGCGATTTGAGAAAGGTGCGAACGTACTCGTGATTTTCCGGGCGCGTGGCAAACTGCCAGCCGCCCGCCACCTCGCGCAGCATCAAGCCGCCGTTGCGCTCGTTGAACTCTTTCGCCAACTCTTCGACCGCCATTTCAACCCAGCCGCGATCTTCCTTGAGCACGTCCGCGAGCGTCTTGGCGGGCAGCGGGTCTTCCGAGACGAAGATCAACGATTCGATGACCGAGATCAATTCGGCCATACTGCGCGAACCGCCGGGGGCGATGTCGTCTTCGACGGAAACCGCACCGCCGAAGCCGCCGTCAACCCTTTCCGCCATCTCGCGGCGCATGGCGGCCAACTTCTCCGCCGCGTCTTCGGCGTCGGCGTCGTAAATCACCACCTCGTCATCTTCGTCGTCCGTGTCCGCATCGTCGTCAAACTCGTTCGAGTCGTCTTGCGATTCGACACCTGCCACGTCGTCGGCGTCGTAATCATTCTCGCCGACGGCCGCGACGGCGTCTTCGACGCTTCCTGTCCCGGTATCGGATTCGTTTTCGATCTGCTCTTCTTCTCTACTCATTGCTTACCATCTTCATTAGCTGTTTACGCGTGCGACGATGTCGCCGAAAGTTTCTTCCTGCACGAGCACGATCTCGGAGGAACGAACGATTTCCAAAACCGAGAGGAAGGCGAGGACGAGTTCGCGCCGCGTCGCGGCACGCTCGAAGAAATGGCGCAGGTTCAGTTCGCCCGCCGAGAGGATCATGTTACGCAGGCGTTCTAGCATCTCGGTCATGGTGATCTCGTCGCGCTCGATCTCCAGCAGGATGTCCTGCTTTTTGCGCGCGAGGATTTCCTGAAACACCTTGAGCAGATCGAACACGCCCGCCGACACTTCCGGGTTCGCCTTGTCGGTCTCAATCGGCGCGCGGACGTAAACCGCCTGCTCGACCGTCGAGCGCGACCAGAGCATCTGCGCGGCGGCCTTGAACTTCTGGTGTTCGAGCAGTTGTCTGATCAACTCGTTGCGCGGGTCTTCGCCCTCGGCCTGAGCCGCGTCGGCCACGGGGTCGGGCGGCAACAACATTTTCGACTTGATCTCGATGAGTTGCGCGGCCATCAAGAGAAACTCGCTCGCCACGGCAATGTCCATGTCCTGCATCAGGCGCAGGTAGCGCAAATATTCGTCCGTGATGCGCGCGATGGGAATGTCGTAAACGTCTACCTGCTCCTGTCGGATCAGGTAGAGCAACAGGTCGAGCGGCCCGGCGAATTCGCCGAGATACAACTTCAATTCTTCGCCGCCCTCGCCGCCCTCGGACACGATTTCGGGGCGCGCGCCCGCGACGTTCAACGACAGCACGGTTTCCGAAGCGGTCGCCGCTGAATTACCCGCCGCCCCGGCGGCAACTTCACTGTTACCGGCGACGGCGTTCGCGCCCGTTTGATCATCCGTGACTTTCGCGCCACGTGCCTCAGACTCAGTCGCGACGACCACGCCCGCATCAGACTGCGTAGCGACGGCGACGCCCGCGTCGGGCGCACCGGCGTTTGACTCCGCCTCTCGATCTTTCAACTCATTCTCCGCCATCTCAAGCACCTCGCGCCCGCGCGCCGACGAGTCCGAGGCGCGACTTCACATTATCGAGCGTAGCGCGCGCGATCTCTTGCGCGCGCTCGCCGCCTTCGCCGAGAAGCCGGTCGAGTTCGGCATCGTCGTAGCCTTGAATGCGCTCTTGCAGGGGACGCAGGAATTCAATCGTCACTTCGGCTAGTTCCGATTTTAAAGCCGCATAGCCCTTGCCCGCGAAATTCGCTTCAACCTCGGCGGGCTGTTTGCCGGTCAGGATTTGATAAATCGTCAGGAGGTTTGTGATCGCGGGGCGTGATTCGTCAAAGCCGATGTCCGTGCCCGAATCCGTGACGGCGCGCTTGAACTTGCGTCGCACGGTATCCGCATCGTCGAGGAGCGTGATGCTGCCGTTCAAGTTCTCATCCGACTTTGACATCTTTCTCGCGGCGTCGCTCAGGGACATGATCTTCGCGCCGACTTTCGGGATGAAGGGTTCGGGGATGCGAAACGCTTCGCCGTAGTCGCGGTTGAAACGGATGGCGAGATCGCGCGTGAGTTCGAGGTGCTGCTTTTGGTCGTGGCCGACCGGCACGAGGTCTGTCTGGTAGAGCAGGATGTCGGAGGCCATCAGCACCGGATAATTCAAGAGTCCCGCGCCGACGCTCTCGCGCTGCCGGGCGGCCTTGTCTTTGAATTGCGTCATGCGTTCGAGTTCGCCGATGCGCGTGACGCAGTTGAGTATCCAGGCCAGTTCGGCGTGCGCGGGCACGTCCGACTGGATGAAGATGATGGAGACTTTGGGATCAACCCCGGCGGCGAGATAGATGCGCGCAAGATCGCGCGTTTTCCGCGCGAGCAGCGACGGGTCTTGTGGCACCGTGATGGCGTGGAGGTTGACGATGCAGAAGAGACTCTCGTACTCGTGCTGGAGCGCGACCCAGTTACGCAACGCGCCGAGGTAGTTGCCGAGGTGTATGTTGCCCGTCGGCTGTACGCCGCTTAAGATTCGTTTCATGTCCAACTCTCAAGCGATTCCAACAAAAAGAATGTTCCAGGCGAGCGGCATGACGACGCTGAAGACCGCGCCGAATACGCCCGTGAAGAGCGCGAGCATCAGGAGAATGAATCCGTATTGTTCGAGGGACTCGATTGCCGAGCCGAAACTTTCGGGCAGGATGCTGGCAAGCACCTTGCTCCCATCGAGCGGCGGGATGGGGAACAGGTTGAAGATCGCCAGCCCGACGTTTGTCATGAAGAAAATTCTCAAGAGCGCGGCCACCGCTTCCATGGTCGAAGAGTTGGGGTCGGTCGAAATGATCGAGTAGGCGAACGGGTGCGGGATGATCTGTCCCGCGTGATAGAGCGCGCGGATGATGAGGCCGACGACGATGGCGATCCCCAGATTACCCAGAATCCCCGCGAGCGAAACCCAAAAGTTCGCCTTGCGCTTTTCGCGCCAGCGCAACGGATTGACGGGGGTCGGCCGCGCCCATCCGAGCAGCGGCGCGCCGGTAAAAAACGCGATGGCCGGAAAAAGCAGCGTGCCGATGGGATCGACATGCGTGACCGGACTCAAAGAGACGCGCCCCTGACTATGCGCCAGATCGTCGCCGAAACGATTCGACATCCAGGCGTGCATCGCCTCGTGCAAGGACAGCGAGAAGATGAGCGCCACCATGTAGAGAATAAATTGTCCGATGAGGGCGTTATCCATAACTCAACTCACAAGCATTTGCGTCCCGTCAGGTCTCGAACCGCCACACTAACATGCGCTCGCAGGGGTGTCAAAAAGTGAGCAGTGAGCAGTGAGCAGTAAGCAGTAAGCAGTAAAGCAAACGGTTTTTACTGCTTACTGCTTACTGCTCACTGCTCACTTTTTACCGCTCACTTCAGCAGCGTTCCCTGTATGCCGAGAGGCAGGCTGTACACCGCCTCGTTGGTGGCGATGATCATGTCGCCCTGTGCGTTGAAGGCGAGGCCGATGACGTTCATCCCCGCGACGACGAGGCGCACATCCATGGCGTCGGGCGAGATGCGGACGATGCCGCGTCGCGCGCGGTATGAAGCGGCGACGTAGAGGAAGCCTTCCGAGTCGAAGGCCAGCCCGCCGGGTCTGCCTAAACCGCGAAAGAAAACTTCCGCCTTGCCGTTCGGGTCAATGCGCGTCACGGCGTCGTAACTGGAGACGGTCGGCCCCGTCACGTACAGCGCATCGTCCGGCCCGAAGGCGAGATGATAGGCCGACACGGACGGTTCGAGTTGCGCCCACGGCTGCACCTCGCCGATGGAATTGACGCGATAAATCGTGCCCGTGCGGTCGCCGACGTACATGCGCCCCGCACGGTCGAAGGCGAGGCCGGTCGCAACTCCGAGGTTGCGCGCGAAGGGCGTCGCCTCGTTGAAATGCGTGAGCCGGTAGACTATCTCGTCGTGCCGGCTCGTGACGAACAACTGCCCCGACGGGTCGAAGGCGAGGCCGGTCGGATTCGTGATGTCGCCCGTCACGTCGTGAATCTCGCCGTTCGCGTCAAGGCGAAAGAGCGATACCGGCTCTTTCTGCCCGCGTGCGCCCGAACGCGTCACATAAATCGAGCCGTCGTCGGGGTCGCAGGCGGGGCTTGAGACCATGTGCAGATCGTCCGCGAGTTTTCTGCCCACGTTAAGGCGTGCGGGTGCGCTCTGTTGATTGTCGCCGGACTGCAACCGCACCTCCACTTCACCGCCCCAACTCGACTCCGGCGCAATCGCCAGCACACGGCGCGGCGTCACGCCGACCAGCCAGCCACGCTCGCCGTCGAACAGCGCATTACACCCGCGCAGGTTGCTCGTATCGTAACCCTCACACTCTATCGCTATTTCGCCGCCGGGAATCGTAGCCGCCGGGTCGATCCGCTTAATCACACTTTGTTCGCCCATCTTGTTTCTCCATACCAGAGTCGTCAGCAATCAGCCGTCAGCAAAAGTACGAAGGTCTTTGTCTCAAAGCTGACTGCTGTTTGTTGATTGCTGTCTGCTGTCTGCTGATTGCCGTCAATCATACGTCGCGCCGACAAAGCGTGTCCATGCAGGCCACACGACGACGCCTTGCGCCCCGACGCCAAAGAGAAAAAGGCGAGCCACTTGCGGCGGCTCGCCTTTTGATTACGTCTTGAGGAGCGCGATTAATTTACGCGCGCAACCATTTACCAGTATTCACAGGTGCAGGATTTCCAATTGAACCTGCCGCCCGAAGCCTGACACTCGTACACCTCTTCATTCAGGCAGGGAGACTTGTTATAGGCTTCGACCTGACCTTCGCCACCGCCCCCCTTTGGAGACCTGTAAGAACTATTCTGCTGGCCGAATATCGAGAAAATCAAGAGTGTGCTGATCGCGGCGATTTTGAAATATATGCTCATGGACTTCTCCTTAAGGTGAGTTTGAGGTTGAAGACGGAAGCAGGTGATGAGGCTGCTTTAGCGGACATGCCGAACGAGCGCGCATCTTATCATGTGCTCTCAAACTCCGGCAATCTTTATCCGTGCGGCCGGGCATTAGGGTTTGCCGTCAATAGCATCCGGTGGAAATAAGACCCTGAGACCTAACCGCAGCTACTCTTGACGACTTCGCTGCTTGCGGGCGCGAAGGCTATGTTATAATCCGCGCCTGACGACTTTTTAATTTAGCGAGTGAACGAAAGAACGCGCGCGATTTTCATGCTCGCACCCGCGAAGGGTTCAGAGCGCGCGGCTTACAAATGACCAGCGAAGCGCTTTCGCAAGTCAACATCAAGAGATTTCTCACGGCGTCCGAATCATACCGCTCGCATCCCTCCCACTGTAACTTCGTGCCGCAAACCCTACGCCCCTGCTGCGTGGGCGGCGACGCTTGTCGCAGAGGGAAAAACGCGCGCGCGCAGCACGCCCGGCAAGGAGGACATTCAACATCAGTAACGTACACGGCAACACGCAAGGGCTGAAGCCCAACCAATTACGTCGCATCGAAAAACTCTACTCGCGTCGCATATCGCCGCAGCAGATCGTGACGCCTGAATTCGCCCGCCATCTCTCCGAACTTTCGCATGAAACCGGCCGGCAAATCGGCGCGCTCATTGATCGCAAGGGCTATATCGAGTCGGTCATCGTCGGCGACGCCAAGCGAATCGAGTTGCCCGACCTGCGCCGCACGCGCGTCGCCACAGACCGTTTTCGCGGCCTGCGTTGCGTCCACACGCACCTGCGCGGCGAAGAGTTGACGCAGGACGATTTGACCGATCTCGCGCTGCTGCGCCTCGACCTGATGGCCGTCGTCAACGTAGAGGAGCGCACCGGGCTGCCCGGCCTCGTCCGCGCGGCGCACCTCCTGCCGACCACGGCCGAGCATCTGGAAGACGGCGACGATACAGACCCTTACGTCTTACTCGATCCGCAGATTCCCTCGCAACTCGACGTGGACTTTCTCGCTCTCATCAATTCGCTCGAAGACGAAATGGCGCGCAACCGCCGCACGACGCGCCGCGCCGAAGGCCGTGATCGCGCGATCCTCGTCGGGGTCGCCACCGGGACGGGTTTCGACGCAGAGGAATCCATGGCCGAACTGCGCGAACTCGCCGCCTCAGCAAATTTGATGGTGCTCGACCACATCATCCAGCGGCGCGCAAGTATTGACCCGCGCACGGTGCTCGGCCGCGGTAAAATCGATGAACTGCTCGTGCGCGCCCTGCGCCTCGGCGCGGACTTGATCATCTTCGACCGCGAACTCTCGCCCGCGCAAGTCCGTTCGCTCTCCGAAGCCACCGATCTCAAAGTCATCGACCGCGCCCAACTCATCCTCGACATCTTCGCCCAGCGCGCCGAATCGCGCGAAGGCAAAATTCAGGTTGAACTCGCGCAGTTGAAATACCTCCTGCCTCGCCTCATCACCGGGCAGGACTCCGCATTTTCGCGGCTCGCAGGCGGCATCGGCGGTCGCGGCCCCGGCGAAACGAAGTTGGAGACCGACCGTCGCCGCGTGCGCGACCGTATCAATCGTCTCGACAAAGAGATCGAAACGCTGCGCGGGCGTCGGCAGGAACGACGCAAGGAACGCACGCGCCGCGAACTGCCGATCATCTCGATTGTCGGCTACACCAACGCCGGGAAATCCACCCTGCTCAATACGCTGACGGCCTCAAGCGTCCACGCCGAGCAGCGCATGTTTGCCACTCTCGACCCGACTTCGCGCCGCCTTCGCCTTCCTTACGAACAGGAAGTCATCCTCAACGACACAGTCGGTTTCATACGCGATCTGCCGCCCGATTTGATCGCCGCCTTCCGCGCCACGCTCGAAGAAATCGCGGACAGCGATCTCCTTCTCCACCTCATCGACGCCTCCAACCCGCGTTGGGAGCAACACGTGGAATCGGTGGACAAAATTCTGGCCGGTCTCGACTTCGGCAACATCCCGCGTCTCGTCGTCTTCAACAAGGCCGACCTCGTCGACGCCGAAACGCTCGACTCCATACTGCGTCAGACGTGCGCCACGGGCGCGCGCCAGTGCATCGCCGTCTCGGCCAACGACGCACAGAGCCTTCGCCCGATGCTTGAGATGGCCGGTGCCATTCTCGCCCGCGACCTTACGAGCGAACACCAGACACCCGACTCACACGCGCGAAAGCACGCCCCCGGCGCGGAACAACGCGCAACGCACAATACAAAATAAAGTATTAAGAAGATGAGTAGTCGTCGCCGTCCCAAGTTCACCAATCGCTTCACCGAAGCCCGCCGGGCGGCATTGCAAAGGCTCGCGCGCCTGCGCGACTGGTTTCGCCCGACGACCCTGTTCGTTATCTGCATCACCATCCTCTCGCTCGTCACCACGCTCCTGCTCGCGCAAATTCACACGCAGTTGCACGCACGGTCGTATAGCGAGGGCGATGTGGTGCGCGCGGGCGTAGTCTCGCCGGCCGACATTACGGCCGTCGATGAACGCGCGACGCAGGCCGCGCGCGCCGCCTTGCCCGACGCCCCGCCGACGCTCATCACGCTCAAGCGTAATCAGGTGGTGGCGCGCGCGGGCGACACGGTAACGCCGAAGATGCTCGCGCAGTTCCATGCCATCAGCAAATACGGCGACACCGGACGGCGACCGCAACACTTCATCGGTATCTTTTTACTCGTCGTCGCACTCTATTTAGGCGCTTGGAAGTTCATCGAACACCGCAGCCTGACTTCGACCCTCACGCTTTCCAAGGCGCGCGCGTTTACGCTCGTCGCATCCGCCATCTTGATTCAGACGATCTTGATGCGCGCGGGCGCGATTCTGGCCGAGACTATCGCCGCGCAGTCGATGGTCGCGCCGTGGAACGACGCCTCGCTCTGGAGTTTGGCAATTCCCTTCGCCGTTGCGACGCTCCTCGTCGTGCTTCTGATAGACGGTCAACTCGCGCTCACGGCGGGCATCATCACAGCCCTCTTCGCCGGGCTCGTCTCGCCGAACGGCGTCTTGATAGCGTGTTACGCGATGGTCTCTTCGTCGGCGGCGATCTACGGCATCGGTCGCTACAGCGAACGCCAATCGGTGACGCTCGCCGGTCTCTTCGTCGCGGCCGTCAACTCCGCCGCCGCGCTCGCCGTCATCCTCGCGGCGCAGGAGCCCCTGACGCTCGGCACGATCCTGATGGCTATCGGCTGCGGCCTGCTCGGCGGCCTGTTCACGACGATCTTCACGTCGGGCGCTCTTCCCGTCAGCGAATCCGCCTTCGGCATACTGACTGACGTGAAGTTGCTCGAACTATCAAACGCAGACCTCCCCGTGCTCGGCCAACTCGCCCTGCGCGCGCCGGGCACGAACCAGCATTCGCACGCCGTCGGGCAACTGACGGAAGAAGCCTGCCGCTCCATCGGCGCGAACGCACTGCTCGCGCGCATCGGCGCGCTCTACCACGACATCGGCAAACTCGCCGCGCCCGACATGTTCGTCGAGAACCAGACCGGCACGAACCCGCACGACCGCTTGCGACCTTCAAGCAGCGCGAAGATCATCACAAGCCACGTGACCTATGGGCTGAAACTCGCCAAAGAGATCGGGCTGCCCGCCAAGATCGCCGCCTTCATCCCGCAGCACCACGGCACGCGCACGCTCCACTACTTCCTGCGCAAAGCGCAGGCGCAGGCCATCCACGGCGAACAGGTAAACGAGGCGGAGTTTCGCTACCCCGGGCCACGGCCGCAGTTCAAAGAGTCGGCCATCATGATGCTCGCGGACTCGTGCGAGGCGGCGGCGCGCTCGCTCGCGCGTCCCGACCCGGAAAACATTCGCAGTATCGTCAGCAAAATCTTCGACGCCATCGTCAGCGACGGCCAACTCGACGAATGCGACCTTTCCTTGCGTGAACTGACGACGATCAAGGAATCGATGATCGCCTCGCTCGTCGCCATCTACCACTCGCGCGTTGACTACCCCGGCTTCAACCCGCCCGCCGTCACCGGCGCACTCCAGCAACTCCCGCAAGCAGACCTCGACACAGAAGAACGCGGCATCGGCTATAAGACTTCCGAAGTTCCCATCAGCAAGGGGGGCGAGGTCGAAGACGAAGCGATCACCAGGAAGTAAAAAGCCGTAAATCGTGAATCGCCAATCGTGAATAGAGAAAGACAATTCTTTCCATTTACGATTTACGATTCACGATTTACGGCTTTTATGGCTTTAAAATTTTCCGTGTAGTTTCTTATACGTCGCGGGGAGGTCTTCGGGGAGGACACGCGTCTCGCCCACGGTGCTCATAAAATTCGCGTCGCCCGCCCAGCGCGGCATGACGTGGAGGTGGACATGCGCGGCGACGCCCGCACCCGCCGCGCGCCCGAGGTTCATGCCGAGATTGAAGCCGTCGGGGCGGTAAGCCTCGCGCAATATCGTCTGTGCGCGCTTCGCCAAGTCCATCAACTCGTCAGTCGCCTCTTTCGCAACCGAGTCGAGTTCGGAAGTGTGCTCGTAGGGAATGATCAGCAGGTGGCCGGAGGTGTAGGGGTAGAGGTTGAGGACGATGAAATTGTGCCGGGCGCGGCAGAGGATGTAATTGGTTTCGTCGCGTGCGGGGTCTTGTCGCGGGAGAGTGCAAAAGATACAGGAGGTTGAAGAGTCGGCTTCGCCGCTTTTCTCGCCGCTGTCATTCGTGATGTATTGATAGCGCCAGGGCGTCCACAACCTGTCCACGTTCGCAAGTTAGCCTCGCGTCGCTAAGACGCTCAGTGGATGGGAGGCATCTCGCTGTTGCCGCCCGTCGTCGTGCCGCCGCCGTTTGCGTCATCCTGTCCGGTGGTGTTGCCGGTAAGCGCCATGCCGCCCGCTTCCGTCGTCTCTTCTGCGGATGCGGCGGGAGAGGAATTACCATCGGCGGACTCTTCGTTGATCAACTCTTTCATCTCTTTGCCCGGTTTGAAATAGGGGACGCGCTTGGCAGGGATGTCAACGGGATCGCCGGTTTTCGGATTCCGGCCGCGTCGCGCGCCGCGTTCACGCACGCGGAAACTGCCGAAGCCGCGCAGTTCGATCTTCTCGCCCAGATTAAGCGTCTCGATGATGCTCTCGAAGACGATCTCGACCAGACGCTCCGCATCCTTCTTGGTCAATTCAGCCGCCCTCGCGACATCCTCGACCAACTCCGCTTTCGTCATACATTTACCTTTCACGGTTCACCACTCACAGGTTCCGTCGCGGGGTGTTTTCCAAGCCCTCCGCGACACCTTCAGAATCTCATAACTGAACAGTACAGTAGCAGAAATTATTAGTTCCCCGCAAGACGGAAATAACTCTCAGCCAATAGCTTACAGGAGCGGCGGGGGATAGGCGCGAAGGTTCGGGCAGAGAGCGGAAGCGTTCTGTCGTGAACGCGGAATGATGAACGGGAAGCGCCGCTCGCCTCACATCCTGCTGCAAGCATCAATGTTCATGCCTACCGTTTCAAACAAAAGCTAAAGCCCCGCGCCTTCGACTCATCTTCACGGATGAGCCGGAGGCGTGGGGCTTTAGGCTTAATCGAATTGCCAGCCTAGCTCTGAGTTTCCCCGGTTGTGCCCGAAGCGTCGCTGCCGTCGGCGGTTGATGCATCCGCATCGCCGCCTGTTGGCGGTGCAACATCGCCGCCATCCGACGTGGGAGCGTCGGCCGCGCCGCCGGCAACCGCGGCGGAAGTCGCGGGAGCGGTGGATTCCTCGCCTGCCGCATCAGCATTCGCTTCGCCGCCCGCCGCATTCGAGGCGGACGCCGTTTCACTGCTCTCATCTCCAGCGGTTGAATCCTCGCCTTCGCGGCCGGAAGCCGAGCCGCCCGTGGAAGCAGCGAAGAAGTTTCCGAGTTCGGCGAGCGAGGCCATGCCGCCCTTCGCTTCCGTCGAATAGCTCTTCGTGTCGATGGTAGGCTCGTCACTCGAAGCCGCGCGCGCCGAGAGGCCGATCTTTTTGTTGTCGTTCTCGATGCGCAGCACGCGAAATTCCATCTCCTGCCCGACCTGCGCCACGTCCTCCGGTTTGTCCACGCGCTCCTCCGACAGTTCGGAGATGTGGCACAGACCTTCGAGACCTTCATCCAGTTCGACGAACGCGCCGAAGTTTGCGAAGCGCGTGATGCGCCCGCGCACGATGTCGCCCGGCTTGTGTGTGTTGACGAAGCGATCCCACGAACTCGGCTCGGTGTCTTTGATCGAGAGCGAGAGACGCCGATTCTCCGTGTCAATATTAGTGATGACGGCTTCGATCTCCTGCCCCTTCTTCAAGACTTCACCCGGATGCTTGATGCGCTTGTTCCAGGAAATGTCCGAGACATGCACGAGTCCGTCAACGCCGTCTTCGACTTCGATGAACGCGCCGAAGTCCGTCAGATTACGGACGCGCCCCGAAACGCGCGCACCGATTTGGTAACGCTCGCGCAAAGTTTGCCACGGGTTGGCCTGCATTTGCTTCATGCCGAGGCTGATGCGGCGCGCTTTCGGATCGACGCCGAGAACTTCGGCCTCGACCGTGTCGCCGACATTGACGAGCTTCGACGGATGCTTCATGCGCTTCGACCAGCTCATCTCGGAGACGTGGACGAGTCCTTCGACGCCGGGTTCGAGTTCGATGAACGCGCCGTAGTCCGTCACGCTCGCCACGCTGCCGTGAACCTTGCTGCCGATGACGAAACGCTCTTCGACCGATTCCCAGGGGTCGGGCTGTAGTTGTTTGTAGCCGAGCGAAACGCGCTCGCGCTCGCGGTCGAACTTCAAGACTTTGACCTGCACGGTCTCGCCGACCTTGAAGAGTTCCGCCGGATTCTGGAGGCGTCCCCAGGACATGTCGGTGACGTGAAGCAGCCCGTCAATGCCGCCGAGATCGACGAACGCGCCGTAGTCGGTCAGGTTCTTGATCTGGCCGTCAACGATGATGCTCTCTTCCAGGTTGTCGAGCGTCTCGCCCTTGCGGCCTTCGTTCTGCTCGTCAAGTATGGCCTTGCGCGACAGCACGACGTTGGAACGCTTGCGGTTGAGCTTGATGACCTTCGCCTCGATCTCCTGACCGCGAAAACTTTCGAGGTTGCGCACCGGGCGCGAGTCAACCTGCGAGCCGGGCAGGAACGCGTCCACGCCGTCAACGTCAACGCGCAGGCCGCCCTTGACGCGCTCGATGATGCGGCCTTTGATGGGCGTGCCGTCGCGATGAGCCTCTTCGAGCGCATCCCACGCGCGCATCCGCACAGCGTCGGCGCGCGACAGGATGGGTTGCCCCTCCTGCGACTCCATGCTCTTAATAAGCACTTCAACTTCGTCGCCGCGCTTGACGGTCAACTCGCCGTTTTCGGTGAACTCCTGCTGATCTACGAGTCCTTCGGACTTGAAGCCGAAGTCGATCAGCACGCCGCGGTCGTTGATGCCGACCACCGTGCCCCGCACGACCGAGCCTTCCTGAAAGGCCGCCTGCTCCTGCTCGTATTGATCGAGCATGGCGCCGAAATCGAAATCGCCGCCGGAACGCTGATCGTCATCGTCGTCGTCATCGTCTGACGCGCGGCTGGTGCGGGCGGCAGAGGCGGATGAAGAAGCTCCGGTGGTTGTGGCTGCGGCGGCCGTTGAAGAGGAAGCGTGCGACTGCATTTGCGGCTGCTCGCCCGAGGTGTCGGGCGTAGCGGCGTCGCCTGCGCCGGTTTGTGAGTTTTCGTTGGTAGCCTCGCTTGCGCTCAGCTTATTATCTTCAGTGGACATGCGGACTCTTGGACTCCTACTCGAATTCGCGGCGCGTTAAAGAACTTTCGCGCCTCCCAATCAGACAACCCACAAACTCAAGCGCTCGCGGTTCAACCGCGCCCGTGGCGCGCGGTCTAACTCTGCTGGCGATGTGGGGGTGATTGCCGGACGATCCGGAAGGAATGAGGCGGGGATTGCGAGCCGTCTAGAAGTTGAAAAAATTAAAAAAGGTTTCGGTTTCTGTCGTGCCCGTGGATCACCCGCGTGATCCGGTAATCACCAGTCGCTTGACCGGGTAGGCCGAAAATGTACACGCCCACGCGCGAACATGTCAAGGCAATATGGGGAGCGAAGGGCGGGCGATAGGGTGCGGCTAGCCGGAATCCTTAAAGTTAAAGGGAAATGGTCAATGGAATTTATCAACTCATCCATTAACCATTTCCCTTCTATACGCTGACTGCCTGAATCAACCGGGTATCACTCGTTAAGGTTGCGCCGGGGCGACCGCCGTCGTCGCGCCCAGTTCGCGCTGCGCGATATAGACGCCCGCGGAGTGTGAACCGATAAGCAGCTTGCCGGACTCGCTCGTGTCGAAGGCGAGCGCCCACACGCGACGACTCGGCAGTTCAGGGTCAACGCGTTTCCAGGTCTGACCTGCGTCAATCGAATGAAAAACGCCGTTGCCTTCCGCCCGCTCATATGCGCTGCCGACAAAAATCTCGTCGGTGTTTTTCGGGTTAATGAGGATGCTCGTAAAACTGCCGTAGGGCAGGTTGCCGCCGCGTCGCTTCCACTTCTCGCCGCCGTCGTGCGAGACAAAAAGCGTATGCGATGTGCCGACATAGACGTGTGTGGGACGCTGCGGGTCTTGCTCGATGATGTTGACGGGCACGCCCTTCGGGATGCCTTCAACCTCGCGCCACGTCTGCCCGCTGTCGCGCGAGATGAGCACGCCGGAATTTGATGTGCCGACGTAGATGGTCTGCGGATTTTGCGCGCTCGTGGAAACCGACAGGGTGCGCGCGTCCAGCCCCCCGCCGAAGGGCAACTTCTCCCAACCCTTCGCCGGGTCGGACGTGCGGTAAAGTCCGTTGTTGGTCGCGGCGAGAATCTTTAGGCTGCCGTCACTTTCAGGCTGATATGCGAGCGCGTTGATGGTTTCGGTCAACATTATGGTCGCGGTCTGAATTCCCTGTTCCCCGCCGAGCGACTGCTTGCCGCCACCAAGACCGAGCGCGGTTAAGGTCGCATCGTCAAACTTGCCTGTCTGCGGTAGTTCCTTCGCCGCCTGAAATTGTCTGATCGCGGCGACGGTGCGAGTACCCGCCTGCCCGTCGGGCGTGCCGACGTTGTAGCCCGCCGCGTTCAAAGCCGCTTGCGCGCGCTTCACCGTGTCGTTGACGCTTCTTGCGGGCACGGCGATGGGCGGGGCGGGATTCGGTTCCTGCGCCGCGGCCGCACCTGCTGCCGTGTTGCTTCCTGACGAAGCAGCGGCGCGGCGACGCGCAACGGTCGAAACAACACGCTTCTTGGCCGGTTTGGCCTTGGGTGATTTCACGTCCGGCGCGCCGATGGGCGTCCACGACAGACCACGGTCGATTGAGCGATACACGCCGAGATTAGTTCCGAGATAAATGATGTTGCCGTCTTTGCGGTCTTGCAGGATTGAATAGGCGATCAGGCGGCTAGGCATGTTGCGCATGGAAGGCTGCCAGGTTACGCCGCTGTCATTGCTGACGAAGAAAAAGCCGCCGCCCGTCGCCGTGTTGATCGTAGATGCGTAGACGCGCCCTGCGCGCTCGCGGTCGGGAGTGATGACATAAGCGCGCCGGCCGCTGTATCCATCGTTGCTCGGCACGAAATTTTTACCGCCGTCGCGCGAAACCATCACGCCGTAATTATTCGTGCCGAGGTAGACCGTCTGCGGCTCTTTCCGATGCGCGGCAATGGCATTGATTTCGAGCGTGCGCGAGGTGGTGAGCATCCACGAATTGCCGCCGTTCGTCGAACGCCAGAAGCCCTCGGTCGTGCCGGCGAAGATGGTGGAAGGCATGGCCGGGTGCTGCATGATGTCGCGTGTGCGGCGCGACTGCGAGGGGATGCCCTGCACCTTGCGCCAATTCGCGCCCGCATTGTGCGACTCGTAGATGCCGCTACACGCGGAGGCGATAACGTGATCGGGGCGGGTCTCGTCGATCTCGATGGCGAAGACATCCGAGTCGTCGATCATGCCGGTCTTGATTGACTTCCATGTCTGCCCGCCGTCCTCTGTCTTCCACGGTAAGTGCCACGTGCCGACGTAGATCGCGCGCGGGTCGCGCGGGTCGATAGCGATGGACTCGATGTTGCGGATGTCAGGATAGGCGGAAGTCGGGAGTTGCGTCCACGTCTCACCCGAGTCGGTCGAACGATAGACGCCGCGATTCGAGCCGACGATCAGAATATTCGGGTCGGCGGACGACTGTTCGAGCGAGTGCAGGGCTTCCGTCTTAAATTCCGTCGCTTCACGCCACGTCTCGCCCCCGTCGGTCGTCTTGAAGAACCCGCCCGGCTCTTTGTGTTTGTGCGCGGCGACGTACATGGTCCTGGAGTCGCGCGGGTCAATGATGATGTGGTCGATGTAGATACTCGGGCGGTTGAAATTCGCGAGACGCGCCCATGTGCGCGCGCCGTCTTTAGATTCGTAAAGCTGCCCATCAATCGTTCCCAGAACAAGGCGCTGCGGGTCGTTCGGGTCAATGACGAGTTCGCGCACGTCGCCGCCCATCGGCCCCGCAACCGACCAATTCAAAGTGCGGTCGGCAGCGTCCTGCGTGCTGTCGATGGAGTGTCCGGCCGCGAGAGTCGCCTGCAACGGCAACACCGGCAAGGCGATTAAAGTTAAAAGAGCGAAGTACAGGGATAATTTTTTCATGGCCCAGGTCATCTGTTTCCTCTGTGGCATCTGGCATTTAAAACTCAAGGGGGGATACTTCAAACGGCAACGCGCTCAGCGCTCAGACTAGCCTCCACCGCACCTGTTGTCGAGTGTGAGGGGGAAATTCAACACGCTTTAAGATGCGCGATTCAATCGTGGCAGTTGTATGAACTTATGCTGCCGGCCGCCGGCAAAAGCGAAGCGGGCGATGCTTCCTTGTAGAGAAACATCGCCCGCGCTTCGGTTAAGGTCGCGTGCGGCACGTCTATTGGAGCCGCGGCGCGAGCGCTATTTTGTCAGACTACTCGTCGTCGTCTCGGCGGCCGCGTCTGCGCGGCGCGCGTCTCGGCGGGCGTGTGGTTTGCACCTCGCTCGCATCGACGTTCGGTGATGCGGTGGGCGGTGTCGCGCCACCCGGCACGAGCCAGAGTTCGGTGGTGGCCTCTTCTCTGAATCCGCCGTCAACCGTGACGAGGCGTCCCGGGTCGATGCCGCGCGAGTTCACCAGATAGTTCTTGGCGAAATCGGCACGGGTCTGAGCTTCACCAGCGGGGCCACGGCGTCCGCCGTAGGCGATGATGTAACCCTGCGTACCCGGATCGTTCTGCAACTGGATCGCGAAGTTGTCGAGACGTGCTTTCTCGTCATTACGCGCGATGCGGCCGTAGGTGTCGAACTGGGTCGGCGAAGGCGGGGGCAGCGGTGACTCCTCAGGCGACGGCGTCGGCGACGGCGTCGGCGTCGGAATCAGCTCACACTCGCAGCGCTCGACCGTTACTGTGGTCGAAGAGAACGCGATACAACCGCAACCGTCGTCAACTTCCACGGAGGCCGTGTACGTGCCGGGCTGGACGCCCGACAAGTCCCACGACACGTTAGCGCCGTCGCCCGTGATGCGGCCGCCGGTGGTTGACCAGGTGTAGAGCAGCGTGTCGCCGTCCGGGTCAGTCGCGTTGGCCGCGAGTTGAACCGTGCTGTCGGTGGCCGTGCAGCCTTCACTCGGACGTTGATCCGGCCCGCAGTCAGCGGCCAAGACCACTCTCGACGGACTGGCCGAGACGGCCGTCGTCGGAGGATTGTTCGGAACGACTGTGGGCGCACGCTCGTTGCGCCGGCCGGCCCAGAACTGGAAGATATAACCGTGCGGGTCTTGCGAGCGGACGAAACCACTCGGGAAATCTTCCTGCCCGCGATCATTGAAGATACGACCGCCCTGTTGATTCATGTGCGCGCGGTAGGCCGCGCTGAAACCCATCCAGCGGCGCGGGAAGATGCGCACGCCGGCCAGAAAATCAACCGGGTTGTTCTGGAACGCGTTCGGCGTTCTGCCGCCCACGTACTGAACCGATTTAACTTCTAAGATCGGCTGGAAGTACCGGTTGACAGGGAAATCGACGCCGACGCCCGCGATGAGTTCATCGGGACGGTCTAACAGAGCCGCGTCGCCCAGCAATTCGCTCCTCGGATTGCTGTTCAGAATGTACCCGACGTTGGCCGAGACATTGACGCTGCGGCTCAAGCGGCCGTCTGCGAACATGACGAGACCGAAATCGCCGATATTGCCGCCGGGGCTTGCGCCGCGCTGCAACTGGTTGAAGCCGCTACGGTCGTCGGCATTATCGCCGTAGAACCGGTAGAACGGAATCAAGCCGATGCCGAACGGGTTGTTCGGCCCGGTGAAGCGAAATTTCGCGCCGATGCTGAATGTGCTGAACGCCGATTCGCCGTAGAGACGGCTGGCAAAAGGCGCATCAGGCAAATAAGACGGAGCGAGGGTAAACGTATCGGGTACGACCTGCGCGCTGGTGGTCAGGGTCGCGGGTACAGCTCTCTGGGTCAGCACGACGCCCGGCAGGATGCTGCCGAAGATCGAGCCGATGCCGGGGAAGTTGGCCGCCGCGCCGAAATGACTGCCGCCGGCGTTCGGGCCGGTCGGGCCAGCGAGCGTGAAGGTGAAGCGCGGGTTAAACCCGGCGAAGCCGTTCTGGAAGTTGCCCGCCGAACCGCCGACGAACGGGAACTGCACGAAAGGCTGATTGCCGACGGGGCGGAACAGAGCCTGCTGACCGATAACCACGTTGTTGATCGGCGCGAGCACGACGGCCGCACCGCTCTGCAACGCTGTTAGATTGGTCGTCCCATTCGCGTTCAAACGCGCCGTGAATAACGCAGTGTTCGGCAGGTAGAAACTCGACAGGTTCTGTGGATTGTTGACTTTGACGCCGCGATAGCCGTTCGTGTTGAAGAACAGTTCGAGATGATCGGAGAGACCGACCTGGAAGCTGAGCGGGGTTTCCGTGATGTCCACGTTGCCCGGGTCGCGGTCAAAGTTGCTGTATGCAATGCTGAAAGTGAATTCACCTTTACGCAGCGTCGAGCCATCGTAAATGGTGAAGAGTCCGGTGGGGCCACCAACGGGGCCGCCTGTGCCTACGGTCGGAGCGGTGTTTCTCGGATCATCCGCCGGCCGAAGTGTTTGAGCTGATACTGCGGCACACAGCACCAACAGGGTGAGCGCCATAACGGACGCTCTTCTCGCGAGTCTCATCGCATTCCTCCTGCGAAATGAGTAATGTAATTTTGCGGGAAGGGGCGACTGCCAATCCCAGGCCCGAAGGTACGCGCGTTTGCCGTGTGATTTTGTTGTCCGACGATTTTCATCGTGATAACACGAACATTCCCTTGTACTTTTGGTGGGATGCAGACGCTCCAACTACAAGCGTACACAACAGAGTCAAATGTAAAACTGCTACCGCCCTCGAACGAAACGCCTTGTAGCTGGAGCGGAGCAGCGAGAGGAGCCGAACACGTATTCTGTGTTCGCGGGCGCTTAAAACCTGCCTCTTTGCGCCTCTCAACTGTATTCTTACTTTAGCCTGATTAACTGTAAGACGTTACTGCTTATACAAAACAGTGGACGCCTATGTCAACGCCGGGAATCGAAATGCCGGAACTTTATCGTGAGTTTACACTTTCCGACTCTGCTCCTACACAACGATTTCCGGCAGACCATACTCTACATTGGCGCGGAAATCAAGACTTTTTCACGACTTAGCATTAAAAATCCCTACACGTTTTTGTCACGCGTAGATGCCGCGCATGCGTGTATCGTAAGCCACGCGGTCAATGGCGAGCATATAAGCCGCCGTGCGCGTGTCCACATTGTGCTTCTCGGCGAACTTCACGAGTTCGTTGAAACTCGCCACCATCACGTCCTGCAAGCGCTCGTTGACCACGTCTTCCTTCCAGAAATAGCCCATGCGATCCTGCACCCACTCGAAATACGAGACGGTGACGCCGCCCGCATTGGCTAAAATGTCTGGAATCACGAAGATGCCTTTCTGCTGAAGGATTGCGTCGGCGGCGGCCGTCGTCGGGCCGTTCGCCCCTTCGGCCAGCACCTTGCAGTTGATGCGCTCGGCGTTTTGCGACGTGATCTGGTTCTCCGTCGCGGCGGGCACGAGCACGTCGCACTCGATTTCCAGCAACTCGGCGTTCGACACGCGTTCGGCGTTCGGATAATCCTCGAACGAACGCGTCGCACGCAAATGCTCCATGGCGGCGGGGATGTCTATCCCGGCGGGATTGTAGATGCCCCCGTGCATGTCGGAGATGGCGATCACCTTATAACCGGCCTCGTGCATCAACTGCGCGCCGATCCCGCCGACGTTGCCCGATCCCTGAACCACGACGCGCGTCGAGGGTGGCGTCATCTTGAATTTCTTCATCGCCTCGTTAACGACGAAAAGGACGCCGCGCCCGGTAGCCTCGCGCCGCCCGCGCGAGCCGCCGAGATCAATCGGCTTGCCCGTCACAACCGCCGTTACGGTGTGGCGCGCATGCATGGAATATGTGTCCATGATCCACGCCATCGTCTGCTCGTTGGTGTTCATGTCGGGCGCGGGCACATCCTTCTCCGGCCCGATGATGTCTATCAACTCGGAGGCATAACGCCGGGTCATGCGCTCCAATTCGCCCTGCGACATCTGCCACGGGTCGCAGATGACGCCGCCTTTCGCGCCCCCGAACGGGACATTGACCACCGCGCACTTCCACGTCATCCACGCGGCTAGGGCGCGCACCTCTTCAATCGTCACGTCGGGCGCGTAGCGGATGCCGCCTTTGGCGGGGCCGCGCGCGAAGTTGTGCTGCACGCGAAACCCTTCAAAAACCTGTATGCGCCCCGAGTCCATGCGCACCGGAATGTAAACTTTCAATTCCCGGTTCGGCACGCGCATCACGGCGTAGAGATCGGGGTTGAGATCGAGCAACTTAGCCGCGCGGTCGAAACGCGACATCATCGACTCGAACGGATTAGCCTCTTTCGCTTCCGGCACAGCGTCTTCAACCATCGTAATAGACATGTTCATCTCCATCTCGTGAATCGTGAATCGTGAATCGTGAATAGATAGAACCCTTTCTATCTATTCACGATTCACGATTCACGATTCACGCTCTTTTAAGATTTCATTCATTGCGCCCGTGCGATAGCCGTGGAGATCGAGCGTTACGTAGCGGAAGCCGAGGGCGCGAAAGCGGCGCGCGAGTTCATCCGTAACTTCGCGCCGGAGCGCCTTCCCAAGTTCCGCCGGGGCTATTTCGAGGCGCACAAGTTCGTCGTGATGCCTGACGCGAAACTCCCGAAAACCCAGCGCACGCATGATCTCTTCCCCCGTCTCCACCTCGCGCAGACGCTCCAGCGTGACGGTCGTCCCATAGGCGATGCGTGAAGAAAGGCAGGGGCTTGCCGGGGCGTCCCACGTCGGGAGTCCGGCGCGGCGGCTCAGTTCGCGCACCTCTCGCTTGCTCATGCCGACTTCGACCAGAGGGCTGCGCACGCCGTGTTCCGCGGCGGCGACGCGGCCGGGGCGATAATCGCCGAGGTCGTCCGTCGTCGAGCCGTCAACGACGCAACTCAGCCCGCGCTCGGAGGCGAGCGGGGCGAGTTTTGAATAGAGTTCGGTCTTGCAGAAATAACAGCGGTCGCCCGCGTTTGCCGTGTAGCGCGGGTCGGACATCTCTTCGGTATCGAGCATCTCGTGACGGAAACCGAAGCGCGCCGCGACCTCCGCGGCTTGTGAACGCTGGTGCGCGGCGAGGCTCGCGGACTCACCCGTTACGCAGAGAGTGCCGTCGCCCAGTTCGCCCGCCGCGACGTAGGCCACGTAAGAGCTATCTACGCCGCCGGAGAAAGCCACGAGCACGGATGTCATTTCGCGAAAGAGGGTGCGCAGGGCGAGTTCTTTCCTGGCCGCTTCGGGCGAAACCGCCTCCGGCGAATCGACCGGGATCGACTCCGGCACATCGACCGGGATCGACTCCGGCACATCGACTGGAATCACCTTCGGCGCATCGACTGGAATCACCTCCGGCGCATCGACGGGAGTCGCCTTCGGCTCATTGACCAAAGTCGCCTTCGGTTCAAGACCGCCGCGCAAGACCTCTTCAACTACCAGATCGCTCAATGCCATCGTCGCTCCGCTCCAAGACCTGTGTCCGTTTCAAGAGGCCTGCCCGACTTGCCCGACGCGTTGCCGTCGCTCGCGGCGACGGCCGACTCGAAGTTTAAGTTTGAAAATCAGGATAGCGCGCATGTTATCGCAGGCATCTTGAAGGACGCAACCCATCATCCATACAAAGCGCAACGATTCGTCAAAGAGTGTCGTGGACGCGTCTGCGGAACGCATGTTATGCTCGCGCGGCAGAACAGCCTATCGGCATCGCCGACGCCTCTTTCGGTTCACGTTTCGGCAAACAAATTTCACATCCGAACGAAAGCAATAGCAGTTGAGACTCACACGTCCGTTTCTTGCACACTTTATGGCGCGCACCCTCGTCTGGTCGCTCCTCGTCATTGCCTGCGCCGCGTCGCTCCACGCTCAGACGGCCGATGACGCGGACGATGTCGAAGCCGACCCGGCGAAGATTTTCAACCGCGCGCAGGACGCACATGCCAGCGGCGACCTCGCGCGCGCCGTCGCGCTCTATGCGGAAGCGATCAAAGTGCGCCCCGAATTTCCCGAAGCCGAATATCAAAAGGGCGTCGCGCACGTCGCGCTCAAACAATTACCGGAGGCGGAAAAATCCCTGCGCCGCGCCGCCGAACTGCGCCGCGAATGGTCTCTGCCGCAAACCGCGCTCGGCCTTCTTTTAGCGCGCGCCGGCGACGATGCCAAAGCCGTGCCGTTTCTGAGTCGCGCCGTCGAACTCGATCCGAAAGACGTGAATGCTCTCGCCGCGCTCGCCTCTCTGCGCCTGCGCGCGGGCGCGAAGGAGGAGGCCGTCAAACTGATCCGGCGCGCGACGGCCGACACGAACGCCCCCGCCGCTTTGTGGGCGACGCGCGCGCGCATCGAACGAATCGCCGGAGATGAAAGCGCCGCCGCCGCCAGCGTCGAACGCGCGCTCCAACTCGACCCCGGCAACATCGCCGCCGTCGAGGAGCGGACGGAACTCGCAGCCAACACGGACGACTACGAGCGCGCCATCACGGATGTCGAAGCGGCTCTCAAGGCCGCGCCGGGCTCCGTGCAGTTGCGCGAGCGTCTCGCCAACTATCATGCGCGTGCGGGCGAAAAATATCGCATCGACGACCCGGCAAAATCACTCACGCATTATCGCCGCGCCGCCGAACTTGCGCCCACGAGCGTCAACTACGCGACCGGCTATGCGTCCGCCCTCGTGCAGGCGCGTCGCTTCGCGGAGGCCGCCGCGCTCCTGCGGCGCATACTTGCGAGCGCGCCCGACAACTATGCGGCGCATGCGAATCTCGCGACCGCTCTCGACGGGTTGAAACAATACCCCGAGGCGCTCGTCGAATATCAATGGCTCAACCGCGCGCGCCCCGAACTGCCCGTCACTTATTTTCTCCTTGCGCGCGCCTACGACCTGACGGGCGAATATGAACTCGCGCTCTCGGCCTACGAAACATTTCTGGCGAAGGCCGACGCCGCGCAGAACAATCTGGAGATGGAAAAGGTCAACCTGCGCCTGCCGAATCTGCGCAAGCAGATAAAGAACGGGCAGGGAGCAAAGCGGAAGAAGAATTAGAAAGCGCCCCTCCCTTAAGCGCGGGAGAGAGTAATTAGAAAGTGCTCCCCCTTGCGCGGGAGAGAGTTTAGACGCACGCACACATGTATCGTTCAACCCTCTATCGAAACCGGCTCGTGCTTCTGTCGGCATTCATGTTCGCCGCTTCCCTGTCGTCAGGGGCGCGCGCGCAGGATTTTGTCGTACCGCCGCAGCCCGCGCCGCCGCCGATGGTCTACATCCCGCAGGAGGCGCGCACGCAGTTGTTGTCCGCGCGCGACGAGAAGGCGCGCACGCGCCTGACTCTCGAACTGGCCGAGGCGCGGCTCGCTCGCGCCGAACAGCAGACGGAACTCAAACAATTCAACGCCGCCGCGGCCGACCTCGGCGTCTATCAGGCGTTGATGGAAGACATCCTCCAACACTTATATCGCACGGGCAATGCCAGTAATCGTTCGCGCGATCTCTTCAAACGCGTCGAACAGTCTTTGCACAAACAACTCGCGCGCGTGGAGGCCATGCGACGCGCGACGCCGGGCGAGTTTTCGGGCAACCTGCTCGCGCTTGTCAAACTCGTCCGCGAACTGCGCACCGAAGCCGTCGAAGCCTTCTACAGCGACACGATCATGCCTTGAGAGCGTCAGGCAATATGAAGCTCTCTTAGGCTTGAACGATGCTCCGGCAGCCCTTGCCGCCCGGCCTTCCGGCGCAAGTGCGACGGAATTGATTTTTTAACCGCCACATTCAAATGAGCCACACGATGAAAAACTTTGCCCGACATCTCGCGCGCTTCAATGCGTCTCTCCTAATCGCGCTCGTCGCCGTCGCGCTGCTGCCCGTCGCGCGCACGGACGCCAGCAGCTTCGCCTCTCAGAGGCGTGAGCACCTGACGGAACAGGAGACGGAGATGGTGCGCGACACGCAGGAACTCGACCGCCGCATCGCACTCTTCGTCAAGATCGCCGAGCGGCGCGTCGTCGCCGTCAAGGACGCGGCCGGTGCGCAAACTCCTTCGGCCAAAGATTTGGAAAAATGGGGCGAACTCCCGAAGGGCACGCGCGCGCAGTTATTCAACGACCTCGCGCGCATACTCGACGAGGCCATCAACAACATAGACGACGTGGCCGTGCGCGCCCCCAATAGCTCGCTCATCCCGAAAGCCGTCAAGCATCTCGCCGAAGCCTCCGCGCGCTTCCTCCCGCAGCTTATGACGCTGCGCGAAACTGCTTCCGGCGAAGGCGAACGCGAAGCCCTCGAACAGGCTCTAGACAACCTGCGCCAGATTCTCGACGCGTCGAAAAAGCTGCCCGAAGGCGCTGCGGAGAAAAAGGACGAGAAGAAGGACGAGAAGAAGAACGAGAAGGATGAGAAGAAGGGCGAGAAAAAGAAAAACTGATAAGGCAAAGGCAAGGCCGTAACTTATTTGTGTTCCGGCAGTTTCTTCGTGTTCCGTAGGAACAGTTGAAAATAGTCCGGCGATTTATCGCCGGGTTGCAGATGGAATAACTTTAAAGAGTCCCATAGGGACGATTGAAAAATTATTTCAATCGTCCCTATGGGACTCTTTATGTTGACTCACCGTAGTGCTCCCGGCGATAAATCGCCGGGCTATTTCCGGTCGCCCCCACGGGACTCTCAGCAATCCGACGACGGCTGTACAGATGTCAGACATAGCCATCTCACTGCTCGCCCGTTTAGTTTTCCGCTCCATCTTTCAACACCCGGACTGCGCGGCGGATGGCTTCCGTGATGCGCGCGGCTGCTTCGCGCGCGTTCGTGGTGTTGCGGTCGTCAATGGCCTGCCGCAAGTCGGGCAGCGGTTGCGCGGCATAGCCCGTGTAAAGACCGGGCGCGTAGATTTGATGCCTGTACCACGCGCGGTTGCGCAGGCCGCGTTCGTCCGTGAGCGCGCGCTCGGCGGCGATGAGGCTGTCGTTGATGCGCTTGAGCGGCATCATCGCGCGCGGCTGCGCGTCACCGGCGCGCGTGCGTGATTCGATCTCTTCGAGCAGAGCGTTGCGGCGAGACTGCACGCGCGCCGCTTCGTCGCTTAAATCTTTGACGGCGTCGAGCATGGCTTTACCGTCGAAGTCGTCGGCGAGTTTGCGGCGCGCGGCGGTCTTCTGAGTCTCGTTGATGAAGTCGCGGACTTCAGCGGCGTAGTCCGCGTAGTCGAAGGGGAGGGCGCGCGCGTTGGCGAGGCGCAGCGCCATCGTGCCCCAGATTTGCGCGGCGGCGACGTGATAAGTGAAATCGGGGTCGCCGAATTTCTCCATCCAGTTGAACGAATCGTAGGTTGAATGATAGACGCCGTAGTCGCCGCCGAAGCCCATGTCGAGCGAGGTGATGCCGAGATGTTGTAGGAAAGGCGTGTAGTCCGAACCCGAGCCGAGCGCGTTGATGCGCGCCTCGGCGATGTTCGCGTCCGTGCCTGCGCTCGCGTCCGTCAACTCGGCTTCGGGGCGCGCGTCGCGTGCGCGATCCTGCCATGCCTGATAGACGGACTTTCCGGTCTTCGGGTCGCGCACGTCGCGCGCGGCGGCGCGAATGAGTTTCCAGAGCGTCGGCACGCTCGACGCGCCGAAGTTCGCGCCCGAGACGGCGGAGTCCATGTTGAGATAAGCGACGGCCTTTTCTCTCAACTCGGCGGCGTGTTCCTCCACCCACTCGGTCGAGCCGATGAGGCCGTGTTCCTCGCCGTCCCAACTGCCGAAGATGATCGTGCGGCGCGGTCGCCAGTTTGTTTTCATCAGTTCGCCGAAGCCGCGCGCGAGTTCGAGCATGGCGGTCGTGCCGCTGTTGGGGTCAACCGCGCCGAACGTCCAAGCGTCGCGGTGATTGCCGAGGATGATCCAGCGATCCGGTTCTTCCGCGCCCTCTATGCGGCCGATCACGTTCCAGATTGTGCGGACTTGAAAATCCATCTCGGTCTTCAAATGGACGCGCACGTCCTCGGTGCCGCCGACGTGATAGGCGAAGGGCAGGCCGCCCTGAAATCCCGCGGGGCGCACGGGGCCGCGCAGGGGTTCGAGCAGGCGGCGCGCGTCGCCGTAGGAGATCGGCTGGACGGGTATGCGCGGGATGTTGAGCGTCGGGTCGTCTTGTTTGAGTCGCGCGGTTCCGGGGATGGCGGGCTTGCCCGGCGTCAGCGGGTCGCCGGGATACTGGAAGAGGTACATGACTGAGCCGCGCTGCGCCGACGTTTCGGGACGCCACGGGCCGTTCGGGTAAACGTCGCCCTGCACGTAGCCGTCGTCGGCCGGGTCGGAATAGATGACGAGACCGACCGCGCCGTTCTCTTCCGCCACCTTCGCCTTCACGCCGCGAAACGAACGGCCGTAACGCGCGATGGCGATTTTGCCGCGCACGTCAACCTTGATCTTTTTCAGAGCCTCGTAATCATCCGGCAATCCGTAGTTGACGTAGACGAGCGGCGCGGTCACGTCGCCCGAAGCGGAGTAGCCGTTAAAGAGCGGGATGATTTTTTGATGCGAAGATGAAGGGTCTTGCGGCAGGACGGCCTCCTGCAAACTCAGACGCACGCGGCGCGGCGCGACGAGTTCGAGCACCGTCGGGCGTTTCGGGTACGGCAGCAGGACTTGATACTCCCTGAGTTCCGCGCCGATGCCATACTTGCGCAACTGGTCGCGGACGTAAACGGCCGTGCGATAATCTTCGGGCGTGCCCGCAACGTGCGGTTCGCGCGTGAGCGTGCGCAGGTGTTCGCGCGCCGAACTGGGAAGCGGCACGGCGCGGAAACGTTCTTCGAGTTGTCGCTCGGCATCCGATTCACGGGCGGTGAAACCGTCGAGCGCGGGCGCGGCCTCTTTCGACTGGGCGCGGGCAAGCGGCAAAGTCGCCGCGCAGACAAAGTTGATGGTTAGAAACAGCGCGAGGGCGGCGCGCACGTGTGTCTTCATGTAATCGTGTCTCCTCGAAAGATTGCGCGTCTACGTTGAACTGTCAGGCGCGTTTGAGCGTAGAATGAGTTTACGCGAAAGGGCGCGGCAAAGCGAAGAAAAGGTTAAAGACATAGGGGAAGGGGGAAAGGGGAAAGGGGAAAGGTCAAAACAAAACTCGTGCTGACCTCTCACCGCTCTTTATTTCTTTACCTTTACCCTTTACCCCTTCCCCCTTCCCCTTTTTCATTCAGGAGACTTATGGACAACAGATATTATCCAGGCGTCGGGGTGGATGTGCCGAGTTTGGTCGCGGAGTTGCGCCGCCTGTTCGACGAGGGCGACTATGAGGTGCAATCGATGCAGGTGGCGCAGACCGCCGTGCTGCAAGCGCGCAAGGCCGGGACGCTGCGCGACCTCACGGGACTCTCCTCCGCGTTGACGATCAAGATCACGCCCGAGCACGGCGGCACGCGCGTCGAGATCGGAATGCAGAAGTGGCTGGATAAAGCGGCGGTGGCGGCGGTCGCCGTCATCCTCTCGGCGGGTCTGCTGCTGGCGCTCCCCGCGCTCGGCGCATACTGGCAGCACCGCCTGACGGAAGACTCCTGGAAGATCATCGAAGCGCACATCGCGCGCAAGGCGGGCGGCTACGTGCCGCCGATGCCCGGCAGTTGCGGCACGTGCGGCACGACGAACACGTCCGGCGCGGCCTTCTGCGCCACCTGCGGCGCAGACCTCAGACGCGGCAACACCTGTGAGAACTGCGGCGCGGCGCAACGCGACCCGTCGGCCAAGTTTTGCAATCGTTGCGGCAAACCGCTCGGCGCTCGTGCGTGAGTTTCGTCGAGTAGGGCTTGGAAGAGTTAAGGCTGATAGGAATAGCGGGGGCGAGATGGTCATGCGGGAAGCAAATTTTTCAAATAGCAGGAAGCGCGTTAAAGCGCGCGGGGCGGTCGCGTTCTTCTATTGCGCGTTGCTGGTGATGGCGGCGGTCGGCATGGGGTATGCGCAGGCGGGGAGGCGTGTGGCGAAACCGAAGATCGACCCGCCCGTTCCGACACCCACGGGGACGGCCGCGCCCGTTAAAGAACCGACGCCCGAGCCGGAGAAGATTTCCCTGCTCGTCGCGGGTTCACCGTCGGGCATGTTACGGCACGCGCTCGGCATGGCGGAAAATCTGCCGGGCGTGGTGGGGCGTCGCCTGCAAGACAGCCGTAGGTTGCAGGTAGCTTCCGGGGGCGAGATGACGCGCGGCGAGGCGAACAAACGCGCGAAGGAGAAGGAGACGAAAACCTACATCGTGTGGCTCGAAATAGAGGGCAGCGGGTTCGACTTCGATCCGCGTAACCAGCGCACGAGCGTCGAAGATTTATCCGTCCGCTACGTCGTGATCGAACCGGGCACGGGCAGGCTGCGCGATCAGGGCAGCGTCAACCTGCGACCCGCGAGCGGCGGCATCCTCAGCGGCATCCGTCGCCTGCCGTCCTGCTACCCTCACCCTCGTTCCAATTTAGAATTCTCGCTCACGGTCGCAGGCATCGAGACGGCGGAACGCATCCTGCATTCGTTTTCCCTGCCAAGCCCGCCGCTCTGTTCCTGAGCGCGGCGACCGAAGAATCAGTCGCCGTCTGTCGCGGCGCTGTTAGCCTGACGCGTGCGATAAAAATGTTGACGCGGAAACCTCCGATGGCTTAAGAACAGGGGCGTTCCAACACGCTTCATTGCCATCAACAAGGAGGATTTCATGAACAACGCCCGCATGTTTTTCCAGACGATGATCACGCTCGCCTCGGCCTCACTCGGACTCGTCGCCGCTCTCGCATGGAACGAGGCCATCAAAGAGACCATCAAGCAAGTGCTCGGCACGGGCGAGAGCCTCGCCGCTCTCTACACATACGCCATACTCGCCACCATCGTCGCCATCGTCGTGCTGATCCTGCTCGCACGCGCCGCCGCGCGCGTCGGCGGCGAGGCAGCCATCCAACGCGAAGCGGAAGGATAAAGTTAAACGATGAAGTAGGAACGCGGAACGATGAACTGAAAGCGAGATGTCTTCAGTTCATCGTTCCGCGTTCCTACTTCATCGTTTTTTCTTCAGCGTTTCTTCTCAGTCGTGTCTGAGGGCTTTTACCGGGTCGATGCGCGCGGCGCGGGCGGCCGGGTAGAGGGCGGCGAGGATGGCGACGACGACGGCAAAGAGGATCGCGCCGAGCCAGAGGAAGGGCGGCAGCGCGAAGAAATCCACGTAAGAGACGCCGCGCGGTTGCAGGATAAACTTGTAGGCCAGCCGGTTCGCCACCGCGTCTATCGCCCACGCGGCGAGCGCGCCCGCAACGCCGCCCATCAGACCGATCATGCCCGCTTCGACGAAGAAGATCAGTTTTATCTCCCTGTCCTCCGCGCCGATGGCCTTCATGATGCCGATCTCGCGCGTGCGTTCGAGGATAGACATGACCATCGTGTTGGCGATGCCGAACGAGGCGACGAGCAGCGAGATGCCGCCGAGCAGTCCGAGCGCGGAGTTGAGGATGAGGAAGACCGTGCGCAATTCCTTCAACTGATCAACGATTGAGAAACTGTTGAAGCCGAGTTCGTTCAGACGCCGCTGCACGTCGGGCAACACGTCCGGGTCGGTCACGCGCACGATAGCCATCCCGTAACCTTCCGTATCGTCATCCTTCAGGACGCCGCTCTCGCGCGCCAGCCGAAATGCCACCTCGCTGATCGAGTTGCGATACATGTCCGCCCACTGTCGCGCGGCGGGCAGCGGGATGTAGATGCTTGAGACGGGCATCATGCCGCGAAATTTCCTGCCGTTCGGCGGCCCGCCCTCGACCTCCGTCTGCAATACGCCGACGATGCGAAACGTTCGCGCCGCGAGTGCCTCAGCCGTGTCGCTTTCCGTCGATGCTTCTTCCAGCGGCAGCCCGAAGAAAGTCAATTCCTCGTCATCCTCGCCCCGCGCCGCTTCATTACTCGCGACCGTCTCGCTCTTCGCTTCCGCGCCCTCTTTGCCAACGGCCGCCGCTTCCCCGCCTCGCCTGCTCTCCGTGCCCCGGCCGCCCGGCGCAAGCAGTTCCAACGTCTGCCCGACGGCGTCTTCAGCCCGCTCGAAACCGAAGCTGCGCAAAAACGTCTCGTCAACCACAGCCTCGTCCGCTTCCGGCGAACTGATCATCCGACCGGCGAGATAAGTCTTGAAGCGCGTCGCCCCGTTCGGCACGAGCGCGCCGCCGACCTGTCTGAGCAGGGAGCGTTTGTTGGCGCGCACGTAAGTCGTCAAATCTATGTTCGGCTCGACGGACGCAACGCCCGGCAGTCCGGCGATCTCGGCGAGCGCGGCTTCGGTCAGCATACGCTCCGGTGTTTTGCGCGCCCCTTCATCTGAACTCGCCTGCCCGCGCCGCCTGCGCCCCTCGCGTTCCCCTTCGCCGCCCCTGTCACCCATCGCCGCCGAGACGAGGCCGACGAGGCTGCGCCCGCTGACGGTGATCTCGTTGAACAGGTCCAGGTCGCGGAAACGCTGCACGGCGTTGCGCTGCAAGCCCAGCCCGAACGACATCATCGAGACGATCATCGAGACGCCCACTACGACGCCGAGCGTCGTCAACCCCGCGCGCAGGCGCGCCTCACGCAGGTTGCGCAATGCGAGACGGAGAATGTCGAGAAACTTCATAAGGGAATGGGTTTCAAGTTTCAGGTTTCAAGTCTGAAAGGTCTTCTGTTTTTAACTTGAAACCTGAAACCTGAAACTTGAAACTCAATTGAGTCTTGCCAGTTGTAAACGCATCTGCTTCAACTGTTCTGTGACGCGTTCGGCGTCGGGCGGGTTGTGCGCGCCTGTGAGATAGGCTTCGATATCGACGATGGCTTCCGAGTAGCGGCCGAGTTGCGCGAGCAGCGCGCCGCGGTCGCGCCGTTCCTCCAACGCATGCGGCGCGACGAGCAGGATTCGTTCGATGACGGAAAGGGCGCGGCGATAGAGTCCGGCCTGCGCGTAGATGCCTTTCAGGTTGCGCAGGAGGCGCGCGAGGATTTCGCGCGTCGGGACGGCTTGGAGGTGCGCGTCGGCGAGCGGCGCTTGCCCGCCGTACAACGTGTCGAGCCGCTCCTGGCAATCGTCCGCATCAACCACCTTGCCGTTGAACGGATCGACCAGAACCGGCTCGCCTTCGGCGGCCTCCGCGCGCACGATGAAATGTCCCGGCAGCCCGATGCCTTCGACGCGAACTCCCGCGCGCCGCCCGACTTCCATGTAAACCAGCGAGAGCGTGATGGGAATCCCCTTGCGCCGGTCGAGCACGTCGGACAGCAGGCTGTTGCGCGGGTCGTAGTAGTCGCTCTGATTCCCCGCGAAGCCCAATTCTTCAAAGAGAAATTTATTGAGCGTGACGACCGCGTTCGGCTCTCCGGCCCTCTCGATGCGCTCGCGCGCCGCGAGACCCAACTCATACAGCCGCGCGCGATAATGTTCGACATCCAAACCGGGGCGCTCCTCCGCCGCCACCAGCAACGCCGCGTGCGCCAACTCGATGGACGCCTCCGGCTGCGCCACCAGCCGCGCGAAACGTCGCCGCGCATCCACCATCAACAATTTGCCTTCAGGAGTCATAGAAGAAAGGATGAACGCGGAACGATGAACGATGAACCCGAAGATATGAGATAGAATTCAGAAACCGGAAGTCGGAATAAAACATAGGCTCATCTTCATTCAGAATAAAATACAGGCTCATCTTCA
>DASQMC010000005.1:0-8539 GCA_035645695.1 Pyrinomonadaceae bacterium
TGCCGTCAATCTCGTGACTGAATGACTCCCGTATCGGTTCTCTTTCATGTTGCCGCACTTCTAACATTCAGAAGAAGTGTGTAGCAACTAAAGTCTTGCACTAAAGTGCATAGTTTCCACTAGCGTGCTGAAACAATGAAAAAATGAATCAATTCTTCTCTTGTGCTACCATCCCGCCGCAAGTTCTCAAACCCGCTCAAGCGCAAACGCCGACAAAACTCACCCGGATGAGCGTCGGCTGATTACATGAAAAAACATCTGCAAGCCTGTTCCCTGCTGCTCTCGATTTTTCTCACTTACGCGTCGCCACTCGTTTCCGCAACCTACGCGCAATCTCAAGCCGCATCGACGCCGCCCGGCTCAAAAACCCTGACGCTCGCGGGACTGCGCGCGCCCGTCAGTCTGCGTCGCGACGAGCGCGGCATCCCGCACATCGAAGCGTCAAACGAGGCAGACCTCTATTTCGCGCAGGGTTATGCGACCGCGAGCGACCGCCTGTGGCAGATGGATTTACTGCGACGCACGGCGCGCGGCGAACTGGCTGAGATTTTCGGTCGCCCCGCGCTCGAAGAAGACAAGCGGCGTCGCATCTTCGGCTTTGCCGCGCTCTCGGAGGCGCTGGTTTCCGGCACCTCGGCCGCGACGCGCGCCGCGCTCGAAGATTACGCGCGCGGCGTCAACGCTTACATCGAATCGCGCGACGGTAAAGAGACTCCCCTGCCCGTCGAGTTTCAACTCATCGGATACCGGCCGCGCCCGTGGCGTCCGGCCGACTCGCTCGTCATCGGTAAGATTTTCGCCGAGACGCTCTCGACAACGTGGCCGACGGACATCTCGCGCGCCATGCTGTCAGACCTGCCGCCTGCACGCCGCGCGCAACTGCTGCCCGGCAGTTCGGCGCTCGACGTTATCGTCGTCGGCAGCGACGACGTGAAGTCGCCGCCATCGAATAAAAACAGAAAGAAGCCCACCGCGAAAATTCGAGCCGCAAAAACCGGCGCGGCGTATGAGACGATGCTCGCCGAACGCGAACGAATCGAATTGATTGCCGAGGTCGAACGCGTCACGACGCTGGCGAAGCATTCGCTCGAACGCGTCGGACTGTACATGGATGGCCGCGCCGTGAGCAACAACTGGGTTGCGAGCGGCAAGCGCACCGCTTCGGGCAAGCCGCTGCTCGCCAACGATCCGCACCTGCCCACCTCCGCGCCTTCCATCTGGCACATGGCACATCTTCGCGCGCCCGGCCTGCACGTTGCGGGCGTCACCGCGCCCGGCATACCCGGCATCGTCATCGGCCACAACGAAAATTTCGCGTGGGGCATGACCAACCTCGACCCGGACGTGCAGGATTTGTATCTCGAAAATTTCAGCGCGGACAAAAAGAATTTCTACGAAACGCCGGACGGTCTGCGCGAGGCCGAAGTGCGAAGCGAAGAGATCAAGGTGCGTAAGAGTCTGACTGACGCCTCGACCGAGACCGTCGTGTTCGACGTGACGACCACGCGCCACGGCCCCATCATCCTCGAAAGCGAGGGCAAGCGTTACGCCTTGCGCTGGACTGCGCTCGACCCCAGGCGCACGGAGTTTGACGCCTTCTACAAAATCAACCGCGCACGCGACTGGAACGAATTTCGCGATGCGCTCAGCGTCTACAGCGGCCCGACACAGAATTTCATTTACGCCGACACCGCGGGCCACATCGGCTACTACGGCGCGGGCAGCGTTCCCATCAGAAGAAGCGGCGACGGAAGCGTTCCCTTCGACGGCCGGACGGATGCGGGCGAGTGGGTAGGCTTCATCCCGTTCGACAGGCTGCCGCACGTCTATGATCCGCCGTCCGGTTTAATCGTCACGGCGAACAGCCGCGTCGTCGGGCGCGATTACCCGCATCATCTCACTCACGAATGGGCTGCGCCGTATCGCTCGCGCCGCATCTACGATTTGTTGAGCCGAAAGCCGAAGTTGACGGCGGCGGATTATCGCGAAGTGCAGGGCGATGTTTATTCAATCGGCGGAGCGGAGTTCGCACGCGCCGCGGCCTCGCTCCTCGGCACGCCTGCCGCGCTCGTCAACGCCGCAACGGGTCAAACGCCTCTCGACGATAACAAGAGGCGTGAGGCAATCGCTTATCTCGAACGCTGGGACGGCCGCGTGACGGCCGAGTCGAACGTCGCGCCGCTCGTGGCGGAAATGAGCCTTGCCTTTCGACGACGTATCCTGAACGAAGCGCTCGGAGAGGCGCGCGCGCGGGCGTTTCGCTGGGCGAGCAGTGACGTGTTCTTCAATCGCATCGCGACGGAACGCGCGGCGGAGTGGCTGCCGAAGGAGTTCGGGAATTACGGCGAGTTGATGCGCGCCTGTTTGCGGGATGCGCGCGCGGCTCTGGCATCGCGGCTCGGCGCGGACGAGTCGCAATGGACTTGGGGGCGTTACAACCCGGCGCGTTTTCCGCACCCGCTCGCCGCCGTCCCCCTCGTCGGAAGACGATTTACGATTGAGCCGGTTCCGGTGAACGGCAGCGGCGGTCGCGCGGCGGGCGCGACCGTCAACGTCGGCGCGGGCGTTTCAATGCGTCTCATCGCGGACTTGAGCGATTGGGACAAGACCCGGCAAGGCATCGCGCTCGGCGTGTCGGGCGACCCGGCCAGCCCGCATTGGTCGGATCAACTCGCCGACTGGCGCGCCGTCGCGCCGCGCCTCTTTCCTTTCAGCACCCCGGCGGTCGCAGCCCACGCGCGCGAATCGTTCGTGCTCGCGCCCGCGTCAAAATGAGTTGAGATGCGAGCCGTTTGAAATGCGCGCGACGGCATTCCGTACTGTCTAGCGGCGATAAAACGAAACTGCCCGCGTCTCGAAAGGCGCGGGCAGTTTTTGTTTGCGAACGTGTCGGTCGCGTTTAGAAGCGGAAGTTGAGACCGACGCCGATGCGTATGTTGTTGCCGGTCTCGCCTTCGATCCTGACGGGGTTGTATTCGACTTTGATCGCGCGGAAATCGACATTCCGGTGAACGCGTATGTCAAGGCCGCCGCCGACCGCCGCGGCGAAACCCTGATCGCTCTGATCAAAGTTGCCGAGGGCGCCGTCCGACTCGATGTTGACGTGGCCGATACCGGCGAGAGCCTGCACGAACGGGCGAACCTTAGTCTCCGTGGAATTGTCCTGAATCTTGACGCCGCCCATGAATTGCGTCAGCTTGCCTTCGAGGTTGACCGTACCGCCGGTAACGGCGAAGTCGGTCGATTTCCGGTGATACGAGAAATCGGCCTTTGCGCCCACGTACCGCGTGAAGTTGTAACCGGCATCGACGTTGATGCCGTGGAAGCCGTCACGCCCGGTATCGGCCGGGTCGGGATTGAATGCGCCGTCCGTGTCCACGCGATTATGCGAGAACATGACGCCGAATTCGCCGCGCTGAAAATCATCCTGCGCAAAAGCCGGCGCCGCGCAGAAGACAAAAAACAAAGCCATGAATAATGCTTTACGCATGTAAATTTATTTCCTCCGTGTAAAATCCTATGAGTTGTGATGAAGGTCTTTTTTTAACTCGTCCTTCATCCAATTCGACTCCGTGACCCTCCCCCTTTAAATCGCGCATCGTCAACGCCGTCCCGTGTTCGGTACGGCGCGACGCATTGGGGCTGCTGACGAGTCGAGGGTGTTAGTATCCTGTTTCCCCCCGCGCGTTGCATGAATTTTTCGACGCAGGTGAATAAACTTTCTTCGCCCGCGAGCCGCTACTGAATACGTTTTTTCGGATGTCGCAAGCGTTATTCTCGGACGCCGGGCGCGTTGATTTACATAACTTCCTGACGCACAATGTCAGGCCATAAGGCCAGGTCACAACGTCAGGCCACAATGTCAGGCCACAATGTCAGGCCACAGTGTCAAGCGTAGGACGGCGCGAGAATCCTTTCGCGATTCTCGATATTTTCTGAAAGAGTTCTCGAACGAATCCGGGCGAGCGTTTCGCCCACGCGAGTCCGTTTCTCCCTTCTCCCCAAATTCCGTCAGTGATCTTTAATTTCACACGGAGGCTACCGCCTTGAGCGACCTTCAAACGAAACAACGTGTGCGGATTTTTTTCGCGTTGGAACTGCCGGAGGACGCGCGCGCTCGCGTCGCCGCGCACGTCGCGCGATTGCGCGAGGCGACGCAGGAAGAAGCCTCACTCAAAATCAGTTGGGAGCGGGTGGAGAAATTGCACCTGACGTTGAAGTTCTTAGGCGAGATCGAAGCCGGGCGGGTCGAGGCTTTGATGCGCGCGGCAAACCGCGCGGCCGCCGGGGCCGGGGATAAATTTGAATTGACTTTGCGTGAGGCCGGGGCGTTTCCGTCGCACGGCAACACGCGCGTGCTCTGGCTCGGTTTGCACGACGACACGAATCGTCTCGCGCGGCTTCAAGAGCGGCTCGAAGCGGAATGCGAGCGCGAAAATTTCCCGCGCGAGGCGCGCGCCTTTCGCCCGCACATCACCATCGCGCGCATACGCACGCCGAACGCCGCCGCGCGCCACGTCGCCAAACTCCACCGCGAGACGGATTTTGCCCCCGTCACTTTCGACGCGCGCGAGTTCGTCGTCATGCAGAGCCAACTCGGCGCGGGCGGCTCGCGATACACGCCCCTGTCCAGACACGAGTTGAAAGCGGAAGCGGGCGGCGCGCCGTCGGATGTCATAGTCGAGCTATGACATTCGACGGCGCACCGCCCGCCTCTCGTCTCTACGATTTACTCTACAAGGCTATGTCGGCAGTTGACGCGGCGGGGGCGGATTGTTCCCGTCATTTTTGCGCTGGCTGCGCTCGCCCGCCTCCGCGAACATCTCCTTGATCGCGCCGACGCTCGACAGCATCGCCGAAGTCTCCATCGGCATGAAGATGACCTTTGTATTGTTGCCCCGCGCCATTTCCTTGAAACTCTCGATGTAGCGTTGCGTGATGAGATACTGCGCCGAGTCGGCCTGTTGCGCCATCGCCTCGCCGATGCGCTGGATGGCTTCGGCCTCCGCTTCGGCCGCGCGCAGACGCGCCTGCGCCGCGCCTTCGGCCGATAGTATCGCCGATTGCTTCTCGCCTTCCGAGCGCGTCACGGAAGCCTGCTTCTCGCCCTCGGCGCGCGTGATGGCGGCCTGCTTGTCGCCCTCCGCTTGCAGCACGAGCGCGCGGCGGTTGCGTTCCGCCGTCATCTGCTTCTCCATCGTCAGGCGCACGTCCTCGGGCGGGTTGATGTTCTTCACGTCAACGCGCGTCACCTTCACGCCCCACTTGTCCGTCGCCTCGTCGAGTATCAGGCGCAGCTTGGCGTTGATCTGGTCGCGCGAAGAAAGCGTGTGATCCAAATCCATCTCGCCCATCACCGAGCGCATGCCCGTGATGGTCAACTGCACGAGACCGCCGACGAGATCGGTCACTTCGTAGACGGCCTTGATCGGGTCTGTAATCTGCCAGTAGACGACCGAGTCAACGTTGATGGTCACGTTGTCGCGGGTGATGACGGGCTGCGGCGGCAGGTCTATATACTGCTCGCGCAGGTCAATCGAGGTGAGGCCGGGACGCACGTTCGTCCAGTAGACGCCGCGCGGTTTGTCTATAAACGGGACGATGATGTTGAGGCCGTTGCTGCCGAGACGGTTAAAACTGCCGAGCCGTTCGATGAGCAGCACAGTTGACTGCGGGACGATCTTAATCGTCTTGGCGGCGACGACCAGCAGGAAGATGCCGATGAAGATCAGGAAAGTTAAGAACGCGAGTTCCATGTATGCCTCCGAAGTTGGTTAGATACTGACAAGGCGGCGCGGCGTATTGCCGGTTAGTTTGTGCGCGCAGACTATAGCGGAAAGTCGCCGCCGGACGGAAGAGCAATCGGGGGCGTTTGCCACCCGCCGAGCGCATTTTCGATAGAACGGGCGGCGGCCAGCACGAGTTGTTCCTCAAAAGGGCGGCCGATGATCTGCACGCCGACGGGCAGCCCCCCGCGTGTGCGGCCTGCCGGGACGCACACGGACGGCAACCCGAACACGTTGCACGCCTGCGCGTAGCCGAAGGCGCGGAACGTGTTGACCCATTCGCCGCCGACCTCAACTCGGCGCGCGCCGTGTGCGAAGGCCGCGACCGCCCCGACCGGCGCGACGAGCAGCGGAGTCTCACGCATCCGTTCGAGCAGCGAGGCGCGCAGGCGTTTGCGTTCCGCCCAGGCGTCGAGGCCGTCTTCGGGCGTAGCGCCCGATGCGACTTCGTTGCGCCGCAGGATCGCGCGCACAGCCCCGCCCGCCAACTCTTCGCGCCCCGCAAACTCCGCGCGCAGGATTCCCGCCACATCATCCGAAAAGAGCGCAAGCCACAAGTCGGTCGCCGCCGCGATCTCCGGCGGGAGCGTGCCATCTGTCTCCATCCCCGCCGCCGCGAGCGCCTGCGCGGCGGACTCGACCGCCCCCTCCGTCTCTTGCGTTACCGTCAAAGCCCCTCCGCCCGCGTAACAGGCGACTCGCAGGCCGCGCAATAGGGTTTCAGCGACATGCTCGCCAGGTTCTTTTGCGGGTGATTCGTCTGCGGGGGATTCCTTCGCGAGAGACCTTTGGTGCGTGCGGTCAACGCGTGTGAGCGCGTCGAAGATAAGCGCGAGATCGTCAACCGTGCGGGCGAGCGGGCCGAGGCTCGCGCCCGCGGCGAGCGCGCCGTCGGTCGGCGGGAAGTGGCCGCCTGAAGGGACGCGCCCCGGCGTCGGGAACAAACCCGCGATGCCGCAGAAGTGCGCCGGGATGCGAATCGACCCGACGAGGTCGCTCCCCAAACTCGCGGGCGACAAACACGCGCTCACCGCCGCCGCGCAACCGCCGCTCGAACCGCCCGGCGTCAGCGCAAAATCGTGCGGGTTGTTGGTGCGCCCGAACAAGAGATTGTCGGCGTTGTATTCAAGAGCCAACTCGGAAGCATTGGTCTTGCCGAACACTATCGCACCGGCCGCGCGCAGGCGCGCGACAGCCGCGGCATCCGCCTCGGGCACATAATCGATGCGCGTGCGCGAGCCGCTCGTCGTCCGCAAGCCGCGCGTGGAGATCGTGTCCTTGATCGTCAGAGGCAGGCCGTGAAGCGGTGGCAAACTATCGCCGCCCATCAACGCACGCTCCGCCGCGCGCGCTTGCTCCAATGCATCGGGCGCGAAAGTTACAATCGCATTCAGGGCGGCATTCAACGTCGCGGCGCGCGCGAGGTGAGCTTCCATGATCTCGACGGGCGAGAGCACGCGCCGCCGCACAAATTCGCACAGGCGCGAGGCGGACATCGCGGTGATTTCGTCGGCGCTGCTACCTCTCACTTTTTTCCCTGAGGAGTTGAATGAATTTTTTCGCCGCCGTGCCGAGCGTGCGGTCACTGCGGTAGATGACTCCGGCCGAACGCGTCCACTCCGGTTCGGCGAGCGCGACGACCGCGAGGCTACCCACACGCGCCTCGTCCGTCACGCTCGGAGCGGGCACGATTGCCAACCCGATGCCGACCTCGACGGCGCGCTTGATCGTCTCGATGTTATCGAACTCCGCCACGCGCCGCACCGTCACGCCCTGCGCGCGCAGGATTTTATCGATTGCGCGGCGCGTCGGGATGTCGCGCTCGAACAGCACGAAGTCCTGCTCGTCGAGATCGCGTGCGCGAACTTTTTTATGTTTGGCGAGCGGGTGTCCGGGCGGGCAGATCAGGACGAGGCGGTCGCCGCCTAAGGGGACGACCGAGAGGCCGCGCTTCTTTTCCGGGTATGCGACAACGCCGAGTTCGACCGTCCCGGCCAGCACGTCGCGGACGATGCGCGTCGTGCGACTGTATTCGAGATCAATTTTCGCTTCCGGATGTTCCCCCATGAAACGGCGGATGACGGCGGGAAGTTCGTGCAGCCCGATGCTGTAGACGGTCGCAACGTGGACGGTTCCGCTCACCGTGCCGGTCAGCGTCCGCATGCGTTCTTCGAGTTGCGCGTAGGCGTTTACGATCTGGCGGCTCTCCTGATAAAAGACCTCGCCGTCCTCCGTCAGCCCCACCTCGCGCCCGCCGCGCATGCGTTCGAGCAGGCGGCGCTTGAACTTTTCCTCCAGTCCCCTCACCTGCTGGCTCACGGCCGACTGCGTGACGAAATTCCTCTCGGCCGCCCGCGACAGGCTCTTCGTCTCGACCAGATCGCAAAAGATTTTCAGAGTTTCCAATTGCATGATCGGTATTATAAGAATGTCTCAACAATACGTGCAACTTTTTTCATTTTACCTAATATTCGGAGAGAGTTAAACTGAACGCGAAAATGGCGGCAACCCGGCTCCGCTCGCTTTGACGGTGAGGGCAACGTGGACGGCTGTGCTTTTGCTCGCGGCGACGCTCGCACTGCTCGTCTACGTGCTTGCGGATAGTAAGTGCTGACGTTGTTGCATAAAAGAGGATGAGCGAAGCTGACCCTCGAACTGAACCTATCTTAGGCGACGACCTTGTAGCTGTCGGGCATCCCTTCGTGCGTCATCCGGTTCAAGGCCGCGCATCGCACCAGCAGTTGGCTGGCCTG
>DASQMC010000006.1:0-2162 GCA_035645695.1 Pyrinomonadaceae bacterium
ATCACCGAAGAGATGGTGCAAGAATATCTGGAGCACCATCGGCATCCGTCGAACAAGGAGACGGACAACTTCATATTAGAAGAGTAGGACTTTCAGTCCTCGTTAAACCTCTGCACTTTCAGTGCAGAGTGGTTTAGTCTGACTTCCGAATTCTGAATTCTGATTTCCGCTTTTACTTCATCGTTCATCGTTCCGCGTTCATCGTTAATTTCTCCCCGGAGGTAGGAATCATGGCTGATGCTTCTCAGGTGATGACGATTGAAGCGGTGCGTTCGGTGCCGTTGTTCGCGTCGCTGGACGACGAGGCGGCGCGGCGGCTGCGCGATCTGATGTCCGTGCGCGAAGCGGCGGCGGGGACGCTTTTGTTCAAGATGGGCGACCCCGGCGACGCCATGTACTTGATCGAAGCCGGGCAGGTGCGCATCTACATCCACGACGGCGACGGGGAAAACCTGATGCTGGCCGAACTCAGCCACGGCGACTTCTTCGGCGAGATGGCGATCATAGACGGCAAGCCGCGCTCGGCCAATGCCGCCGTCGTCCAGCAGGCGTGTCTCGCCGTACTCGCACGCGAGGATTTCCTGCGCTTCGTGCGCGGCAACCCGGACGTGGCCCTGGAGATGGTCAGCGCGATCTCGGAACGCCTGCGACGCACCGACGAACTGCTGCGCCAGCGCGTCTCGCGCAACGCCAACGACGAGGAGGAGGCGCGCATGACGTGGGCTGACCGCGTCGCCGATTCGCTCGCCGCGTTCGGCGGCAGTTGGAGGTTCATCACTTATTCGGCGATCTTTCTGGTGGGCTGGATTCTCTTAAACACGCTCTTTATGTCCGGGTTCGATCCGTTCCCATACGAGTTGCTCGGCCTCCTGCTCGGCGTCGTCGCGGGCGTGCAAGCGCCGATCATCATGATGTCGCAGAACCGGCAGGCGGAGAAGGAACGACTGCGCGCCGACCTCGATTTCAAGATCAACCTCAAGAACGAACTTGCCCTCTCGGAAGTCCTGCGCCGCCTCGACCTGCTCGAAAGCGAACGCCTGCCGCTACTATTCGCCGAGCAAAAAACGGCCATCGCGGCCTCGAAAGCGCAAGCATCCGCGAGCGACGATGTGAAGTTTCCGGCGGTTTGAAGAGTTGACGGCGCGTGCGAAAGTGGCGCGTCGAATTTTGGAGTTTGGCGCGAAGAGTCGTATCTTGGTCGGGCAATAGTCGTAGCTCAAATTTCAGTTGTGGGATTTTCAGGTTTCGGGCGCGAGGGCGAGAGTTCCTGCCCGCGCACGCATTTACACAGGCATGATCAAAGCAATTCTTTTCGACTTCAACGGCGTCGTGATCGACGACGAGCCGCTGCAACTCAAAGCCGCGCAGGACGCGCTCGGAGCCGAGGGCATCACGCTCACGGAGGGAGACTATTACGACTCGCTCGGCATGGACGACGTGACGTTCTTCCGCGCCGCCTTCACCCGCGCCGGGCGCGATTACGCGGAGGAAGACCTGAATCGCGTGCTCACGCAATGGACGAAGCTACACCGCGAGTTGATCGCCGGAGAGTTGCCTCTATTCCCCGGCGTCGTGACTTTCATCAAGTCGCTCGCGCGGCATTACCCGCTCGCGGTCGTCAGCATGGCGCGTCTCGCAAGCATCGAGTACGTCCTCGAACGCGCGGGATTAACGAAAGCTTTCACGGTCATCGTCAGCGCCGAGGACGTGAGCGCGTGCAAGCCCGACCCGGCCTGCGTCAATCGCGCTCTCGAAAAACTGAACGAGGCGCGCGGCGGCAACGGCGGGCAAAGCGCGCTCGCTCCCGCCGAATGTCTCGTCATCGAAGACGCTCCGCCCGGCATCTTGGCCGCGCGCGTCGCGGGCATGCGCACGCTCGGCGTGACGAACACGGTCGGCGAGGCCGCCCTGCGCGCGGCCGGAGCGGACATTGTCACCCACAGTCTCGCCGATTGGACGGACGACGCCGTGAGACACGTTTTTAGTGAACGCTGAAGTAGGAACGATGAACGCGGAAGTAAAAGCATTTGTCTTTACTTCCGCGTTCATCGTTCCGCGTTCATCGTTTCTCTTATGACTCCTCAAGGTAAATTGTTGATGTTGGAGGCGCGGCTGCGTTTCGCGCGGCTGGCGGCGCAGCCGGAAGCGTCCGTCGAACCGGC
>DASQMC010000007.1:0-24442 GCA_035645695.1 Pyrinomonadaceae bacterium
GTTCGAGGCCGACGGCGGCGGCCGCGATTTCGGCCTGCTGGTTCGTCGCCATGCCGAGGTAGCAGCCGAAGGCGCGCCACTGGTCGCGGAAATTCAGGAGCGCGACCGCCGCCGCGCGCGGTTCGGCCTGCCCGTTGCCGAGGCTCGACCCGTCGCAATAGATGGTCACTTCCTTCAAATCGTTCGCGCTCATCAGGCGGCCGCCTCGTGTTCGCCCGTCAGGACGAGGACGTGATCCACCGCCTCCTCGAACGTGTCGTCGTGCGAGATGACGAAGAGTTGGCTGAAGTGGCGCACCTGCCCGATCTGACGCGCGAGGTTTTCGCGCCGCTCGGCGTCCATGTTCACGGTCGGTTCGTCGAAGAAGGCGATGCGGATGTCCGAGAGTTGCTTCAAGAGCGCGAGCCGCACGGACAGAGCCGCGACCATCTGTTCGCCGCCCGAGAGATTGACGAACGAACGCTCGTGGCCGTCTTCTTCCAGCATGATTTCGTAATCGCTCGACCAGCGGAGCGTGCGCCCCGCATCGCCCGTGATCTCGCGGAAGAATTGATTCGCCTCGACCGAGATGTGCGCAACGTAACTGCGCGTCACTTCCGGCCCCGCTTTTTTCAGCACGTCGCGCATAAACTCCGTCGCTTCGTCCAGACGCTTGAGCCGCTCCTGCGCGCGAATCTCCTCCTGCCAGGTGGCGCGCACCTCGTCGAGCCGCGCGATCTCGGCGGCGAGTTTTTCCGCCGTCTCGCGCGCGTGTTCGAGCTTGGCCGAAGTGTTCGCCTCGGACGCGAGCGCGAGCGCCAGCGCGTCGCGCTCGGCGGAGTGCGCGGCGCGGTCGTATGCTTCGACGGCTTCGGCGTGCGCCGCTCGCGCCGCCTCGCTCTCCTGTGCCGCGCGCTCGGACTCTGCGGCGGCGCGTTCGACCTCCCCGGCGCGTGCGCCCACCGTGCCCGCCAGCGATGCGCTTTCGAGATAGAGGCGATAGGCAGGGGCTGTGGCGTCGCGTGCCGAGAGCGTGGCCGCCCACTGCGCGTCGAAGTCCGCGTAACGTTTAGACTCCGCCGCCAGTTCGTCGCGCTCGGCCGAGAGGGTGGCGATCACGCCGCGCGCCACCTCGACTTCCATTTCGAGAGTCGCCTCCTGTTCGGCTTCGGCGCGTCTCATCCGCAGCCGCGCGCGCGGGTCGTTCAGGGCGCGCAGGCGCGCGTCCGTCTCGGCGATGTCGCGTTCGAGCGATTCGATGGCGCTGGCGGCGGCGGCCAGCCCGGCGCGGTCTTCCTTCCTGCGCTTGCCTTCCTCCTCGATCTCTCTGAGACGCTGGCGCAGCGGCTCCAACTCCGCGTGGCGCATGAGGGCTTCGCGCGCGCTGATGAGTTCCGCATCGACGCCGATCATTTTACTTCTCAACTCGTCGAGCTCGCCGTCGTCCGGCGGGAGCGCGGCCAGATCGCGGTCGAGCGTGGCGAGCAAAGACTCGCGCGCGCGCAGGAGTTCGCGTTCGTGTCCGAGTTGGCCGCGCTCGCGCTCCAACTGCACGAGCGCGACGCCCGCCTCGCGCGACGCGCGCACCTGTCTTTCGACGCGCGCCGCTTCCGCCTGCACGGTCTGCAACTCGGCGCGGTTCGCCGTCAGGTGATCTTTGAAATAGCCTTCGAGCGTCTGCCCCTCGCCGATGTTCAAACAACGCTCGGAGAGGATCGGGCAGAGGCCGCCTTTGACTTCGACGCGCATCTTCTCGTCGCGCGCGATCTCGGCGCGCAGGTGCGCGGCCTGTTCGGCGAGTTCGCGCCCGCTGGCTTCGAGTTCGGCGGCGCGCTCCGCGCCCGTGGCGCGCGCTTCGAGGTCGCGCGTTTTGCGTTCGAGCGCGCTCGTGATCTCTTGCAGGCGTTTGATCTCGCGCGTTAAATCACGCCGCTGGTTGGTGAGGTGTTTGCGCTCGGTCGCGGCGCGCTCCGCGCGGCTGAGCGCGGTTTCGAGGCCGATGCGTTCGCTCTCCAGACGCGCGACGCGTTGGGGCGCATCCCCGGCGCGTTCCGCCTGCTTGATCCCGTCGCGCGTCTGCGCGTGCTGCGCGCGGAGGTTGTTCAGTTCGGCGTCGAGACGCGCGAGACCGTCGCGCGCGGCCATCGCGTGCGAACGCAACTCTCGCAGGCGTTCGCGCTCGCGCTCCAAGTCTTCCTGCGCGCTCACCTCCGCTTCGATCTCTTTCAGCGAAACACGCGCGCGCGCCGCCGCTTCGTGCGCCGCGCCGAGGCGACGAGCGTCCGACTCGGCGGCGGCGAGCAGACCCGCCACGCGGTTGATTTGCACGAGCAGGCGGTCGCGCCCGGCGCGCTCCGTTTCGAGCCGTCCCAACGCGGCGAGCGCGGCGATGTGCGCGTGATAGTCGCGCTCGGACGCCTCCTGTTCTCTACGCGCGCGCTCGGCTTCGGCGAGTTTGCTTCGCAACTCGGCGAGACTTCGCTCGGCGGCCTTTCGTTCCACGTCCGCGCGGTCGGCGCGCGTGCGCGTCTCGGCCACGCGCCGCTCGGCCTCTTCAAACGCCGCGACTTTACCCTTGCGCGCCGTTAGCTCCAGCCGCAGTTCGTCGATCACGGCCGTCAACTCGCTCGCTCGCTCGGCGGTGGATTTGTGTTCCGCCGTCATCTCTTCGTAGCGCGCGAGCGTGCCTTCGGCGCGCCCGATGCGCTCGCGCGTTTCGGCCACGCGGTCGCGGATGAGGTTAACCGTGTCGCGCAGGCGTTCCGCGCCCTCGCGGTATTCCTCAACTTTGAGCAGGCGGTCGAACGATGCCTTGCGCTGGCTCGACGTTTTGAGGAAGTCGGCCGTGAGCAACCCTTGCGGCACTCCGATGGCCGATTTGAAGAGGGCGGGCAAGTCCGTCCCCGCCTCGATGCCGAGCAGGCGGCCGAGCATCGGCGCGACGTTCGCCTTCTTCTCTTCGAGCTTGAGTTTGAGTTCGGGGTCGTAGATGTAATAGCCGTTCGCGGTGTCGCGGTAGACGGTATAACGGCGGCCGTCGATGTCGCTCTCGAAGGTGACGCGCGCCGAACCCTTCTTCGCGCCACGGCGCAGGAAGTCGTCCTTGCTGTAGTCGAGCGTGTCGAACAGCGTCCACGCGATAGCTTCGAGGATGGTGGTCTTGCCCGCGCCGTTCGGGCCGACGATGGCCGTCGTGCCCGGCTCGAATGAAAAGTCGGCGCGTTCGTAAGATTTGATGTTGTCTAGTTCGACGCGTGTGACGTGCATGTTCTCTTGAAAGCGTTTCCTAACGGTACTCGCATGTTCGTTAACTTATAGTGATTGAATCGCATGAAACTGATCTTTCCTCTGTGCCCCCTCTGTGCCCTCTGTGTCTCTGTGGTGAATGCTTCTGAATAGCCACTCACCACAGAGACACGGAGGACACAGAGGAGGCACAGAGAGTTCATCGGATTACAACCCGGTATAAAACTCCGCGCCGGGCGAGCGACGCGCGCGATTGCGTATTTCATTCAACCGAAAAGTCGAGTTCGCGCACGGCGGCGTGGGTCGTTCGCCCGGCGCGATCCGTCGCGGTTACTTGCAGCAGGTAGACGCCCGGCGTCAAGTTCGCGAGCGGCACTTCCGCCGCGTAGAAGATGCGCGCCGGGTCGCTGCCCGGCGCAACCGATACTTTGTGCGGCGGGGCGTTCGTCACGACCTTGTTGTCGCGCAGGATTTTGATCTCCAACTCGACATCCGGCTGAGCGCCCGCGGCCTTGCGCGCCGCGTTGTAAATGTAGAGTTGCAGGAACAGGCGCGAGGCGCGTGCGAAGCGGCGTTCGACGCGCAGGATGTCCGGCGCGCGGGGCGTTACAGCGGCGGCAGCAGCGTCGGTCGCTCCGGCCGCCTGTACGCCCGACGGCGTGCGCCTGCGCTCGGTGATGAGCAGGCCGCTCAGGGCGAGCCGGTTCGCTTTCAGGTCGGGGACTTCCACCCACTCGAACGCGCTGCCGACGAGGCCGCTGCCCGTGTCACGCGCGGCGGCGCGAAACTGGTAGAGGCCGGGCGCGAGGATGGGGATCGAGAAGTTGGTGATGAGTTTGCCGCGCGACGCGCCCGCCGCCGGAGCGGTGGCGGTGTCGGCCTTGCCGTCAAGCGTGAGCGTTCGCCCGCTGCTGTAGACGGATTTTCCTCGGTCGTCCAGCACGGCGCAGGCCACCTCGACTTGCGCCTGCGGCTTGCCGCCCGCCGCCGGACTGAACTTGAGCCGGTCGTTCACGAGTTGCACGGAGGCGTTGATGACGGAGCCGCCCTGCGCGCCGTTCGTAAAGACGGCGTAAGCGTCAACGGGCAAGTCGCGGCGCGCGTTTGAAGTGTTGAGCGCGCTGTTGAGCGGGTTGCCGGTAGAAGTTGGCGAGGCGACGGCGGGCGCCGTAGCCCCACGCGCGACTCCTGCCGTCGCCGCAGACGAGCCGAGGAAATTGCGCCGCACGCGCACGGAGAGATCGGGGCGGCCTTTGACGCTGATCTCGATCTTGCGATAACGCGGCGCGCCCTCTTTGACTTCGACGCCTTCGGGTCGCCACGCGAGCAGGTAATAGTTGGCCGTCTCGTCGAGCGTGTTGGCAATGGCCGCGTCGAGCGCGTTCGTGTTGATGATGGCGCGGCCGCCCGTGTCGGCGGCCAAACCGCGCAGGACTTCCTGCGTCGCGCTCATCTCGGCCGAGGGGCTGTAGCCGAGATAGGCCGAGCCGCGCCCGGCCGTGCCCGAAGTGATGTCGGCGAGGTCTGCCCCCGCGCTGCTGCTCGCGTCCATCATGCCGACGGCGAGGCCGCGAGTGTAGAGCGTATACACAACCGTTCCGGTGCGCGCGGCGATGTCCGTGACGCGTTGAATCTTGCGATTGATGTCGGCTTCCTGCTGGTCGAGCGTGAAGCCCTCGGAAATGAAGAAGAGCGTCTGCCGCCCGCCGTAGGGGCTGCGCGAGCGCACCACGCTTTCGAGCGAGGCGATGGCCGCGCCGCTCAGTTGCGCCGACTGGCGACGGATGCGGCGGGCGCGGCTTTTCACGTTCGTTTCCGCCGTCATGCGCGCGACGGCGTCGTCGTATCCCTGCGTGTTCGCGTTCAACGTCTGGTTGATCATGTACTCCAGCAGGTCGCGGTCGCCGCGGTCGATCATCTCAGCCTGATAGGCGGACATTGGGGGGCGTTCGTTGTCGAGCGAAGCCTGCGACACCGGCTTGATGCGCGAGACGGCCGCGCGCAGCACGGCGCGGTCGTTCGTGAACTGTTGCAGGAAACCGATCTGCCCGCTCGCCGACGAGACGAGCGCCTGCATGCCCGGCGTCATCTCCCGCTCGATAAAGTTGAGAATCAGTTCGCGGGCGCGCAAGACGCCTTCGGGCGAGAGGTGCAGATCGTCGACGAAGAAGACGACCGCCCGCCCGTACTCACTTGCCGGGGCTGCTGCCCCCCCGCGCACACCCGGCGTCTCGCCGCGCGCCGCCGCGATGCGCGCCCCTTCGCCCGCGCTCCCGGCCGTGACGCGCTCGAAGAACAAGACCGGCTGCACGCGACCGTCAATTTTCAACTCGAACTGCTCGCGCTGCAAACCTCCCGCGAACTGCCCCTTCTTATCAACCACCGACACGTCCGTCTGCACGAGGCTCGTGCTGACGCGCAGGACATCCTCCACCGCGTCGTCCTGCTGCTGCGGCGGCTGTTGCGGTGGTTGCGGCGTCGCCGTCGTCCCCGTCGTTGTTGTCGCCGGTCGTTGTTGCTGTTGCGCGAACGCGGTCAGTTGTGCCGCCGGCAGAAGACAGGCGAGCGCGAGGCACAGGCTTGCTTTCGTGAACCATGTGGCTGAGATGAGTTTTTTCATACTTCACTTGGAAGCGAAGAGTCGCGTCGCTGGTTGCACTGACACCGGCCGTCAATTCGCACGCCGCTCGTGCGGCAGCGTCGCGGCGAGCCTCAAGCGTTGAGACATTAGCCTAACATGTCTAAGAACTTTTTTCCCTTCGCGTGATGGCGGCGAATGAGCGCCGGTCGAGCGCGAAAGGAAAAGCGCTTGAGCGGAAGTCTCCGGCAGTAGTTTTCAGAGGTCGACCGCTTTGAGCGGCGCGCTCACGACATGCTGCGCGCGGGAGAGAGTGGAAGCGAGGAAAAAGAGTGAGACGAGGAGCAGGCGCTTCATCTCAAACGATCCTTTTCGATGGAGAGTTTTATTCGTTTACTTTGAGCACGGCGAGGAACGCTTCCTGCGGAATCTCGACGCGGCCGACGCGCTTCATGCGCTTCTTGCCTTCCTTCTGCTTCTCCAGAAGCTTGCGCTTGCGCGAGATGTCGCCGCCGTAGCATTTGGCGATCACGTTCTTGCCCATCGCCTTGACGGTTTCGCGCGCGATCACCTTGTTGCCGATGGCGGCCTGAATCGGCACTTCAAACAACTGGCGCGGGATGAGCTGGCGCATCTTCTCCGCCAGCGAGCGGCCGCGCGACTCGGATGTGCCGCGATGGACGATGAGCGAGAGAGCATCGACGGGTTCGCCCGCGACGAGTATGTCGAGTTTGACGAGGTCGCTCGTCCAGTAGTCTGCGAAATGATAGTCGAGCGACGCGTAGCCGCGCGAGACGGATTTCAGCCGGTCGTAGAAATCGAGCACGATCTCGTTTAAGGGCAACTCGTAGGTCAGCATCACGCGCTTGGCCGCGATATACTCGAACTTCCGCTGCACGCCGCGTTTCTCTTCGAGCAGCGGGAGGATGCCGCCGAGGTATTCGTCCGACGTGAGAATCGTGGCGAGGATGACCGGCTCCTCAATCTTCTGGATGCGCACGGGGTCGGGCATCTTCGCGGGCGAGTCGATTTCCAGCACCTCGTTGTCGGTCGTCGTGACGCGGTAGCGCACGCCCGGCGCGGTCGTGATGAGATCAAGGTTGAACTCGCGTTCCAGACGCTCCTGCACGATCTCCATGTGCAGGAGGCCGAGGAAGCCGCAGCGGAAACCGAAGCCGAGCGCGGTGGAAGACTCCGGCTCGTAGAAGAACGATGCGTCGTTCAAACGCAGCTTGTCGAGCGCGTCGCGCAGTTCTTCGTATTGATTCGCTTCGACCGGATAGAGACCGGCGAAGACCATCGGTTTGATCTCCTGAAAGCCTGGGAAGGGGACTGTGGTGGGGCGCGCGGCCTCCGTGATCGTGTCGCCGATCTGCACGTCCGCCACGGTCTTGATCGAAGCCGTGAGGAACCCGACTTCGCCCACGCCGAGTTCGCCAATCGGCGTCGGGCGCGGGCGGTTGACGCCGACGGCCTCCACCAGATAGTCGCGCCCCGTGTTGAAGAAACGGATCTTCATGCCCGGTCGGATCGAGCCGTCGATCACGCGAAAGAGCACGATCACGCCCCTGTAGGCGTCGTACCACGAATCGAAGATGAGCGCCTTGAGCGGAGCCTTGGGGTCGCCCTTCGGGTAAGGCACGTCGCGGACGATGGCTTCCAAAACTTCGTGGACGCCGACGCCCGTCTTCGCGCTCGTCAGGACGGCGTTCCCCGTGTCCAGCCCGATGACCTGTTCGATCTGCTCGATGGCCTTGTCGGGCTCCGCCCCCGGCAAGTCGATCTTGTTGATGACGGGGATGAACTCCAGATTGTTCTCAATCGCCAGATACGTGTTCGCCAGCGTTTGCGCCTCGACGCCCTGCGACGCGTCGACGACCAGAAGCGCGCCTTCGCAGGCGGAGAGCGAGCGCGATACCTCGTAACTGAAATCCACATGCCCCGGCGTATCGATTAGGTTCAGCACGTAGTCCGTGCCGTCGTCGGCGCGATAATCGAGGCGGACGGCGTGCGCCTTGATCGTGATGCCGCGCTCGCGCTCCAGGTCCATGTTGTCGAGCACCTGCGCTTCCATGTCGCGCCCCGCCACCGCGCCCGTCAACTCCAACAGGCGGTCGGCCAGCGTGGACTTCCCGTGGTCGATGTGCGCGATGATCGAGAAATTTCTGATGCGTTCCGGGTTCATTAAATTCCGTTCTAAAACTCAACTCAGCCTGTCATAGACATCTTTGCGATGCCCGACTCGTATAATTTCAATTAACAGTGCCGTAGCCGTGATTGTGTAAACGATTCGATAGTCGCCTTCTCGCAAGCGGTAAGTATGGTCGGAGCCGACCAGCTTTCTCACACCTGCGGGCAACGGGTTCAAGGGCAGGTGTTCAACTGCCCGCAGAATTTTCAACCTGGCATCTCGCGGAAGTTTGATAACTTCCTTCGTCGCGGCGCGTTTCCATTCGACTCTATATGAGTCCATCGTGCTTTAATTCCGCAATGAATTCCTCATGCGAGATCGCCGGCTCGTCCCTCCGTTCGGCCACCGCCGCGAGGTCTTCTATGTCCTCAAGGAGTTCTTGAAATTCGTCGAGTGATAAGATGACGGCGGTTTTTTCTCCGGCCTGATTGGTGATGTACTGCACACCAAGTTGCTTCGGGTCTAACATGTAAATTCTCCTAATGCCGGATGACACCAAGTAAGTCGGAAACTTCATCCTTAACATAACAAAACGGGCGTGAAACCGCACGCGCCCGCCCCGTCGGGTGATAGCCGAATGTTCGTCGTGTAGGCTTTGATAAAGCCGCGTCCTTACTTTTCCCCGTTGTCCTTGCCCCCGCCTTTGCGCCCGTAGAAGATCGGCAGTTGCAGGATCGCGCCCAAGAGAACGACTATCCCTCCGTACCACTTAAGATTCCCTTCACTGACGATTGATTCTCTAACGACGACCGGGAAGGAGCGGTTGAAGAATTCGCATGCGGGCTTCGCCTGTTTGTTGCGCTTGTGATGCCATTGCGCGGAGACGCTCAATGTGATCGCGTGCGACCCGCCGGCCTTCGGCTCTATGCCCCATGTGAAGGATGTCTTCTCTTGTCCGAGCGGCTTCGCTCCGGTCTGGTTGGGCGTCACGTTGAAGGCGGGCGACATGAGGTTGGCGACGGCGGCCGCTTCGTATTGCGCGCCGTAGGCATCTCTGAGACTGGCGTTCGGCGTCGCGCAGCGCGAGGTGTCGAACAGGAGGGCTTCGTTGTTGGGCAGTTCCGCCGTCGGCGTGTGGGACGCGGGTTCGGCGGCCATGATCGAAATTCTGGCAACTCCCTTGTCCGTCAGCTTCATCTCCTTCGGCCACTCGATTTCGATCTTCGTCTCTTCCGCCTGCTTCTTGCGCGCCTGCGCCTTCTCGAAGAATACGCCGGGTGGCGTGAGACGCGCCGCGCCCCCGTCCGGGCTATCGCCTTGCCCGGCGACGACGGTGAGTTTGTTAACCACGCGCCGGACGCCTTCGACGCCTTTCGCGGTGGCTTCGGCACGCGCCTTCTGCGCCTCGTCGAGCACCGCGCCGGTCAGCGTAACGACGCCCCTGTCCACTTCGACATCGATCTTCACGCCGTCGAGTTCTTCGACCTCGGCGAGCGCAGCCCTAGTCCTCACCCAGAGCCAGCCGTCATCCGCGCCCGCGCCGATCTTAGTCCCGATCTGTCGTTCTCTGGAGATGATCCACCCCTTTTCTCGCTCAAATTCCTCCCGCGTCAAACGAGTGTATTCGTCCGGGGGCGCGCTTGTCGCGCGTAAGTCCTCTTCGATGACGGTTAGAGAGTGCCGGTTCACGGCGAGGGAATTTGTGGCGGTGCGCGAGAACGAGGTGCTGAGGAATCCGAGCAAGCCGACGCCGATGAGGACGAAGCCGATGAGGGAGAGGATTCGCGGCCACTTTCTCTTGCGACTTTGGGCGGCTTCCGCAATCATTTCATGCTCCTTTCGGTCTTGACGAGAATTGAATGAATTGTGAGAAAGCGAGGCGGAGGTGACGAAAGGACAGGTCAGGCGCGGGCGGGCAACCTCAGCCGCCCGCGTGGTCGCGCGCAAGCATGGCCGCGCCGGTGGGCACGGCGTCCGGGCCGAGCGTGGCGGCGACGATCTGTGTGGCCTCGAAGCAGGGCTGGAAGGAGCGTCGCCCGGCCTCGCGGATGATGGGGTCGAGGATGAGTTTGCCCGCATCCATGACGCCGCCGCCGAGTACGATGCGCTGGATGTTGAGGAGATTGATGACGGCGGCGATGGCCGTGCCGATGTAGCGGCCGGTGCGCTCGATCATGAGCATGGCGAAGTCGTCGCCCTCTTTGGCGGCGTGGGCGATGTCGGCGGCGGTGAAATTTTTGTTGAGGCCGAGCCGTGTGAGCGATGAAGTGCTGTCGCGGATGAGTCGTTCGTGGGTGCGGCGGACGATGTTCGGCGCGGAGGCGACCGTTTCCAGACAGCCCGTGTTGCCGCAGTTGCATTCGACGCCTTCGCGGTCAATGGTGATGTGGCCGAACTCGCCCGCGAATCCCGAATCGCCGTACCAGAGTTTACCGTCGAGGATGATCGCGCCGCCGATCCCGGTGCCGATAGTGACGTAGAACATGTTGCGGCTGTCGCGCCCCGCGCCCGCGATGTATTCGCCGTAAGCGGCGGCGTTCGCGTCGTTGACGAGCGTGATGGGGAGATTCGTCGCGTCGGCGAGTTCGGCTTGCAGGTCTGCGCGGACGATTGAGGGGAGGTCTGTGGAGACGATGACGCGACCCGTCTCGGGGTTGACGAGGCCGGGCACGCCGAGGCCGAGCGCGGCGACGTTCGGCGACTCGTCGCGGAGTGCGGCGACAAGACGGGCGATCTGCGCTGGCAGTGCGCCGTTCTCAAGCGCGGCCTCGCGGCGAGCCACAACTCCGCCTTCGTGCGAGACGAGCGCGGCGCGAAGCGACGCGCGGGAGATGTCAATACCGATATAGTTGCTGACGGGTGCTACAGTTGACATGGTCTTTGATCTCCAGACGGGAGCAACGGGCGAAAAAGTCGTGCAGGTAGGAAACGTCGAAAATGGTAGCAAAGGGGTAGGGGGCTGTCAAACCAGCCCTTCTGCGTGTAGAATGGCGAGCCTGAAGAAGGATGAACGATGAACGCGGAACGATGAACGGCCTGCCAAAATCGCTTCGCGTTTTTATTCATTCATCATTCATCGTTCCGCGTTCATCGTTCCCGTTATGATCATTCGTTCCATTCTGTTGCCGACCGATTTCAGCCGGTGTGCCGAGTCGGCTTTGCCGTACGCGGCCGATCTGGCGCGGCAGATGCGTGCGCGTCTGGTCTGTTTGCACGTGGTCGAGACGATGTTGCCGCCGGTCGGTTATGCGGCCGTGGCCGAGCCGATACCGGCCGTGGACATCGGCGGGCAACTCGAAGAGTCGGCGACGCGCGAGTTGCCGAAACTGGGGACGCGCCAGGAATGCGCGGGGCTGGACGTGGAAGAAGTCATCGCGCGCGGCGACGCGGCGGGCGAGATCGTGCGCGTCGCGCGCGAACGCGATATCGATTTAATCGTCATCTCGTCGCACGGGCGCACCGGCCTCGGGCGCATGATCTTCGGCTCGACCGCCGAGTCGGTCGTGCGCCACGCACATTGCCCCGTGCTCGTCGTCAAACCGAAGGAAAGTGAGCAGTGAGCGGTAAGCAGTGAGCAGTTAAAACTGGGCAGCGCTTTACTGCTCACTGCTTACCGCTCACTGCTCACAGTCATTTCATGGAGCAACATTTCTACGACCTGGTGGGGCAGTACGGGCTGTATGCGATCTTCTTCCTCGCGATGATCGAGGGAGACATTACGCTGCTTCTGGCGGGCGTGCTGGCGCACGGGGCGTTCTTCGGCGACTATAGTTTCGCGAAAGTGCTGGCGGCGGGCACGGCGGGCGGCGTGGTGGGCGATCAGGTGGCTTACGCGATGGGGCGCGGGTTTCGTTCGAGCATCCGCGACCGGAAGTTTTATCGCGCCGCGCGACCGCGCATCGAACGCCTGACGGAGACCTTCGGGCCGCTCTCGATCTTTCTCTCGAAGTACGTCTACGGCCTGCGCACCGGCTCGTGCATCTTCTACGGCGTGGCGAAGATGAGCTACGCGCGCTTTTTGCCGCTGACGATTGCGAGTTGTTTTCTGTGGGTGCTCTTGCTGAGCGGCGCGGGCTATTTCTTCCACGGCATCATCACGAATTTCATCGGCGACTTCGAGCACCTGGGAAAATTCCTGCTCGTCATCGTCGTGCTGGGCATCGGGGGCTTCTACCTCGCCGAGCGCTACTGGCTCTCGCCCAAGGTGGAGGAGGCCGACCCGGAACGCGTACACGAGTTTGAAGAGAACGTGCAGGAGAAACTTCAAGAGCTTGGCGAAGAAATCAAAGAGCATCTCCCGCCGACGCTTGCGCGTCGCGGCAAAGACAAAGAGACTGTGAAGAAAGCGCGCGCCGCCGGCAGAGGCGACGCCGAAGGAGACTAAATTAAAGGATGAACGATGAACGATGAACGATGAATTAAAAGCTGGACTCTTTAGGCTTTCGTTCATCGTTCATCGTTCATCGTTCATCATTCATCCGTTATGATTATCGAAGCAATCGCACCCACGCGCGTCGATCTGGCCGGCGGCACGATTGATATCTGGCCGCTTTACCTGTTTCACCCGCGTGCGGCGACCGTTAACTTCGCCATCTCGCTCTACGCGCGCTGCCGCATCGAGACGCGCGACGACGAGCGCGTCATTCTCGAATCGCGCGACCGTGGTTTGTCTTTTGAGACCGATCTCGCGGGCGTCGCCGGTCTCGTGCATGAGGAGCGGCTCGAACTGATCTCGAAACTCGTCCATTTCTTCAAACCAGAGACGGGCTTTCATCTCATCGCCGAGTCGCAGGCTCCGGCCGGGGCGGGACTGGGCGGATCGAGCGCGCTCGCCATCGCCTGCATCGGCGCGCTCAACCGGCTCGTCGGCAATCGTTACGAAGAGCGCCGTTTTATCACGATTGCCGCTAACGTCGAGACGACCGTGATACGCGTGCCGGCGGGTTTTCAGGACTACTACGGCGCGTTCTACGGCGGCGCAAACTGCATCCACTTTCGTCCTGACGGCATCGAGCGCGAGGAGTTGCCCGTGGACGCCGCCGAACTCGAACGCCGCCTCGTCATCTGCTACACGGGCGAGCCGCGCCTGTCCGGCATCAACAACTGGGAGATGTTCAAGACCCACATCGAGGGCGACAAAGTTATCTTCCAACTCTTCGAGGGAATCCGCGACGCGGCACAGCGAATGCGCACGGCGCTGTCGGCGAACGACTGGCCGGAGGTGAGCGCGATCATGCAGGCGGCCTACCCGAACCGCAAGCGGCTCGCGGCTAATATCACAACGCCCCACATGGAGCGGCTCGTCGAGAAGGCGATGCAACACGGCGCGGAAGCCGCGAAGGTGTGCGGCGCGGGCGGCGGCGGCTGCATCGCGTTCCTCTGCGCTCCGGGCATGAGAGAGCAGGTCGCACGCGCGCTCTCGGAAGAACCTGAGGTGCAGGTTCTCGACTGGCGTTTCGCGCCGGAGGGTTTGACGATCACGGAATCCTGAAATCCGAACGGGCAACGAGGCTGCGGCGTTTAGCGTCGCACCGGGGTCGCCGCCGGAAAGCGAAAGCGCGCAGAGGTTGATCGACAACCTTTGCGCGCTTTTTTGTCGGCTTTTTTTGTCGGCTTTTTTTGTCGCCCGGCGCGATTGACTGTTACCGGTTCGCGCCCTCGTCCGTGGCTCGTTCGTCTCTGGGCGCGCCGGGCGTGAGTTCGGTCGAGGCGTCGGGCGCGAGGTCTGCGGGCGTTTCCGCACCGGCGGCGGGCGAAGCTGTGGCCGCGGCCGGACTCAAGGGCGCGGCGGATGCCTGACCCGTAGCGGCTTGCGCTTCGGCGGCGGGGCGGTGCGCGTCGGCTGCGGAGGAGGAGTCCGTGCCGGAAGTGGGCGACGGCGGTTGCGCCGTTGTGGGCGGCATGTCGATGGAAGTCTCGCCGCCGACTTTCGCGCCGCTCGAACTGTTCCTGGCCGCCATCTTCGCGGCGGCCTTCGCTTTAATTTCGGCCATCATGCGCACGCGCTTCTGCTCTGGCGTTTCATCCGAAGGCACATCGACGGCGGCGTCGGCGGGCATCGTCGCGGCGGCGGGAGGCGCGGCAGTGGGCGTTGGGGGCTGAGGGGTTGCCGGGGTCTCTCCGCCGGTCGCAGGTGTGGCAGAGGGCGGCGTCGTAGTCGCTGCCGCGCCGCCCTTCCCGGCCATCTTCGCGGCGGCCTTCGCTTTAACTTCGGCCATCATGCGCGCCCGTTTCTGTTCGGGGGTTTCATCGGAGGCAGCATCGCCGGTAGTGGCGGCAGCGGCGGGGGGCGGCGGCGCGGTTGGTGATTCGCTCTTGACGGGGGGCGCGCCCCCTACCATGCGCGCGGCGGCTTTCGCCTTGGCCTCGGCGATGATGCGTGCGCGCTTTTCTTCGGGCGTCTCGCCGCCAGCGGCGGCCGGAGTTGCTGCGGCGGGCGCGGCGGAAGGCGCGGCCTTAGCGGCGGCGGGTTTCGCGGGCGTCTGAGCGGCGGGCGCGGGCGTCGCGGCGTGCGGAGCGTTTGCGCTCACCTGAACCCACGCGCCCGTCTCGGTCTTTTTGAAGGCGGGGAGCGTGCCGCCCGCCGCTTCGAGTATATCGACGAGTTCACTCTGTACGTAGCGCGCCTGCTTGCGCGGGTCGCGAACGTGGCCGAGCGGCGGCCCCATGTAGAGCGTGCCGCAGGTCTGGCAGCGATAGAGCAGATCGTCGCCGCGCATGTGCTTGCGTGCCTCTTCGCGAATCGGGCTGACCTGCTTGAGATGACCGTTGTGCAACTTGCCCTTGTCGTTTTTCTCGTTGCAGACGGTCTGACCTTTTTCAAACCGCTTCGGCGCGCCCGCCTGCGACGCCTGTTGCTCGGTCGGCGCATCCTTGGCGACCGGCGCGCTCGAATTACCCGCACCGCTTGCGATCTCGTTAGTTGACATGATTTTCGCTTTCCGACCTGCTCGCCCGGCCGCCCGCCCCGTAAGTCTTACCGGCCGCGCGCTTCCGGTGTTTCGACAACGTGCAAAAACTTGCGCGCAATCTTACGGAGAAACGTCGAAGCGAGTCAATGAAAAGAAACGCGGAACGCGGAACGATGAACGATGAAGTGAAAAAGATTGATTCATTGCTCAATTGATCCATTGAATCAATGAAGAAATGAAGAAATGAATCAATCTCTTCACTTCATCGTTCATCGTTCCGCGTTCATCGTTTATCATGGCGGCGCATGTTGAAGAAAATATTGGGGACGTTGTGGCGGGGCGCGCCGGGGCGCGTGCGGCGTTGGGGCGTGTGGCTGGCCGAGCCGCGTTTCATGGTGACGGTGGGCGCAATCGCCACGGACGATGGCGGGCGCGTATTGCTGTTGCAGCACGAATTTCGCACGGGCAGCGGGTGGGGCATTCCGGGCGGCTTTCTGGAGCGCGGCGAGCAACCGCTCGAAGGACTGCGGCGCGAACTGCGCGAAGAGATCGGCGTCGAACTCTATGCGGCGGAACTCGCGAGCGTGCGCACGCTCAAGCGCCCGCAGCAGGTGGAGATACACTTTCGTTGCCGCGTGCGCGAGGGCGCGACCGCCGCGCCGCAGAGCATGGAAATCAACCGCGTCGGCTGGTTCGCGCCCGACGCGCTGCCGCCCGAACTCTCGCGAGATCAGCGTCGCATCATCAAGGACGCCCTCGCGGGTGCGGCGAACACGGCCGAGTAATGGTATGCTGTCAAAAAACAAGGATGAGGGATGAGGGATGAGGGATGAATCAGAAAACTGCTCAAGCAGTTCTTACCATTCCTATTCATCCCTCATCCCTCATCCCTCATCCTTTTCCTAGTGGAGATATGAGCAATGGTGCAACTCGTTCCATCACAAGATGAAGTTATGGAGATGCTGAAGAAGACGGGCGCATTTCGTGAAGGCCACTTCGTCTATCCTTCCGGCAAACACACGCCGAACTATTTCCAGATGCCGCTGGCCTTCCGTTATTACGACACGGCGCGCGTGCTGGCCGTCGCGCTCTCGCGCCTGTTGCGCGTCGAGCCGGACGTGTCGAGCGTGCTGCCGAAGGTGGCGATCATCAGCCCCGGGCCGGGGGGCATCCCCGTGGCCTTCGGCGTGCGCGAAGCCCTGAGCGCCGAGCAGATTTACTGGGCCGAGCGCGAAGAGGGCAAACGGATGTTTCGCCAGTACATCAACAAGGGCGAAGTCAACCCGTGCATTATCGTGGACGACATCATCCGCAGCGGCGACGCCATCCTTCAGACGGTCGAACTCGTGCGCGAACTCGGGGCGCGCGTCGTCGGCTGCGGCACCATCGTCCGCTTCCGCGATTCCATCGACAAGATCAACGACGATATCCCCATCAAATCGCTGGTCGAATTCGACTCGAAGTTCTACGACACGGGCGAGGAATGCGTCGAATGCAACAACGACGCCCCCGCCGAGAACGTCAGGTTCTAAAGAAAAAGTGAGCAGTGAGCAGTAAGCAGTGAGCAGTTTTCATGTTTTAAACTGCTCACTGCTTACTGCTCACTGCTCACTTTTTACATTTCGTGCCGGTTTGCCATGGCTTTGTCCATCGTCACCTCGTCAACGTATTCGAGGTCGCTGCCGACGGGCATGCCCATCGCGATGCGCGTGACGCGGACGCCGAGCGGTTTGAGCAGGCGGCTGATGTAACTGGCGGTGGCTTCGCCTTCGGTGTTGGGATTGGTGGCGAGGATGACTTCGCGCACTTCGACGCCGTCGTTGTTTTCGGGGCGCAGGCGCGGGAGCAGGTTTTGCAGGCGCAGGTCGTCGGGACTCATGCCGCGAATCGGCGAGAGGCTGCCGTGCAAAACGTGATAGAGGCCGTGGTAGCTGCGCGTCTTTTCCACGGCGACGAGGTTGTAAGGTTCTTCCACGACGCAGATCACCGAGCGGTCGCGCGAAGTGGAAGTGCAGTAGCGGCACGGGTCAACGTCCGTCAGGTTGTTGCACACGGTGCAGAAGACGATCTTGCGCTTCACCTCTTCCATCGCCGAGACGAAACGCGCCACGTCCTGCTCCGGCATCCGCATGATGTGAAACGCCAAACGCTGCGCGGACTTCTGACCGACGCCCGGCAGGCGCTTAAACTCATCAATCAACTTCGTGACCGGCTCAGCGTAATCCAACATAAAATAGGTTTCGAGTTTCAGGTTTCAAGTTTCAGGACTGAGGTTCTTCGTTCTTTAACTTGAAACCTGAAACCTGAAACTTGAAACTATAAAAGACCGGGCGGGAGCATGCCGCCGAGTTTGCCCTGCATGGCTTCGTCAACTTTGCGGCCGGCTTCGTTGACGGCGGCGACGATCAGGTCTTGCAACATCTCCACGTCGCCTTCCTTGACGGCTTCCGGATCGATCTTGATGGAAGTGACTTCCTTCGAGCCGCTCATCTGCACCGTCACGACGCCGCCGCCCGCCGTGGCGTCAACCGAGAGCGCTTCCATCTCGCGCTGCATCTTCTCCTGCATCTGCTGCGCCTGCTTCATCATCTGCTGCATGTTCATTCCACCCGGAAACTTCATCGCCTTAGACCTCTCTTCACATCGAAATAAAAGTTTGCTCTGCCTGCACTCATCCTAACTTTCCTCCCGTGCGAATGCAACGCCTCCATCCGTTTCGCCGGACGCCAGGCGCGTCTGTTTCGCCGGGCGCCCGTTCGGCGGTCGCCCGTGGCTCTGAAAAAGGCGCGGGGCGTGGACACAATTGCCCGCGCCCCGCGCTGCCCGGTCTTCCCGCGCCGCTTTCCGGTTCAGGGCAACGTCTCGACGTTTACGAAGAAACGATAACTGCCGTCACGCTGCACGCCGAGCAGGAATTCGACGTTGATGGACGCGCCCGGCATGAGGGGCTGCGCCAGCGTGATCGTGTTCGCCGAGAGCGTCGAGTTGAAGCCGCCGCCGAGCGGTTGAGCGGGCGGCTGCTCTAACGTCAGACGCTGGATGGTCGTGCTGCCGTTCGAGGCGGTGTTCGCGTTGAAATTGCCGCTGCCGCCGAGCACGCGCAGGTCGGCCGCGCCCTCCTCCGGCGCGGTCGTGATATTCACGACGCGAAAGCGCAGGCGCGTGAGGTTAATCGTCGTCGTGTTGGTGAGCTTGCGGCGAATGGCGAACGTGCCGAAAGCGGCGTTCGTCGGGTTCGCGCCCGCCCCGCTGCGCACGCGTGCGCAGGCGCTCGACGCCGCGCCGCCGCCGGAGCATTGCGGATCGACGAGCGACACTTTGACGGCCGCGTTGCGCTCGATGGGACTGCCGGTGTTTTCAGGGGCGGGCGCGCCGAGTCGCGCGCTTATGGGGTCGGGGTCGGTCGAGACGAGGATGAAATCCGTTTCGTTGTCGTCCGTGTCGGTCGGACGCCCCGCGGAGAGGTTGCGATAAAAGCTGTACTCGTTACCCGCGAGGCCGGCGATGCTCGGCACTCCGTTGCCCTCTTTGTAAAAGGCCTCCGTCTCTCCGGTCGGGCCGACGGCGTCGAGACGATCCTCCAGCGTGAAACCGTTCGCGCGGCGCAACAGGGCGAAGCCCACACCCGTATCGGGAACGTCGCCCGTGTAGCTGCGGTCGCCAGTCGCGCCGCCCTCGCCGGGCGTGCCCGCCGGGTAGCCTCCGAGCGAATAGCCGTCGGAGTTGACGATGAGGTAATGGCCGCGCGCGGGGATAATGTCGCCGTTCGGGATCGTGAAATTGAGCGAGCCGTCGGAGGACACGAGTTGCCAGCCCGCCGAGTTGTCGCTGCTCGCGACGACTATATTGGCGTCGGTGTTGTTGTAGAGTTCGATGAACTCGTCTTGCGCGCCGTTTGCGCCGCTCAGACGGAATTCGCTGATGAGCACGTCGCCGGGGTTGACCGTCGTGGCGACCGCAACGATGCGAGCGCCTTTAGAGCGCGAGCGTTTAACGGCTCCCTGAGCGAAGGCGGACGACGGCGGGAACAAGTTCGAGAGCAACAAGAGCGTCGCCACAGCGCGACATAAGTTGAGAGAGAAGTGCAATGGACATTCCTCCTAAGGATGGGAAAATAGTTTGAGCGAGCCTGAATAGGGAGACCCGCGTTGATGTATTGCGCGGGCGAATCATGATGAGTGCGTTCGGAGAGCGGAGAACATAGCGTCCGAACCACCCCCGAAGATTAGCATGCGCAAAACGGAAAGGGACAGATCGATTTGCCGGAAAGGGACAGATCGATTTGCCGCCGCGCACGTCTGCCCCGACGCCCTCGCCGCGCACGCGCACGCGCCTCATTCGGGAAAGGCGCGCTGCGCACGCTGCGCCTTCACATAGGCCAGGACGCCGAGAGCGAAACTGCTGAGCGCCAGAATCAACCCGACAACGAGCGTCCACTTGAGCGAAACCCGCAACAGCGGCGACAGGATGGTGAGAATTTGAATGACGACGAGCCAGACGACCGCCGTCTTGATCGTCTCCAGAGAGTTCCTGCTGGCGCGCGCTGCGTCCGGCGGCGACAAAGGCGGCATCGTGCCGCGCGTTTCAGTCGCCGCAGTTGCCACGCGATTGGTGGCGGTCATCGCAGTCTCCGCAGTCGTTTCGGTGGTCGCAACGGCCGCCGCTGCCGCCGCGCTTTCATCTGTCGCCGCCATGCTCTCGGCCATCACCACCGACGCGTCCGTTGACTGGCCCGCCGCCGACACATCCGTCGTACCGCCCACCGCTTCCGTCGTCGCCGTCGCTGCGGCGCGTCCTTCCGGTTCGCTTGTCATGGTTCTCCCGTCGCCTCCGTGTGGTCACGCACATCTTATACAGGTTGCGCCGCGATGGCGATAAGGAAAATTATTCCCGTCCCTGTTTACAAACGGGTGTCCGCGATTCACAGCGTGCGCGCCGTCGTGCTATAAGGCGAGCCTGAGATTATGAAGCGTTACGTCATTAAACGACCGGCGGGCGCGGCTGCGATGCCCGAACGCCTGACGCGTTACCGCGAGGAACTGAACGAGGAGCAGTTCGCGGTGGCGACCGCCCCGGCGGGCGCGACGCTCGTCATCGCGGGCGCGGGGTCGGGCAAGACGCGCGCCATCACGTATCGCGTCGCATACCTCATCGAGGCGGGCGTCACGCCCTCGCGCATCTTCCTCGCCACGTTTACGAACCGCGCGGCGCGCGAGATGCTCAGGCGCGTCGAAGAGTTGACGGGCGGAAACTCCAACGCGTGGCGTCGCGTCTGGGGCGGCACGTTTCATCGCATCGCCAACATGGTCTTACGCCGCCACGCCGCCGCGCTCTCCTACACGGAGAACTACACCATCCTCGACGCCGAGGACGCGCGCGATTTCCTGAACGTGTGCGTGGACGAGGCGGGCATCGACACGAAAGCGCGCCGCTTCCCCAAGGCGGAAGTCCTGCAAGACATCATCAGTTTCGCCAACAACACAGACCGCCCCATCCCAGACGTTGTCGCGCGCAACTACCCGCACTTCGAGCCGCTCACCGCGCAGATCATGCGCGTCGATTCCGTCTTCATGGAGCGCAAACGCGCGCGCAACTCGATGGACTACGACGACCTCCTGCTCAACTGGAAACAACTCCTGTTGGAGAAGCCCGAGATCGCGCGCCTCTACGCCGAACAGTTCGAGCACATACTGGTTGACGAGTATCAGGACACGAACAAGTTGCAGGCCGAGATCGTCGATCTGCTCGGGGTTCACCACAGGAACGTGATGGTCGTCGGCGACGACGCGCAGAGCATCTTCGCGTGGCGCGGCGCGGAGTGGACGAACCTCTACGAGTTTCCCGCGCGCTACCCGGAAGCGCGCCAGCTCCGGCTCGAATCCAACTATCGCTCGACGCCCGAAATACTCGCCGTCGCCAACGTCTCAATCGCGTCGAACCGCAAACAGTTTCCGAAGACCCTTCGCGCCATGCGTCCATCGCTCGGCCTGCTCCCGGCGCTCGTGCCCTGCCACGACGCCGATCAACAGGCCGCCTTCGTGGCCGCGCGCCTGCTCGAACTCCGCGACGAGGGGCTGGCCTTGAAAGAGATGGCCGTCCTCTATCGTTCTCATTACCACTCGCTCGAACTGCAACTCGAACTCACGCGGCGCGGCATCCCCTATCAAATTCGCAGCGGCGTGCGCTTCTTCGAGCAGGCGCACATCAAGGACGTGGTCGCTTACCTGCGGCTCGTCGCCAACCCGCGCGACGAACTCGCCTGGAAGCGCGTGCTTCGGCTTATCCCGAACGTCGGCGCGGCGACGGCCAACCGCATCTGGGAGCAGATCGGCCACGCGCCCGACCCGCTCGCCCTGATGCTGCGCGGCGGCGCGGACTCGGCGGGCGCGCGGCGCGGAAACTCCTGGGCGGAGTTTCGCGCGCTGCTCGACGCGCTCGTCACACAAGAGACGCGCACCAGCCCCGCTAAGCAGATCGAACTCATTCTCGCGCGCGGCTACGAAGCGCACCTCGCCGCCAACTTCGAGAACGCCGAGACGCGCCTCGAAGATTTGCGCCAACTCGCGCACTACAGCACGCGCTATAACTCGACCGAAGAATTCCTGGCCGAACTCGCCCTACTCGCCACCGAACGCTACGGCGCGCCGCAAACCCTGACGGGCGAAGAGGTCGTGACCGGCGCGGACGAAGACGAGATGATCGCGCTCACGTCCGTCCATCAGGCGAAGGGTTTGGAGTGGCGCGCGGTCTTCGTCATCTGGGCGGCCGACGGCAAGTTTCCCTCGCCCCGTTCCCTGCGCGACGCCGAAGGCGAAGAAGAAGAACGCCGCCTCTGGTACGTCGCGCTCACGCGCGCGCGCGACCAGCTCTACATCACTTACCCGCTCCTCGTCACGGACTACAACCGGCAGACCATCCTCCAGCGTCCCTCGCGCTTCGTCACCGAAACGCCGCCGGAACTCTACGAAGTGTGGAGCCTCGAAGAGGAACCCGCCGCGCTCGACCCTTCGCCGGAACTTAAAGAGAACGAGCCGGGCGGGTATTTGAATTAACTCGGCGCGCGGCATTCTTCGCGCGAACGACGCCGGAACAGATGACCAACTCAAACATCGAACGCACGCTCGACGCACGCGTCAAACTGTATTACGACCTCGAACGCGCGACTGATTCCCCCGCGCCGTTGCTCATCGCGCTGCACGGCTACGGCGGCAACAAAAGTTGGATGATGCGCGAGGCCAAATTGATCGCGCCCGGCGGATTCGCCGTCGCCGCGCTGCAAGGCTTTCATCAACACCTGAAAGAGCCGAGGGAGCCGGGAGGCGCGCTGCGTTACGGATTCGGCTGGCTCACGAACTTTCACCCGGAAGATTCAGTCGCCCTGCATCATCGCGCGCTGCTGGACATGATCGACCAATTGACGGGCGAGGGCATAGCCGACCCGGCGCGCGTCTTTCTTCTCGGCTTCTCGCAGGCTTGCGCGCTCAACTATCGTTTCGCCTTCACGCACGCCACGCGCCTCAGCGGCATCGTCGGCATCTGTGGCGGATTGCCCGGCGATTGGGAGACGGGCGGGCATTACCGGAAGACCGACGCCGCCGTGCTGCACCTGTCGGGCGCGCGCGATGAATACTATCCGGCGGAGCGCGTCGCCGATTACGCGGCGCGCCTGTCGGAGCGTGCGCGCGATGTCGAATTCAGAAGCTACGAAGCGGGGCACGAATTGACGCTCGCGATGCGCGAAGACGCGCGAGTGTGGCTGGGGAGGCGCGCGTGTGTGAAAGCCGATGAGTAAATTGGGGCGAGGGGGACGGCCGAACGCCAGGCCGGGGCGGGAGCATGACCGCAAGCGCGTGATCGAAAGCGTGCGGCGCAGGCTCGTGCGCGGCGGGTGGCCGCGCCTGCTCGTCTCGTTTCTGCTCGGCGTGACCGGGGCAGCCGGGTTTCTCGTCTCGACCGCGCTCCTGCATCTCGGCGTCACGATGATGACGGTGCGCTATCCGCTCGCGGTGCTTTCGGCCTACTGCGTTTTTCTACTCCTCCTGCGCCTCTGGCTCGCGCTCCGGCGCAGGCGGGCTGAAAGCGACGCCGACTGGCTTCCGGACATCGCCGATTCCCTCCCGCACCTGCTCGACTCCGGGGCGACGGCGGGTGGCGGTGGCGACGTAGCGGGAGCCACCTTCGGCGGCGGCGCGGACTTCGGCGGCGCGGGCGCGGGCGGCGGCTGGAGCGGCGTCGCATCGGGCGACATGACGGGCGGCGTGACTGACAGCCTGGCGGGCGGCGTGTCTAACAGCATGGCGGGCAGAGTGTCGGGCGGCGGGTCGGGCGGCAGTTCGACGGGGATGGACTGGGTTCCTGATCTGGGGCTGGACGTTGATCTGGATTTGGGCGAGGGATGTTTTTGGATCATCATCCCCGTGGCGGCAATCGTCGGCACAGTCGTCGCGATGTTCTACGTCGTCTACATCGCGCCCGTCTTCCTCGCGGAGATTCTGGTGGACGCGCTCTTGCTGGCGGGCTTGTATAAACGTCTGAAAGGCGTCGAGCCGCGCCACTGGCTGCGCTCGGCCGTGCGCCGGACGCTCCTGCCCGTCGTCCTCGCGACCGCGCTCTTTATCGCGGCCGGATTTCTCATGGCGCTCGTCGCCCCCGAAGCGCGTTCCATCGGGGAATTCTGGCAATTGATCAATGGCAGGAAGGTCGTGCGTTGAAACGGACGCGCTCGTGCGAGTATAGTTCAAGTCGCTCGCCGACCATTCCGTGAAAGTGAAAGTGCCCGTCATGAAAATCAAACCGCGTCGCGCGCGATTAGTCTCGACGGCGATTGTTCTGGCGGTCGTCTCGCTTGCGACGGCCTGCGCCGGTTCGGGCGGCTCGGAGAAGGGAAACGCGGAGAGCGCGGCGGCAATCCGCGCGGTGCTCGATGCGCAGGCGGCGGCCTGGAATCGCGGCGATGTCGAAGGCTACATGGACGGCTACGAGCGCGCCGAGGAGACGACTTTCATTTCCGGCGACACCGTCACGCGCGGCTGGCAGACCGTCTTCGACCGCTATAAGAAAGCCTATGACACGCCCGAGAAGATGGGCACGCTCGCCTTCGGCGAACTTGAAATCAAACCGCTCAGCGAGTTTTACGCGAACGTTACGGGGAGCTGGAGGTTGACGCGCGCCAAAGACACACCGCACGGACGCTTCGCGCTCATCTTCCGCCGCACGAGCGCCGGTTGGCGCATCGTGCAGGACACCACGACTTCGGCCGATTGAAAAGTTGTCATGAATGATTTGCTACCGGGCAGGACTGCACATCAAGGCATCCATCAACGCAGCCACACGAGCGGGCGAGAGAGAGCGGGGCAAGAGACAATCCCGATTTGAAATTTCAGATTTGAAATCACAAATTTGAAATCCCGATTTGAAATCTCAGATTTGAAATCACAAATTGAAATCTCAGATTTGAAAGACGTTGTTGCATAAATGGTCACGGATGCGGAGGGTTTGCTAACCTTCATGCGTGACCAAAAAGAGAAAGCAACGCCAGTACCGCATCCGCAACTGGCACGACTATAACAAAGCCCTTGTCAGGCGTGGAAGTCTGAC
>DASQMC010000008.1:0-3498 GCA_035645695.1 Pyrinomonadaceae bacterium
CCGCTTTTCGGATGGGCTGAGACGCGCGCTGTCGCAGAGATTGCAGAGTTGCGAGCGCGTTTCGATGAAGGCGCGGCGCATGCGCGCACGGGTTGCCGTTTTCATCCGGGCTACTGGCCGGCAAAGTTGTTGTGGCTCAAACGTGAGAAGCCGGAGATTTGGCGCGCCGTGGCGCGGTGGTTGTCGTTCGGCGAGTTTCTCACGCTGCGCTTCTGCGGTGTCGCGGCGGCAAGCATATCGCAAGCCTCGGCGACCGGTCTCTTCGATCAGCGACATTGCATCTGGGACGATGAATTGCTCGCCGGGTTGGACATCGGGAGCGATCAACTGCCATCGCTCGCTCCCGATGCGCACACAGACTTTCATCTCACAGACTCTTACGCCGCACGCTGGCCGCAGCTTCGCGCCCGCCCCTGGTTCGCGCCCATCGGCGACGGCGCAGCCAACAACATCGGCGCGCATTGCGTGAAGCAAAATGCGCTGGCGCTGATGATCGGCACATCGGGCGCGATGCGCGTGCTCTACGAAGGCGAGCCGCCCGCCCGTTTGCCCGCGAGCCTCTGGTGCTATCGCCTTGACCGGCGGCGCGTCATCGTCGGCGGCGCGCTCTCAGACGGCGGCTGGCTCTACGGTTGGATGCGCGACGCTCTCAACTTCAGTGTGCTGCAATTTGACGATGATGCTGTCGAGCGCGAACTCGCCGTCCTGCAACCCGACGCGCATGGCCTGACCGTCCTTCCCTTCTGGGCGGGCGAGCGCAGCACGAACTGGAACGCCCACGCGCGCGGCGCAATCTGCGGACTCACCATGCACACGCGCCCCATCGAAATTCTGCGCGCCGCGATGGAAGCGGTCGCTTATCGCTTCGCGCACATCGCACGCGCGCTCGACGAATTCGCCCCGCACGCCGAAATTCGCGCCTCAGGCGGCGCGCTCTCTTCATCCCCGGTCTGGACGCAGATGTTGGCCGACGTGCTCGCCCGCCCCGTTAAACTTTCCCTCGCGCGCGAGGCATCGAGTCGCGGCGCGGCTCTGCTTGCGTTAGAATCTTTAGGCGTTATCAATGAGTTGCCGGACACCGACGGCGAGACGAGCCGCACGACGTTCAATCCTGACATGGAAGCTCACGCACGTTATCGCGTGGGGCTTGAGCGGCAGGAACTCGTTTATCAATCGCTCCTGAAAGATTAATTGTTTGGCTGCGCCGTTGAGCAGCGATCAAAACTGACCATCATCACGCTTAATTCACACTCAAAATCAGCAACCGAGGAACCTGTCATCATGAGCGCACCGACCCAACTGACTTCCACCACGCCCGGCCCCGAACTCGACCGGCTTTGCATCAACACTATCCGCACGCTCTCGCTTGATGCGGTGCAAAAGGCCGAGTCAGGCCATCCCGGTCTGCCATTGGGTGCGGCTCCGATGGCTTATGTCCTGTGGTCGCGCTTTCTGCGCCACAACCCGCAGAATCCGAAGTGGCAGAATCGTGATCGCTTCCTGCTCTCCGCCGGGCATGGCTCGATGCTCGTCTATTCGCTGCTGCACCTGACGGGCTACGATCTCCCGCTCGAAGAGTTGAAGAACTTCCGCCAGTGGGGATCGAAGACGGCCGGTCATCCCGAAAACGTTCTGACGCCCGGCGTCGAGATCACGACGGGGCCGCTCGGTCAGGGGTTCGCTAACGGCGTCGGGATGGCGATGGGCGCGGCGCACCTCGCGGCCAGGTTCAACCGCGACGGGTCAGCCCTAATCGATCATTACGTCTATTCGATAGTCTCCGACGGCGACCTGATGGAGGGCGTCGCAAGCGAGGCCGCTTCGCTCGCCGGTCATCTCAAACTCGGCAAGCTCATTTATCTCTACGACGACAACCGCGTCACCATCGAAGGCTTCACCTCGCTCGCCTTCACCGAGGACGTGCCGAAGCGTTTCGAGTCTTACGGCTGGCACACCCTAACGGTCGAAGACGGTAACGATCTCGACTCAATCGAGCGCGCCATCCGCGCGGCGCAAGCCGAGACGACGCGGCCGTCGCTCATCTCCGTCAAGACCGTCATCGGCTATGGGATGCCCGCCGCCGGAACGCGCAAGGCGCACTCGGACGCCCCCGGCGCGGAGGCCGTCAAGGAGACGAAACGCGCGCTCGGGTGGCCTGAGGATGAAGAGTTTCACCTGCCCGCAGACGCGCTCGCGCATTTCCGCACGGCGGTCGAACGCGGCGCGCGCGCGCAAGAGGAATGGAACGCGCTCGTCGCGCGCTATGCGGAGGCACACGCCGACGAGGGTCGCGCGTGGCGCGATCTGATGACGGGCGATCTGCCCGCCGGTTGGACGGACAAATTGCCCGCGTTCGCGGACGCGAAGCTGATGGCGACGCGCGTCGCTTCGGGCGAAGTCATCAACGCGCTGGCGGGCGTTCTGCCTGCGCTCATCGGCGGCTCGGCCGACCTCGGCGTCTCGAACAACACCGACATCAAAGAGGGCGGCAGTTTCCAGCCCGACTCTTACGACGGCCGCATACTTCATTTCGGGGTGCGCGAGCACGCCATGGGCGCGACCCTGACGGGCATCAGCCTCAACGGCGGACTCATTCCTTACGGGGGCACGTTCCTCACCTTCTCCGACTACATGAAGCCCGCCATCCGTCTCGCGGCGCTTTCGGAAGTGCAGGTCGTTTACGTCTTCACGCACGACTCGGTCGGCCTCGGCGAAGACGGCCCCACGCACCAGCCCATCGAGCACCTCGCGGGCTTGCGCGCCATCCCCAATCTCTACGTCATACGCCCCGCCGACCCGCACGAGACACGCGAGGCCTGGCGCATCGCCATCGAACGCCGCCACGCCCCGACCGCGCTTATCCTCACGCGCCAGAAAGTGCCCACGCTCGACCAGAAACTTTATAACTCCGCCGAGGGCGCGCGGCGCGGCGCATACATCCTCGCCGAAGCGACGGGCGACGAAGGCCGTAGCGTGACGCCGCAACTCATCATCATCGCCACCGGCTCGGAAGTCGCGCTCGCTCTCGCCGCGCGCGAGCAATTGCAGGCGGGCGGCATCGCGGGCGTGCGCGTCGTCTCGATGCCCTGCTGTGAATTGTTCGACGCGCAGGAGGCGAGCTATCGCCACGAGGTCTTGCCGCCAAGCGTAACCGCGCGCCTCGCCATCGAAGCCGGGGCGAGCCTCGGTTGGGCGCGCTACACGGGACTCGCGGGCGACTGCGTGTGCCTCGACCGCTTCGGCGCGTCCGCCCCCGGCGACGTGGCGCTCAGAAACCTCGGCTTCAACGTCGAAAATGTCGTGGCACGCGCACGCGCCTTGTTGGGGCGCGCGTAAAATAGAGTCAGGGGTTAAATTGAACTAAACCACTCTGCACTGAAAGTGCAGAGGTTTAACGAGGACTGAAAGTCCTACTCTTCTAATATGAAGTTGTCCGTCTCCTTGTTCGACGGATGCCGATGGTGCTCCAGATATTCTTGCACCATCTCTTCGGTGATG
>DASQMC010000009.1:0-51038 GCA_035645695.1 Pyrinomonadaceae bacterium
GATTCGCAGCCTGAAAATCTTCCGCATCCTTGCCGAGCGATACCGCAATCGGAGACAGCGATTCGCTGCACGCTTCAATTTAATCGCCGGGCTGCACAACTATGAACTCAACCTCGGTTAATTACTTTTGCAAGAGGTCTATTGAATCAATGAACCGATGATTCAATGAATCAATCTCTTCAATCCGTCGTTTCTTCTAGTTTTCTTTCCATTCCGGGATGCGCCCCGGCGTGTGCGGCGCGCCCGCGGCTTCCATGGCCTTTTCCAGGCGGGCGAGGTCGCCTTCGATGAGCGCGCGCAAGCTCGCCAGCGTCGTCTCGAACTCCTCTGCGGCAACGCTGTACTGCGCGGCGTGCGTGCGGGTCGGGCGGGCGATGGACATACGCTGTTCGCCGATGATCTGGTTGACGCGGTCGCTGATCGAAGGCGGCGTGTTCTGGTTGCGCGCGCGCAGCACCGTGTCGCCGCGAAGCGCGCGCAGGATGTCGTTGAGGCGGCGGTCGATGGCCGTGGCGTCGTCCAACAGACGGTCGCCAGCGGACGGCGTGTCGAGCAGCGCGCGGCGGATTAAGGCGAGCCGCGGCTTGAGGGCGTTCGCCGTCTCCGATGCTCCAGCGACGGCGCGCTGGAGGCGCGCGACCTTCTGTTGAAACTCGACGAGAGCGGAGCGATCCGTCTCGGACATCCCAGACTGCCCTTCGACCACGACGTTGAAGGTTTGCACCGCGCCGAGCGGCGTCCACAAGCCGCCCACGCGCTTCGCCATCGAAACTTTATACGAGCCGGGCATGACGAGCGGCCCGGAAGGGGCTTCAAAGAACGGGTCGGATTCGGCATCGGGCGAGGGCGGCGGTTGGAGCGTGGGCGAGGGCGAACGCAAGTCCCACGTCACGCGTTGCATGCCCGCCGTGACCGGCCCCGTCAAACGGCGCACGACGCGCCCCGCCGCGTCCGTAACGGTCAGGACGATGACGGGCGCTTCTTCCTCTTCCTCCGCGCGCAGGTCTGCGCCCGTCGGCAAAGAGACGGCGGCGTTGCGACGCTCGGCCTCCTTTTCCGATTCCTGCCGTCGAACTTTGCGCGTCTTGATCGTCTCCTTGAGATAGTAGGTGAAGGTCGCGCCGAAGGGCGGGTTCTCCGCCGTGTAAAAAGACTCGCCCTGAAAAACCTTGCCGCGACCGCCGAGCGGCTGCGACTGGATGTACATCAGCGCATCCTTGACGGGAAACAAAAAGCTCTCGCCCCTGAGCATCTCGGCCGAGACCAGACGCAGCGGCGCGTAGTTGTCGAACACGTAGATGCCGCGCCCGAACGTGCCGATGACGAGGTCGTTTTCGCGTCGCTGGATGGCGAGGTCGCGCACGGCAATCGTCGGGAAATTCCCTTTCAGTTGAATCCACTTCGCGCCGCCGTTCACCGAAAAGAAGACGCCGAACTCCGTGCCGGCGAACAGCAGATTCGGGTTCGCGTGATCCTCGGCGATGGCGAGCACGGGGCCGTTCGCGGGCAAGTCGCCCTTGAGCGAAACCCATGTGCGCCCGGCGTCGGTGGATTTCAATAGATAGGGCGCGAAGTCCGCGTTCCAGTGGTTGTCGAAAGAGGCATAGACGGTGTTCGTATCATGGGCGGAGGTGACGATGCGCGAGACGTAGGCCATGTCGGGCACGCCCGGAAACTTGTCGATCTTGCGCCAGTTCTTGCCGCCGTCCTCCGTCACCTGCACAAGGCCGTCGTCGCTGCCGACGTAGATCAAGCCTTCCTTTTTCTGCGACTCGGCGAGCGCGGAGGCGTTGCCGTAAAACGCCGTCGAGGCGTGACGCGAGACGGCATCCACGCCCCACACCCTGCCCATCACGGGCAATTTGTCGCGGTCGAGCGCGCGCGAGAGTTCGCCGCTCACGACCGTCCAGCTATCGCCCCGGTCGTCGGAGCGATAGAGGCGGTTGGCGGCGAAGTAGAGGCGCGTGTGGAGGTGCGGGCTGATGATGAACGGCACGTCCCAGTTGAGGCGCAAAGGGTCTTCGCCGCGCCCCACGGCGGGCTGGATGCCGACGCGCTCGCCCGTGCGCTTGTCGAAACGCGCGAGGCCGCCGTGTTGATATTCGGCGTAGACGATGTTCGGGTCGGTCGGGTCAACCTGCGAGCGAAAGCCGTCGCCGCCCTGCGTGACGAACCAGTCGGCGTTCGTGATGCCGGATGCGCTGCGCGTGCGCGCCGGGCCGCCGACGCTGAAATTGTCCTGCGTGCCGCCGTAGACGTTGTAAAAGGGCGTGGCGTTGTCGGTCGTCACGTCGTAGAACTGCGTGATCGGCAGATTCTCCACGAAGTCCCAAGTGGCGGCGCGGTCGAAGGATTCGTAGACGCCGCCGTCCGAGCCGATGAGGTAATGATTCGTGTTGTCGGGGTCGATCCAGAGGTAGTGATTATCGACGTGCTTCGAGCGTTCGCCGAGACGCTGCAAGGTCTTGCCGCCGTCGTTCGAGACCATCGCGAAGACGTTCATCACGTAGATGCGATCAAGCTCTTTCGGGTCGGCGTAGATTTGCGAGTAGTACATCGCCGTCTGGTCGAACTCGTTCCGGCGTTCCCAGTTGCCGCCCCTGTCGGTCGAACGGAAGATGCCGCCCTTTTTGTCCGCCGCCTCGACGGTCGCATAGATGACGTTCGTATCGACGGGCGAGATGGCGAGGCCGATGCGCCCCATGTCGGAAGTGGGCAGACCGCGCGTGAGTTTGTTCCACGTCGCGCCCGCGTCCGTAGACTTGTAGAGCGCGCTCTCCGGGCCGCCGTTGATCATCGTGAAGACATGGCGGCGACGCTGGTAGGCGGCGGCGTAGAGCGTGTCGGGGTTGTTCGGATCGATGACGACATCGGTGACGCCCGTGTTCTCGCTGATCTTTAAAATTTGGTTCCACGTCTTGCCGTTGTCGGTCGTCTTGTAGAGGCCGCGTTCGCCGCCCGCGCCCCAGAGCGGCCCCTGTGCGGCGACGTAGACGGTGTTGGAATCGCGCGGGTCGAGGCAGATGCGCCCGATGTGCTCGGAAGTTTTGAGGCCGACGTTTTTCCAACTCTTGCCCCCGTCGTCCGAACGATAGACGCCGTTGCCGTAAGAGACGCTGCGCTGGCTGTTGTTCTCGCCCGTGCCGACCCAGACCGTGAGCGGGTTTTTCGGATCGAGCGTGACGACGCCTATCGAATAAGAGCCTTCGTTATCGAAGACGGGCGTCCACGTCGTGCCGGCGTTCGTGGTCTTCCAGACGCCGCCCGAGGCTGCGGCCACGTAATAACGGCTCTTGTCTTTCGGATCGACGGCGATGCCGACAATGCGCCCCGACGTGAAGGCCGGGCCGATAAGCCGCATCTTCAAACCCGCGAACGTCTGCGCCGACATCGGATCGGCGGGCGTCTTCGCGTCTTCGGCTTTCTTCGCCTCTTCCTGTTTCGGCTTGTCGGCTTCGGGCTTCTTCGCCTCTTCCTGTCTCGCCCGCTCGACGGCCTCTCTCTCCGTCTGCTTCTCCTCCTGCGCGCGAGGCGCGACGGCGAGCGTGGATATGAGCAGCGCGAGCAGGCAGAGGCGCAAAACGATTGGGAGCGGTTTTATGGTCATGATATATGGGCGCATGCGAGTGGTTTCTCCTGAGTGTACGGGCGATGTCGTTGTAGTACGCAGCGAGCGGAAGTTAGTTGCAGGAACACGCGCGCGCAGAGACCGGGCAGGCCGGAACGCGAATCGAGCCTCTACGATCCCTCAGCGGCATGGAAATATTTCGGGAAACAACGGATTTTAGAGACGGCTGAACGGCAAGCGAAAAATATCATTACTCGCCGCCGCCGCGCAAACGCGGGCTATCCGCGCACGACGGGCGGCGGTCAAACACACCTGACGCGCGGGCGAGACGCGAACAAGGAAACGCGAGAGCGCGCCCCGGCTCACCGTGTGCGACGCGCACCGGCGCGCGCCGCGAACGTTGCAGCGATCTCGACGGGCGATGTTATAGTGTGGCACTAAGCAAGACCGTCTTTCCCCGGTTCACGTCCCCTTGAACCGCGTACGCCCGTCACGATCTCGACCGGCGCGCACCAGTCCCGGCACCCGTTGCAAAAGGAGACTTCGCGAGCATGGAAGGATTAAAAAACAAAGCCTCGGCGCTGTTGCGCGATTACGTCACCGAGCGGCGCAACGCGCGCCGTCGCGGGGCGCGTTACAGTGCGCGCATCCCGTTTAAGGTCTCCGTCGCCGGCTCGAAGCACGGCGGCGCAACGACGGCCGCCAAACCCGCCGCCACGCTCACCGGGCGCACGCGCGATCTCGGCGAGGGCGACCTGAACCTCGTCGTACCCTCCATACGCATCGGCGGCGACTACATCACGCTCAAAGAAAATAAACTCTCCGTCACGCTCGAACTTCCATCCGGCGCGGTCACCTTGATCGCCACGGCCGCGCGCTTCGAGCAACTCGACGGCGAAAGCGCGGGCGAGGGCTACCTCGTCGGCGTGCGTATCGAAGAAATGAGCGACGACGACCGCGAACGCTACGTGGCGCACCTGCGCACGCTCCCGCACGCCGACCGTCGCAGGGATGCGCTCCACCTGCGCGAAGCCTGATTAGAGAAGAACGCGGAAGTAGGAACGCGGAACGATGAACTGAAAGCAAGTCGCCTTTAGTTCATCGTTCCGCGTTCCTACTTCCGCGTTCTGTCAATTCCTTCGGCGTTCCTACTTCCGCGTTAATTCGTGATGCCGAACTGTTGCAGGATGAATGCGTAGTCGAACGCGGACTCGCGCAGGGCGTCGTAGCGCCCCGAGGCGCCGCCGTGTCCCGCGCCCATGTTGATCTTCAACAGGAGCGGGTTCTTGTCCGTTTTCAACGTGCGCAGTTTGGCGACGTATTTCGCAGGCTCCCAGTACATCACCTGGCTATCGTTCAGGGAGGTCTTGACGAGCATCGTCGGGTAGGCTTTGGCTTCGAGATTGTCGTAGGGGCTGTACGACTTCATGTAGGCGTAAGCCTCCTTGTCGTTCGGGTTGCCCCATTCGAGATACTCCTGCACCGTCAGCGGAAGCGAGGCGTCCATCATCGTGTTGATGACATCGACGAAGGGCACGTAGGTGACGATGGCCTTGAAGAGATCGGGGCGCATGTTCGCTACCGCGCCCATCAGGAGTCCGCCCGCGCTGCCGCCCGTGATCACGAGGCGGTCTTTCGCGGTGTACTTCTCTTTCATCAAATGTTCGGCGGCGGCGATGAAGTCCGTGAAGGTGTTCTTCTTCTTCATCATCTTGCCTTCGTCGTGCCATTCTTTGCCGAGATCGCCGCCGCCGCGAATGTGCGCGATGGCGTAGACGACGCCGCGGTCGATGAGCGAGAGGCGATTGGAGTTGAATCCGACGTTCGAGGGAATGCCGTAGGAGCCGTAGGCGTTCAACAACATCGCCTGCGGCGTGCCGGGTTTGCGCAAATCCTTGCGGTAGTAGAGAGAGACGGGGATGCGCACGCCGTCCGAAGCGACGGCGAAGGTGCGCTCGGAGGCATACTTCGACGCGTCGTAGCCGCCCAAAACTTCAGTCTGTTTGAGCAGTTCGCGCTTGCGCCCGCGCATGTCGTAATCGTAGACGCTCGGCGGCGTGGTGAACGATTGATAGCTGAAGCGCAGCGTCGTCGTATCGAACTCCGGCGTGAAATTGACGTTGGCCGAATAGACGGGTTCGGGGAAATCGAGATAGTGCGTGTCGTTCGTCCTGAGGTCGACGACGCGCACTTTCTGTAGTCCCTGATCGCGCTCGGAGACGACGTAGTGGTTGGCGAAGATCGACTGGGATTCGAGCGTGACGCCCTTGCGATGCGCGATGAACTCCTTCCAGTTCTCCGGACGCGGGTCTGAGACGGGCGCGGTGACGACGCGGAAGCCGCGTCCCCGGTCGTTCGTCAGGATGTAGAAGTTGTTGCCGTGATGATCCGGATAATACTCGTGTTCTCCGGCGCGCGTCGCGATCATTTTCAAAGCGTCGGCCGGACGGTCTGCGCGCAGGTATCTGTACTCCGTGTTATTGGAACTCGCGGAGCCAATGAAAATGTACTGGCGACTGCGCGAGCGGCGCGCGATGAGACGATAGAGTTCGTCCTTCTCCTCATGGACGAGCGTATCTTTGTCTTTGGTGTCGCCGAGCGTGTGGCGATAGAGGCGGTGGGGGCGCTTGGCCGCGTCCTCCGTGATGTAAAAGAGGGTTTTGGCGTCAGCCCAGAACGCGCCGGAGACTTTGCCGATGTCGTCGGGCAGGAGTTTGCCGGTGCGCAGGTCTTTGATGCGGAGGAAGTATTCGCGAAAGCCGGTCGTGTCGTGCGAGTAGGCGAGGAGGTTCGAGTCGTCGCTGACGGCGTAGGTGGCAATCGCCGTGTACTTCTGCCCCTTCGCCAACTCGTTCAGGTCAAGCGTGATCTCTTCGGGCGCGGTCAGGCTGCCGCGCTTGCGCGCGTAGATCGGATACTGCTTGCCCGTCTCGGTGCGCGAGTAATAGTAGTAGCCGTCCTGTCGATAAGGAACGTTGGCGTCCGTCTGCTTGATGCGCGCCAGCATCTCCTGATAGAGCTTTTCCTGAAAGGCTTCCGTGCCTTTCAGCATCGCGTCGGTGTAAGCGTTTTCGGCTTCGAGGTAAGAGATCACTTCCTTGTCGGTTTTCTCGCGCAGCCAGAAGTAATCGTCCTTGAGCGTTTCGCCATGAAAGGTCTGGTTCTTGGCGAGTTTCTTGGCCGCGGGCGGCGCGGGCGGTTGCTGGTTAACTTGTGCCATGATTTCCGTGTGACCGTGTGAGATTAACGCGCCGTAGAGCGCGAGCAGGAAAAGCAGCTTCTTCATAAAGGGAACTCCAATTCGATAGCGGAACGTGAACGATTTGTAACGGGATGCACGCGGCTGCGGCCTCGTGCAAGATGCGACGGGCGGCGCGAAAACTTCGCCTCATGCCGGAGACATTTGCGACTCGAAATTTCAGGTCGCGGCGACAAAACTCGGGATGTCCTCTGAACGCTCGGCCGCGCGCCCGACGTTCGCGCCGCGTCACGGATAATAGACGCGCATTATAGTTGCCGCCGCGCGCGCGTCGCAACCGCGCCGTTAGTGTTCGGCGGAGGGCGCGTCGAAGGGCGTTTAGCGCGCCGCGCCGGTGGCGGCTCTTGCACGCGCGGCCGCGCGAGTTGTAGGCTGTCACTATAACGCGCGAAGGCGCAAACGGTTCCGCGCAGGCGCGAATAATTTCTCGCGGGAAACGCGACGCGCAAACGGTCAAGTTCATGCGCAGGCCGAGTGCGCCGTCCGGCGCGTGCGTCCGGCGCGCTTGACGCCGGATAAACTTCCTCAGCCATTCAAAGCATTCGCTCCTCAGAAGGAACACGCGCCGTCATGAGCACACTTTCACGCATGGTCTTCACCACGGCACTCCTGCTCAACGCCCTTGCAGCCGCGTCCTTCGCCCAGACCCCGCCGAAGGATGCGGCGGCGGCGACGGGCGCGATCACAGGGCGCGTCACCGATGACGGCGGCGAGGATGCCCAACCGCTCGCGGGCGTCGGCATCATGCTGATGTCTTCCGCGCGCGGCTTTAACACACGCGGGCCGGTGGCGCGCGCCACGACCGGCGCGGACGGCTCCTACCGGCTGGCGAACGTGCCCGCCGGAAGTTACCAACTCCAAATCCTCGCGCCCGGCTACAGCTCCGCCGATGCGCTCTCAACGCAGGGCATCGGCGCAGGGCGAGCCATCAACATCGAGGCGGGCGAGACGATTGAGCATCAGGACTTTACGCTGGCGCGCGGCGGCGTCATCACCGGACGCGTCACGGACGCCGACGGCAAGCCCGTCATCGCCGAGCATATCAGGCTCTTTCACACGGACCGCAACCCGCAGACAGGCTCCTTCAATCCACGCGTGGTCTACGGTTTCGAGACGGATGATCGCGGCGTTTATCGTATCTACGGTTTGACCGCCGGTCGTTACCTCGTCTGCGTCGGCGAGGAGGGAGAGCGCAGGGCTGTGGCAACCGCGTTCAGCGGCAGAAACCACACGCGCACTTGTCACCCGAACGCGACGGAAGACGCGCAGGCCAAGGTCGTAGAGGTCTCGGCCGGGAACGAAGCGACGGGCGTGGACATCACGCTCGCCCCGCCCGCCAAAACTTTCGAGGCGACGGGGCGCATCGTAGATGCTTTCACGGGGCAGCCCATGGCTAATCTCGCCTACGGCTTCGGCGTGCTCAGCCCGGAGGGCAAGCATATCGGCAGCCGCGGCTACAGCAACACGAGGACGAACGCCGCAGGAGAGTTTCGGATCGGCAACCTGCTGCCCGGTCGCTACGTCGTCTTCCTCGCCACGCGCGAGGGCGACGCGACCAACTTCTATAGCGAACCCCTGCCCTTCCAGATAGACGAGGGAAACCTGAGCGGCCTTATCATGAAAGTGCGGCGCGGGGCGATTATGCGCGGCGTGGCCTCGGTCGAAGGCACGTCGGATCGCGCCGTGCTTGCCAAACTCTCGCAGGTAAGCCTCCAGGTTCACGTCTCGCCCTCGCGTAAGAAGGCGGACGAAGTTGATGTGAGAAACTCTTCGCGTCTGGCTCTTCAACCGGACGGCAGCTTTTACGTCTCAGGCTTGGCTCCCGGCATGGCGCAGATCACGCTCGACACGTTTTCAACGCCGCCGGGTTTCAGGCTGCTGGGCGTCGAACGCGGCGCGCTCGGACAGAGCGACGGCATCGAGATCGGCGAGGGCGAACAGGTGTCCAACGTGCGCGTTCGCCTCGCCTACGGCACGACCGTGCTGCGCGGCCGGATCGACGTGCGGCGCGACGGCGAGCCTTCGCAACTCCCCGAGGGCGGGCAAATGTACGTCACACTGCAACTCGCCGGAGGCGTGAAATCGGGGCGGAACGACCTCTCGGCCGAAGTTGATGTTCGCGGCCGGTTCATCATCGAAGGACTCGTCGCCGGGGAATACGAACTCACGGCGCGCGGCTGGATTCGTCCTTCGCCCCCCGCACGACAGGGCGGGGCGCTGCCCACCGTCACGCAAACCGTAAGCGTGCCGGACAAAGGCGAGATCAACGTCACGGTGGTCTATGAACAGAACGCGAAGCCGCAAGTGGTGACGCCTTGAACGCCCCCGCAAGATTCATTCCGGGAAGTGGTGGCGTCGCGGAGCGGCATCTGAAAATGTGCCGTGCGCTGTTGTTGCTGTCGCCGCTCGTCCTCGCCGTGCTGCTCGCTTCAAACTCCCACGCGCAGACACGCCCCGGTGCTGCCGCCACCCCCACACCAGCGGTGGTGGCGGGCGATAGCCGTCCGGTCGGCGTGATCACGGGGCGCGTCATCGACGAGGGCGGCCAACCCGTGTCGAACGCGAGAGTGTCGACGTTTCGGGTGGGCGGCGCGCCCGCTCCGCCCGCGATTGCGCAAAGCGACGAAGAGGGCAAGTTCACCTTGAGCAGCCTGACCTTCGGCGCGTATCTCATCAACGCCTTCGCGCCCGGCTACATGCTCGAAACCGACGCGACCGACCAGTCAGCCCCGCGCCTCTACCATCACGTCGGCGATTCCGTCACGCTCAGGATGATCAGGGGCGGCGTCATCACCGGCAAGGTGACGGATGCCGACGGCCGAGCGGTGGTCGGTGTGTTCGTAGAGGCGGCGCGGGTGCGCTATGCGGACGGGCGCACGGTGCCGGAGGGGGCGAGCGGGCGCTTATTTCAGCCGCGCCCGACCGATGATCGCGGCATCTATCGCATCTACGGCCTGCGCTCCGGCGCATACATCGTCCGCGCCGGGGGAAGAAACGCTTTCGGGCCCTTCACGCCCTACGACATGAACGTCCCGACTTATTATCCTTCCGCGCCGCGCGAGGGCGCGTCACAGATAAACGTGCTGGCCGGACAGGAGATGAGCGGCATCGACATACTCTATCGAGGCGAGGCGGGGCACGCCGTCAGCGGCACGGTCTCCGGCACGCTGCCCGCTAACTTTCCCGCCTCCGGCGGAGTCGTCGTAGCCCTCAAGCACGTCTCGGCCGGTGCGCCCGAACAGTACTTCACGTTCATGCCGGGCAGCACGGGCTTCGTCTTCGACGGCATCGCCGACGGCGACTACGATCTGTTGGCGCGCATCACCGGGTCGCGCGACGGCCTCACGGCCGCCTCGGCTCCCCGCCGCGTCAACGTGCGCGGCAAAGACGTGGGCAACATCACGCTCACCCTCGCGCCGCTCGGCTCCGTCTCCGGCCAACTGCTGTTCGATCCCGCCCCGTCGCCCGAAGACAAGACCGCCTGCCGTGCCGCACGCGCGCCGCGCGCCTCGGAGAGCATCGTCGGCATGCGGCGCTTCGATGCGGGCGGCGAAACGGACGACGGTTCCGCCTTCTTTCCCCGCGCGAGCGAAACCGCGCCCGGCGACAACGGCGAATTTCACTTGCGCAACCTCAAGGCCGGGCGCTATCAACCCCTCGTGCGGCTGCCAGCGGACTTCTACGTTCGCGCCGTCGCTTTCGGGAACAGCCCTGCGAAAACCGCGCCGCCCGCGCCCCCGGTCGCACCCGGCAAAGCGCCCCCCCACGTTAAATCCGCGACGCCCGCGCAGACGGCAGCCGACCCGGCGCGCCTCTGGTTCAATTTGCAAACGGGCGAACGCCTCTCGGGGCTGCGCATCCACGTCGCGGCGGGCGCGGCCGGTTTGGCCGGGCGCGTCGCCGTCGCCACCGACGAGACGGGCGCGACCGCCGCGCGCATCGCGCCCTCGCGCGTCCACCTCGTTCCGGCGGAACGCGAACAGGCCGACAACGCGTTGCGCTACGCCGAGAGCCACGTTGCCGCCGACGGCGCGTTCGCCTTCGCCAATTTGTCGCCCGGCCGCTACTGGGTGCTCGCGCGCCCCGCCGCAAACTCGCCGGACGACTCCGCGCGCCCGCTCGCGTGGGACGCTGAGACGCGCGCCCGTCTGCGGCGCGAAGCCGAAACCGCGAACGCCGTCGTTATTCTCGCTCCCTGCCAGCGCATCGGTGATTTCGTGCTCCCGAACCGGCCGAAGTAAGCCGCGCCGAAAGCCGCGCGCACCCCTCTCATCCCGGCCTTTTCCCTTCCCCTTTTCCCTTTCACTTTTCCCTGTGCTTAAATGTCCGCACGAAAGGTTTCGACCCATGCAACACGAAAACACGCTCGCCGCGGCCGAGACCGCCCTCGTCGTCATAGACATGCAGGAGGCGTTTCGTTCCTCCGTCGCCGACTTCCCGGAGGTCTCGGCGCGCATCGCCCTCATGGCGCACGCCGCCCGACTCCTTAATGTTCCCGTCCTCGTCACCGAACAATATCCGAAGGGGCTGGGGCGCACCGCCGGCGAGATTCGCGCCGTGCTGCCCGCCGCGCTCGAACCAATCGAGAAGACCGCCTTCAGTTCCTGCGGCGCGCACGACTTCGTTAAAGAACTCGAAGCGGTGGGCGCGCGTCAGGTCATCGTCTGCGGCCTCGAAGCGCACGTCTGCGTCAACCAGACGACGCACGATCTGCTCGCACGCGGCTACCGGGTGCATCTGCTGACCGAGTGCATCACAGCCCGCGCCGCGCACAACCGCGAAACCGGGCTTGCCAAGATGCTGCAATCCGGCGCGCTGCCCTCTTCCATCGAAATGTCTCTCTTCGAACTTATGCGCGACGCCGCGCACGAACAATTCAAGGCGGTGCAGAAACTTATTAAGTGAGCAGTAAGCAGTGAGCGGTAAGCAGTCAGGAACAAACTGCTTTTGCTGCTCACTGCTTACTGCTTACTGCTTACTGCTCACTTTTCTTATGGACTTTCTTTCAGGACTCAACGAACAACAACGCGTCGCGGTGACGACGACGGAAGGGCCTTTGCTCATACTTGCGGGCGCGGGGTCGGGCAAGACGCGTGTCATCGTGCATCGCATCGCCTACATCATCGCCGAGCGGAATGTCGCGCCCTACCACATCCTCGCCGTCACCTTCACGAATAAGGCCGCGGGCGAGATGCGCGACCGCGTCGGGCGTCTGCTCGCCGAACAGCGTTTGCAAAGCGCGCCGCTCATCTCAACTTTCCACTCACTGTGCGTGCGCATACTTCGCCGCGACATCGAGCGTCTGGAAGAGGGGCACACGCGCTCCTTCACCATCTACGATCAGGACGACTCGACGCGCATCGTCAAGGCCGCCGTCAAGGATTTGGGGCTCGACTCCGAGCGCCTCGGCGCGCGACAGGTGCAGTCCGCGATCAGCCACGCCAAGAACAGCGGCACGGACGCCGAAAGTTACGCCGCGCGCATCGAATACGGCGACGAGAAACGCGCCGCCATCGCCCGCGTCTATCGCCTCTACGAAGAACGCCTCGTCAACAACAACGCGCTCGACTTCGACGACCTGATGATCAAAGCCGTCCGCCTGCTGCGCAAAAACAAGGAGGTGCGCGACTACTACAACGACAAATTCCGCTACATCCTCGTCGACGAGTATCAGGACACCAACAGCCTACAGTTCGCCCTCATCCGCTTCCTCACCGAAAAACAGCAGAACGTCTGCGTGGTCGGCGACGAGGATCAATGCGTGGTCGCGGGCACGTTGATCGAAACCGGACGCGGGGCTTTGCCCGCGGAGCGGGTGCGTGTCGGCGATAGCGTGTTGAGCGCGAAGGGCAGCGGGCAGACGCAGTTCAGCCGCGTCACGGATGTGTTGGAGCGGCGCGTTATCAATCAACCAATCGTCAGGATCAGCACGAAGCGCGGATTCACACTCACAACCACGCCGGAGCACGTTCATTTCGCGCGTTACATGATCGACGACGCTGACGGCGACAACCTGTTCTTCACCTATTTGATGTACAGGCGCGGCGTCGGTTTCCGCCTCGGCGTCACGCGGCGTTATCGTGCGACGAGCGCGGCGCATAAAACCATCGGCTTTATCCAGCGCAGCACGCAGGAAAGCGCCGACGCACTCTGGGTTATCGAAGCCTGCCGCACCGAAGAAGAATCGCGGTACTGGGAGAATTTTTACGCCGCGACCTATGGCTTGCCGACCGTGATGTTCAAAGCCGTCGCCGGCACGAAAATGCCGCAGGCGTCAATTGATCGCCTGTTCGCCGGAGTTGACACCGAGCGCGGCGCGCGGGCTTTGCTCGCCGCGAAGCGGATGTCGTTCGAGCACCCGCACCACACGCCGAAATGCACCACCCTCACGCGGCGGCGCAATTTCAGCGTCACGCTCTGTAAAGACGGCCGCCATAACCCGCTGCACTATTGTGAAGTGCTCGGCTCTGACATGGACGACGCTGTGCGTCTGCGCCGGGTCGGGCTTAACCCGACGCCGCACAAGCGCAACGGCTGGCGCGTGCGAACGACGAGCGGCGACTTCGGGGAGATTGTCGCCCTGCACCGGAAAGTTGATTCGGCGCTCGGCGGCGTCAACCTGATTCTCAAAGCGGGGTTTACGGGCGGCACGTCGCTTCACTTTACCCCCGCATCGCACGTCCTTCCCGGTATGCGCGTCTTTGTGAACACGCCCGACGGCATCGAGCAGGACGAGGTGATAAAGGTCGAGCACTCGACTTATAGCGGGCGCATCTACGATTTCAACGTCGAACGCACCCATAATTTCGTCGCCAACAGCATCTACACGCACAACTCGATTTACAAATGGCGGGGCGCGGACATCTCGAACATTTTGAACTTCGAGCAGCATTACCCGGAGGCCAAGGCGATCCGTCTGGAGCAGAACTATCGCTCGACGCAGAACATTCTGGACACGGCGGGCGCGGTCGTGAAGTTGAACACAGCGCGCAAGGGCAAGAACCTCTGGACTTCAAACCCGGCGGGCGAGCGCATCCGCTACTATCAGGCGATGGACGCCGAGGGCGAGGCGCGTTTCGTGGCGGCGAAAGTGGAAGAACATCGCCGCGCCGATACCGCGATCCGCGCGGCGGTGCTCTACCGGACGAACGCGCAATCGCGCGTCTTTGAAGAGGCGATGCGGCGCGCAGGGATAGCTTATAACATCGTCGGCGGCTTCTCGTTCTACGAGCGCGCCGAGGTGCGCGACATCATCTCGTATCTCAAACTCGCGATGAATCCGCACGATTCCATCGCCTTCATGCGCGTCATCAACACGCCGCCGCGCGGCCTCGGCAAGCAGACGCTCGACGAACTTTCGCGCCGCGCCAAAGACTACGGCGTCTCGCTCTGGGAGACGCTCGCCATCGTCACCGACCCGGCGCAGGTGACGACCGGCTTTGCCGCGCGCGCCGCCTCGTCGCTCAAAAACTTTCAGCGTGTTATCACGAACCTCGTCTCGGTCGCACAGCGCGAACCGGCGTCGGAAGTGGTCAAGGCGGCCATACTCGATTCGGGTTACGCCGACGCTTTGAAGGCGGAGAACACGGAGGAGGCCGAGGGGCGCGTGGAGAACTTGCAGGAACTCGTCAACGCGGCCGTCGATTACGACCGCGAAGAGGGCGGCGGCCTGCGCGATTTCATAGACGCCGCCGCGCTCGTCTCCGACACGGATCAATATAAGCGCGATGCGCCCGTCACGCTGATGACCGTCCACTCGGCGAAGGGTCTTGAGTTCCCGCTCGTCTTCATCGTTGGCCTCGAAGACGGCCTGTTTCCGCATTCGCGCTCGGCCACAGACCCGGCCGAGCTCGAAGAAGAACGGCGGCTGTGCTACGTCGCCATCACGCGCGCCGAGCGATTTCTCTACGTGACGCACGCGATGAAGCGGCGCGTCTACGGCGAGGAGATGGCGAGCGAGCCGTCGCAGTTCTTGAACGAGATGCCGTTCGACTTGATGGAAGACCTGTCGCGCGGCCCTTCATGGCTCTCGTTCGCGCGCAGTTCCGACCGGCTTGAGAACGCGCACGCCGCGCGCGCCCTGCGAGGACAGACCGGCGGCGAGGCGCGCACGGAGAAACGCTACGAGGGCAAGACCTACAACAGCGCGGACTCCATCGCGGAGTTTTTCCGCCAGCGCGGCCAGCAGGTGAACCCGCGCCCGGCCGCCGCGCCGCCGCCCGTGATCAAGCGCCGCGCCGACGCGGGCGGGGCATCGTCAGCCGCCGACGCGTCTTCCACCGATGCGGGCTTCACGCCGGGCACGCACGTCCGCCACGCGAAGTACGGGCGCGGCCTCGTCCTCAGGCGTGAGGGCACGGGCGACGCCGCCAAACTGACCATCAGTTTCCCCGGCTTCGGGCAAAAGAAACTCATCGAAAAATACGCCGGGCTGGAAAAAGCCTGAGCACGAAACGATGAAGTAGGAACGATGAACGATGAATAAAAGCAATTTGGCTTTCAGTTCCGCGTTCATCGTTCCTACTTCATCGTTTCCCCTTCATCGTTTCCCCTTCATCGTTCCTGCTTCATCATTTATCTTCCCTCGCGCCTTTCACCCTGTCATAATCTCGTGCGCTCCGGCGGCTTCCCTGCTGCCGCACGAAACCGTAGAACCGTTACCCGAACGCAAGGAATCTACAAAGCATGAAATTCCCCCTGCCTGCCATACGCTGCGGCGCGTCGTTCGCCGTCGCCGTCTCGCTGCTGCTCGTGCCCCTGCGCGCGCAGCGCCCGGCTCCGACGCAGCCCGCGCCAGCCGTCAAGACATCGACGCCGCAAACGACCGCCGCCGCCGACCGCAGCCCTTCCGTCACGTTCGACACGCTGCTGTCGGCGGACGCTTACGGCATCTACGCCGAGATGCGCATGCTCGGGCAACAGGCAAGCTCAGACGAGATAGCGCAACTGCTCGCCGCGTTCGGTCTGGAGGGCAGCGGCGCGTCCGCCGAGTTTCTGGCGTTATACAAATTCCTCGGGTCGCACGCCGACGCGCTGATGACTTCCCGGCTGATGTTCGCCACGATGCCCGCGCGCGCCGGAGCGCCCGAAACGCTGGTCGCGGTGGAGATGCCGTCAGTCGAAGAGGCGCGAAAGTTCGTGCCGGAGTTGCGCCGGTTCGTCGCCGCAAACATCGAGCCGCCTAACGCCGCGCCACAGCCGACCGCTACGACGAATGCCGGCGCGACGCGCGATCCATCGCGCAGCACGGCGCGACGCGGCAGGCGCGGCGCGCGTGCGGAGAGCGACGCGGCGCGCGCGAAGCAGCCCGCCGTGCCGCCCTTTCAAATCAAGCGCGCGGGCAACCTCATCGCCATGAGCAACGCGAATTTCACGTTCAAGGATTTGCACGGGACGAATCAGGCGTTGCTCGTCAACGAGCCGGGCTTTCAGGCCGCGCGCACGCGATTCAGCGCGGACACGCTTTTCGTCTATTTCAACACCGTGCGGATGACGAACAGCGAGAAGCAGCGCATGGAGGCATTCGAGAAAGAATACCGGCGGCAGGAAGAATTGGCTCAGGCCGAAGCGCAAAGACGCGGCTCGCTGCCGGACTCCGACATAATCGTTGAGGAGGCAAATAGCGACATCTCCGCCGGCAGCGCGAACTCGAACATGCGCGCGGGCGCGAACATGAACACCTCCGTCACGATAAACGGGAACGCGAACACGGCGAACATGAACGTTGCGACGACGCCGGAAGATGAAACCCTGTCAGCACCATCGCCCGAAGCGACTCCCGCGCCGAAGAGTGAAAAGGAGTTGGAAGAGGAACGCAGGCGCGAGCAATCGCGGCAGTTCGTGCGATCGCTCGGGTCGCTCGTCTTCGACGGGCAGGTGGGAAGCGGCGAATCGTGGCCGGAGTCTATCGGCGTCGGCGCGTCGCTCGAAGGCGACGCGCTCGTCGTGCGCGGTCTCTTCATCAGCGAGACAGCGGATCAACCGTTGCACCCGATTCCCTTTCTCCCCGTGCTGCTCTCAGGCCCGTCGATCATGGCCGAAGCGCCTGCGGTGCTGCCCGCCGACACGGACATCTTCCTGAGCGTCTCGCTCGACCTGCCGCAGATGTACGACTATCTCGCCTCGCTGATGAAAATCGCCGACCTCGTGCCCACGCCGCAGGAAGACGGCAACGCCAAAGGCAAGTTCGGTGAACAACTCGCGGCGTTCGAGAAGACGAACAACTTTCGCATCCGTGAAGAACTGATCGCCGCGCTCGGCAACGAGATCGCCATCGGCATGCCCGGCAGCGGGTTCTTCGGCGCCCGCGCCGTGATGAGGCATGGCAACAGTTCCTCGCCGCCCTCCGGCCCCATCGTCGTCATCGCCTTAAGCGACAAGGAGAGCTTGCAGAAACTACTGCCGCGCGTGCTCTCGTCCATCGGCCTCGCGGGCGCGACCAAACAGAGCATCGTCGAGAAGCACGGTCAGGTTGAAGTGCTCGCCTTCTCCGGCGGCACGCTCGCCTTCATCGACCGCTTCCTCGTCGGCGCGCCCGACGCGGCCTCGATGCGTCGCGTCATAGACGCCTACAATAACGGCGAGACGCTCGCCAACAACGCGCCCTTCCGCGATTCGACGAGGTGGCAGTCAGGACAGGCGATAGGACAGGTTTACATTGCGAACGCGATGCTCAAGGGTATGTTCGGGGAAGTGACGAGATCGGCCGAAGACGTTGACGACCCGGCCATCCGCGCTTATCTCATGCGGCTCGACCCCGAACCCGGCGCGGTCACGCATCGCGCCACGCGCGAATCGAACGGCCTCATGCACGAACTCCGTGTGCCGAAAAACCTGCTCTCGCTCCTTACGGCCAGTTCGCTCGTCGGCCAAAAACTCTCGACCATGCGCAACAACGAATTCATGGCGCAATGGAAACTGAACCTGATCCACCGCGCGCAGGAGAAGCACAAGGAGAAGACAGGCCGCTACGGCACTTTGGAAGAACTCCTCGCCGGAGGGTATATCGAAGACCACCTCCAAATCCGAAGCGACTCCAACGAAGACTACAAGCCGCTGGAAACCGAGGGCTACGCGATCAAAGTCTCCGCCTCCGGCGACAAGTTCGAGGCCACCGCCACGCCCACCGGCTATCCCAAACTCGGTCGCCGTTCCTACTACGTAGACCAGACAGGCTCCATACGCGGCGGAGACACGGGCGGCAAACCCGCCTCGGTATCGGCTCCGATCATCGAATAAGAAAACGAGTAAAGCGAAACGATGAAGGCGGAACGATGAACGATGAATGAAAGACAATCTTTCTTCACTTCATCGTTCATCGTTCCGCCTTCATCGTTTCGCTTTACTCGTTTCGCTATAATCGTTTCGTCCAAGTTTCCGCGCGTGAATCGAATCGTGAAGCGCAAGAGAGCGCACGCGCACGCGTTCTTCCCTGTAGCGATCAGCAAATTTCGCACACACAATTTTTGGAGGCCGTTCAATGAGACTCAAATTTATCGTCGTCATGCTGCTCATCTTATCCGTGAGCGCGCAGGCGCAGACGCGCCCGTCCGCACGCCGCGCGCGCGCCGCCCGCAGCGCGACCACCGCCGCCGTCATCCTGCCCGCGACCGCGCCCGCCGAGCGTTACGCGCCCGACCGGGGCGAGCGCGGCAGCGCGACGGGGCAGACGTTGCCCATCCGCCGCGTCATCCTCTACAGCAACGGCGTCGCTTATATCGAGCGGCGCGGCATGGTGTCGGGGCATGCGGAGGTCAACCTGTCTTTCAAACAGTCGCAGGTGGACGACGTGTTGAAATCCATGATCGTGCTCGATCTAGGGCAGGGACGCATCGGCGCGGTCAGTTACAATTCGTCCGCGCCGCCCTCGGCGCGCATCGCGGACATCCCCTTCTCCGTCGCCTCGGCCACGCAGAGCAGCGGGCTGGCCGGGGTGCTCGGCCAACTGCAAGGCGCGCGCGTCGTCGTCACAACGACGGCGGGACGCACGGCCACCGGGTCGATCCTCACGGTCGAAGAACGCAGCTCGCAAATCGACTCGACGAAGCCCGCGTCCGTCACGCACGCGCTCGTCATCGCGTCCGAAAGCGGCGAGTTGTCGAGTTTTGAACTCGACGAAGTGCGCTCCGTGAAATTGATTGACGAAGGCACGCGGCGCGACATCGCGGAGTTTGCCAGCGCGACCGCCGCCGCGCGCCGCCGCGACGCCAAGACCATCGTCGTCACCTCGGACGGCGCAGGCGCGCGCGAGATGCTCGTCAGCTACACGGTCGCCGCGCCCATCTGGAAGACCACCTATCGCGTCGTCATGGACACGGCGGGCAAGCCCTTTTTTCAAGGCTGGGCTATCGTCGACAATGTGAGCGAGGAGGATTGGAACGAAGTACAACTCTCGCTCATCTCCGGCACGCCGATCTCGTTCATCCAGCCGATTCAGAAACCCTTCTACCGCTATCGCCCCGTCGTCCCGATGCCCGGCGACCTGCATCTCGACCCGCAAGTTTACGAACCGGGCGAGGGAGAGTTGGGCGCGGTCGGCATGGGTGGCAGTGGCGGAAGCCCGCAGGTGATGACGATGAGTGAGCCGCCTCCGCCTCCGTCGGCCACGCCGATGCCGCAGTTGTCGGCGCGCGGGCGCGCGCGCCGCGACCAGCGGCAGGACTTGCGCCTCCAGCAAAACAGCGTCAACAACCTGTCGCCGGAATCGGCCGAGGGATTCGTCAGCAAAGCCGCCGACGCCGTTTCGCTCGGCGAGGCGATCACGACCGGCACGAGCGTCGAGGCGGCGGCCGAGGGCAGCGAAGTCGGCGACCTGTTCGAGTACCAGATCGGGCAGCCCGTCACCGTCAAGCGCGACCGCTCCGCGCTCATCCCCATCCTGCAAACGCGCATGGAAGGCTCGCGCGTCTCCATCTACAACGAGGCCGCGCGCCGCGACCGCCCCATGAGCGGCATGCTCTTGAAGAACACCTCCACGCTCACGCTCGAAGACGGCGCGATGACCATCATCGACGGCAACGCCTACGCGGGCGAAGCGTTGATGGAGAGGCTCAAACCCGCCGAGCAACGCCTCATCTCCTTCGCGCTCGACCTCGGCACGCTCGTCAACGTGCGGCAGAAAGAGGATCGTTCGCCCGCGTTTCTCGTGCGCATCCTGAACGGCGTCTTTCAGGCTCATTACCACCGGCAGGACAAGAAGACCTACATGCTCGCCAACCAGACCGAACACACGCGCGTCGTCTACGTCGAACACCCGGTCAGGCCGGGTTGGGAGTTGGACGACAAGGAGACGCCAAAGCCCGAAGGCCGCAGCGCGCGTTACTACCGCTTCCGCGTCGAACTCAAACCGCACGAGCGCACGGAGTTGACCGTCACCGAGCGGCAGGCTTTGATGGACACTTACGCGCTCTCCAACGTCACGCCCGATCAACTCGGCCTCTTCGTCTCGCGCCGCTACATCGACGAGGCGACGCGCGCCGCCCTCAACAATATCATCGAGATCAAGAGCCGCATCGCCCTCACGGATGCGCGCCTGCAAGCGATAGAGGCCGAGATCGCGCAGATCGGCGAGGATCAGAAACGCCTGCGCGAAAACATCGAAACGCTCTCGCAAACCGCCGAGGCCAAACTACTCATCGCCCGCTACGTCGCCAAGGCCGACCAGCAGGAGACGCGCATCGAACAACTGACGAAGGAGCGACAGACCGCGGGCGAAGACCGCGCGCGACTTCAAACGCAACTCAACGCCGCCATCCGCACCCTGAGTTTAGACCGCAACCTGACGGAATGAGCCTCAGCGGCGGCGAGCCTTAATTCTCACTTCCAAATAACGCGAAGGCGGCCGGGGAACGTTCCCCGGCCGCCTTCTTCTTTTACCTGGCGTTGCTTCTACGCCCCGCCTGACGGCGGGCGGCCTACCTCGTCAACTCGTTCGCGATCTCTTTGGCGTCGAAAATCTTGCGGAGTATTTCGAGCATCCCGCGCGAGTCAACCGAGATCGTGCGATTGACCGCTTCGTCGTAGTAGAAGTTGCCGACTAACGACTGGCGGTTGCCGTCGAAGACGAGGCCGATGAGTTCGGCGTTCTTATTGATGATCGGCGAGCCGGAATTGCCGCCGATGATGTCGTTGGTCGAGACGAGATTGAAAGGCGTCTTCAGATCGACCGCCGACTTTTTCTCCATCCAGCGCGGCGGCAGGATGTAGGGAAACTTGTTGCCCTTCAGGTTGACGCGCTCGTAGAGTCCGCCGAGCGTGGTGTAGGGCGCAACCGGCTTGCCGTCCTCCGTGTAGCCCTTGACCGCGCCGTAGGAGAGACGCAGCGTGAAGGTGGCGTCCGGGTAAATCTTATCGCCTTCGGTGTCGAACAGGGCGCGCGCGATCTTGGCGTAGGCCGTGCGTTCGACGCCGAGCACTTCGTTGTTGTAGCGGATGTTCAGGTCGCGCGCTTCGCGGTCGATGCTGCGCGCGAGTTTGATCATCGGGTCGGTGGATTCGTCAATCGCCTTTTTCCCGCCCGCCGCGAGTTGCTTGCGATAGGCCGCATCCTTCAACTTCGTGCCGCTGATCAATTCGGCGGCGCGCGCCTCGGGCGTCTTGCCCATGAGCACGCGTTTGACGAGTTCGTGATCCGCGCCGTATGCCTCGCGCATGAAGTCGAGCGAATCGGCGAGTTTCATCTGCTCGTAATCGTCGTAAAGGTTCGTCTGCGCGAAGAGCACGTTATCGAGCGAGGCGCGGCGCGCGTCGGTGAATTCGGAGAGGCGTTCGGCGTTCGGCTTTGCGCTCTCCTCGGCGAGACGCACGAGCGTGCGGGCATAGTTGAAAAGGACGGTATTGAAACCGGCGCCGAGATCGAGAAAGCGGCGGTCGCGCTCATAGGCGGCGAGGTCGCGACGGCCTTTGGCGATGGCGTCCCACGCGTCGCCGTAGTCCTTCTGGCGTTGCGGGTTCGACATCACGGCCTTGCGCAGCGCGTCCTCGGACTTCTGCTTGTAGGAGATGAGCGTCGGGTCTTTCAGGCCGCCGAGTTGGCCGCGATAAACTTTGAGGCCGTTCTGCGTGCTGTTGAGTTCGTTCTGCGAGCGGCGCGTCTGCTCCTCGCCCATCGCCATGTACTTCTTCAAGACGGCCTCGCGGCGTTCGAGCATGCGGATGACGAGCGGGATGCTGCTGTCGCGCAGAGCCTCGATGTGCGCGACGGTGTTCAGGCGTTGCGTCGAGCCGGGGTGGCCCGTGACGAACACGAGATCGCCTTCCTTCGTGCCTGTCTTCGAGAACTTGAGATAACTGTCGGGGCGCGCGGGCTTATCGTTCTCGTAAGCTCGCACCAATGCCATATCGATGTTGAAGCGCGGGAACTCGAAATTGTCGGGGTCGCCGCCGAAGAAAGCGGCCTGAAATTCGGGCGCGAAGACGAGCCGCACGTCCGTGTATTTCTTATAGCGATAAAGATTGTACTTGCCGCCCTGAAAGAGCGTCACCACGTCCGAGCGCAAAGATGTCTTTTCGGTTGATTCCTTCTCGATGGCGGCAATCGCCGTGCGGCGCGCGCTGAAGGCGTCGCCGGCCGACATGCCCGGCTTAACGGCCGCGTTGACGCGATCCGTCACGTCTTCGATGCTGCGCAGGACGTTGAGTTCGTAGCCCGGAATCTTGAGTTCTTCGGCGCGCGTGCGTGCGACGAAACCGTTTTTGGCGAAATCACGCTCGGCCGAACTGAGTTCGCCGACGGCGTCTTCGATGATGTGGTAATTCGTCAGGACGAGACCGTCGGGCGAGACGAACGAACCCGAACCGTTCGGGAAACGCACCGAGGCGAGTTGCAGCCGTTTGAGGAACTCGTCGGTGACTTCAAAACCATATTTGCGTTTTATGTCGGCGCGCGGCACCTGATTGAAAGGCCACATGCCCTCGTCGGCGCGCGCCGTCGTCCCGGCGAGAGTCGAAAAAGTGATGATCGCGGCGAGCAGTGCGCGCGATAGTTTTCTAAAATTCATATCGTTCCTCGAAAAGGTTAAATTTGTTGGGAGTCAACTCGTTTAGAGTATCATAAGCGTCGGCGAGATGCCTCCGAACGGAAAACGTGGGGAAGGGGAAAGGGGTAAAGGTTAAAGGGGTAAATCTCAGAATAACAGAGCCTCACACGGGTTTTCACCCTTGCCCTTTACCCCTTCCCCCTTCCCCTTTTTTTGACCTATGACGAACGACGAGATCGCGCGACGCTTCCAACGCCTCGCGCTCATCATGGAGATACGCGGCGACGACCGCTACCGCGTGCGCTCGTATCGCAACGCCGCCGAGGTGCTGGAGACGTGGCCTGTCGCGCTTGCGGATGTGGCGCGCGACGAAGGCGCGAAGGGCTTGCAGGCGATCCCTTCGGTGGGCAAGGCCATCAGCGGCAAGATCGTCGAACTCTGCGAGCGCGGCACGTTCGAGGCTTACGAGAAACTCACGGCCGAAACGCCCGAAACCGTGCTCGACCTGCTCGACGTTCCCGGCATCGGCATCAAGACCGCAGCCACGCTCCACCAGCAGTTCAAAATCTCCTCGCTCGAAGACCTCGGGAAATTCGTCGCGGGCGGCGGGCTCGACATGGTGGACGGCGTGGGCGAGAAGACGGCGGAACGCATTGCTCGGAGTTTGCGCTCGAAGAACCCCGCCCGGTAAAAACCGGAGCGCAACCCTTTACCCCCCTGACTTTTCGGAGACACACGATGAACTATCCGCTGGAAATTAATTTCAAACTGCTCGCCATCGCGCAGCAACTCTCCGTCATCGACGCGCAGGGCAACCTGATCTTTTACGTCAAGCGGAAAGCCTTCAAGTTGAAGGAAGCGATCACGGTCTTCGCCGACGCGGAACAGACGCGCCCGCTCTACGAGATCAACGCAGACCGTGTGATGGATTTCTCCGCCCGCTACAACTTCACGGACAACGCGGGCAACGCGCTCGGCTCGATCAGGCGGCTCGGCATGCGCTCGCTCTGGAAGTCTCATTACGAGATCGAAGACCGCGGCGGCCTCGCCCTCTCGCTCAAAGAAGAGAGCGCGTGGATCAAAGTCTTCGACAGCCTGCTCGGCGAGATTCCCGTGATCGGCGCGCTCACGGGCTACCTGTTTCATCCGGCCTATCTCCTCACGCGCCCGGACGGCACGGTGCTCCTGCGAATGGAGAAACGCCCGGCCTTCTTCGAGGGCAAGTTCGGCGTCGAACGGCGAGCGGCCGACATCACCCCCGGCGAAGAGACGCGCGCCCTGCTCGGCATGTTGACGATGGTTTTACTGGAACGAAGTCGCGGCTAAAGAGGCGGCACGAGGCGAAGACCGGCGGGGCGATTGATCCGTGCCGGTCATTTTCTCCGGTCAGCGTGGCTCGCCGTGCGCCCCCGGCAGAGATTCCACGATGTGATCGAAGGCCAGCCAGAGGCTCCAGCTATGATGATAGAAAGCGACGGGAAAGAGCAGCGCGACGACGGAGAGGCAGGTCAGGACTAAGTCGAAGCGCGTGTCGATGACGGGCAGCGACATGACGTAGAGGACGAGTATGACGAACTCCGTCGTGACCACGTTCGCCATGATCGCGCCGACGAAGAAGCCGTCCTCGCGTTTGAAGAGGGCGTCGCAGGCCGTGCATCGATGTTTGATGTGGAAGGGACTTTGGACGATTGAAGACCCGTCGCAGGCCGGACACCTTAGGCGCAAGCCTCGCGACAGCGTTTTAAAGACGGGGCGGCGTTGCCTGTTCACATCTATTTCACACCCGCCTCGGCCCGCCTCTCTCGCGGGCGCAAAATCATCCCCGGCTCGACGCGACCATCACGCCTTCGGCCTGCCGTTTGACGATGACGAGCGTGATGTCGTCGCCGGCGGGCGTGCCCTGCGCGAACTTGGTGAGGTCGGCCTCGATCTTGTCGCGGATGCCGGCGGCCGTGGATTCGAGATAACGCGCGACCGTGTTGTAGAGGCGCACGGGGCCGTATTCATCGCCCGCCGCGTTCTGCGTCTCGGAAACGCCGTCGGAATAGATGACGAGCGCGTCGCCGGGTTGGAGTTGCGTGCGGCCTTCGCGGTAGACGGCCTCGGCGACGATGCCGAGCGGGATGCCGCCCGCCGCGAGTTGCTCCATCGAGCCTCCGGCGTGCGCGATGAGCGGCGGGTTATGCCCTGCGTTCAGGAACGAGAGCACGCCCGTCGCGGGGTCGAGTTCGGCGCAAAAGAGCGTGATGAAACGATTCATAGGGATCGTCTCGGCGAGATAGCGATTGACGGCGGAAATGGTATCGCCGAGGGATTTGTGCGCCGGAATCTGCGCGTGCATCGCCGCGTGCAAACTCGACATCAGGAGCGCGGCCGACGTGCCTTTGCCCGACACATCGCCGAGCGCGATGACCATGCGGCCGTCGGGTCGTTCGATGAAATCGTAATAGTCGCCGCCGATCTCGTAGCAGGGGAAGCTGATGCCCTGCATCTCGTAACCGGCGACGTTCGGCGCGCCGCTCGGCTGAAAGCGTTGTTGAATCTCGCGCGCGAGATTCAGTTCGCGCTCGAAGCGTTCGCGCTCAAGGTCTTCCTCCATCAGTCGCGCGTTCTCGACGCGGATGGCGGCCACCGAGGCGAGCGTCGTCAGGACGGTCAGGTGATCCTGCGAGAATTTGGCTTCGGCCAGCGGCGAGTCGGCGTAGATCATGCCGAAGATGCGCTCGCCGACGCCCAAGGGCACGGCGAGCACGGAGCGGATGCCCTGAATCGTCATCGTCGAAGACATGAAGCGCGGATCGTGTTGCGCGTCGGAGGTAAGCACGGAGCGACCCTGCCCGACGACTTCCTCGATGATCGAGCGGCTGACGCGCACCTCGCCCGTCTCTTCGACGCTGCTGCGCAACTGCGCGACGCGGATTTTGAGTTCCTTGTCGGCATCGCGCAGCATGATCAGGCAACGCTCGGCGGGCACGGCCTCGAAGACGAGCGCGACCACCTGCCTGAGCGTCTCGTCGAGCGTGGCGGGCGCAAGCAGCGTGACGCTCACCTTGCTGATGAGCGCGAGCAAATCGCTCTGCTGGACGGCGTTCGACGTGGCGCGCGTCGAATTGATGATCGTCCCGACGGCCGTGGGGCGCGGTTGTTCGGCCGAACCCTGCGTGCGCGCGTCCTCGATGGCTTCGAGCAGGCCGGAGGTCGAGCGTTGGTCGGAGTTGAGCGCGATGGTCGCTTCGGGGAGCGAACTTGAAAGCGGGTCGGCGATCATGGTTGCGCTCGCGCCCGCGTCCTTGTCGCGGAAGACGATCTCGGTCTCGCCGATCTGGATGCGGCCGCCCGGCGTGAGCGTGAGGGCGGATACAACGCGGTCGCCGTTGTAGAGCGTGCCGTTGGCCGAACCCAAATCTTGCAGGACGTAGGCGTCGCCCTCGCGCCGCACTTCGGCGTGGACGCGCGAGGCGAACGGGTCGGGGATGCACACGTCGTTGCGCGCCGAGCGGCCAATGGTGATGCGCAGGCGGCCGAGCGGAAACGTGTCGGGCGCGCGGTCGGGATAAGTAACGATTAGGTCAGGCATGATTTTAAACGATGAACGCGGAACGATGAACGCGGAATGATAAACGATCAAGACGGGTTTGTCTTTTAGTTCATCGTTCCGCGTTCATCGTTCATCGTTTCTTCTCCGGTCGAGTTCCCTGCCGAGTTGTTCTTCGTAGGCGGCGGACTGCCCGCGAAATTTGCCGCGACGGGCGCGGCCGAAATGAACGATGGCGGCGACGAGTTCGGCGCGTTTGAGGGCGCGCGGGTCGCGCCCCTCGGCGATGCTCAGGCCGAGATAATAACTGGCGTCGGAGTTGCCGCGCTCGGCTGCGGAACGAAACTCCGCGACGGCCGCCGCCCGGTTCGTCGGCCACAAAGCGAGGCCGCGCTGGTACTGCTCCGAGGGCGAACCGGACGACGCTCTCGACGGCGCGGTCGCCGCCGTGGGTTGCGGCGTGGGCCATGCGGGGGGCGCGTCCGGCGTGCGGCTCGCGTCGTCGCGCGGCGGCTGCGTCGCCGCCGCCCCTCCCGCCGGGCGCGACGCGTCGGCGGTCTGCGTCTCGTCCGCCTCGTCGGCGGATGCCTCATCCGTGGGCGTCGGCGATGGCTGCCCGAGTTGTCGCTTGCTGGCGGCCGCCACGGCCGCGTCGGACGAAGTTGCGGCGAGGCGACGATAAATCACGCGCGCCTCGTTCGTGCGCCCGGCGAGGCGCAACGCATCCGCATAGGCTAACTGCACGGGGTCGCGCGCGAGGGCGGCGGGCGACGCTTCGCCCAGACCGCGATAGGATTCCAGAGCGTCGCCGTAAAGCCCTTCGGCGAACTGCGCCGAGGCGAGACCACGCCAGGCCTCGGAATCTTCGGGCGCGAGGCGCGTTACCGAACGCAACGCATCGATGGCCTCGCGCCGCGAATTGTTTGCTAGCAGCAGGCGCGCGAGACGGCGGTGCGGCTCGGCGTCGGCCGGGTCGAGCGCGGCCGCCTCGCGCAGGCGCGCCAGAGCTTCCGTCGCGTTGCCGGAAGCGATGAGCGTGTCGGCTTCGGCCAACTTCGCCGCCGCCAATTGCTTCGGATCACTTGCGGCGGGAGCAGCTTCGCCGACGGCGACCGGGGACTGTGGAGTTTCAGGCGCGCCCCGGAACCCGCGCACTCCGAACCAGAGCGCGGCGACCGCAAAACAAATCAGGACGACCGACAAGCCCGCCAGCCCCATCACCATCCACACGCGAAAAGCGCGTCGCTCGTCGCGTTGCGCCGGAGAATGCGGCGGGGCGGTCGCAGGCAACGCCGGGTTCGGTGAACCTGCCGGGTTCGGCGAGTCTGCCGGAGATAGTGTGACCTGTTGCGGAGTGCCGTCGAAGCGCGCGTTGACGTTGGCGCGCGCCGTGGCGGCGGCGTTAATGTGTGCGGGTGCGTCGGAGGGTAAGTTCCGAGAGGTGAGCGGCCGAACGGGGATCGTGATCTGGGTCTGTTCGGGGTCGTAGTCGCCATGAGCGGAGCCGTGCGCCGATTCCGCGCGCAGGCTCTCGAGGCCGTGTGCGCGCGAAAAGTTATGCCCCTCACCCCTCTCGCGCGCGGGCGCGTGTTGCCCGTTGCCCGGCCTCCCCGTTTCACCGTCTCGAACCCCGCCCGGCGCCGTGCTGCGCCTCCAGACATCGTATAACTCTTCGTGGGTTATCTCGGAAGTGTTCGATGCGGCGGGGCGTTCGTCCGCGTGGCTCGTGACGATCTCGTCCGTCGGGTTCTGGCCGGAGAGCGGGGCGGTGGCGGCGATGGGCGAGACGTTCCCGCCCGTGTCGCCGCCCGCGCCGAGGTATCGGAGCGGCGCGCCGCAATGGCGGCAGAAGCGCGCGTCGTGCGGAGCCGTCACATCGCAACTGGAGCAAGTCTTCGTCATCCGTCTCCTCTAAAACGTGGACGTTGAATCTCAACGCATCCGGGGACGCGCGCCGCCGGCGAGTTCGCGAACGACTACCGTGCCGGCGATGCGGTCATGCAGCGCGCGACCCTCCGCGTCGAAGGCGGCGAGGAGAAACCCGATGCCGAGCGTGAGGAAGGAAACCAGATAGCCGAGCGTGTGGCGCAACGTGGCATGACCGAAGCCGAGCGGCTCGCCGCTCAGTCGCTCAATGCGCAGGCCGGTCGCCCACTTGCCGATTGTCGTGCTCGTGAAGACCGGCAGCACGAGAAAGTTGAACAGCAGCACGACGAGGCTCGACAGGTAGCCGACGCCGAGCGTCGCCTCGCCCGTCAGGCTGACGCTGCCGCCGAGCGTGCGCGCCAGCAGGGTCGCGAACGCGATGATCGCGACAACGAGAGTGTAATCGATGAGAAGCGCGCCGCACCTGAGCGAGAAGGGCGCGCGCACCCTGCGCCGCCGCGCCTCGACCACGACGCCCCCGCGCGCTTCTCCCCGCTTGCGTTCCGCCAGCCTTGCTTCCATCTGTGTCATCGTAAAAACGTCGATTGTCAGTTGTCCGAGGTCAGTTGTCCGTTGCATGTGGTTATGCAAGCTAGTGGCCGAGATTGTTTTGAACAACGGACAACTGACCACGGACAACTGACGATTGCTTACCCTATCAAAAAGTGGAGCGTAGTTTCGCCGAGACGCAGTTTATCGCCGCTCTCTAAAGCGCGCGGCTGGTGCGGGGCGAGACGCAAGCTGTCGTTCAAGACCGTGCCGTTGACGGAGCCGAGGTCTTCGACGAGATACACGTCGCCTTTGCGGAAGATGCGCGCGTGGCGGCGCGAGATTTTGGTCTGCGGGTCGAACTTCGACAGGTCAACCTCCGGGAAAATCTGCGAATGAGGGTCGCTGCGCCCGATGTGGCTCGACTCCTTGTGCAACTGGAACGAAGAATCGAGTTCGGTTGTTCCCATCACGACGAGTTTCGCCGTCGCGCGCGCCGTCCTGAGGGCTGCGCTCGCCACGGCGAGCGGCTGGCGTTGGCCGCAGTGCGCGCAGAACACGTCGTCGTAAGCGATGCGCCCGCCGCAGAAGCCGCAGTAGACCATCTCGACCTGCATCGTCTTCATGCCGCCGCGATCATTCTGCGCCGTGCCGTAAGTGACCCCGCCGGCGCGCAGTTTTTCGAGATGCGCCGAGAGGATGTCGCGCAACTCCGCGGCCGAGCGGAAGCGATCTTCGGGCTTGTAGCCGACGGCACGCATCAGGATCGCCTCCATCTCGTTCGAGAGCGATGGGGCGAGCTGGCGCGGGCGCGGGTTCTTGTTGAAATCGAAGATCAGGAGCGGGTTGTCCTGCGGGTCTGTGCCGGTCAGGAGGTGAAACATCGTCGCGCCTAAACTGTAGATGTCCGAGCGCGGTTCGACCTTGCCGCTGAAGAGTTCGGGCGGAGCGTAGCCCATCGTGCCGACGGCCGTCACGCCCTTCTCCTGCGTCGTCACCCAGCGCGCGATGCCGAAATCGATGAGCATGACGCGGCCGGAATTGCCGTCGATCATAAGATTGGCGGGTTTGAGGTCGCGATAAATGATGGGCGGGTTGCGGCGGTGCAGGTATTCGAGCACGTCGGCCACCTGGCACGCCCAGTCCGTGACGGTCTTCTCGTCGATGCGGCCGCCGGGGGCGTTCCTGAGGCGTGCGAGAAAATCCCCGCCGGAGATGAACTTCATGACGAGGTAGAAGCGTCCGGCTTCGTCGTCGTAGAAGTAGTCGTAGATGGTGGGGATCGAGGAGTGTTCGAGCGAGGCGAGGAGCATCGACTCGCGCTTGAAATCGTTGATCGCCTTCTCGTGCTGCGACTCGTCGATGTTCGACTGGATCATCTCCTTGACGGCGCGCGGCTGGTCGCCCAGGTTGCGGTCGCGCGCCAGGTAGACCGCGCCCATGCCGCCGCCGCCGATGCGCCGCACGATCTCGTAGCGTGAATAGAGTAGCGTGCCGGGGTCGAGTTGCTTGGCCTGATGACGCAGCCGCCCCGTCGAGCCGGAACGCGACGTGTTGCCCACGGCATTCGTCCTGCTGACGACGCCGCTGCCCCCCTCGCCGCCGCCGCCCGTAACGTGTTTGCTCTCCGCCGCCACAACAGCATCAGCGCCCGCCCCGCTCGCCGCCTCACCCGCCGGTGCGCTCACGGTTTCCGACTCGGGCTCCGCGCCGCCCATCCACGCAACATCATTCGACCCGGCCGCCGCCGGTTCCGCGGCCTGCGCGCTCTCCGCTGCCTCGCCCGACGGTTCGATTGTCGCAGGCTCGCTCACTTCTCCCGGCGAAGACGAGCTTGCGGCCGGAAGCTCCTCGGGCCGCTCGCCTTCGAGCGGGACGGATGCGTCTCGCGCTGTTTCTTCCTCCGGCTTTTCAGGCATGGGTTCAAACGCGGGCATGGAAGACGCGCCGGGCGAGAAGGCGACCGCCACGTCCGGCGCTACGGCGCCGCCGCCGCTGGCGGACGCGCCCTTCTCTTGTGCCAGCGGTGTTCCGCAGTCGCCGCAGAAGCGATCCGTCGCCGTAACTTCCGACCCGCATTTTGGACAGGAGGACATCACATTAAAAAGCTATCAGCGGTCAGCTATCAGCTATCAGCCGGACAAGTCGGCAGCCGTGCATTTTAGCAGTCGGTATTGTTTCGGCTGATAGCTGACTGCTGATTGCTGACTGCTACTTCGTTACATGAAAACGTAAAAACGTCTTGCCGATGATGATCTCGTCGCCATCGTTCAGCAGTTGGCGGTCGCCGGGAAGCAGGCGACGGCCACGGTTGATAAAAGTGCCGTTGGTCGAACCCAAATCTTCGATGTAATACTGATCGCCGCGTCGCGCGATGCGCGCATGGCGGCGCGAGACTTTCGCTTCGGGGTCGTCCGAGTCGAGGTCTACGTCGGGGAAGATGCCGCTGTCGGCGTCCCAACGCCCGATGTAGGCCTCATCCTCGTGAACGGGAAATTCTTTGCCCGCCGAACGCCCGCGATTGATGATGAGCGAGGCATGCGCGACGCGTGCGCCGCCCGTCCCTGCGCGCGGCGCGGCGGCTGTCGCGGGCGTCGCACGCGCGGCGGCCGACGCTCTGACGGCCGTCGATGTTTCCGAGACGGCGACGGGCGAGACATCGCCGTCGCGCTCGTCATGTTTCGTCGGCGCGTCGGGCGAGATCAGGTCGGGAGGCGCGGTTGCGTTGGAACCGTCGCCCGCGGGCGTCACGGGTTTATTGAGCATTTGCAAAATCGGCGTCCGCGCTTCGGTGCGCGTGCGCGCGCCGTCCGTGGCGAGCGCCAGCCCGCACTCGTCGCAATATTGCGCGCCGTCCACGTTTTCAGTCTGGCATCGCTCGCAGGTGATCATGGTCTTCAACGCCGCCCCGGTCGCAACTAATATACAGGCCGATTGTAACGCGAAACGGAAAAGCTAGTAAATCGCCAAAAGACGTAAAGACGTAAATCGTGAATCGTGAATCGCGAATAGATAAAGCCCGCTATCTTCTATTCACGATTTACGATTCACGATTTACGTCTTTTGACGATCCGTGATCACTAAATCCGAGATTTTGAAACTGTTTTTACTGACCCGACGTAAAAGGTTTATCGGTTCGGGCGTTATATGTACGGCAGCGATTTCGTCCGGCCGCCGCGACCGAGTCTTTACGCCCCGACGAATGCCTGATCCCCTAAATCCAAAGGAAGTTGAAGACCTATGGCTCTGAGCCGGAAAAAGAAAATTATCATCACGGTGGCTGCCGTGGCCGCCGTCGCCGTCGCCGTAATCATCAGCATAGCCGCGACGCGCAAGGACGAGCCGGAAGTGACGGTGGTGAAAGTGCAGGTGCGCCCCGAACTGCGCTCGACCGTGACGGCCTCGGGCGAGGTGCGCCCCGTCAAGTTCATCAACCTGACGAGCGAGGTCAACGGGCGCATCGAAGAGATTTTCGTCAACCCCGGCGACGCCGTTACGCAAGGCCAGCCGCTCGTGCGCCTCGACCCGACGCAGTTGCAGTCTTCGCAGGAAGCGCAGACGGCGGGCGTGCAGGTAGCCATCAGCGACGTGCAGAACGCGCGCTCCTCCGTCACGGCCGCTGAGAACAACGTCTCGCAGGCGCAGCAGGCGCTGACGGTGGCCGAGGCCGGTTTGTCGCAGGCGCGGCAGGCGGTCGTCACTTCGCAGACGAGCGTTGATCGTGCGCAGGTCGATCTCAACACCGCGCAGCGTGAACTCAAACGGCAGACCGACCTCGTAGAGGCGGGCGTCTCCTCACGCTTCGAGTACGACGCGGCGCGCGACCGTCTGGAACAGGCGCAGGTCGCGCTGCGCACCGCGCAGGCGCAACTGCAACAGCAGCGCATCGCGGTGGAAGAATCCAGAGCGCGCATCAACCAGCAGAAGGTCGCCGTGCGCGACGCGCAGATCGGCGTCGAGCGCGCGCGCACGGGCGTCGCTTCGAGCGAGGCGCGCGTCACCCAGCAGCAGGCCATCCTGCGCGGCCAGTCGAGCGCGCGCTCGAAGGCCACGCAACTGTCGCCGCTGACCGGCGTCATCGCGGACATCCCCGCGCGGCAAGGCCAGTTCGCGCTCGCCAACCTCACCTCCACGCCCTTGATGACGATTGCCGACATGTCCACGATCAACGTCGAGGTCAACGTCGATGAGACGAAGATCGGCGAAGTCGAGGTCAACCAGATGGCGAAGGTGAAGATCGACGCGCTCGGCGAAAAAGAGGTTGAGGGAGTCGTCACGCAAAAGAACCCGCTCGCCGTCGGCAAGTCAGACACGCAGGGCGGCGGCCTACAGAACCGCGTCAACGTGCAGGAGGCGAAAGAGTTCAAAGTCGTCATCGAACTCCGCAACATGCCCGACGACGTGCGCAACGCCTTGCGCCCCGGCATGACGGCCACGGCCAACATCACGACGAAGACGAAACAGAACGTGCTCGCCGTGCCGCTCCAGGCCGTGATCGAGAAACCCGTGCCGACGCCCTCGCCCGCCGCAGACGGCGCGGCGGCGCAAACGCCCGTGGCGCTTGCGCCGGGCGAGAAACCGAAAGAGATCAAGGGCGTCTACGTGCTCGAAAACAACAAGGTCAGGTTTCTTGAAGTCGAGACGGGGATCACGGGCGAGTCCGACATCGAGATCGTGAGCGGGTTGAGAGAGGGCTTGGAAGTCATCACCGGCCCGAGCCGCGTGCTCCGCACTTTGAAGGAGAACGCGAGCGCGAAGAAACAGACGCGCCCGCCCGGCGGCGCGGGCGAAGGCAAAGCGGGCGAGAGCAAGTAAGGCGAAAGTGAGCATATGAGCAACGCTGGAACTTTGGCGGCCACGCCCATCGAACAACGCCTCGAACACGGCGACCTGCTCGCGCACGACGCCGTGCCCGCCGCGCTCATCGCGATGCGCGACATCTGGAAAACCTACCAGATGGGATCGGAAGAGTTGCACGCCCTGAGGGGCGTCTCCTTCGACGTGCAGCGCGGCGAGTATGTCGCCATCATCGGCCCTTCGGGTTCGGGCAAGTCTACGCTGATGAACCTCATCGGCTGCCTCGACACGCCCTCGCAGGGTCGCTACTGGATCAACTCCAAACTCGTCTCCGACATGGACGACGACGAACTCGCGCGCATCCGCAACAAAGAGATCGGCTTCGTCTTCCAGACCTTCAATTTGCTCGCCCGCGCCACCGCCCTGCATAACGTCGAACTCCCGCTCATCTACGCCGGCATCAGCGCGGCCGACCGCAACGAAAAGGCGCAAGCCTCTCTACGCGCCGTCGAACTCGGCGACCGCATGACGCACCGCCCGAACGAACTCTCCGGCGGCCAGCGACAACGCGTCGCCATCGCCCGCGCACTCGTCAACCATCCCTCGCTCCTGCTGGCCGACGAGCCGACGGGCGCGCTCGATTCCAAGACGAGCATCGAGATCATGAACCTCTTCGAGAAACTTCACGCCGAGGGCAACACGATCATCGTCGTCACGCACGAGCCGGACATCGCCGCGCGCGCCCATCGCGTGATCTCCATCCGCGACGGCAACATCGACAAGGACGAGCGGATCAAATAGGAAACAGGTGAAAGGTCTAAAGCTAACGGGTAAAGAAACAAGCTCGGTAAGTCTATACAGGCCAAGCCCGCATAAAGTCAGAGCGCCCGTTACTGTTTGAGAGTAACGGGCGCTCTGACTTTGTCTCTTTGAAGAATCACTTATTGGCCGGAGACGAGCAACACGTCGTAAGCCCAGCGCCCGAGTCGCGCGCCTTCCGTGCCATATGCTGTCGCTCGATACCGAAACTGGTTGCCGTATCGGTCACGCCGTCTCGATTCTTTATAACCGAGTTCGATACCGGCGACTCCCAGTGCGGGCAAAGCGGACAACTCTTCGTGCTGCGACCTGCCGTCATGATTCCTGTCCTGCCACAGACGCAGGGAGGCGTAAATCCGGTCAGCGGCACTCAGAACCCAATCGCCGTTGCCGCCGTTGATCGCCTTGTCATACTCGGCGAGCGCGAGAAAGCCGTTGCGCCTGCCGGACTCTGCCTGCGGCGTGACGTTGCCGAACAATTCCATCCCGTTATCGATGGTGTTGTTGCCGTCTCTGTCGAGCACCAGCCAGGCATCATCCGAATCAGGCGTAGTCCATGAGAGTGCGCCGCGCAAGCCGTCGCCGTTGAAATCGAAGAAGACGCCGCTCGCCGCGTCCGTCAGGTCAAAGCCGTCGCCGCGTACATCAATTAGGATGGGAGTACTGATGCAGCAGGCGTCTTCATTGAACACGGCGGGGGGAGCGAAAGCCGCCCTGACGAAGTTCGGCTGGTCGTGCTGTTGGTTGCGCCCCCCGCCCTGACAGAACGGGTCGCACCATGTCTCGCCTCCCCCGCCGGGGGTCGGCGTCGGGGTTGGCGTTGGTGTTGCACAAGTATATTCTTCATCAAATTTTTCGGTATTAGTGTAATAGGTAGGCTGACCCATCTCACAGGTCGAGACGTAGCGAGTCTCTTGATAAAAGCGCGCTACATGCTGACTCTTGTCGTACCATAGTTCAGTGTAGAACAGCGGGTAACAGAGTTCAGTGTTATGATCCCGTGCTTGGAGGCAGCCCGCACCATCCCCCACGTTCCCTTATTGACTGAGCCTTGAACGGTGTTGAGGGTGAAGATGGCTATTTTTCTAAATCGATCATTCTCGTTACTATAAGTAAAGCAATTTACGTACTGCTCAATATAGGTCTTGCCAGCGGCGCATGCCGCAAGCACGGCGATTGCCAGAGACGGCACGCATAGTACTAGCGCGAAGAAAGTTATCAGCCGTTTATTGTTCTTCATGTTTTCTCCTTTTTAAGCTGATCGCGCTGTTACTGTTTTAAGCCGGATTCTTTCACCTGCTTCCCTCTTTCGAGTTTCTCGCGCCGGTATTCCCGCATGCGGCTCACGTCTTTCGGCGAGCCTTTGGCTTCCTCCCCTTCAAAGGTCGCGGCGCTTAGGATCAATGGCGTGTCGTCCTTGATCTCGTCAGTGAGCATTCGACCCACGCGCCGCCCGCCCGCCGGTATCAAGATCGTGCCCGGATCAGCATCCGACGTGATGGTCGCGTTGGCGGCGCGCACGACCACCGAGAGCACCGCCTTATCCGTGTTGTTGAAGATGTCATACTCAATCATTTGATCGTCGCCGTGCTCGAACCTGAGGTTCTCGATGCTCAGCCCCTCGACCTCGCTCCTTACCGTCGGCGGCAGGACGCGAGCGCCTTTGCGGTTCGTTAGTTTCCGTTGCCCGGCCGAGCCGGGTCTGACTGCGAGCATGTAGACCACCGCGACAAGCGCAGCCAACACGGTTATCGCAAAAAGGGTTCGTTTATAGGTCATACTGCTTTTTTCCTTAGAGAAGACGTGGTGTGAGGTCAGGTTAAGAAAAGTTGAAAGGGTCGTGTCGCTAAGAGCGAGGCGTGAAGTAAGCGCGCCCGACTATACATCCTCTGTTTTTGCCCGTCAACATTTTCATATAGAGTGGAAGCATCGAGATCATGAACCTCTTCGAGAAACTCCACGCCGAGGGCAACACGATCATCGTCGTCACGCACGAGCCGGACATCGCCGCGCGCGCCCATCGCGTGATCTCCATCCGCGACGGTAACATCGACAAGGACGAGCGGATCAGATAGCGACCGGAATCAGGGAAAGGGTTAAAGGGGAAGGGGGAAAGGGAAAGACGGGAGGCGCTCAGGCTCTCAGTCTTCCCCTTCCCCCTTCCCCCTTTGTCCCTTGTCCTTCTTTGACCGCCGCCCGCCCGCGCTTCATAATCCACCGCACAACAAACAACCGGGAAGGCCGATTGACGACGGTCGTCGCCGCTCGTGCAACTAAATGCAGCTTCACCCGTAATAAGTCAGCCGTGAAATTAATCGAGACATTAAAACTCGCGCTTGCCGCCATCTGGGCGCACAAGCTGCGCTCGGCCTTGACGCTCCTCGGCATGATCATCGGCGTGACGGCCGTCGTCGTCGTCGTCTCCCTCATTCAGGGCTTCAACCGTTACGTTGACGAGAAGATCGCGGGCATCGGCGCGAAGTCGTTCACCATCCAGCGCTTCAACATCTTCGAGGACTTCAAGGACACCGACACCATCGCCGCCGCCACGCGCCGCAACAAGGATTTGACGCTCGCCGACTTTGAATACCTGAAGGCGCGCACCGTGCTCACGGACAAGCTCGGCGCGGGCGCGCGCCCCTCTCGCGCGCAGGTCAAACGCGGCGCGGACATTCTCGATGAAGTTCCCGTTGACGGCATGACGGCCAACGTCGCGGAGATCAACGCCGTCGAGATCGCCGACGGCCGCTTCTTCACCGAAATGGAGAACCAGACCGCCTCGCGCGTCGCCTTCCTCGGCGCGGACGTGGCCTCGAAGTTGTTCCCGGCGCGCAGTCCCATCGGCGAGGAAATCACGATTGCAGGGCTGCCCTACCGCGTCGTCGGCGTGGCCGCCGTCAAGGGCAGCACCTTCGGCATTCCGCAGGACAACTTCGTCAACATCCCGCTGAAGACCTACGGCAACAACTTCGGCGGATTCACGCGCAACCGCTCGCTCTACTTCATCGCCACCGCCAAGTCCGACGAGTTGTTCGACGACGCCGTCGAGGAGGCGCGCCAGATCATGCGAGCGCGCCGCCGCGTGCCCGCCAATGAAAAGGATAATTTCGGCGTCATGACGCCCGACGCCATCACGGGCATGCGCGACCGCATCTTCGGCACGATCTCCATCGTCGCCATCGCCGTGCCCGCCATCGCTCTGGTCGTCGGCGGCATCGTCATCATGAACATCATGCTCGTCTCCGTGACGGAGCGCACCAGAGAGATCGGCATCCGCAAGGCGCTCGGCGCGCGACGCGGCGACATACTCAAGCAATTTCTCGTCGAAGCCGTTACGCTCTCGGCCATCGGCGGCGCGACCGGCGTGCTGCTCGCATGGATCATCGGGCGCGTCTTGACGGCTATCATCCTCCCGACGTACCTGTCAGTCGTCGCGGTCATCGTGGCCGTCACGGTATCGGGCGTCATCGGCGTGCTGGCCGGAATCATCCCGGCGTGGAAGGCCGCCCGCCTCGACCCCATCGAAGCCCTGCGCTCGGACTGAAAAGTGAGCAGTGAGCAGTGAGCAGTAAGCAGTAAGAAAACAGTTTTGACTGCTCACTGCTCACTGCTTACTGCTTACTGCTCACTATGTAAGATTATGAAACTGCTGCGAAGCGACATTTACGAGAACCTGAAGATGGCGTTGGCGACGCTGCGCACGAACAAGCTGCGCTCGGCGTTGACGGTCGTGGGCGTCGTCATCGGCGTCTGGACGGTGATGGCAATCGCTTCGATCATCAGCGGTATCGATCTGGCCGTGACCAGGGAGATCGAATCGTTCGGCACGCGCTCGATCATCCTGACGAAGTTCGAGACGGGCATCCACGTCGGTCGCCGCTCGCGCGAGGAGCGGATGCGCAAGGAGTTGACCTACGACGACGCGCTCGCGCTCGGCACGCTGCCCGCCGTCGAACTCGCCGTGCCCTTCCTCGACATCACCAACAATTTCTTCGGGCAGAAGATTCTCGTCGGCGCGAACGGCAAGACATCCTCCGCCGTCCGTTTGCAGGGGACGCTGCCCGACTATGAGCGCGCCGGGATCGAAAACGTCTCGGAGGGACGCTTCTTCTCCGAGTTCGAGAACGATCAGAACCAGCAGGTTTGCATCATCGGCGCAAGCGTGGCGGAAAGTTTCTTCCCCTACGGGTCGCCTCTCGAACAGGAACTCGACATCGGCGGCAACAAGTTTCGCATCATCGGCGTCTTCGAGAAGCGCGACCAGCTCGGCGGGGGCGGCGGCAACAACGACGACAACAACGTCATCTATGTTCCCTACAACGTGGCGCGCAAGCTCAAGCCGAGCGCGGAGGAAGTGACCATCCTCGCCGTGGCGAAGATGGGGCGGATGGAGGAAGCGCAGGATCAGGTGGTGGACATGATGCGCGTGCGCCGGCAGACGCCCTTCGGCGAAAAGAACAACTTCGGCGTCACGACGGCGGAATCGGCCATTTCGAGTTTCCGCTCGATCACGTCGGGCGCGGCAATCGCGATGGTCGTCATCTCGTCGGTCGGATTGATGGTGGGCGGCATCGGCGTGATGAACATCATGCTCGTCTCGGTGACGGAGCGCACGCGCGAGATCGGCATCCGCAAGGCCGTCGGCGCGCGGCGCGCGGACATCCTCTGGCAGTTTCTCATCGAGGCGATGACGCTGACCGGCTGCGGCGGGCTGGTCGGCCTCCTGCTCGGCTGGGCTACGACGCTGCTGATACGCCTGTTCGTGCCCTCTTACGTCCCGCTGTGGGCACCCGTCGCGGGCTTCGTCGCGAGCGTCGGCATCGGCCTCGTCTTCGGCCTCTGGCCGGCGTGGAAGGCCGCCCGCCTCGATCCCATCGAAGCTCTCAGATACGAATAAACTACGACGTAAAAAAACGCTTGCCGCCGGAGGGACTTTTCGACCTCCGGCGGCACGCGATTTTTACCGCCGCCGATGTTTACCGCCGCCGATTTTTACCGCCGCCGATTTTTACATCGGCGTGCCGAGCGCCGACGAGCCGACGGTGCGCGCTATAACGCCGAGGAGCCAGAGGCCGAGCACGACAGCCCACGCCGAACCCGTAGAGAGGCGCGCCACCTTACGCAGCCCGAGCGCCGCGAGGAACAACCCGTAGAAGGCGAACAGGTCTAGCGAGCCGAGCGCGGTGGCGAGCACGGGATGCGCCGCCGCGTCGACAACTATGCCCGGATTGGCATGGACGAGGCCGCTCAGACCCCGCGCGATCTCGGCCTCCTCGGTCGGCGGCCTCACAAAGAGTATCAACAGATTCGCGACCATCACGAGCACGAGCGGCGGCAGCGACGAGTAAGTCCAGACCGACAGGGCTTGCTTGTAGCTCATCCCCTTTCCCATCAACATCGCGCCGAGCAGGTAAATCCCAGCGCCCGCCGCGAACATGATCGCGATCCCGAGCAGGGGCGACGCGTAGCGGATCGCCTTCACGAAAGGTTTCGATTGAATGTTGCGGGCGGCGGCCTTCTGCTCGTCCGACATCTCGCTGCCTCTGGCTCTCGTCTCGATCTCGGCGTTGACGATGTTGTCGTAGCCGACGCGCTGGATGTAGGCGAGGTAAAAGAGCATGAACATGACGAGCGCGACGAGCGCGGCGACGAGGAAGCGCGGCCTTTCGCGCAGTGCCTCGAAGGTGCGCCCCGGCTCGAAGAAGATGTTCGACAGAGTTTCCGGCGTGCTCATCATGGGCGCGTCCGCTTCGCGCGGCGCGGCAACGAAAGAGGGCGTGGGGGAGTTGGTTTCGCTCATATTTTTTTGATCCTGTCGGGAGTGTGGCGAGGGCTGCGATCCGTCGTGCGTCGGCTTCGGGCGCGAATGCGATAGCACTGTCTGTTACGAACGGGTCGTCGCCGTGGTTTCAAAGTTCGGGTGGCCGGGTTGTTGCCCGGCCGCGTGCGCGTCAGTCAGGCGGAAGTCGGCGCGTCTGCCCAACCGGGCGTGCGTATGCAGGCGACGGTGTGGCCGGGCGTTATCTCGCGCAAGTCCGGGTCGATCCGCGAGCATTCGGGGATGGCGTCGGGGCAACGCGTGTGGAAGCGGCAACCGGAGGGCGGGTTGATGGGCGTCGGCACGTCGCCGGTCAGGACGATGCGCTCGCGCTTGCGCGTCGGGTCGGGCACGGGGATGGCCGAGAGCAGCGCGCGCGTATAAGGGTGTTGCGGGTTCGCGTAGAGTTCGACGGCCGATGCCACTTCGACGATGCGGCCGAGGTACATCACGGCCACGCGGTTCGAGATGTGTTCGACGACGGCGAGGCCGTGTGAGATGAACAGATAGGTCAGGTTAAATTCGGCCTGCAAATCTTCCAGCAGGTTGATGACCTGCGCCTGCACGGACACGTCGAGCGCCGAGACCGGTTCGTCCGCCACGATCAACTTCGGATTCAGCGCGAGAGCGCGCGCGATGCCGAGCCGCTGCCGCTGGCCGCCCGAAAACTCGTGCGGGTAGCGATTCATGTAATCGGGATCGAGGCCGACCTTCGTGAGCAGTTCGGCGACGCGCTCGCGCCGTTCCTCGCGCGTGCCCGTGCCGTGAATCACGAGCGGCTCGCCCACGATGTCGCGCACTTTCAGGCGGGGGTTCAAGCTGGCGTAAGGGTCTTGAAAGATGATCTGCATCTCGGCGCGCACGCTCCTGAGAGCCTTGCCGGAGAGAGCGCGCACGTCCTTGCCCTCGAAAGAGATTTCGCCCCGCGTCGGCTCGATCAGGCGCAGCAGGCAACGCCCCACGGTGGACTTCCCGCAGCCCGACTCGCCCACCAGCCCCAGCGTCTCGCCCTTGAGAATCTCGAACGTCACGCCGTCAACCGCCCGCACCACGTCGTCGCTGCCCGCGACGGGAAAGTGCTTGAACAGGGCGCGCACGCGCACGAGTTCCTCCGCCGCCTCGCGCGCGTCACTCGCGCCTGCCGCCATCGCTTCGGCCGCCGGAACAGGCTGCATACGTTCGTTCGTGCTCATAAATTAGAAACTAAAACCGCGAACAAAATTCTTCTAACTTGGTGCGCTCTCCGCCGTCTGATTGTCCGCCGCGACCGCCGCCGCCATGTCATAGAGCACGCAGCGAACTTTCACTCCGCCTTCGAGTTCGTAGAGCGGAATGCGGTCGCCCTCGGTGCAGCGCGGCATTCGATACTGGCAACGCGGCGCGAAGTGGCAACCGGGCGGCAAGTCGGTCGGCTTCGGCACGGTGCCTTCGATGGTCTGCAAACGCTCGGCCTTGCGCGCCTCGCCCACCGTCAATTTCGGCACGGACTTCAACAGCCCCTCCGTGTAAGGCATCTTCGGGCGCGCGAACAACTCGCCGACCGGCGACTCTTCCACGATCCGCCCCGTGTACATCACCGCCACCCTGTCGGCCACCTCCGCCACCACGCCGAGATCGTGCGTGATCAAGAGCACCGCCATGTCGCGCGACTTCCTGAGGCCGTCGAGCAGTTCGAGTATCTGCGCCTGAATCGTCACGTCGAGCGCGGTCGTCGGCTCGTCCGCGATGAGCAGTTTCGGGTCGCACGCGAGCGCCATCGCGATCATCACGCGCTGCCGCATCCCGCCCGACAACTGGTGCGGGTAGTCGTCTGCGCGCCTCGCCGGGTCGGGGATCGCCACTTCGCGCATCGCGTCAATGGCCCCCTCGCGCGCCTGCTGGCGCGAGAGTTTTCGATGCAGGCGCAAAGCCTCGGCGATCTGCTCGCCCACCGTGTAGACGGGGTTCAGCGAAGTCATCGGGTCTTGAAAGATCATCGCGATGTCGTCGCCGCGAATCTCGCGCAGACGCTTCTCCGATGCTGCGCGCAAGTCCTCGCCGTCGAACCAAATCTCGCCCCCGACGATTCTTCCCCGCGCGGCGATGAGACGCATCACAGATAACGCCGTCACGCTCTTTCCGCAGCCGGACTCGCCTACCAGCCCCAGCAACTCGCCGCGGTCTAGATGAAAACTCACCCCGTCAACCGAGCGCACCACGCCCGCGCGCGTGAAAAAATGCGTCTGCAAATTTTTGACTTCGAGCAAATGCGACATACGTTTGCGAGATTAACATAGGACGGCGGCGCGCGTGATAGCGGCCGCCCCCGACGGGCGTTACATATCCGCCGGGAAAATGTCGGCGGGCGTGCCCGATAGCTTCTGTCGCCGCCGGGCGCGCATGACGAAATCTTTGTAGGGGAATTTATCCTCCGTCGGCAGCGTCCAAAGCTCGGCGACCGTCCACAAGAATTTGCCGCGAATTTGTTTCCGCTCAAGGACGGCTTTCACGTCCAGATCGGTTTCCTGCAACTCGCCCTGCCCGGCATCCACGATCTCGCCGCCGTGGAAATAAGCCCAGTTGCCGTTTAGTTTGAGATGGTGCACCTTGAAACGGCTTTTCGACATCAGCCGCACGCGCACCGCATCGACGATGGCTTTACGTTCGGGCGAGCCTTGCGCGGGCGTCGTGGCCTTGCCTGCGGCGCCGCTTTTCTGCGCGAGCGCGTGCGTGACGGGAGCGGCGCAGAGGGCGAGCAGCAGAAGGACGGCCGCGCGGGTTGTCGTCAGTTGACGTAGTTTTCTCACGCGGGATGTCGGCGGTTGACGTAGTTTTCTCATGGGGAGCTATGCCCTGACGGAAGCGGGTTCAACGGATGACGCGCACGTCGCGTTCGCTGTAGATTTTCCAGCCCTGCGGCGTGAGTCGCCAGCGTAGTTCCTGCACGACTTCGCCGCTGCGGTCGCGCCCCGCGCCGCCGCCGCTGACGGCGTAACTCTTGCGGAAGCGCATGACGGCGGCGCGTCCCGAATCCTGAAAGATGAGTTCCGGCGCGTCGGCGCGCACGTCGATGCTACGGGCTTGCAGAAAGACCCGCTCCTTTTCGGCGCGGACGGCGGCGCGCGTGACGTTGCGCTGGAGGTAGAAGGCCGAGACGACGGGCGGGTAGAAGGTTAACTGCCGCTCTATGTCGCGTGCGTTGGTCGCCGCGATCCAGTCTTCGAGCGCGCGGCGCAGGGCAGAGGCCGCGTTGCGTTCGACGCCGCGCGAAACCGGCGCCGCAGGAGTGTCGGCGGAGGCGACGGGCGGACGGTTGATGGGCGGAAGGTCGCGGCGGCGCGGAGGCGCGTCGTAGATGTCCCACTGCGGGATGCCGGAGATTTTTTCGTAGACGCTGCGAATGAGGACGGGCTGCATGAGTTGTTCGTTGCTAAGTCGTCGCGTGACGCGAAGCGCGCGCCCGCCTTCGAGCGGCTCAAAGGTGACGTTGAACTTGTCTTCGCTCTGGCCGCTGACGCTGACCGTCAAACCGTTGGCGCGCAAGGCGGCCAGCGTGTTCACGGTCTGGCCGTCGCCGCCGCGCTCGCTGTGCGTGATGCCGTCTGCATCGAAGTCTATGCGCGGGGCGCGCGAAGAGGCGAGCGTGATGCGGCGTCCGCGTCGCTCGATGGCGAGCAGGTCGGGCGGCGTCAGGCGCACGGTCAGGTCGATGAAGAATTTCTGCTGCTCGCCGAAAGGCAGGTTGCTCGACGCGCCCGCGACGACCGAGTACAACTTGTCGCTGCGCTCAAGGTCTATGCGGTACAGCCCCGTGAGTTGCGCGGCCGACGTTTCACCCGTGGGCGCGGAAGCGGCAGCGGCGGCCGGTGTCGTCGCGGTGCGCCTTCTCTGCGCGGGCGACGACGACGACGCGCTCTGCGCGGGCGACGACGTTGACGCGGTTTGACCGGGACACGCGAAAGCCGCACAGAGCACGAACGCGAACACGACTGTTAGTTTCTTCATCGAACTTCTCCCCGGTTTCGGTATCCTCACAACTTGAAATCGACGCCTCTTGCGACGCGCTCGAAAGGCAGTTTCAAGAGTCCCGTCAGGGACGGTTGATAGCAGTTTCAAAGTCCCGTCAGGGACGGTTGATAATAGCCCGGCGATTTATCGCCGGGGACAGAGCGCGTCAATTTTGTATAGAGTCCCGTAGGGACGATTGAATTCCTCGGATGCAATTTTCAATCGTCCCTACGGGACTCAGATTCGTTATCTCAACTTATTCCCGGCACTAAAGTGCCGGGCTATTATCAACCGTCCCTCGCGGGACTTCTCAAACCCTCCCCGACGGGACTTCTTCAACTCCGTTTACACCTTCATCGCGTCTCCAACTCCGCTTACACCGTTACTGATTCTCAAGCGAGGCGCGCTTACACCGTCACTTCTTCTCCAACTCCGTTTATACCGTCACCGCTTCCCTGTACTCGCCCCAGACGCGGCGCAGGCGATGGCTGATCTCGCCGACCGTGGCATAAGCCTCGACGGCGGTGAGCATGAGCGGGAGGAGGTTTTCAGTCGGCGTGCGCGCGGCCGTTTCGAGCGCGGCGAGGGCGGCTTCGACCGCATCCGCGTCGCGCCGCGCGCGAAGAGCGCGAAGCCGCTCGACCTGCGCCCCTTCGATGGCCGGATCGACGCGCAGCAGCGACGGCGCGGAATCTTCTTCAATCTGGAAGCGGTTGACGCCGACCACCGTCGCGTCGCCGGTTTCGACCGCGCGCTGGTACGTGTAAGCCGCCTCCTGAATCTCGCGCTGGACGTAGCCGAGTTCGATGGCGCGGAGCATGCCGCCGAGCGCGTCGATCTTTTCGATGTATTCCGAGGCGCGCCGCTCCAGTTCGTCCGTCAGGTGTTCGACGGCGTAAGAACCCGCGAACGGATCGACCGTGTCGGCCACGCCCGACTCGTGCGCGATGACCTGCTGCGTGCGTAGGGCGACGCGCGCCGCCGCTTCGGTCGGGAGCGCGAGGGCTTCGTCCGAAGCGTTCGTGTGCAGGCTTTGCGTGCCGCCGAGCACGGCCGCGAGCGCCTGGATCGTCGTGCGGACGACGTTCACTTCCGGCTGTTGCGCCGTGAGCGTCGAGCCCGCGGTCTGCGTGTGGAAGCGAAGCATGAGCGAGCGCGGATCGCGCGCGCCGAATCGTTCGCGCATGATGCGCGCCCACAGGCGGCGCGCGGCGCGAAACTTGGCGACCTCTTCCAGGAGGTTGCTGTGCGCGTTGAAGAAGAAAGAGAGGCGCGGGGCGAAGTCGTCGATTTGCAAGCCCGTGGCCGTCGCGGCTTCGACGTAGGCGACGGCATCGGCGAGCGTGAAGGCGATCTCCTGCGCGGCGGTCGAACCGGCCTCGCGAATGTGATAACCGCTGATCGAGATGGTGTTCCAGTTGGGCGTTTCGCGCGCGCAGTAGGCGAAGGTGTCCGTCACGAGACGGAGCGAGGGCGCGGGCGGGTAGATGTACGTGCCGCGCGCGATGTACTCCTTGAGGATGTCGTTCTGGATCGTGCCCTGAAGTTTGTCGGGCGAGACATTCTGCTTGCGCGCGACGGCGATGTAGAGACAGAGAAGCGTGGAAGCCGTGGCGTTGATCGTCATCGAGGTCGAAACTTCTCCGAGCGGGATGCCGTCGAATAGTCGCTCCATGTCTTCGAGCGAGTCGATGGCGACGCCCACTTTGCCGACTTCGCCTGCGGCGAGCGGGTCGTCCGAATCGAGCCCGATCTGCGTGGGGAGGTCGAAGGCGACGGAGAGGCCGGTCGTGCCGTGCGCGAGCAGGTACTTGTAACGCGCGTTCGACTCTTCGGCCGAGGCGTAGCCCGCATACTGGCGCATCGTCCAGAAACGACCGCGATACATGTTGCGGCGCACGCCGCGCGTGTAGGGGTAAGAGCCGGGCGCGCCGAGGTCGCGTTCGTAGTCGGGCGCGGAGGTGTTCGCGGGGTTGAAGTCGTTCGCCAGTTCGATGCCGGAAGATGTCTCGAAGCGCGCGCGGCGTTCCTTCGGCGGCATCGCGGCGGCGTCAGTTTTGGTGCTCATATGAATTCGTTTCGCGGTTTGCAGTCAGCTTCCAATTTGCCTTCCGTGACGAGCACGCTAGCACACGGCGCGCGCCCCTCGCAATGCATGGTTTTGCGCGTCCGCGTCGTGCATTTTGAACGCAACGCGGCTGGCAACCGAACCCCCGCTTAAAGCGTCTGAAGAACGTCCGCCCCCACACGCTCCCCAGCACTTCCGCAACAGCAAGCAACTTACAAAAGAAAGACCCGTAACCGAATGAGAAGAATGCTCTTTGTTTCCGTTCTCCCTCTCGTTGTGTTTCTTGCCCCCGTCCTCCCGCAGTTGTCCTTTTTGAACGGGCTTGGCCTGTCCCTCGTCGGGTTGCCGAAGAACTCGGCCGGACGCTCCGCCGGAGAGCAAACGGACTTGAGCGGAACGCGTGCGCGGCTCAAGGCGGCGCAACGCCTGCTCGAACGCGAAACTCCGCGAACGACCGACTTCGTGACGCTCGCCGTCGCCGACGACGAGACGGCCGCGCCGGACGTGCATCTCTTAAAACTGTCTAAAGTCGCTTTTCTCGACAAAGATGCGGTGACGGTCGCCACGTCCCGGTCGGGTAAGACTTTCAAAGTCCGCGCCGTCCGCTCGAACTACGTCAACACGGCCGTGCGCGTGACCGATGCGGAGGGGCGCGAATTTCAGCCGCTCGTCGTGCAGTATCCGGTCGAGCGCGACGGCGCGCTGCGCGAAGTCGCCTATTATTCGTCGGCGCACCCGGCGCTCAATTCGCCCGCGCTCGTCAAAGGCGGCAGGGCTTACGTCCGCCGGATGCTGAACGAGGCCGCCGCGCGCCTCGCCGGGCACGGCGAAATAATCTCGCCCGAAATTATCGACGCCGCCGAGCGCCTCTGCATCGTCGAGCACACGGATCACAAGCGTTTCAAGACGGAAGATCACGCCTCGCTCTACAACGAAATCTTCACGCTCTACGCACTGAACGCGGGCGACACTTATCGCTTCTCCGTCAGTTCGGCGGGCGCGGGCGGCATGGTGCAGATGATCCCGCCGACTTACAAAGCGATCAGGGAGATGTACCCCGCCGTCAGGCTCAACCCCGATTTCGTCGCAGGGATGCGCGACCACTCGAACGCTCTCGAAGCCATGCTGCTCTACATGCAGGGAACGTGGGACGATCTGCTGAAACAGGAGACGGTCAGGCAGGCGCTTGCCGAGAATGTCGCCACGCAGACCGAACTGCTGGCCGCCGGTTACAACTCGAACCCGACGCGCCTCCATCTCTACCTCGAACGCGGCGGCACGAACTGGCGCACGCTCATACCCGCCGAGACGCAGATGTACCTGCGCATCTATGCTTCCGTTGACGGCCTCGTCAATTTCGAGAAACGCTCCTAGAACTTTTTCGCTCCCGCCCGCACGCCGGGCGGGCGACCAATTCAACAACAACGAGAGGGCGCGGAGTTTCCGAAACTCCGCGCCCTCTCTTGCGCGTCTCCCGGTTGACCAAACGCGCGCGACAAGCGTAGCATCGCGGGCATCTTCACAATAACGGGTCGAAGCCTGAAGCGCGGGGGAACGGGTTGGAAATCAACGACGACGCAAAAGAGTTGGTGCAGGAGATCGGCGAGGCGATCAACGCGGCGGTGGAGCGTTCGCCCGTGGTGGCCGACGCGATTTCGCGCCTGCGCGCCGCCGGGTATGAGATGGAGTTGACGCTGAAGCTGGAGATCGGCCTGCGCGAGACCGGCGCGGGCGACGACGACGAAGCCGTCCCGGAGGCGGACGAACCCGGCGCGACGCTCGAACTCACAGACGAGGATCGACGCACCCTGCGCAGCATGAAAATCCGCTTCGACGAAAGCGAGTAAAGCGTCAGCCACCCCACGCGGCGCGCGACACGCCGAACTAAACCGCGCTTTGCCTTAGTTTGCGCGGTTATGCTATCTTCACACACTTAAGTAATCCGCTAATTTTCGCCCTTAACCGACACACAAAAGAGGAGTTGCCCTAAAGTTATGTCTACGCCTAATGGAAACGCCGGGAACGGCCTTAATATAGGCAAGGTGGTGCAGATCATCGGCCCCGTGCTCGACGTGGAATTTGAAGAAAATCATTTGCCGCCGATCTACACGGCCTTGCACGTTACGTCCGAAGGCTTCGACGTGCCCAATCCCATCGACATCATCTGCGAGGTCGAACAGCACCTCGGCGAGGGGCGCGTGCGCACCGTCGCGATGAAACCGACCGAGGGCGTCGTGCGCGGCATGCGCGCGCTCGACACCGGCGGCCCGATCACCGTGCCCGTCGGCAACATGACTCTGGGGCGCATCATGAACGTCATCGGCGAACCCGTGGACACGCTCGGCGCGGTCAACTCCGAGACGCGCTACCCCATTCACCGTCATGCGCCCACGCTCGACGAGCAGTCAACCGAACTCGAAATGTTCGAGACGGGCATCAAGGTCATCGATCTCATCCAGCCCTTCCTGCGCGGCGGCAAGATCGGCCTGTTCGGCGGCGCGGGCGTCGGCAAGACCGTTCTGATCATGGAACTCATCAACAACGTCGCCAAGGCCCACTCCGGCTTCTCCGTCTTCGCGGGCGTCGGCGAGCGCACGCGCGAGGGCAACGATTTGTTGCGCGAGATGGTCGAATCGAAGGTCATCAACTTCGGCGAAGCCTTCTATCAACACATGGAAGAGACGGGCGAGTTCGACCTCTCGAAGGTTGACTTGAAGGCGGTCGAAGAGTCGAAGGTCTCGCTCGTCTACGGGCAGATGACCGAGCCGCCGGGAGCGCGCCTGCGCGTTGCCCTCTCCGGCCTCACCGTCGCCGAATACTTCCGCGATCAGGGCTTGGACGTGCTCCTCTTCATCGACAACATTTTCCGCTTCACGCAGGCCGGGTCGGAAGTGTCCGCGCTTCTCGGCCGCATGCCTTCGGCGGTCGGCTACCAGCCGAACCTCGCCACCGAGATGGGCGAGATGCAGGAGCGCATCACCTCCACGAAGACCGGCGCGGTCACGTCCATTCAGGCCGTCTACGTCCCCGCGGACGACTACACCGACCCCGCGCCCGCCACCACCTTCGCGCACCTCGACGCCGTCACCGCGCTCTCGCGCCAGATCGCCGAACTCGGCATCTACCCGGCCGTCGATCCGCTCTCGTCCTCTTCGCGCCTGCTCGACCCGCGCATCATCGGCGAGGAGCACTACCAGACGGCGCAGGACGTGAAGCGAATCCTGCAACGCTACAAGGAACTGCAAGACATCATCGCCATTCTCGGCCTCGACGAGCTTTCGGAAGAAGACAGGCTCGCCGTCTCGCGCGCGCGCAAGGTGCAGCGTTTCTTCTCGCAGCCCTTCTTCGTCGCCGCGCAGTTCACCGGCCTCGAAGGCAAATACGTCAAACTCGAAGAGACCATCAAAGGCTTCCGCGAGATCATCGACGGCAAATGCGACGATCTGCCCGAACAGGCCTTCTTCCTACAGGGCACAATCGAAGACGTGCGCGCCAAGGCTCGCCAACTCGCGGAAGCATAGAAGAAAAGTAGGAACGCGGAACGCGGAACGATGAAGTGAAGAAGAATTGATTCATTGATCCATTTCTTCATTGAATCAATGAACCGATGAATCAATGAATCAATCCTTTTAGTTCATCGTTCCGCGTTCCTACTTCATCATTTAATTTATGGCTGACAGATTACAACTCGACATCACCACGCCGGAGCGCGGCGTCCTGTCCGAAGCGGTTGACGCGGTGACTCTGCCGGGCTTGGGCGGCGAAATCGGCATCCTGCCCGGCCATACGCCGCTCATCTCCCAACTGCAAACCGGCGTCCTCTCTTACACGCAGGGTACGGCGACGCGTCGCCTGCACGTCTCCGGCGGCTTTGTCGAAGTAAGCGACGACCGCGTCGCCGTGCTCGCCGAATTGGCCGAGAGACCCGAAGAGATCGATGCCGCGCGCGCACGCGCCGAGCGCGATCAGGCCGAAAAGCTGCTCGGCTCCGCCATCGGCTCGGAAGATGATTTATCCCAAGCCCGCACCCAGTTCGACCGCTCGGTCGCGCGCCTTCAAATCGCCGGCGACAGTTCGGCGAGCTAACCCCGCAAGTTCAAATTTACAGATCGGCGAGGGCTGAAAGTTTCGAGACAGATGTCTCGTCTTTCGCCCTCATTTTTATCGCCATCTTTTTTGTTTCATACTTGCAACAGCGATTCAGATGCGGTATACTCCCCCTCGTTGTGAATCGGCGGAAAGCGAAGACAAGGGGAGAGAGTTGATGCCACAGGAATCCACGCTTGAGAGGGCGGACGAGGCGCGCGAAATCTCGGGCGAAGCCACGCCGGAAGACCTCCAGGCCGAGCCGAGTTTGCGCCCTCGCACGCTCGACGAGTACATCGGCCAGAACAAGATCACGACCAATCTGAAAATCTTCTTGCGCGCCGCCAAAGCGCGCGGCGAAGCTCTCGACCACGTGCTTTTCTTCGGCCCGCCCGGCCTCGGCAAGACCACGCTCTCGCAGATCATCGCGCAGGAGATGAACGCGCCCCTGAAGACCGTGAGCGCGCCCGCCATCGAACGCGGCGGCGACCTCGCGGCCGTGTTGACCAACTTGCAGGAAGGCGAAGTTCTCTTCATAGACGAGATTCATCGTCTCAAGCCGCAGATCGAGGAAGTGCTCTACCCGGCGATGGAGGACTACCAACTCGACATCATGATCGGGCAGGGCACGGCCGCGCGCTCGATCAAACTGGACTTGCCGAAGTTCACTTTAGTCGGGGCGACGACGCGCGCCGGTCTCATCACCGCT
>DASQMC010000010.1:0-16780 GCA_035645695.1 Pyrinomonadaceae bacterium
GGCGTCTCGGCTCGCACCTTCAACCTGCACTTGAAAGAATGCGAGTGGCGCTTCAACAGTAAGTCAAAGAACTTGTATCAAGAGTTGTTGCGGCTACTACGGCAACATCCGTTATAGTCAGCTTAACTACTCTAGACCCTAATTTAATGTATGTGGCGATTAAACGTACTAAGTGGATATCACATCCTGCCGAGAGGAATCCGGAAACCGGGTTTATCAATAGAGGTGAAGCTGTCCAGTTTTCAGAAGACCCCCCTAGTAGCGGAGCCGTGCAGCCCGCAAAGCTGCAGGACGGTAGAGTCCGTTTTGTTGATACAGTAGATTTTAAGCGACCTTAAAATCTAAAATTCTCAAAATAAAAGGGAGGCATTTGTTTATAAATGCCTCCCTTTTATTTTCCATTTTATATACGCTAGCTTGTGAGTCGCCTGCAAGGGTTATGTATTGTGAGCCTTATGTTGCGTTCAAAACTTGAACTGCGGGCGGCAGTGCGCGGCAGTCACGCTAGTAAAAAAGCGGAACTCGCCCTTTAGCCTTGACGCGGGCGAGCTCGTTGTCGATACCAGCAATGATCCGTTCGATTAATGCCGGATCCAGCGCCTCGCTTACCATCGCACGCGCCGCTGCCATCAGTGCTGCCGTCGTTTTGGGCTTCTTCTCTGCAAGATGAGAGTATTTTGGATGATAAACGAGCTTGTCCTTAACGACATCGAACCAGCCTCAGGATTCTTTTTCACCGTGCGGTGTAATGTAAATCCGCACCATGTCGCCTCTTATCCAAGCGTTGAGTTTGTAATCGAACTTTCCAACCGTGATTCGCGCCGAGCTACAGCCTTCGAGCGAGCCGACGCGCCGGGCACGCTCTTTCTTTTCTTCGATGTGACGCTCGAATTTCGCCATCATCTCCGCATCTACCTGCTCTGGCGATGGCGTTTCTGCGCCTGTAATGTTTTCCATGTTCGCTTCCTTCCTTATCTCGTTTGCGATACGCGAAACCGCGTCCACGACTTCATCCATAACGTCACAATTCCGCAGGGTCAAGAGAAATCTGCGCCACTCCGCAGACTTTTTTCAGACATGCGCGGGCGCCCCTGCTTCGGCTTTTGAAACCGGTCGAGATCTTGCCCCAAAACAATGTTCACGCCTCCGATCTTGCGCGCCGACAGCAGCCCGCTGGTGATCCAGCCTTGCACTGTGCGCTCGCTGACGTTGAGACGATCTGCGACGTCGCTAGTTGATAAAAGTTCGTCTGTAACCATGATGCCCATCGTGCTTCTCCTATGCTGTCTGCGCGATTTGCCGCGCCAGCGAGCCCATCCGTTCAAGTAACTTAATTGCCTTGCGACACTCTTCGCCTGCGCCGCACTTCGCGCACACGGCGCGGTGCGCTTCAAGTTCGCGCTGGCGGATGATCGCCAGTGTGCGCGACCCTGCCAGGAAGGCGGCACTGCGGACTTCCGCTTCGAAGCGGGCGAGCGCCTCCCGTCGATGCACATCGACCGCGACGACGTGGTAGCAGAGCGCCTCTTTGCGCCCGAAGCGGCAGCTGCAGGCGTAGTTGCTGTTCTCGTCGACGAACACGTCATAACTGTTGCCCGCGCTGCCCTGTACTTCGAAGTGCCCCCTGACATCAGTGAAGGTGACTGACGGCTGAAGGTCGAACGCCTTCTGCACTGCGCGGGCGTACTCGGCACTGTTGCGGTCAATAACTGCTTTCATAGCACCCTCCCTGTTACATGCAGCCGGCGACCATCTCCATCGGTTCCGTGATCAGCATCTCGATCCGGCGGAAGGCAGACGCCGCGCCGCGCTCGACGCCCGGCAGGATCTCGCCCGTCGCGGCATCGCGTATCAGGTACCAGTCCTGCTGGAGCGGATCGGTCGCGTAGTAGACCTGGTAGTAAAGGGTGTAATGACGCCACTTGTGTGGGTGCGCGGCGGCGTGGGCGCGTAGTTTGGTTTCTAGTTCCTGGTTCGTCATGTTCGTGTTACTTCCCTTACACGTCTAGGGCGCAGTCAACCGGCCGCGCGCATCATTCATCGCCGATCGGATAGATGTCGCTGTAAACTACGAGGTCGGGCGTGAGGTCGGCAGCTTCGTTGTACTGCGCGCCCATGTTTTCGCTTAACACCGCCTCAACACATGCCGCGAACTGCACTGCATCCCCATCCTCGTAGTGTCGGTCGATAGCGTGCTGATCTCTTGCGATGCGACGGATTTTCACGATATCCAAACCGTAAATGAACGTCCTGCCGTTTTTTTGGCAGAGCGCTCCCTCTACCAGATCTGTAGCTCCACTTACATATTCGAGATGTGGTGTTTGTGCGATTAGCGCAGCTATCGCTGCGTGTCGCTTCGCTACTTCTGCGTGTGTCTGGGGACTGAGGTCGGAGTTAACAATCTCATCGAGTCCGCCCGGCATGTGTAATTGCTCAGGAACCTCAAACTGCCGGAGCTGTTGGTCTCGAGTCGCATTTAACATCTTGAGCTGCTGTTGCTGTTGTTGCTTGTCTGTCATCATGGTGTCCTTCCATCACTTTGTGTCGTCTGCGATACGTCATTTCGTTCGCTACACACATCCATAGCGTCACGACTACGCAGGGTCAAGCGAAATCCGCGCCATCCCGCAGACTTTTTTCAGAGGGCAAGAAAAAGCCCGCACATCGCGTGATGTGCGGGCTCGCTGTGATGGTGACTGCGTGACTCAGGCTAGCGACAGTCGAAGAGGTACAACGTCAGTGCCCATCCGTCAGACAGTACCTGCCCACTGACTTCGACGTGTTTGGCAGACCAGCGCAGTGCGCGCAGGAACGTCAGGCACTGCTGCCATGCAGTCAGGATGGGCGTCGCTTCCGTCAGCCAGTTCTCATTCGAGTACGTCATGATGAACTCCCGCGACATTGCCAGTGCCAAAACGTGCTCGAACCACGGATGAAGCTGGCGGCCGTCAGGAGCGATGGCTTTGAATAGCTTTACAGCCAGCGCGATCTCGGTCTTCCGCGAGTAAACCTTGAACGACTGGTGGTAGAAACGGTACTGCGCGTCGAATTCTCCGCGCTCGAATCGCTCGGTCAGCCCGACGATGTCGGCGCGGCACTGTTTTGCGTTCTCCAGTAACACCTCCGACAGGCGCTGCTTTTCTTCATAGGTAGTGAATGTCATGCCGGCACCCTAGCCAGCAAAAGCGAGCGCCTCAAGCTACTTTTTTAGCCCGCTTAACCACCTCGGCTTCGATCGCTTCGACTTCGGACAGCAGGAATTTGACTAACTTCCCGAATCGTACGCGCCTAAGCCGGGCAGTGCCGCCCTTACACATGTAAACCGTTGAGGGCGAGATGCCCCAGCGCTCCGCCAGCTGGTTTACTGATAGGTATTTCATCATACTCTGCCTCCCACTCGCAGAGTAGAGGTTTTTACGGCAGGGTCAAATCGGTGACACTTTGGGCAGGTTTGGACGACTTCTGGACAAGAAACGACGAGACCCGCATAAACGATAATGTTTATGCGGGTCTCGTTTTAGATATTGGCTCCGCAGGTAGGACTCGAACCTACAACCCTTCGGTTAACAGCCGAATGCTCTGCCATTGAGCTACTGCGGAATATTGGTAAACCCGGTGGAGCTTGGTGTGCCCGTCGGGAGTGGATTTTTATAGCAGAACGTTTGCGGGAGCGTCAAGCGAGGGGCAATGGGCGGCGGGCACGGCTTGCGCGGGGGCGCGAAGTGAGGGATTATTTGTCGCCGCAATTCCAATGGAAGATAGGGTAGCTCGTTAATTTCAGCGCGCGTGTACGCGCCGGTATGAGAGGGGTCTATGGAGAGACGCATTACGGCTTGGTTCAGTCATCGCTTGGGGAGAGAGATGCCGCTCGTGGCTTACGGGCATGCGGGCTACCCGTTGTTGATGTTCCCGACGGCAGGCGCGGATTTTCTGGAGTATGAACGGTTTCATCTGGTCGATGCGATCAAATACCTGATCGAGGCGGGGCGCGTGCGCGTCTATTCGATCAACAGCGTCAACCGGTACAGTCTGTTGAACGACGAGGCCTCGCCCGCGTGGAAGGCGGAGTTGTTGTCGCGCTACGACTCGTATATCACCGAAGACGTGCTGCCGTTGATACGTAGTGACACGGGCGACGCGAATGCGCGTCCGCTCGTGACGGGGGCGAGTCTCGGCGCGTTCCTGTCGGCCAACGCTTATTTCCGTCATCCCGACCTGTTGCGCGGCATGATCGCGTTGAGCGGCAGCTATGACGTGCGCTCCTATTTGAAGGGTTACCATGACGAAAACGTCTACTTCAATAACCCGATGTCATATCTGCCGAATTTGAACGACGACCATTACCTGCCGCTCCTGAGGCGTGCCGAAGCGATCTACATCGTGTCGGGGCAAGGGGCTTACGAAGCGCCGGAGCGCAGCCAGCAGCTCTCGGCAGTGCTCTCGGCGAAGGGCATTCCGCACAAGTTGGAACTCTGGGGACACGACGTTGACCACGACTGGCCGTGGTGGCGCAAGATGTTGCCGTATTATCTGGAAAAGATACTCTGGTGAGAGAAGAGAGCCGGGGAAAGGTAAAAGGGAAAAGGGTAAGGGAATAAGACAAACGTCTTTAACCCTTACCCTTTCCCCCTTTACCTTTTCCCTAATGCCGCTACTGCGGGTCGTCGGCGCCCTTCTTGCCTTTCTTTTTCGTCTCCACTTCGCGGGGGCGGGTGGCGGCTGTGGGGGGTGGCGGCGAATCGTCGTCGCGGCTTGGCACGAGCGGCTCGGCGCGTTTGGGTGCGGGGTCGGCGTCGGATGCGCTTGACGCCCCGGCGGGCGGCGGCAGCGTGATCTGTTCAAGGTTGGGTTCAGCGAAGGCAGCCGGGAGCGTGCTGCGGCCGCCGCCCCCACCGCCGCCACCACCACCGCCGCTGCGCACGCGTGTCTGCGCTATTTCGGCGGCGCGCTGTTCGGCCATCTCGCGCTGTCGTTGCTGAAAGAGTTCCTTGATGTCTTCGGGCATCTTGGGCGCTTTCTCGAAAGTCTCCTTCTCTTTATCCTTCAAGAAGTCCTTCATGAAGTTGACCCAGATAGGCAGCGCGCCCTGGCCGCCGGTCATGTCTCTGCCGAGGTTCCGCTTGCGATCCGGGTAACCCATCCAGACGCCGGTTACGTAGGACGGCGTGTAGCCGATGTACCAGACATCCGTGTGATCGTTGACCGTGCCGGTTTTGCCCGCGGTGGGGACGCCGACGGCACTTGCGCCGGTGGCCGTACCGTTCGTCACCACGCCGCGCATCAGTTCGACCATCGTCAGGGCGACGTACTCGCTCGTCACTTTGTAAGTCGTCTTCTCCCACTCTTCGAGCACGACGCCTTCACGGTCGAGCACGCGGCGGATGAGGTGATCCTCGATGCGCACGCCCTTATTCGGGAAGGCCGAGTAGGCCGAGACCATCTGGTCGAGCGGCACTTCGGTCGCGCCGAGCGCGGACGGCAGATACGGAGCCATCGGCTGCGTGATGCCGAAGCGGCGCACCATCTGCGCGCCCGTCTGGATGCCGACCATGTCGAGCAGGTGGACGGCGGCCACGTTGTATGACTTGGCGAGCGCGGTCTTCAAAGGCACGTCGCCGTGGCCGACCGAGCCGTCGAAATTGTGCGGCTGCCAACTGCCGCGCCTGATCGGCGTGCCGTTCACGGTGGATTCGGGCGTCAAGCCCCACTCGACGGCGGCCGTGTAGATGAAGGGTTTGAAGGCCGAGCCGGTCTGCCGGTAGGCCTGCGTGGCGTTGTTGAACTTCGACATGTAGAAGTCGTAGCCGCCGATCATGGCGACAACTTCGCCGTTCTTCGCGTTGACCGTGTAGAGCGCGGCCTGAATGTCCGGAACCTGCGTCAGTTCGACTTGCAGCCGCCGCTCGTCGGCGTCAACTTCCTTGATCTTGAACTCGGACACGTCGCCGACGGTGAACTCGCTCTTGGGCTGGCGTCCAGACCAGCCCATGTCCTTCGCCGTCACCGTCGCCGTGTAGCTGCCGAAGCGCACGGTCGCCTCGTTCCGCGCCTCGTCGATCTTCGTGACGAGGCCGCGCACGTAGGTGTCGGGCGCATAGTTGCTGCCGTACCATTCGGGCAGGACGAAGGCCGCGAGTTGCTGCGGGGTGGCGGCGGTCGCGCCGTTGTTGCCCTCGGTGGCGATGTTGGTGTAAGCCGAACGCCAGCCGCGATGACCCCGGTCGTAGACGCGCAAGCCCGCGCGTATGGCCTCGTAAGCCTTCTTCTGTGCCGCCGCATTGATAGTGGAATAGACGGAGAGGCCGCCGAGCGCGACGCGCGTCGTGTACTTCTCCTCGACGTACTGCCTGATCTCTTCGACCGGATACTCGAACCACGCGTGCGAGGCGGAGGGCGGCGGATAATAGGCCGTGTCGGCTATCTTCAGGGGTTTTGCTTTGGCCGCGTCGGCTTCCGCCTGCGAGACGAAGCCGTTGCGCGCCATGAGTTCGAGCACGAGGTCGCGGCGGTCTTTCGCGCCTTTGGGATTGGCGGTCGGGGAGTATTGCGCGGTCGAGCGCGGTATGCCGGCCAGCAGCGCGGCCTCGTCGAGCGTTAAATCTTTGGCGTGCTTATTGAAGTAAGTTTGCGAGGCGGCCTCGAAGCCATAGGCTCGCGCGCCGAGGAAGATGTGGTTGACGTACATCTCCATGATCTGATTCTTCGTGTAGTAGCGTTCGATCTGGAGAGCCATCGCCCACTCGTTGATCTTGCGCGTGTAGGTCTGCTCACGCGAGAGAAAGAGATTTTTGGCGAGTTGCTGCGTGAGGGTCGAACCGCCCTCGCGCCGGTCGGCCGTGATGTTCTTCCACGCCGCGCCGATGATGCGGATCGGGTCGATGCCGACATGGTCGTAGAAGCGCGTGTCCTCGACGGCGAGGATCGAGTTCTTCAGCACGGGCGGGATGTCCTCGAACTTGAGCGGGATGCGTCGCTCCAGAGCGAACTCGCCGATCACCGTCTTGCCGTCGTCGGCGTAGACGCGCGTCACCTGACTGGGGCGGTAAGTCGCCAGCGAGGCCACTTCGCCCGCCGCCTTCGAGTAGTTCAATTCGTAGGCGATGACGATGCCGGTCAAGCCTCCGGCGGCGATTGCTAGCAGCAGCACGGCTGGCAGCCAGAAGCGGCGCAGATAGCCGCGGCGGTTTGATGCCGGGGGCAACCCGGCGCGCACGCGTTTCGACGGGACAGGTACACTCGAATTTTTAGCGGACATGAAAGGTGATCCTCGTTGCCGGACGGCACGCGCGAACAATCTACGAAGCGGCGTGCGGAAAACAATCAGGTCGAACGTTCAGGAGAGACTTGCCGGGCGCGATTATAACGCAACCTTTGGATGAGCGCGAACGTCTAAAAGATGGTGACAAGTGACGGGTGACAGGTGACAAGTTAAAACAATACTCTGATTTAACTTGTCACCCGTCACCCGTCACCCGTCACTTGTCACCGGATTGATGTGTTACAATCAATCCGCAACGCTTTGGGGGCGAAAGGCTTTCGACAGGGGCTTTGGTCATCGAGCGGATGCATGCCGGGCTTCCTCTTTGCAGCTCGTTAACAAGCACTGAGAAACAACAATTGCCAATCAAAACGATATGGCTCTTGCTGCCTAATTAACGTTAGCCAGTAAGCGTCTCGCCGCAAGTTGCTTGAGCGCGCGGAGCGAGATGTCACTTAGTTGAGCTGGCCTGCCCCTTGTGCTCAGGGGGGGCGGGCGAGATAAAACTGAACTAGCCGCGCGCGGGGTCTTCGTCGCTTCACTGACCCGCTCGCAGCGAACGCGCCGGAGCAAGACCGGCAACAGAGAAGCGTCTAAGCATGTAGATTCCGACGGTGCCGGCTTTTGGACCCGAGTTCGACTCTCGGCGCCTCCACTTCAAAGTTTTACCGCGAACGGCCGGGAAGCAGTCGTATTTGGAATCACGAGTTGACGGTCAGCCGCCGGCTCGTGATTCTTTTTTTCGGCCATGTTAAAGATTGATGTCGCGCGCGAATCATAAAATGAGGCGTCTACCTTGAACAGACGTTCTTCGGTGGCATCACTGTTTCGAGCTTCCGTTTCGGGGCGGCGGGAACGCCTTTGTCAGCGCGCGCTGCGGTCGTCTCGGCCGGCGCGCGCCGGATCATTTATTGAAACTCAAGGAGTGTTACTTAGGATATGTCTACTACTGACATGAATTCGTTTTTCGTCAACTGGACGCCGCGCCTTTTGAGCGTCCTGCGGGTCATGGCGGCGTTCCTCTTCATGGCGCACGGTGCGCAGAAACTTTTCGGCTTCCTCTCTCCGCCGGGTGCGCCCACGCCTCCGCTGATGTCGCAGATAGGCATCGCCGGCGTGCTCGAATTCTTCGGCGGGCTTCTCCTGCTCCTCGGTCTGTTCACGCGCCCCGTGGCGTTCATCCTGTCGGGGGTGATGGCCGTGGCCTACTTCCAAGCGCACGCGCCGGGAGGCTTCTGGCCGCTCCAAAACAAGGGCGAGTTGGCCGTGCTCTACTGCTTCCTGTTCCTCTTCCTCGCCGTCGCGGGCGGAGGCGAGTGGAGTCTGGACAGACTGCTGCGGGGCGACGCTCGCACCCCGCTCGCCGGAGAACGCGCTTGAGCCTTTGCCTTAAGCGTTCCACTTATCACGCGGGACTTTAAACGAGCCGGGAATTAAAGGCATTCGACTCCGCAGGCGCAGGGAATTAAGGAGTTTACACAGAGTAAGGCGGCGGACGATTTCAGATTCGAGATTTCAGATTCGAGATTTCAAATCTGAAATCTCGAATCTGAAATCTCGAATCTGAAATGATCTCAAATGGTTTTTCGCCGTGCCGCGCCTGCGCCCCGTGTGCCCGTGGTGGTGAGCGCCTTCGGGAGTGTAATGTCGCTATTCTACAGTTTTGTCGGATACGCGGTAGCAGGTGTGGCGGCTGTGTTACCATGCGCCGCGCCGGATTGTGTCGGTGTATGGTGATCTATCGAGTTGAATACTGATCTGCCAATCGGAATATTCGATAGCGGCGTGGGCGGGTTGACGGTTTACCGCGCGCTGCACGAACAGTTGCCGCAGGAACGCTTCGTTTACCTCGGCGACACGGCGCGCGTGCCTTACGGCACGAAGTCGCTGGCAACGGTCGAGCGTTATGCGGTGGAGAATGCGCGTTTTCTCGAAGCGCACGGCGTGAAGTTGCTGGTGGTGGCGTGCAATACGGCGTCTGCGCTGGCGTTGCCGGTGATTCGCGCGCGGGTGAATATCCCGGTCGTCGGCGTGATCGATCCGGGCGCGGCTGCGGCGGTCGAAGCAGCAGCGGCGGGCGGACGCATCGGCGTGATCGCGACGGAGGCGACGGTGCGCAGCGGCGCTTATGCGCGCGCCATCAGGGAACTCGCGCCGGAGGCGGAAGTGTGCGAGCGCGCCTGCCCGCTCTTCGTTTCGCTGGCCGAGGAGGGCTGGGGAGAGACGGACGTGGCGCGCACGGTGGCCGCCGAATATTTGAACGGCCTCGACGGCGGGCGCCTCGACGCGCTCGTGCTCGGCTGCACGCACTACCCGATTTTGCGGCGCGTGATTCAAGAGACCGTCGGCGCGGATGTGCGTCTCATTGACTCGGGCGAGGCGACGGCGAAGAGCGTCGAACGCGCGCTCGAAGGAGGGAACCTGCGGCGTCGCGGGTTCGACACGGCGACGGGTCGGCTGCTGAAAGACCGTGCGCGCGAACGTCGTTTATGCGATGATCTCGACCACTTTTACGTGACGGACGCCGAGGAGCGTTTCGCGCGCGTCGCCGAGCGATTCTTGGGCAGCGCGCCGACACGCCTGGAGGCTGTGGAGGTTTGGGGACACGATGAGCTTCACCCCGCTTAAAGCTACATACAAGCGCACAGACGGGCGCGCCGCCGCGGAGTTGCGCCATCTGCGCATCACGCCGCACTTCATGCCCTACGCCGAAGGCTCCGCGCTCATCGAGATGGGCGCGACGCGTATCATCTGCACCGCCACGCTCGAAGAGAGCGTGCCGCGCTTTCGCCGCAACAGCGGGCAGGGCTGGTTAACGGCCGAGTATGCGATGCTGCCGCGCGCCACCACCCAACGCACGCAGCGCGAGACGGGGCGCGGCGGCCCATCGGGGCGCACACATGAAATTCAAAGACTCATCGGCCGCTCGTTGCGCGCCGTCGTCGATCTCTCCCGCCTCGGCGAACGCACCCTGATGGTTGACTGCGATGTGCTCCAGGCCGACGGCGGCACGCGCACCGCCTCGATCACGGGCGCGTATGTGGCGTGCGCGCTGGCGTGTCACAAGTTACAGCGCGCGGGCAAAATCACGCGCTCGCCGTTCAAGGGCGAGGTGGCCGCCGTGAGCGTCGGCATCGTTGACGGGACGCCCCTGCTCGATCTGAAATACGACGAGGATTCGCGCGCCGCCGTCGATATGAACGTCGTCTGCACGGGCGACAATCGCTTCATCGAAGTGCAGGGCACGGCCGAGGGCGAGCCTTACACGCGCGCCGAAATGGACGCACTGCTGGCTCTGGCGAACACGGGGCTGGAAGAACTTTTCGCCGCGCAACGTGCCGCGATTGCGGCCGCCACCACTCTGTGAACCGCACGCGGGGCAACACGGCGCGAGGCCGCCGGCATCTGACTACCGGTTGACGTTACAACCATTTGATAGAACGCATCACACGCGAACCACCGGCCACCAAATAAACAGGAGTGAAGTTTCAAAATATGCGACGCTTGACTATTCTCATCGCCTGCGCGCTCATGCTCGCGCTCCCCACGTCGGCGCAGGAAGATGAAGGGGCGCGGAAATACACGAACGAGCGTGCCGAATACGTGCTCGAACTGCCTAACGGGAAATGGCGCGCGGTGACGCGACCTGACAGCGTTCACAATCACACGGAGTTCGTCTACGGCGACCGCAGCGACGGTCTCCTGCGCATCCGCAAGGAAGTCGTTGACGCCGGCACGACTGCCGCCGACATCGCCCGCCGCGATCACGATCTGAAACTGCGTTTCCAGCCCGGCTACGTCGAGGGCAAAGAGGAGAAGTTCATTGGGCGCATCAACGGCGTCGCTTCTTCATACGAATACACGGGCGGCGGCAAAGCGATGATCGGACGCATCTATTACCTGCAAGCCGACAATCGCACCATCTACGTCCTGCACTTCACCGGAGCGCGTTCCATACTCACGCTCCTACGCAACCAGACCGACCTGATGGCGCGCAGTTTTCAACTCAAGTAAATTGTCAGTAGACAGTTATCAGTTTTCAGTTTTCAGTTACCTGTGACATTCACGCGGGTTGCTAAAGATTGGATTGAAAAACTGAAAACTGAAAACTGAAAACTGATAACTGATAACTGTCCGTCTCCCTATGAAACTTGCCCACGGCCTCGCCGTCAGGCCGTCGCAGATTGACGGCAGGGGTTGCTTCGCGACGGTCTTCTTTCCCAAGGGGCGCAAGATCGCGGAGTATGCGGGCGAGCGGATCGCGCGGGCTGAAGTGGCGCGACGCGCGCGCGGACGGCGTAAGCTGCGCATCTGCGCCATCAATTCATACTGGAGCGTGGACGGAAGCCGCGGGGGCAACGGCACGCACTACATCAACCACTCCTGCGTGCCCAACTCTTACATGCGCATCACGCACGGCCACATTCTCTTCATGGCGCTACGCGACATCCGACCCGGCGAAGAGATCACGCTCGATTACGTCACCACTCTACATTCCAACGACAAGCGTTGCCACTGCAAAGCCCCCGCCTGCCGGGGCACGATCAACAAGCAGTAGAAAAGCCGTGAAAAGCCGTGAATCGTAAATCGTGAGTAGAGAAAACCCGGTTCTTTCTATTCACGATTTACGATTCACGGCTTTTTCTATTCACGATTTACGATTCACGATTCACGGCTTTTCTCACCTGTCATTCATCGCCGCGTCTTCGGCGAGTTGAAATTCGGTGAGGACGGTGTTGATCATCTGGGAGAGGCGTTGTGCTTCGGTGTGGATGATTTCGGCGAACTCGCGCGCCTCGCCCGAGACGCTTGAGTCGCCCATCAACAACTCGGCGAAACCGTTGATGCTCGTGATCGGCGTGCGCAGTTCGTGCGACATGCGCGATATCCTGTCGCCTCGCTCATGTTCGGCCTGCTGCATTTCCAGCACTTCGCGCACGGGATGAGCGGGGAAGAGTTGCGTCGCGCGCTGCGGCTGCTGGCGAGTGAGCAGGTGGTCGATGAGCCAGAGGCGACGGAGCAGGACGCCGAGGGCGAGCATGAGCGCGGCGACCGAGACGATCATCGGCACGCCCTGCGGGAGCGTCGCGGGAAGCCTGCCCGCGCTCGATAGGGTTTGCAGCACCAACGCCGCGAGCAGAAACAACGCGACGAAAATATAGAGCAGCTTGAGCAGGTACGTGTTGGGACTTTTCAAGATTTTATTTCCGAGGAGCCAGTCGAGGTTTGATTTCCGGGGAAGCCCGTGGCGGGGTTCAAAATGCAGGCCGGTGAGCGCGCTCGGCCTGCATCCAGTATGACTTGGCGGCATGGTTTGAGGCAAGCAAATTCTCACCCCGCAGCGGCACATCGACCTTCAACCGTCTTTGAGAGCCTCCAGCGCACCGAGCAACTCCGGCTCTTCTTCGACGGCGACCGTGCGCAGGTCGAGCACTACGCGTTCTTCCAGTATGCGCGCGATGACGGGCGGGCGCGCTTGTCTTAGCCCGGCTTCGAGGGCGACCGCTGAGGTGCGCGCACGCGTGACGGCGATGAGGGCGGTCGGCGGGTGCGTCGTGGGCGCGGAGCCGCCGCCGACGGCGGATTCTCCCGCGATGATCTCGAACTGGAACGCGTCCGGGGCAAGGCGTGCGCGCGCGCGCCTGAGGAAGGCGCGTGCGCGTCGTTCTATATCGTCGCGAGAGGCCGCGAGCATTCGCATGGCGGGCACTTCGGCGAAAGTCGCGCCGCGCGCGTGGGCGTCGAGCGTGGCGGCGAGGGCGGCGAGGGCGAGTTTGTCGGCGCGCAGCGCGCGGTAGAGCGGGTTTCGACGGCAGCGTTCGACGAGGTCGCGGCGGCCGACGACGAGTCCGGCCTGCGTCGCGCCAAGCAGTTTGTCGCCGCTGAACGTCACGATGTCCGCGCCCTGTTTGACGGATTGACGGATCACGGGTTCGTCCATGCCATACGCGCCGAGATCGACGAGCGCGCCCGAACCGGCATCCTCATAGAGGGGCAGATCATGTTCGCGTGCGAGCGCGGCGAGTTCGCCGAGCGCGGGCGCGGCGGTGAATCCGACGATGCGATAATTCGACGGGTGGACGCGCAGGATAAGCCGCGTCTCGGCCGTGATGGCGCGCTCATAGTCGGCGAGTTTCGTGCGATTCGTGGTGCCCACTTCGACCATCGAAGTGCCGGATTCGGCCATCACATCGGGCACGCGAAAGTCGCCGCCGATCTCTACGAGTTCGCCGCGCGAGATGATGGTCTCGCCGTCCCGCGCGAGCGTCGAGAGGACGAGCAGCGCGGCGGCGGCGCAGTTGTTGACGACGAGCGCGGCCTCGGCGCCCGTCAACTCCACGAGCAATTCTTCCACGCGCGCCCCCCGCCTGCCCCGCGCGCCCGTCTCCAGATCGTATTCGAGCGTGCAATACCCGGCGGCCTCTTCGGCGACGGCGCGGCGCGCGGCCGCCGAGAGCGGCGCGCGCCCCAGATTCGTGTGCAGGATGACGCCCGTCGCATTGACGACGCGACGCAGGCCGTTCGCGTCAGAGCGCGCCACGGCACGCTCCAGACGACCCACCGCATCGGCCAGCAACGCTTCGCGCGAGAGTTTTCCGTTCGCCGCGCCGTGCTGAGTGCCGTCGGAGGCGGCCTGCAATTCCTCGCGCAGTTCGTCCGTCACGCTTCTGGCGAGCGCGGTCAGCCGGGGCAATCCCGTGCGTTCGGCGAGCGTTCGCGCTTCGCGCGTGCGCAGCAGCGTGTCAATCGAAGGCAGGGCGCGGAGAAGTTGCGTAGGAGGCATAGAAAGTTTTCAGTTTTGAGTTTTCAGTTTTGAGTTTTTCTGTTTTCCGTGAAATTGGCCGGTCGTGCCGCCGGGCGGAATTGAGCGTTTCAAGTCTACCGACGGGCGAATGATAGCAATAAACTTGTAGACGGCGAACAACGCAGGGTCAACGACGGGCAGCCGAAAACCGAAAACTCAAGACTGAAAACTGAAAACTGAAAACTCAAAACTATTTTCATTGACACCGCCGCGAGCCAACCATTATGTTCAAAATGGACGCCCTTTCAACGGGGGCGCGGGTTAAGAGAGGTAAACTAGGGATGCCGATTCGTCAAAACAATTTCGCGCGGCGGATGAATGAGCAGCAGGATGCGACGCAAAGCGGGGGCAGAAAAGTACGCGTCGAACGCGATGCGCAGCCGACCATTGACGAGCAACTGCTCAGGCTTGAAGACGATGTGCGCAAGTTGAAAGTCGAGTTCGACATCTACTTCAACGGCGCGTCGAAGCGCCCGCCCTACGATACGAAGGGGCGCGTCGAGACGATCATCAAACGACTCGCCGACGAACGCCAACTCACCTACGCCCAACGCTATCAATACAACTCGCTCGTCGCGCGCTACACCTCTTTCCGAGACCTCTGGCGGCGCACCATTCAGGATCGAGAGGAAGGGCGTGGGGCTTTCGCCCAGCGCGCAAAGGCACGACAGGAACAGGAAAGCGCCCCCGCCTTCGCGCCCGCGACGTTCGTCTGCGCCGACGCGCGCACGGACGTTCCGACGGTCAAGAGCCTCTACGATACGCTCGTCGCGGCGAAGCGAGAGTGCGGCGAGAACGTGGATGATTTTTCGTTCGCGCAGTTTCACCGCATGCTGGCGCAGAAGACCGAGACGTTGAAGGAGCGTCTGGGCTGCGAACGCGTGCGCTACTCGGTGGGGTTGGAAGACGGGCGCGTGCATTTCAAAGCGAAGGCCGAGAAATAAGCGGGGAAAGCGGTCGAGCCAGGTATCAGGTCGCTTTAAAAATCGACGGCGCGCTCGTGGAATGATCCTTCGAGCGCGCCATCGATTTGTGTCCCGGCGGAACTTTGTCGAGTTCTTCGGGCTTGTCTTACGCTTACCGGTTCGCTTAGAGACCGGAAGCGGTCAGTGGCTTTCCTGAGCGGAAGCTGCCATGGGGAGTTACACCTTCGTCACTTGTTCGGCCTGCGGGCCTTTGGGGCCTTGCGTCACTTCAAACTCGACCTCCTGGCCTTCTTCGAGTGTCTTGAAGCCGTCGCCCTGAATGGCGCTGTAGTGAACGAAGATGTCTGACGAGCCGGGCTGTTCGATGAAACCGTAGCCCTTCGCATTGTTGAACCACTTGACCTTACCGGTAATTCTAGGCATAGCTGACGAATCCTCCTAACGATTCGGTGAAACGGTACAAAAACAATTTTGTGTTTGTTCTCGTGCCGGTGGGTTAATACTCTCATGAGCCGGAAGCGTTTGAGCGGACGCCCCCTTCGGAACTGCATGAGGACAAAAAAATCCGCACGTGGCGAACTAGCGTGACAGCGCGTTCTTCACCACATACGGACGGAGAGGGAGACTACGGAAAATCATTTCTCTATTACTTCTAACACTAACCGGGTGAACGAGTTTCCTCACTCGTTCGTCGTAAAACGACGGCGCATACTAAGCGAACCCGCCAAAACTGTCAAGCATAAAAAACTACGGATTAAAGCCTGTCAGGGCTGCGCGCACGTCACCCTGTCGTGCGTCTTCCCGGGCGCGGGCAGGTAAGCGCGCGGGTTCACGGCTTCTTCGTTGATGCGCACTTCGTAGTGCAGGTGCGGCCCCGTCGAGCGTCCCGTGGAGCCGACGCGCCCGATCATTTCGCCGCGCGCAAGTTGCTGCCCGGCGACCACTTCGATCTTCGAGAGATGCCCGTAGCGCGTCGTGATCCCGTCGCCGTGGTCGAGTATGACGACCTGACCGTAGCCGCCCTGCGTGCCCGCGAACTTCACCGTGGCGATCCCGGCGGCATAGACGGGCGTGCCGCGCTCGGCGGAAATGTCCTGACCTGAATGAAACTCCGACGCGCCGCCGCCGAAAGGATCACGCCGCCCGCCGAAACTATCCGTCGCCTCGCCGCCCGCGACCGGCCAGATCGAAGGGATGCGCGCGCGCTCGCGCAAGGCCGACTCATAGGCGCGCAATTCCTGTTCGAGTTCGGCGGCGCGCGTCTCGACTTCGGCGATGGCCGCCGCGTCCATCTCGACGAGCGGGCCGCCTGCGCCGCGCCCGTTCGCCTCTTGTTTGCTCTCGTCTTCGCCTTCCAGAGGCGTGCCGGAAATCTCCGCGATGCGGCGCGAAGCGTCCTCGATGGCGTCCACGCGGTTTTCCAGTTTTTCGAGTTGCCGCCGCTGTTTTTCGTTCTCCACGCGCAGGCGCGAATTTTCCTGCTCGATCTTCAAGTGCTGCGCGTCGCGGAACATGCCGTAGAGGCCGTAGAGCGCGGCGCAGAGCAAGAGGCAGAGCAGTGCGGTCGCGGCTTTGAGCCAACGTTTATGAATGCTGATGCGGCGAATTTTAGAGCGCGAGCGCGAGGTGCGTGCAACGATAAATGCGTACAGACGGTCGTCTCTGGTCATCGGGAGGATGTAGCTCCTTTATCACCAATCTGCGCGTAAGACACACAGGGAACAGCGCAGATGAGCGCGAAAGGCACTGTCAGAACCGAAGTCGGCGACGGTGCGTTTGAAAACACAATTG
>DASQMC010000011.1:0-53325 GCA_035645695.1 Pyrinomonadaceae bacterium
GTGCGCTGCGGGTTCTGCCACTGTGCGAGGATGTCATCTGTGACCCACAGCGTCAGACTTCCACGCCTGACAAGGGCTTTGTTATAGTCGTGCCAGTTGCGGATGCGGTACTGGCGTTGCTTTCTCTTTTTGGTCACGCATGAAGGTTAGCAAACCCTCCGCATCCGTGACCATTTATGCAACAACGTCCTATTCTTCTATAAGGGAGAGGATCGTCGCAGCCTCAGCCCCGTCAGGGGCGATAGATATGTAGCCCACGGCGCAAGCCATCGGGTCAAATGATGTCAGCCCCGTCAGGTGCGAAAGATGTTCAACCTTGAACTTCTTATCGCACCTGACGGGGCTTGTCTCTGTTCGGCCTGCTATGTATCCACGGCTTGCGCCGCAAATTGATCCGGCGGCGTAACTCTAAGCCGCTGCCTTGAGTTCCGCCTTCGGCGAACTCGCCTCTTTCGCTTTACCCGAGATGTCAATTAACTTGATGTCCTTCGCCAGCCCGAGCAATTGGAGCGCGCGAATGCCCGCCCAGTTCACGTCAACTTCATACCAGGCGAGTCCGTGTTTGGCGGCCGTCGGGTGCGCGTGGTGATTGTTGTGCCACCCTTCGCCCCACGTCAGCAACGCCACCCACCAGCTATTGCGAGAATCATCCGTCGTCTCGAAACGGCGCGAGCCCCACAGGTGCGTCGCCGAGTTGACGAGCCACGTCGTGTGGAAATTGAATGTCACGCGCAGGAAGATGCCCCAGAACAGCATCGGCCAGCCGCCCACGGCCAGAAGCACCGCCCCGAGCACGACGAGCGGCACGTAATAATATTTCTCGAACCAGCGATGCACGGGGTCTTTCATCAAATCGGGAGCGTATCGCATACGCACGGAGTCGTCGTATCGCTGCGCCGTGCCCTTCAAAATCCAGCCCATGTGCGCCCACCAGCTGCCGTCGCGCGGCGTATGTGGATCGCCCGGCGCGTCCGTGTGGGCGTGGTGTATGCGATGCGTTACAACCCACGCGATAGGCCCGGCTTCAAGCGCCAGCAGGCCACACAGGGTCAGGAAATATTCAACCGCCTTCGGCGTTTTAAAGCCACGGTGCGTCAACAGCCGGTGATAGCCCATGCCGACCCCGAGGCTTCCCGCCACCCACCAGAGCAACAAACTGGCGACGAGCGCCTGCCATGTGAACATAAACAGCGCGGCTATCGCGCCGATATGAAAAACGACCATCGTGATGGAGGTCGCCCAATTTATGCCGGTTTTTCTTTGAATCTTCGTGATCGTTTCGTTGCTCATTCAAACCCTCGCCGTTGTAACTGTGTAACTGTGTATTTTGATGTGCTATCCCGCCGCCCCATTGTCATAGTTATGTAAGACTCCGGGTTAACGGTCGCAAAATACCTTTGCAGCGGAAGCGCCGGATGCCCGCTCGCAAAGCATCCGGCCTGAAGAAAGCATAACGCTTTATTTATTCGTCAGTGTGTCGTCAGTGTGTGGTCACTGTGTGGTCGCTATCGTCGCCTCCTTCTCAGCCACAACACCACTGCGATTACGATAACGATGCTTATCAGGCTGCCCGGCCAGAGATAAAAGCCCCCGTCGTTGCTATACCCGCCCGCGATGATGCAGGCGGGTTGTGAAAGCGCAAGCACAAGAGCCAGGAGTAGTGAGATTCGCCGCATAAAGATTCCGATCCTTTCCCGGTGTTGATTGTTTAGAACCGCCCTGCCCGTTGCCGGTCGAGAGGAACATCTTCAGGCGGAAGACTGAGATGGCAGGGCATGAGCGTGGGCGTTCGATTCAGGCTCGTTGCCCGCCCGCTTGAATCCTGCGGGGTTGCCTGAAAATACGAGCCGCCCGGCGGACGACGGAAAGAGAAAATTCCGTAGGCCGGATAAACTGTCGGACGCAACCATAAAACCCCCTGCTCTTTGCCTGACATCGGCACACATGTACTCGTAGAGTACCCCGTCAACGTGCGGTTTCGATGCGAAGAATAATTGACGGCGAGGGGGGTAGCAGAATGCGTGCCACTTCCTTTTCCTGCCCGTATGCTCCGGCGGGACGTGATAGAATGGGCGAAATACGCCAACAATATTTAGACGACGGTTGCGGCTACGACGAGGAGGGAGATGTGTACATGAGCGCCAAAGACAAATTTACGCCCGACGAGTGGAAGAGTTTGATCAAAGCGCCGATGCTGGCGGCCTACGCGGTTGCCGGGGCGGCGCCGAGCAAGCAGGAAGATTTCGTGCGGGAGATGGGGGCTGTGGCCGAGGGCGTCATCGAAGGCGAAGGCCGGGCGGCGAAAGACTCCGTGCTCGCAGCCGTCATCGCAGACATTTACGCCAACGCCGACGACGACAAAACCGGCCAGACCGAAAAACTCTCGCTTGACGAAGTCAAAGGCCGGGCGCTCGACACCTGCCGGGCCGCGGCCGCTGCGCTTGAGTCGAAGGCCAGCGCCGAAGACGCGTACGAGTACAAGCGCTGGGTCTTGGTCGTGGCCGAAAAAGTCGCCGCCGCAGCTAAAGAGGGGGGACTTTTCGGGTTCGGGGGCGAGCAAATCAGCGGTGGCGAGATCGCGACCATCAACGAGATCGGCGAGGCGATCAACATCTAGCTGCGTGATCGCCCGATGATTGGAGCCTGGCGTGCGGATAGCGGCGCCTTAAGTGGGTAGTCCCCGTCTCGCCGGGCGGCGTAAACGGCATCTTCGGCGTGGCGCTTCTCTACGATGGCCGGATCATCACGGCGGCCATCTCCATCCCGGCGCACCGTCGCGCTAAGACTCTTTACCGGAGGAGAATGGTAAAGAGCCTTGTCGCGACGTGGGGAGAGATGTCGGCCTGTCATTCGCGAGAGCGCGCTTAACGCGTGCAGAAGGTGAGTTTTAACTTCTCGTCCGCCCAGCAGGTCATCTTTCGTTCGCTGTCCCCGGCCGCGCCCGTGTTGCCGTCGAAGACTTTAACCCTGGGGCCGCCGCCCTGATCGCCCGTCTGGCTCCGCGCAGCCGCTTCCCTGACCTTCTGCACGGCGGGCACCAGAAGCGCTATCAGTATCGAGTCAGAGCCTTTGCAGTAGCAGGCATCGACGCTGGTTCCGTCCTCCAGTTCGACCGTCTTACATTCTCTCTCTCCGTCCGGGCAGGGAACGGCGAGCTTGTCAGTCCGCTTCATGTTGCGGGTGCCCGCCGAGTCGGTCGCGGTCACTTTCGCCAGTGCCCCGCGTTCGAGGAATAACTTGAGACCCGTTTTTTTGTTGCCCTGCTGGAAGTCCAGCTTGACCTGTTGCGGTTTGGCTTCCGCGCTCTGAGACTGCGCCCGCGACGGCGCAAGAGGCGCGAGCGTGGCGACGAAGGCCGCCGCGAACGACAGCGTCAAAGCGGCGGCCTTCGCGCCGAACCGGGTCGCGCCGCCGCGGCGTTGCGCACGGCCGCCCGTGGACTTGAGCAGTGCGCATAAGGTGCTTGAACTGACGATTGATCTGACTTTCATGATATTTTCCTTCCTCTTAATTGTCGCTTTGCAGGGGATGTCAAATACTTAAGGCGCAAAACCGGCGCGAAAGTTATCATCGTCCTGTAATAATTTTTTCCTCCCCCGTGTGATAAATTAATTTTGATAAAAGTTTGGGTCGCAAGAGGGTAATGGCTACACGGTCAGCGCACGAAGTGACGGAGTTGCTGCAAGCCTGGAGCGCGGGCGACCGCGAAGCCCTCGAACGTCTCACGCCCATCGTTCACGCGGAACTTCACCGCATCGCCAAGCGTTACATCGGCCGGGAACGCCCCGGCCATACTTTGCAGGCGACGGCGCTCGTCAACGAAGCGTATGTGCGGCTGATCGACTGGAAAAACGTGCGCTGGCAAAATCGCGCGCATTTTTTCGGCGTGTCCGCACAACTCATGCGGCGCATTCTGGTCGATTTCGCGCGCCGCCGTCCGCACCTGAAGAACGTCGAGGTCAGGCACGTCGCCATAGATGAAGCCTTCATCGTACCCGTGCAGCGCGATGCCGATCTGGTCGCGCTCGACGAAGCGCTCACGGCGCTCGCCGAGATCGACGAGCGCAAGGCACGCATCGTCGAACTGCGTTTCTTCGGCGGCCTGAGTTTCGAGGAGGTCGCCGAAGTGTTGAACCTGTCGAAGATCACCATCGTGCGCGAATGGAATAAAGCGAAGGTCTGGCTTTACCGCGAACTCAGTCTGAAGGCGGGCGATGAAAGCTGAACGCTGGCGACAGGTTGAACAACTCTACGATGCGGCCGTCGAATTGCCCGTCGCGGAGCGCGCAAAGTTTGCGTTGGAAGCCTGCGGCGGCGACGAAGACTTGCGGCGCGAGCTTTTAAGTCTTTTGGCCGCCGAGCAAAATGCCGTCGGCTTTATGGATTCGCCCGCGCTCGACATCGCCGCCAGAGCCGTCGCACAGGAACACTCCCCGGTCAGACAATCCTCTTACATCGGCCGCGAACTCGGCCCGTATAAGATCGAAAAGCTGCTCGGCGTCGGCGGGATGGGCGAGGTATATCTGGCACACGACGCGAAGCTCAAGCGCAAGGTCGCTTTGAAAATTTTGCCCCCGCAGTTTACTTCCGACCCGGAGCGTGTCAGGCGTTTCGAGCGCGAGTCGCGCGCCGTCTCCGCCCTGAACCATCCGAACCTGCTCACCATCTACGACATCGGGCTGTCGGACGGGGTGCACTACATCGCCACGGAATTCGTCACGGGCAAGACCGTGCGCGATTTGATCGACGACGGCTTGAAGATGAGAGACGCGCTGGCAATCGCCACACAGGTTGCCGAGGCGCTCGGCGCGGCGCATCAAGCGGGCGTCCTTCATCGAGACATCAAACCCGAGAACATCATGGTTCGCCCCGACGGCTACGTGAAGGTGCTGGATTTCGGGCTTGCGAAACTCAGCGAACAAACGACACTCAGCGAACAGGCAACGGCGGACGGGTCGAATCGCCCGTCGCAGACGGAACCCGGCCTGCTCATGGGCACGCTCGCCTACATGTCGCCGGAACAGGCGGCGGGCGATGCGGTGGACGAGCGAAGCGATATTTGGAGCCTGGGCATCGTGCTCTACGAGATGATGACCGGAGCGTCGCCGACCAAAGGGGCGAATCGCCTTGAGACTCTCGGCGCGATTCTTTCAAAAGAGCCGTTGAACGCCGCCGATTCGCACCCGCCTCTGCCTGTCGAACTCGAACACATACTCGGCAAAGCACTCGAAAAAGACCGCGAGCTTCGCTACCAAACGGCTTCGGATTTTCGCGCCGACCTGAAAAGACTGAAACGCGAAATCGACTCGTCGCCTTCGCTGCCGGGCAGCGACGACGGCGGCCGCGCCGCGCGACGGAACCCGGCGGCAACGGTTGCGTCGGCGAAACCGTGGTCGAGGCGCGCGCTCGTCGCGGGCGCTCTTCCGGCCGTGATCGTGCTGTCGCTGGGTGGCTGGTTGCTGGCTACGAAGCTGGCCGCGACGAAAGCCGCGGCCGGACCCGACTGGGCGCGCGCGCGCAACGTGCAACTCACCATCAAGGAAGCCTCGGAACTCTTTTGCAGTCTCGCGCCCGACGGCAAGTCTTTCGTGTATGTGAGCTTCGAGGCGGGCAACACGGACATCTACTGGCAGCGCGTCGGGGGTAAGAACCCGATCAACCTGACCAAAGATTCTTCGATGAGCGAGACGACCCCGGCCTTTTCGCCGGACGGGAACCTCATAGCTTTTCATTCCGAACGCGAACCCTCCGGGCTGTACATCATGGAAGCTACGGGAGAGAACCCGCGCCGCCTGTCCGATGTCGGCTACCACCCTTCATGGTCGCCCGACGGCAAGCAGATCGTCGCCGGCGCGGAGTGGATCGGCGTTCACTCGAACAAAAGCACCAACCCGAGCGCGTTATGGATTATTGATGTCGCGACCGGCGCAAAACGTCTGCTGACCGAAGGCGACGCCGCGCAACCGAGTTGGTCGCCCGGCGGCCACCGCATCGCTTACTGGTACTGGTCTACGGAAGGGCGCGGCGACATCGCGACCATTCCCGCGGCGGGCGGCGCGCCCGTCAGGATCACGTCGGAAGACTCGGTTGACTGGAATCCCGTCTGGTCGCCCGACGGAAAATACATCTACTTCGCCAGCGACCGGGGCGGCAGCATGAACTTATGGCGCATCGCGGTGGACGAAAAAACGGGCAAGGCGCGGGGCGAGCCGGAAGCGGTGCCGACGCCGTCGAGGTATGCGCTCAGCATCAGTTTCTCGCGCGACGGCAAGTCGCTGGCTTATGTACGCTATGAGAGTTTGGCGAACATACAATCCGTTCCTTTCGATGCGTCGTCGGGGAAAGTGACCGGCGCGCCCGTGTGGGTGACGCGGGGCTTTACGGGCGTCAGCCACCCGCAGCTTTCGCCCGACGGCGAGCGCTACGTCGCGCGCTGGCCTCGCCTGACTCAGGAAGATATAGCCGTCTTCAACAAAGACGGCTCGAACTGGCGCGCCCTGACGGATGACAAGTTTCAGGATCGCCGCCCGCGCTGGTTTCCCGACGGACAACGCATCGCTTTTAGTTCCGACCGCAGCGGCGTCAATCAAATCTGGTCAATCAACGCCGACGGCACGGGCTTGAAGCAACTTACGTTCGCGGAAGGGAACGGCGCGAGTTCGCCCGTCGTCTCACCGGACGGAAAAAGCCTGACTTACCTGCAATTCAAAGACGCGGGCGCGAGCGCTTTCATACTTGACCTGACGAAGGGATGGCAGGAGCAAAGTCCAAAGCCGTTACCGCCCCTCTCGGCCTCCGGTGGATATTTCTTCCCGAACGATTGGTCGAGCGACGGCGGCAAACTCATCGGCGCGTTCGCCGAAGGCGATAGAAGCGATGGCGGGATCGGAACATATTCTCTCTCATCCGGCAGCTATGAAAAGCTAACCGATACCGGCGGCTACCCCATTTGGCTGAAGGACAACCGCAGATTCATCTTCACCCGGAAGAACACGATTTATCTGGCCGACGCCGAAAACAAGAAAACCCAACCAATCTTTACGCCCTCCGCGAACGGCATCCAGGCCCCCTCGATTTCGGCGGATAACCGAACCATCTTCTTCCGGTATCTGGAAGTGGAAGCGGATGTCTGGTTGTTAAGCCTCGAATAACGTCGAGGCCGATGCCTCACGTCCTCTATTACTCTTCGCTTCTCGGACTCCAACGTGCTTATTGTTTACCCGATTGACTTGAGTCACACGGTAGTTAGTCACGGGGTCGGATCGTTCGGGTCTTTCGACGCTTCCATCGTCAATTTATTCAGGTAGCACCCGTTCAGGCCGAGGTCGCAGAGGTTGCAGTCGCTGCCGATCTCCTTGCATATCTCGATACAGCGTTCATAGTCGTTATCGCACGACTCAAAGTTCGTCGAGCCGGGTTGCGCCAGCCCCTTCAAGGTCTTGACGGAGCGAGCGAAATTAGCGACCAGCGTCGCTTCGCGCGCTCTTGAGATGTTGGCGGCAACTGCCTTCAAGGCGGCGAGAGCGCGTGTAGACGCATCGCGCAAACGGGCATTTTTGATTCGTTTGAAATCTCTCGTGCCGATGTCTGACAGGGCGCGCTTTGCCTCGGAGGACGATTTTAACTCGGCTTTGAGGTTGGCCGGCGCGCCCTGTGTTTGAGAGCGCGCCCCCATGTTAAAGGTCTGTCCGCCGACGAGCGCGACGAAGAGGATGATTGACGCTAATTTGAAATGCTTCGCGAATGTTCCGATGTTTTCCGCCATTGTCCCGTTCTCCTTAAAATTACTTAAACGTGTCCCGGCGGCGGCCCTGATTACTTAAACGTGTCCCGGCGGCGGCGCTGTCGCCATCCGCCGGGGGCTTCTTTTGCAGGACACACTTAACCAATGCGCAAAAACGCGTCGAATGTTATCAAGCGCGGCGAAAGTTTTTGTTTCTTTGTTTGAGCGGGAAGCGAGAGGACGGCGAAAGAGCTTTCGTGAGGGCTTTATTGAAGGATAGCGATTGGGCGCGCCGCCAAACAAGTTATCCGTGCGGGCGGCTTCTGGAGATAACGGCAGGCGTTCGATCTCCCGCCCTCGGGCTTAAGTTTGAGATGCGCCCGCCTCTGTGCTCAACGTCGATAACTGATCCTGTATCAACTCCCAGACCGCCGCCAGGTGGCGCTCGGTCGTGAGCACGTTGCCGACGGCGATGCGCAGGGCGAGTCGCCCGCCGAGACGCGTGTGAGTCAGGTAGGTCGCGCCGGTCGCGTTGATGCGCGCGAGCAGTCGTTCGTTCAACTCGTCCGTAGCAGCCGCCTGAGCCTCGCCCTCGCCCGCACTCGCGCCGGTGGCGCGGGCGCGAAAGCAGACGACGCTCATCCCGACCGGCGCGAGCGTTTCAAAGCGCTCGTCCGCTTCGATCCAGGAGGCGACGAGGCGCGCGAGACGGCAATGTTCGCGTATGCGCGCGGCCAGCCCGTCGCGCCCGAACGAGCGTATGACGAACCACGCTTTGAGCGCGCGGAAGCGGCGGCCGAGTTGGATGCCGTAGTCCATGTAGTTGGGGATGTCGTCTCCGGCGCGCTCGGCGTCGCCGCGCAGGTATTCCGCCACGAGCGAAAAGACGCGGCGGAGCGTCTCGGGGCGGCGCACGTAGAGCGCGCTGAAATCGAGCGGCACGAACAGCCACTTGTGCGGGTTGAAGACGACGGAGTCCGCGCGCTCGACGCCGCGCATGACGTGGCGGCCTTCTTCGAGTAGCGCGAGCGCGCCGCCGTAAGCGGCGTCAACGTGCAGCCAGATGCCATGCTCGCTGCACACGTCGGCGATTGCTTCGACCGGATCGACGCTCGTCGCCGAAGTCGTCCCGACGGTGGCGACGACGGCGAGCGGGCGACGACCCGCGTCGATGTCCGCCGCGACGGCGCGCCTGAGCGCCCCCGTATCCATTCTGTATTCATCGTCCGAAGCGATGCGCCGCACGTTCGCTTCGCCGAGCCCGAGCGTGATGGCGGCCTTCTCAAGCGAACTGTGCGCCTGATCCGAGGCGTAGAGTGTGAGTTGCGGAACGTCTCCGCGCCCGGCCAGCCCGTCGCGCCGCACGTCGAGCCCTAAGTCTTCGCGCGCGGCGGCGAGAGCGTGCAGGATGGAGACGGATGCCGTGTCGTAGACGATGCCGCGAAAGTCGGCGGGCAGGCCGAGCATCTGCCGTATCCAGTCGAGGACGACGAACTCCAACTCGGTCGCGGCGGGCGAAGTCTGCCACGTCATCGCCGAAACGTTGAGGGCGGCGGCGAGCATCTCGCCGACGATTGCCGGAGCATTCGTCGTGGTGGCGAAGTAGCCGAGAAACGCCGGATGCCCCCAGTGGACGATGCCGGGCATGATGACCCGTTCGAAATCGCGCAGGACTTCTTCGACGGGCACGGCGGCATCGGGCGGGGCGTCGGGCAAATCCTTTATGATCGCGCCCGGCGCGTGTTCCGGCAAGACGCGGCGCGTCTCAAGTCCGGCGCGGTAGTCGGCGATCCAATCGGCGACCTCGTGCAGCAGGCGGCGGAAGTCGGCTTCGGGCATGTCGCCGATGTCCGGGATGGGATGTTGTGTTTCCACTCGGTTAAAGTTCGGAAGGGGTGTTCGGCGCGGCGCGTCTCCTGCCGCCGACGCGCCACGCGCGACCCGTGCCTTTGGCGACCAACTTGTCGCCGAACGGGTAGCCGCCGTATGCGGCGCGCCAGTAGAGCGCCCAGTAGGTGCTCGCGACGCGCTCGGCGATCCAGACGGGCGCGTAGAGGCAGAGGTGTGCGGGGAAGAATCTCGACGCCCCGTCGCCCCTGCCGCGCGCCGCAAGCAACACCGCGCCGCATGCCACCGCCGACACGAAACCGAGCGCCCACTTCCACCCCGAGACGAACCAGACGAGCGCGAGCGCGAGCGGCAGCGCGGCGAAGAAAGCGGTCTTCGTGCGCATCACGAAATCTTCGTAAGCCTGACGCGGTCGCTGCTCAAGCCACTTGCGGCCGCTCGGCGGGTGTTTCAGGATGAAGAAGTCGCGCGCGTAACCGACGTGCGCCTCTTTCGCGCGAAAGTGGCGCACGATCTCTTCGTTGTCGAAAAGCACGTCGCCGTCGTAATGCCCGACGCGGAGCATCGCGCTGCGGCGCACGCCGAGCGTGCCGGGGTAATCGCCCTCGGCAATCCACGCGCGGTTGATGAGCATTCGCGCCGCCTCCGTCCGCGCCCAGAGGGGCAGGGGACTCAGGTAGTTTTGCGGGCGCACCATCTCGTAATCCGCGAGCAAGCGGAGCATGCGCCGCAGGTCGTCCGGCGTGTAGCGTATGTCGTCGTCGGCGAGGATGATGCGCTCGTGCGCGGAGATGGCGACGCCCGTGTGGATTCCGTTGACTTTGCCGTTCAGGTACTTGTGTTGCGGGTCTACGGGGGCGTGCCTGCACGCGCCTTGCCACGCCTTCGCGTGAGCGGCGAAAACGTCGGGCGGCGAGCCGTCAACGACGAGCACGTCGCACACAATGGCGACTGAGCGGAAATAGTCCCTGAAACTCTCGGCCTCGTCGGCGTCGAAGCGCACGCGGCGGATCGTCAGCAGGTAAGTGCCCCGCGCCGCACCGCCGTCGTCGCCCTCGCCCGCCCGCTCAAGATTTTCACTGCTCGCGACGTTCGTCACCAGGTGGCCTGCCTCAAAGTTATGTCCGGAAGAAGTTGGGAATCTTGGCACACTCAATACGTTTAGGCTGTACGCTTACGTACTTTAACATGGTTCGTTCTGCCTTATACTTTATGAACGAAAGGCAGCCCAGTTGACACTTGTTCGACATAATAATTACGTTAGTATTCAACCAAATGCCCGGTATTTAGAGATGACCTACGACTCGTAGCGCCGGAGAGGAAACGAGGCTTCGGGCAATCGAAACGCCGACGCCGTTGTAGCGCATCGAGCTTCAACCCGGTGAAAGCGGCGACCCGTTCGAGTAAATGCAAGCAGGTATGTCAGTAGAGACGGCTTCGGCAGCTAAAACAAATCCGTTCGGCGCGGATGCACTCGCGTGCGCCAACAGTTCGTATGCGGCGTGGCAAAACGGCCGTTTGATTCACCCGCTGGACGCAGGGCGACGCCCGCCGCCCCTCGCCGAGTCAGTCCATCAAAGTTTTCGCGAGCACGTGCTCGATCAGGATTTTCCGTGCGTCGGCGGAAAGTCGGCCATCGTCAACGACACCTATCGCTTCGGCCTTTACCCGGAGATGAACACGCGCGAGGCCACGGCCGGTTTGGCTTATGACCTCTGGGAGTATGCGCTGGAGCGTCCGGCTTTCGCGACGGATTACGCCACTTTCATCGCCAGTTTCGCCGCGCCCGTCGCGAGCGATGAGCGGGATTGGGAGAAGATGCTGTGGTCGCAACTGCAAAGCCTGCACGAACTCGACCGCGTGCACCACGCATGGGATGCAAGCGTCAGCAGCGACCCGGAAGACCCGGCCTTTTCTTTCAGCTTCGCCGGAACGGCGTTTTTCATTATCGGCCTGCACCCGCGAAGTTCGCGTTACGCGCGACGCTTCGCGTGGCCGACGCTCGTCTTCAACGCGCACGTCCAATTCGAGCGGCTGCGCGAGCAAAACTTATTCGAGCGCATGCGGGAAACCGTCCGCGCGCGCGATCGGAAGTTGCAGGGCTCGCTCAACCCCAATCTCAGTAACTATGGCGAGCGCAGCGAAGCGCGCCAGTATTCCGGCCGCGCCGTCGAGGAAGAATGGCGGTGCCCGTTCCGCGCCCGCCCCGCCGGTGCGGACGAAACATAGGTGCAAAGCCTTGAGACGGCGCGCCGCCTCCGGCTGTTTCGCCGGCTTCGACCCGTCGAAAGCCAAACGCCTTCAAACCCCATCAATCGTTATGAATCAACACGCGAGGAGCGAACCCGTACGATGACAGTCCGCCACCATCTCGAACCGCAAACCGGCGTAGGCTTTTTAATGGAGCGCGGCCAACTGCTGAAAATTATCGACCCGCAGGGCGAGCAGGTTTCCGACCTGACGGCTTTCGCGCAGGCGGATAAATCCGAGTGGCTCTCTTCCGGGCGCACGATTGATTACGCCAACACGATCTACCTGACGACCGGCCACCTGCTCTACTCGAACCGCAGCCGCCCCATGTTTTCCATCGTGGAAGACACGGTCGGGCGTCACGATTTTCTGCTCACGCCGTGCAGCCCCGACACCTTCAAAATCCTCTACGACCACCACGACTACCACCCGAGTTGTTTCGAGAACCTGACGAAGAATCTGGCCGCCTTCGGCATCACGCCCGACATGATCCCGACGACCTTCAACATCTTCATGAACGTCGTCGTGCTGCCGTCCGGCGAACTCCGCATCGACCCGCCGCCCTCGCGCGCCGGAGATCACATTCTGCTGCGCGCCGAGATGGATTTGATCGTCGGCGTCACCGCCTGCTCGGCCGAAAAGTCCAACAACTACAGTTTCAAACCAATCGACGTTGAAGTGACTTAAGCCTGGTTCCGGCTCAAGTCGAATACGGGCGCGGGCGGTTTTTGCGCGCCGGGGCGGCCTTCCCGCACCGCCCCGCCGTGCCCGGCGTGAGGGCGTGTGTCGCCGCGTTTGTCCATTTTTCTGGATTTAGAGTTTAGGTTTTTGGAAACCCGCGCGTGACGGGGCATGTAAACTCCTTAAATAACCCTTAGTTTGTCGCGCGAATCTTGTGGCTTAAGAATTGCAGCTTGTGAGCATGACTACATAACCCCTAGCAATAATTCTTTTCACTACGTCGTCGTACCAACTTGAAGGATGGGTTCGCAAAAAGCCCGTCATAAACATGACGCTCCAAACGAAACGAACATTCCGTTCCAGAGCGTTCCGGCCTTACTTAGGAATCAGGAGAGAATAGATGAAATTAAGACTTTGGCTGTTGGCGGTGGCCCTCTGCACCATCTCCCTGTCAGTAGTTGCTCAAACCAGCCGCGGCACCGTCAGTGGGACGGTGGTTGACCCGGCCGGTGCGGTTATCGCCGGTGCAACCGTCACGCTGACGAATACGCAAACGGGCGTCGGTCGCGACAGTGTGACGAACGACGAGGGATTTTATCGCTTCGATGCGGTCGATCTGGGAACCTATTCCGTGAACATCACGGCGACGGGTTTCGGCACGCTGACCAAGACTAACGTCATCGTCAACGCCAACCAGACTTCATCCATCGATGCTCAAATGGCTCCGGGCGGCCAGGAAGTGACCATCGATGTCATCGCCGACGCAGGCGCGGCGCTTCAGACCGAAGCCCCCGTTCGCGGCGGCAACATCTCCACGGTACAGATCACGGAATTGCCGCTCGTCACGCGCAATCCGGTCTCGCTGGCGCTCACCTTGCCGGGCGTTTCTTCTAATAGCGGCGGTTATGGCGTCGGCACTTTCTCCGTTAACGGCGCACGCGGCCGCTCGAACAACTTCCTGATCGACGGCACGGAGAACAACGATATTTCGGTTGCCGGTCAGGGTTTCCAGATCACGAACCCGGACGCCGTGCAAGAAGTTTCGGTGCAGACCTCGAACTACGATGCGGAGTTCGGTCGCGCGGGCGGCGCGGTCGTCAACGTCGTGACGCGCGGCGGGACGAACGACTTTCGCGGCACGCTCTCGTTTCAGTATGACTCAAGCGCCGATGATGCGATCACGAGTTCGCAGGCGCGTAATCCCGCGGTGATCGCGCGCGGCAGGCGACTCTCGCGAACCGAGTATATTCCCGCGCTCACTTTCGGCGGCCCGCTTCATCTGCCGCGCTTCGGCGAGGGCGGCCCCGCGATCATCAACGGGCGTAACCGCACGTTCTTCTTCGGCGCTTATCAGGAGACGCGCCTTCGCGCGCCGGGCGCTTCCGTGACTTTGGTTACGCCGACGCAGGCGGGTCGCGACAGGTTGCGCGCGCTGTTCCCGGCAGGCACGAACGCGAACGTGGATACGTATCTCGCGGCGACCGCAAGTGCAGTCGCGACGGTTGCCAACCGCCCGGCCATCTCGCTCGACAATCAGAATCTTCCGGCCGCGCAACAGACGCGCGGGCAGATCCAAGTCGGGTCGTTCTTCAGAGGGTATTCGCAGCTCTCGACGGCCAAGCAGTTTCAACTGCGCATCGACCACAGAATCGGCGACAACGATCAGTTCTCCTCGCGCTTCCTGTCGAATAAAGAGATTTCGCCCAGAGGCGGCGTCGCGGGTTTCGAGGGTTTCGACGCCGATTTCGCCTCCAACTACTACAACTTCCTGATCGCCGAAACGCACGTTTTTTCGCCGTCCCTGACGAACGAACTGCGCCTCGCCTACAACCGCATCGATCTCGGCTTCCCGATCAGCGATGCGAGCGGCCCGGCGGGAACGCTTCCCGAACTCACCATCGGCGGGCTTACCTCAATCGGTGTCGCTGCGACATTCCCGCAGGGGCGCATCGCCAACAATTATCAGGTTCAGGATACCGTTACCAAGACTTTCGGCGACCACACCTTCCGCGGCGGCGTCGATTACCTGCGGCAAATCTCGCGGCAGCAGGCACCCGCCAATACGCGCGGATCGCTGACCTTCGCGGCCGGCGGCGGTTTCACCTCTCTCGGCAACTTTGTTGATAATTTCGGCGGCGTCGGCGGCACTGCCAGCCGCACCTTCGGCAGCGCCATCTTCAACCCGGCGCTGCATCGCATCGCAACGTTCTTCCAGGATCGCTGGAAAGCGACCGACGCGCTCACGCTGACGCTCGGACTGCGTTACGAATACTTCGGAGTGCCTTTCAACAGCTTGCGCACCCCGGCCTTCACCGGACTCTTTAATATCGATCCGGTAACGCGCACCGGGCCTTTCAGCCAGCCGAATGAAGTTCAGGCGGACAAAAACAACTTCGCTCCCACGGTCGGCATCGCTTACTCGCCTTCGTCAACGAACGGCTTCTTCGGCACGTTGTTCGGCGAGAGAAAAACGGTGCTGCGCGCCGGGTATCAGATCGGGTACGACTCGTTCTTCAACAACATCGCTTCCAATGCGGTGGCCTCTTCGCCCAACACCATCGTCACGACGATCTCTTCCACGGCGAGTTCGGGAGCACGCGGGTTGTCTAACTTCAACAGCCAGTTCCCGACCACGGCGGCCGCCGTTTTGCCGAGCAGCGCGCAGACGTTGATCGACCCGAATCTGGTCAATCCGTATTACCAGCGCTGGTCTATCGGAATGCAACGCGAACTGCCCGCCAAGACCGTGATCGACATCTCATATGTCGGCTCGAAGGGAACTAAACTCTATATCAATGAGGACGCCAATCCGCTCGTCCGCCCGGAATTGCGTGTGACGCCCGCCGGGGTGACCACCGGATTGCAAGGCCGCCTGGACAACTTGCAGGGCGGGCGTACCGTTCGCACCAACGGCGGTTCATCGAGCTACAACGCGGGACAGGTGGAAGTTCGCCGCCGCTTCGCCAACAACTTCCAGTTGACGGGCGCATACACTTTCTCGAAGCTCATCAGCAACGCCGACGAGGTGTTTTCGCCCGGCTTCGGGGCTTCCGAATCCAGCTTCTTCGCCATCCCGTCGGTCTTCGGCGGTTCTCGTCTCGACCGCGCCCTCTCCACGTTCGATCACACACACCGCGCGAGCTTTACGTATGTGGTTGAGAGTCCGTGGTTCAGAGAGCAACGCGGGTTCGTCGGAAAACTGCTCGGCGGTTTCCAGCTTGCCGGCGTCACCGTCTACGAAACCGGCACGCCGTTTTCCGTCCTCAACGGCTTTGACTCCGACGGCATCTCCGGAGCCAATCGCCCCAACTTCAACCCGAACGGCGAGCGCGGTGTGCGCGCCGTCCCGCAGGTTGATGCGAACAACTTCATTACGGGCTATATCAATCCCGAAGTGATCATCGGTCAAACCGCCAGCGGCTCGCCGATTTTCGCACCCATCGATCCCAGCCGGGCGCAGTTCATAGTCAACCCGACATTCGTTCCCGGTCAGGCCGGTAGCGTCGTGCGCACCGGCACGCTCGGTCGAAACACTGAGCGCACCCCGCCAATCTTTAACACCAACCTTTCTCTGACCAAGAGAATCAGGTTCGGCGAAGCGCGTGCGATAGAACTCCGCTCGGATTTCTTCAACGCCTTCAATCACCCGCAATTCCCGGCAACGGGATTCATTGCGCAGACCGCCAACGCGCTGACTCAAGGGTTGTTCTTAAATCCCGACACACCCTCCACCAGCGGCGGCGGAAGAGAGATTCGCTATCAAGTGAAACTCATCTTCTAAGGAAACGACACGAGACGGGAAGGCAGAGAACGACGCCTTCCGTCTCCTCCGTAAACAGCGAACGCCCCGCGGCCACTAGGCCGCGGGGCGTTCGCCGTTTTCGCCCGGCGCCCCTTTCGCCCGATCCCGACAGCACACGGCGTCCCGGCCGCTCAACTTGTCTCGGGCGGGGCGGAGATGGAACGTCGGCTACTCTACAGCCCCGCGCCGGCTGTCTAAGCGCGGCGACACACGTCTATAATGCGTAGTGATTGATAGTTCAAAAAAAACGCGAGGGGTTATAGACATGCGCGCAATTTGGAATAATGCCGTGCTGGCCGAAAGTGACGACACGGTTATGCTGGAAGGCAATCACTACTTCCCGCCGGATTCGATTCGCGGCGAATTTCTGCGACCGAGCGACACGCATACGACTTGCCCGTGGAAGGGGCAGGCCAGTTATTACGACGTAGTGGTCGGCCATGAGGTGAACAAAGACGCCGCATGGTATTACCCCGCCGTGAAAGAAGCCGCGGCGGAGATCGAGGGGCGCATCGCCTTTTGGAAAGGCGTGAAGGTTTCGTAGAAGATCGCGCCGCGGACGGTCTCAGACGTGACAGCGCGGGCGGCGAAAGCGCGGGCGCGCCCTGACAAACTCCGAACGACGGGCTAACGTAAAGCCGCCCGTTTTCAACCGGGCTGCCCTCGTCGCTCTTTCGCAAACCCCAGACGCTTTTTGCATGCACGCTTCGCCGAACATGAGCGCCCCTTTGCCGTTCGTCCAATTTCGTAACGTCGGCTACGCGCCGCAGGGCGCGGCATCCGGCGCAATCATCTCGGAACTCAGTCTGGAAATTTTTAGCGGCGAGACGCTCGTCCTGCTCGGCGAGTCGGGGTGCGGGAAGACGACCACGCTCCGGCTCGTCAACCGGATGCTGTTGCCGACATCCGGCGAAGTATTGGTCGCGGGCAAGCCGACGAGCGAGTGGGATGCCATCAGCCTGCGGCGTTCCACGGGTTACGTGATTCAGGAGGCCGGACTGTTTCCGCACTTCAACGTGGAACGTAACGTCGCGCTCGTGCCCGCGCTGGAAGGGTGGACGGGCGAGCGCGTGCGCGAACGCGTGCGCGAGATGCTCACGCTTGTCGGCCTCGACCCGGAAATTTACGCCGCGCGTTTCCCAGGCGAACTATCGGGCGGGCAGAGACAACGCGTCGGGGTGGCGCGCGCTCTCGCCGCCGACCCGCCCCTTTTGCTCATGGACGAACCCTTCGGCGCGCTCGACCCGCTGACGCGCGCTTCCCTCCAAAACGAGTTCGCGCGGTTGCGCGCGCGCCTAGGGAAGACCGTCATCTTCGTCACGCACGACGTGCGCGAGGCGTTGCGGCTCGCCACGCGCATCGCGCTGATGCGCGCCGGGAGGATCGTCCTGCTCGCCACGCCCGGCGAGTTTATGCTGACGGACGAGCCGCTCGCTCGCGCCTATCTTGAGACCTTGCGGCTCGACGAAAATCGAACGGCTCCGGCGTCGAAGCATGGCGGCTGAATCCTTCTGAAGCGTAACGCATGAATCTCATCGAGTTCGTCAAGAGCAACTGGCGGGAAGTGTTGACGCTCACGGGCGAGCACCTCTATCTGGTGCTGTTTTCGATGCTGTTCGCCGTCGTCGCGGGCATCCCGCTCGGCATTCTGGTCGCGCGGCGCGCGGCGTTGAAGCGCGCCGCGCTCGGCGTCGCCGGAATTTTGCAAACCGTGCCGAGCCTCGCCCTCTTCGGCTTTCTTATCCCGCTTCCCCTGCTCGGCGGCATCGGCGCGCGCACGGCCATCGTCGCGCTCATCCTCTACGCGTTGCTGCCCCTCGTCCGCAACACCGTGACGGGCATCGAAGGCGTGGACAAAAGCGTCCGCGAGGCGGCGGTCGCGATGGGGATGACGGGGCGGCAAATCCTGTGGCAGGTGGAACTCCCGCTCGCCCTGACCGTGATACTGGCCGGGGTGCGAGTCGCCACGGTGATCTCGGTCGGGGTGGCGACGATTGCGGCGGCCATCGGCGCGGGCGGACTCGGAACCTACATCTTTCGCGGCCTCAGGCAGAACGACAACACGCTCGTGCTGGCGGGCGCGCTCCCGGCGGCGTTGCTTGCGCTCGCCGCCGACTGGCTGCTCGGACTCCTCGAAACGCGCCTCGACGCGAACAGAAAGCGGCGCGCCGGAACAACGCGCGGCGCGCATCGTGCGCGCCTTTGGCAATGCGTGGCGGTCGCGGCCGTTGCTCTCGTAGTCGCGGCCGTCGCGCTCGCCGCGTGGCGCGGCAGTCAGCCGAAAGGGGCGGCGGGCGCGGGCATGGGTCATGCGAGCGTGCCGGTTCGTATCGGCTCGAAGGACTTCACCGAGAGCATCATCCTCGCGGAGATGCTGGCGCAGGAATTGGAGGCGCGCGGCGCGCCGGTCGAGCGTCGCTACGAACTCGGCGGCAATCTCTGCCACGATGCCCTCGTCGGCGCGCAGTTAGACGTTTACCCCGAGTACACCGGCACGTCGTTTACGGCCATCCTCAAACATCAACCCGTCTCCGACGCGCGCGCCGTCTACGAGCGCGTGCGGAGCGACTACGCCGAGAGGTTCAAAGTGGAGGTGAGCGCGCCGCTCGGCTTCAGCAACGACTTCGCCATTCTCGTGCGCGGCGCGGACGCGCGCTCTCTGAATTTGCGCACCATCTCCGAAGCGATCCCGCACGCGCGCGGGTGGCGCGCGGGCTTCGGTCAGGATTTCATGTCGCGCGCCGACGGCTACAGTGGATTCGCGCGCGCTTATGATCTGCGATTCGCCGCCCGCCCGCGCGAGATGGATTTGTCGCTCACCTATCGCGCCCTCGCCGCGCGCGAAGTGGACATCATCGCGGGCAACTCGACCGACGGACTCATCGCCGCGCTCGATCTCGTTCAACTCGAAGACGACCGCCGCTACTTCCCGCCCTACGAAGCCGTCTTTCTCGCGCGCCGCGACGCGCTCGAACAAAACGCCTCGCTCGCCGCCGCGCTTCGCTCTCTCGCCGGATCGATCAAGACCGACGAGATGCGCCGTCTCAATCACGAAGTTGACGGGCGACAACGCGCCGTCGCGGATGTCGTCGGCGAGTGGAGACGGGGGAGGGGATTCTCGGTCTCACCTTCTTAACGCATGAGATTTCGAATCGCCGGCCCTTCAAACAGCCGCGTGGATTTCAACATAACGTTGGCGACAGGTCGCACGCCCGGCAAAATGCCGCCCCCGTGTTCGATAAACTCCAGCCAGGCCGGAAGAATGCCAAGATGAAAAATTATAACCGGGCGAATTGTCGAATGATTTCCGCGATTGAAGATGACGACGCCGGAAAATTTTGCAATACGGAAGCTCATTTTTCGCCGGCCGGTATTTGCACTCCGGCGAGAATGTCATTATGATGATGACACTTAGGCATGCGGTGAACCCAAATGCCTGGTGGTTGCTGGGGTGAGGACAGTAACCACAAACTAGAACAGGCGCGTCGGCTCCCAAAAGCCGGCGCGCCTGTTCGCTTCTACGGGGCAACTTCCGGTAACAGCTCAGACGGGTTTCATCCAAAATTTGTTACATCGAAGGTGACAAAATTTGTCTGAGCATGCGCGCAAGTAATCCGTTCACTAACAGCGCAGTCGGGTGGATAGTTGATCACCTGCCGCTTCGCCGTCTCGAAAGGGACGTATAAAAGGCGAGAAGCCCGCATTTGGCGCGGGCTTCGTCAGATTTGATTGTTTGAAGGGGATGCTCGGCGGGCGGCTGGAGTAGCGGCAGGCCACTCTCAGAGGGGTGATGGCGGCGGGGTCACGGTTGTAACTGCTTATTCCGTGCTTGCCGCTGATTAGTTAAGCACGCCGCATGCCACGAAAAATACTATGTTCGGACGGACGACTGTACCGTGCGTCACTGGCCGTTGAGAGTTCACCGACCGGGCGTCGAGAGCGGACAGGGGGAGCGACGGACGGACGGCGGCTCATTCATATCTGAGCGCGGTCATGGGATCGACTTTGGTGGCACGCCGCGCGGGAATGTAGCTGGCGAGTAACGCCACGCACACCAGCCCCAAAGAGATGATGATGTAGGTTGAAGGATCAGTCGCGCTCACGCCGAACAGCAGGCTCGACATCACCCGTGTCAGAATGAAGGCCGCCACAAGCCCGATCACCACCCCCGTCAAGATGAGTTTCAACGCGCCGCCCACCGCCAGTTTCAGCACATCGCTCTGGTGCGCGCCGAGCGCCATGCGGATGCCGAACTCGCGCGTGCGTTGTGTGATCGTGTAGGCCATCACGCCGTAGATACCCACTGCCGCCAGCACGAGCGCCACCGCCGCGAAGATGCCGAGCAAGAGCATGCTGAAACGCTGCCGCGCAATCGACTCGGAAACGATCTCCTCCATCGTCCTGATTTTGGAGACGGGCTGATCTTTGTCCACCTCCCACACCGTCCGGCGCACCGCGCCCGCGAGGCTCAGCGGCTCGACCGCCGTGCTGACGACGAGGTCGCGCGGACTGAAGAAATCGGCCTGCGCGTATGACAGGTACATTTGCGGCTTCGGGTCGGCGATAAGCTCGACCTGGCGGACATCCTTCGCCACCCCGACAATCGTTATCCAGTCGTCGGGAGAAGTGGACGTGGCCGGGCCGGGGGTAATGCGTCTGCCGAGCGGGTCTTGATCCGGCCAGAAGCGACGCGCCATCGTTTCGCTGATGACGGCCACGGCAGGAGCGTCAACCCTGTCCTGCTCGCCGAAGCCGCGCCCCTGCAACAACCCTATGCCCATGGTTTGAAAGTAGCGCGGGCTGACAACTCTCGTCACCACGGACGGCCTCTGTCCCTGACCGGGCGACGGGTCGGGGCGTCCCTCGATGCTGAACCCGATGGAATTACCCTGACGATATAAGGGAAGATTTGTGGTGACGGCCGCCGAGTTCACGCCGGGCAGAGCTTCGATGCGCCCGATCATCTCCGTATAAAAGGCCGAGCGGCGCGCGTGATCCGGATACTTCATTTCGGGAAGCGCCACCTGCATCGTCAACAGATTCCCGGCGCGGAATCCGGGGTCTACGTTGCGCAGCCGCATGAAACTGTTGATTAACAGCCCCGCCCCGATCAACAGAATCAGAGAGACGGCGACCTCGGCCACCACCAGCAAGGCGCGCATCCGGTTGCCCCGGCTTCCGGCCGCCGAGTCGCGTCCGCCTTCTTTGAGTGTTTCATTCAGATTGAAGCTCGATGCCTGCGCCGCCGGGGCCAGACCGAAGACCACTCCCGTGAGCAGGGAAACCAGCAGGGTGAAACCGAGCACGCTGGCGTCGATGTTGATGTCGCCGACTTGGGAAATATTCTCCGGGATGAAAGCCTTCAAAAGGCTCACGCCCCACAGTGAGAGCAACAAACCGAAGACGCCTCCGAGTGCGGCCAGTAGAATGCTCTCCGTCAGGAATTGACGAATCAGGCGCAGGCGGCTCGCGCCGAGGGCGACGCGGATTGAGATCTCTTTTTGCCGTGCGGCGGCGCGCGCCAGCAGCAGGTTGGCGACGTTTGCGCAGGCTATCAGCAAGACGAAGCCGACCGCGCCGAGCAGGATGAGCAACGCCTTTTTGATGTCGCCCACGACGTGCTCGTGCAGCGCGACGACCGCGACGCCCACGTTCGTATTCGAGTCGGGATATTGTTGCTGGAGACGCACGGCGATGGTGTTCATCTCCGCCTGCGCCTGTTGCAGGGTGACGCCGGGCTTCATCCGCGCGATGATTTGCAGAAAGTGCCTGCCGCGATTGGCGGCCTGCTGCGGGGTGAAGGCGATGGGCGTCCATAATTCATCTTCACGCTCCGGAAACTGGAAATGCGGCGGCATCACGCCTACCACCGTGTAGCTTTCGCCGTTCAACGTGAGCGGCTTGCCGGCGATGTTCACGTCCGCGCCGAAGCGACGCTGCCACAGGCCATGGCTCATGATCACCACGCGAGCGCCGCCGGGGCGATCTTCTTCGGGCAGGAAAGCGCGACCCAATTGCGGCTCGACGCCCAGCACGGAAAAGAGATTGGCCGAGACCCGCTTGCCGTCGATCCTCTCCGGCTCGCCCGCGCCCGTCAGGTTAAAACTTTCACTGGCGATAGCGGACATTCCTTCAAAGACCCCATTCTGGTCGCGCCAGTCGTGGAAGTTGCCCGCCGTGGGCGTATCTTGTGGGAAACCCGCCTTAGTTCTGTCCTCCCAGACCATCACGAGGCGGTCTGGGTCAGGGTAAGGCAAAGGGCGCAGCAGGACTGAGTTAACCACACTGAAGATCGCGCTGTTGGCGCCGATGCCTAAGGCCAGCGCGATGACGGCGACAAGGGTGAAGCCCGGATTCTTCAACAACATCCGCAGGCCGTAACCCAAATCTTGCGAGAGGTCTCCTAACATGTTCATTCTCCTTTGCGCCCCCGGCACCACAGGCTCATGCCGTAAGGGATGCTCGACCTGGCGCAGTTCGTGAGCCAGCAAATCGCCCCCGGTTAATTCGAGCAGCGCCGCCTGATAGGCTTCCTCCGCGGTTGCGCCGCCCCGTATCGACTGCTCATAGAGATCATCTAGGTGTTGCGCCAACTCCTCGGCGATCTCGGCCTCACGCGTCGGCGCGAGCCTCAACCCCGATAGTTGCCTTCCGATCTCTTCCTTCCAGTCAGGCATGTTCGATTCCTATGATGCGGTTGATCGCCTCGACAAACTCCCTCCAGCTAACACGCTGCGCCGCCAGGACCTTCTTGCCTTCAGGGGTCAGGCGGTAATAACGCCGCCGCCGTTGACCGGCTTTTTCAACCCAGCGACCCTGAATCCAGCCGCGCTTCTCCAGACGGTACAGGAGCGGATAGAGCGACGCGATATTGAAACGCAGCAGCCCGCGCGAACGCTGCTCGATTAAATTGCCGATGTCGTAGCCGTGCCGTGGCTGGTCTTCAACCAGCGAAAGGATCAGCAGTTCGGCGCTGCCTTTCTTTAACTCACGGTCGAGAATGTGCGAACCGATATATGACATAGCCATATATTACTTAGCAGCATATAACGCGTCAATATCTTATTTAGTTCCGGTAATGGCGCAGTGGCCGGCGGGGCATTTTAAAATTGCTGGAATTTACGAGGCCACGGGGCGCATGCTATAAACACTGCCATAAAGATTTTCAGCCAGCGTAGCGGAAGAATTTACAGATGGAGAAGACTTATGACTCATCAATTGCACCCGGAGCGCGATAACGTCGTCGGTGCTGTGAACTCGGAAATTGTAGAGGGCATCGAAGCGGGTTCGCCCGGCGAAGCGGGCACCGATCCGCGCATCACTTATCCCTGTTACAAATCGTTCGATGAGTTCATTGATGTGGAAAGATTGAAGTCGCTGGACGGATACATCACCGAGAGAGTGAAACAGCGCATCCACGCGCAGAGAGATATTCACTTCTACACAGGTCCTTACAGTTTGAAGGATGCGGGCTCCGACATACCGGGTTCGAGAATGATCTATCTGGCTCAATCCCACCTGCCCGATAGTTATTTCGATCTCGACAAGACGGAGCTTTGGCAGCGTACCCCCGAGGCGAGCGAGTTTCACTGGCTGATGGAATTTATAGAGACCCTGCCGTTCAAGGCGACGGGGAGAATGTTGATCATGTATGACGATGTCGCCCGGCCCGTCACCCCTCACAGAGATCACACGAACATCGAGACGTGCCACGAGTTTATCTGGTTTCGCACGAACATGAATAAGCCGTTCTACATGTTCAACCATCAAACCAATGAGAAGAAATACGTCGAATCCTATAGCGCCTGGTTTGATACGGTGAACCAGTTTCACGGAACCGACGCGGGAGGGGAACTGACGTTCAGCATCAGGGTGGATGGAATCTTCACCGATGAATTCAGAAAGCGCATTCCGACCCCCGCTCATAATCGCGCCTCCACGCCCGCTCTCTGGGCGAGCCTGTCAGGGTAAGGGGCGGCAGGGGGTGACGGGTTCGCTGTGTCTCAGGTCATGGCGAGGAGAATGCGTCGCGCGCCAGTAAACGGCATTCGCCCGTGAGCCGTGAGCAGGTTGTCTAAGATCAGTATGTCGCCGTCTCGCCAGGGAACCAGCGCCGTCTCTCTACGCATAACTTCGCGCGCGTGATTGAGCGCCGGGAGGTCTAGAGGCGTACCGTCGCCGTAGTAAGAATTCAGCCGGAACTCCTCTTCCTTCGTCGTCGAAATGAGAAGCGCGTAAGTTTCCGCGTCGAGCGCGCTCGGGTGAAAACCATCGGCCTGATTAAACCAGACTTCCTCGCCCGTCGCCGGGTGTAATGCGGTCGCAGGCCGCACCTCGCTCAAAGTCAGGCCGCCGTCGTCCTTCCATTTGAAACGCACCCCGCCCGCGCGACAGTGAGCTTCGATGACGCGTCTATCATCCGTCTCGAAAGCCTCCTGCCATGAGTAACCAGACCCCCGGCCGCCGTGCAGGTTGCGCACGTACATGACGCTTCGCCTCTTGAACTCGCCGACAACTTTTTCGTCAATCCCTTTGAGAATCGCGCGACTGTTACCGAGAGACGTTTCACCGCCCTCTAAAGCAGCCGTCACGCAATAGAAGAAGAGTTGATCGGGCCAGCGATAGGTATAAGACAATTCGTTGTGCAGAGAGAGGGTGTAGTTTTGCGGATACTCGGTCGAGGTGTAGACGCCTTCGCCCAACTTAACGCGCGGGGATGCGCCGCCGACATAATCGATCAAACTCTTGCCGGAGAACCCGCGCACAAATCGCGCGAAGCCGGCGGGCACAAGCGTCGCGGGGCAACCGCGCACGAGCAACGCGCCCCATTCGAGCAGTTGACGACGTAGGAAATCTCTGTGGCCGAGACACATGTCAATGAACGTTTCGGGCGAGGCGTCCGGCATGCCGCCCCCGTCAAATTCTACGACCAGAGGTAAGTTCTGTTGATTAAGAAAGCTCGTCCTCATTAATTTTTAAAATTTATCAATAATTCGACAAATCCCCGTAACACTAAATAAGTACTTTACCGTACAGACAACATGACCGCTGGACTGCTATTTATTTTAATTCTAAAATTAGCGCATTTACATAAGTCTCTCGCGGTTATCTTCATTGCAGCGCGCGAACGATTGCGCTTCGATTTTGAGTCCGGGAGGGCAAACTAAATCTGCTTTCGCCGAACCGGTGAAGATGACGACAAGGCGGCGGATGCATCGAAGTCGATTGCTCTCACGAAAGTTTAACTTTATATGAATTGAAGCGAAAGAGGCATCGTCGTCAGCGAGTTCTTGGCGAGCGGCAAAGTCTTCCATAACCTTCACTCTACATTGTGTCGCGGTAAGGAGAATATGAAAATTTATATCAGCGGGCTTTACAGCGGAACGAATCCGCAGCCCGGCATCGGAATCGCGCGTTCATTACGCAAGGCTTATCCAGACGCCACTCTGGTGGGCATTGAATATTCCAATCGCTGTTCGGGAATACATTGGACTGACCTGGACGAGATGTGGTTGCAAAGACCCTGGGAGGAATTGAACCTTGAGGCTTACGCGGCCGACATCAAGGAAGTTTTGGATGGAGGGGCGCTGTGGATTTCGGGAGTCGATCTGGAAATAATGTGGCTCGCCTCCGTCTTCCCGGAAGGACATAAGAACCTGCTGACTCCCTCCACCGCCGCTTTACAAAAGATCAGCAAACCCGCCGTGGAAGCGCACGTGGGTTTGCCCGTGAGCATCCCCGAGTACATTTCGACCGAACGCTCCGATTGGGAACTGCACGCTTTTTGTCGTCAACACGGTTGGAAGGTGTGGCTCAAGGGGCCTTATTACGAGGCCGTCCGCACGCATGGCTGGGACGTGTTCGAGAGGGTGCGCACGCTCCTTTCGCGCGCATGGTCAACGGAACGTTTGTTTCTCCAAACTCACGTCACGGGCTACGAAGAGTCGGTCTGTTTCAGCGCCTATCAGGGCGAACTGATTCATTGCGTTTACATGCGCAAGCGCGAACTGACGGAAGAAGGTAAGACGTGGGCGGGCGATGTCACGCAAGTGCCGGATGAGTTCGTCGCGCCGCTGCGCCGGATCGTGAAAGAGTTGAACTGGACGGGCGGCGCGGAGTTGGAGATGGTGCGCGACATGGGCGGCCGTTTGTGGCTGCTCGAATGTAATCCGAGGTTCCCGGCGTGGATTTACGGCGGCACTATCGCGGGGCACAACTTGCCCGCGCTTCTGGTGGAGAGGGCGACGGGCGTTCCGGCGAAGACCGAGTCGGAAGTGTGCGAGGAGTTCACGCGCGTGGTGTTGGAAATTCCCGTGCGCGCGCAATTCCCGCTGCCGAGTTTGCCGGAACCCTTCCCCGGCGGCATCGGGCATTCCATGAAGCACCCTTCGGGCACGCTGGCTCTGGCCGAGCGCCTGCACAAGCTGCACATCATCGACAACGGCACGAACGGCAACGGCCACAACGGCGGCAGCACGAACAATGCGGAAGCGCCCGTCGTGCCTTCCACGTTCATCGACGATCTGAAGGCTTACAACTTCGCGGAGATGGAGACGCCGTCGTGGTTGTTTCTCGAAAGCACTGCGTCCGAGTTGTTCAAGCGCGCCGCCAATGTGGCGAGCACGCTCACGACTCCCGCGCTGACCGTCACGAACGCTTACAGCCTCAAGACGAACCCGGACGAGAGGCTCCTCGTGATGGCGAGGGAGGCGGGCTTTTTAGCCGAAGCGATCAGCCTGCTGGAAGTTCAAAAGGCGCTCAAGACGGGATTCAGACCCGATCAAATTGTTCTGAACGGCCCCGGCAAGTGGTGGCCTGAGGGTCTCTTGCCGACCGAGCCGATTCATGCCGTGTTCTGCGATTCCATCCCGGACTTGAAGCGTGTGGTCGCAAGCATCGAGCGGAAAGAACTGCAAGCGAAAATAGTCGGCGTGCGCCTGCGCACCCCGACGGTCGGCTCGCGCTTCGGCATTCCCGTGGACACGACCGACGATCTCAGGCGGCTTGTCGATGCGATTGCGTTGTTGCCGCGCGATTGCGCCTTCGGCGTCCATTTTCACATGGCGAGCAGCAACATCGGCGTCGGGCAATGGTGGCACCTCTTTGAATCGGTGCTCAGATGGTGCCGCTCCATCGAAACACTTTCCAAACGGCAGATCGAATGTCTGGACGTTGGCGGCGGTTGGTTTCCCGATGATTGGCATAAAGACTCCGGCGATCAGTTTGCGCTCGCCATCGAGCGCGCGCGCAGCTTCCTGCCCTTCGTCAAACAGGTCATCTCCGAACCCGGCAAAGCCATGGCTCAGCCCTCTATGGCCGTCGCGATGCGCCTGCTGGAGTTTGAGGAATCGGCGGAGGAAGATGTGACGGAGGCGGTTGTCGACGGCTCGATTGCCGAACTGCCGATGCACTTCTTTCAGCCGCACCGGATTCTGCGTCAGGACAAGCAGACCGGCGAATGGCAAACCTTGAAACACGGGAAGACACATCTTTTAGGCAGACTTTGTATGGAACATGACGTGGTGGCGTCGAACGTCGAATTGCCGGAGGGCGCGCGCCCCGGTGATGTTCTGGTTTTCTGTGACGCGGGAGCTTACGATAGGAGCATGTCATATGTCTTTGGCCGAGGATAAGATCGAATTTGACGAAACCGATTTCGTTGACACGGGCGCGGCGATACAAAAGTGGGAGCACTTCCCCGTATCCACGATTTCACACCACGGCGCGCAGTGTTGCCTGATCGCGCGTGAATGGGTTCTCTCGATGGATTACTCACAACTGAACGCGTCGAACCCGCTGACGGGGCCGCGCTGGATACGCCAGAAATACACCTGGGGCCCTTCGACCTGGCCGATTCACTGGTGCGAAGCAGTCGAGCAAAAGACGCTCGACTGCGGCGCGCTGGCCGCGATCTCTCAGGAAGTTTTAGTCGCCCGCGGAGTCAAAAGCTATCACGCGCAGTTCATCCAACAGTACACGGAGGATGCCACCCGCCAGTGGACTAAAAAGTGGAACACCGATGCGGCGCTCCACTGGGTGAAGGAAGACTTGATCTATCACGAAGGCTGCGCCGTCGTGGTGCGTGATAACGAGATCAGGCTCTGGGACCCGAGCGCCGGATGGTGGGTCAACCCGAAGCAATCCGGGGGTTACGGCAGCATGCTCGCCCTGCGCATATACGCCCCGCAGGTTAATTCCGCGACCGAGTTTATCTGGGGCACGCGGCGCATCTTCCCGAACCAGTGGCAGAAAATAGAGCGCGCGCGCGGTGATTTCGCCGTCGCGGCCGCCGGGAAGTAAGCCTGCCCGGCGGGTTCAAACTGAGCAGCAGACGCCTTTCGTTTCGGAAGGGCGTGCGAGCGGGGTTTTTTGAAGCGTGGGGAGAGCGTTGTTGAGCAGCATCAACAACGCTCTCCTCGCCGCGCGTTTGGCTCTCATCGACGCTCTTTAGTTTTCAAACAAACGCCGTACGCTTTTCCGGCCGAGTAACCATTAATCATCTCATCACATCTAATAAGTGTGAAAAAGTTCGTTTTACTCCTGTCCGCGGCGTTACTCTTGGTCGCATATCAATATGCGGATCACATAGGGGGCGCGTTCAAGCTTTCCGGCCTTGCCCTGCCTTTCAGAGCCGCCGTGTTGTATGCGCAGGAACCGGACAGGGAACTCGTCGTTCCGGTGGAAGGCGTCGGCGTTAAGCAGATTCAGAATTCGTGGCATGCGCCCCGCACGGGCGGGCGTCTTCACGAGGGGCAGGATATTTTCGCGAAGCGCGGAACCGCCGTCCGTTCGGCCACCAGAGGGTATGTCCTGAGGCTGGGCGAGAGCGCGCTCGGGGGCAATACCGTCTTCGTACTGGGCGGCGGCGGAAGGAGCTATTATTACGCTCACCTCGACGCTTACGCGGAGGGGCTTGCCGCCGGTGATTATGTCACGCCCGAGACGGTGCTTGGCTACGTCGGCACTACGGGCAACGCGGTGGGCACCGCGCCTCACCTTCATTTCGGCGTCTACACGCCGGACGGCGTGATCGATCCTCTGCCTCTTTTGAAAAACACGCCCCGGTAACAAGCATTTTTTCGTCCTCAGGCGCGTACGGGTATGGCCGCACGCCGAGTCCTGAGGCGCGCGCAGGCCTTCACCCGCCGCGCGGTTATTTCCTAAAAGCGACCATCTAGATTCATCGCCTGCTTTGCACGGAACTTCTGCATTGCGACGCGCAGGAAGTTCCCTCTGAGAATAGGGTTGGGCAAACGCCTGTAAAGTGGGCTTGGTCGATCATGCAACCGGAGATCAGCCGGGCGCGTCTAAAACTAGTCTCGGAGCAGAGTTGAATTATAACGAGCGGCCAGCCTCCTTCTCATCATTCAAGCACGGAGAACGCTCCGTAAATTCCGAACCTGAAATAGATGATGAGCCTGTCAGGGCATGAACGGGGCACAATCGAGCCAGAGGGGTGGGATATGAGTGAAGAGAAGATGTTAATTCCCGCATATGTGCGGGTAGGTATTTGCAAGGAATGCGGGGCGCACGTCTATGCGCCCGAGGGCGGCGGGTTGCCCTTTATGTCTTCATGCCAGTGCGCGGGCGAACGAAAAGTCGTGGGCGCGGCGGATCGCTCGCGGCGCGGGCGCCGGGCTGTGGGTGAAACAGGTCGGAAGGTGAAGGCCGCGTGAATTCATTAGTACGTCAGTGTGAGGGGAAGAACGTGAACGAGGGGAAGTCGCTGTTGCCGCTCACCGGCAGTTGCCGGATCAGCGTCGGGAGTTTGTCCGGCGACGGGCGATGTCTTGTTCTGGAAGTCACGCAGCGCAAGGCGGGCGATGACGACGTGACGACCGTGCTGCTCAGTTCCGACAAGGCGCGCGAGTTGATCGAGGCTTTGTCGCAGCACGCCGGCGGCCTCAATGCCCGGCGTTGAACCGGAGCGGAAAACCTAATGTCTAAAGTGAAGGAACATAGCCCGGCGATCATGGTCGTCGATGATTACGCCGACACGCGCCAGGTCGTCAGGTGGATGCTGGAACAGAAGGGCTATCGTGTGATCGAGGCCGCCGACGGCCGCGAGGCTCTCGCCGTCGCGGCGCGCGAACGTCCCGGCGTGATCCTGATGGACCTCGCCATGCCTCTGCTCGACGGATTTGAAACCATCCGCTCAATACGCGAAAGCGCGGAGCTGGCCGGGGTGCGGATTATAGCCGTGACGGCTTACGACATGGGGACGGCGCGGGATAAAGCGGCGTTGGCCGGCTGCGATCACTATCTCAGCAAACCGATAGATTTCAACCGGCTGAGCGTGCTGTTGGAGAAGTTGTTGGGAGAGAGCCGGCGCGCGGAGAGATCAAACGTCGGGGTGGCCTAGAACAGCACTCCTTTATAGCCCGCACAGGCCGCCGTCAAATTTCAAATGGACAGCAATCGAACCGGCAGCGATTCGAGCATGACGCGGCGGCGATTACTCGGCCTCGTACCGGGTGCGATTTGCGCCGCGTGCGTCGCCAACCGCGCGACGGGAGACGTGTCTGTGGGAGAGAAGATAATGCATGGCGTCGATCAAGAGGCGACGGCCGCCGCTGCTGCGGGTCGCTTACGTGCGCGCCCGTCGGCGGTCAAAGAAGCGTCTCCGAAGGGACTCCGCAGGCTGAATCTTGAGAGCGGGCGCGACGGGTTGCTCTACGTGCCGCGCGGATACAGTGCGGATCGCCCGTCGCCGTTCGCGCTCATGCTGCACGGCGCGGGCGGCAATGCGCAACACGGCCTGTCTCTGCTCCAGAGTTTCGCGGACGAGAGCGGGCTGCTCCTGCTCGCCCCCGATTCGCGCGGGCGCACATGGGATGTCATCATCGACCGCTACGGCCCCGATGTCAGTTACATCGAGCGTGCGCTTCGGCAGACCTTCAGCCGTTACGCCATAGACCCGAAGCGCGTCGCCGTCGGCGGATTCTCCGACGGGGCTTCCTACGCGCTTTCGCTCGGAGTTACGAACGGCGATTTATTCACGCACGTCATCGCGTTTTCGCCGGGGTTCATGGCTCCGGCCGGACAACACGGGCAGCCGCGACTGTTTATCTCACACGGCACGCGCGACCGTGTGCTTCCGATAGAGCGGTGCAGCCGCCGGATCGTGCCGCAAGTGCAAGGCGCGGGCTATGACGTTTCATACCGGGAGTTTGACGGGGCGCACACGGTTCCCGCTGAGATAGCGAGCGCGGCGCGCGATTGGTTCTTCGAGTAGTTGTTCGCTTTCCCGCCGTTCCCGCCGCCCTGGTATTGTCCGCCGGTCGAGCGCGGCATTATACTGACCCCACTTTATGCAGAGGATGAGGAGGCCGTGGAATGATGAGCCACCGGGCGAGTCCGTCAATGATTGTGATCGGCTTTGTGTCGGTCGTTTGTGTTTTCACTCTCACGGCACGCTCCGGCCATGCCCAGCAGACTTCGCCCTCCGGCGCACCACCACCTCCTCCTCCGAGGCTCCGCGACCCGTTCGCCGATATGCGCGAGCGGCGGCAGCTTGAAGCGGAACTCCGCGATGTGGAACGCGTCAGGGGGACGAGGAGGGCGAACCCGCGCGATTCCGAAGCTGCCGTCGCACAGTTGAGAGAAGACTTCAGAAACATTCAGATTCTTCGTAATAATCTCGTGCGCCATCTTCAATCCGCCGCGCCGCTCGACTATAAGGTTATCGCCGGCGAGGCCAAAGAGATCAATAAGCGCGCCGCGCGACTGAAGACGCACCTGTTGCGCGCCATCCCCGAAAGTGAAAAAACGGGACGGGAAAAGAACGAGCAGCCGCCCGAGATCGGCGACAGTCAAATGCCGGGCGCGCTCGCGTCGATGTGCAGGCGGATCGACAGCTTCACGCTAAGCCCGGTCTTTAAAGACCCGGGCGTGATCGACCTCAAGCAGTCCGACGAGGCCGGCCGCGACCTGCGCGACATCATTCGGCTCAGCGGAGACATCAAGAGGGCGGCCGAAAAATTGAACAAGATGCAAAGGAAGTGAACGCGCGTGCGCCCCGGTCAAAGTCTCTGAGGCGCAGGGCGTCGCCGTCTCGTATCGAACTCATGTTAATTGCCGGTCTGCTTCGCGGGCGGCGGAGGCGCGGCCAGCGTCCTGACGTGTGCTTTCCACTCGGCGGGCGTCATCTGTTTTAGACGAGACATCTCCGAGGCCGCGACGACGAGTTGCCGAACGCTCGGGACGACGGGAAATTCCAGCGCGGCTTTCGGTTTGGCGATCTGTTCGAGCGCGGCGAGGCGCGCGTCGCGCCATTCGGCCGACGGTGCGACGCCCCGCGAAATGTAGGACAACGCTTCAAGCCCCGTCGCCCCGAGGCGCGCCAAATCTCCTGCGAGCGGCCGCGCTTCATGCAGCGCGGGCGAGCGGTCGATCATCCCCTCCAACTCGTGCCCCGCGTTCAGCCACTCCGCGAGGGCATTTCTGATCTGTTGCGCACGGGCATCGAAACGCGGAGCGTCCGAGAGCAACCCCTCGACGAGCGCGTTGAAACGGCGTGCCGCTTCGGCGTCGGGGCGCGCGGCGTCTACCAGTCCCGTGAGCGGGCTGAGCATGGTCTGTGGCCGCAGCCGGTAGCGTCTGTACTGCTTGACCGGCTCGACGACGGAGACGAGCGTCTGGAGCGGGGCGATGTCGCCGCCGCCTCCGGCGAGTCGCCTGAGCAGGAAAGCCTGATTCTTCTCGTGCGTCAGGCCGAGTTCTTCGAGTTGTATGCTGACCACGGACAGGCGGCGGTACATGTCTTCCACGTCGGTCACGTCGCGCGGCGACCACAGCCGCTCGGCGATGGCGGCGGTGCGCGGCCAGATGCGCGAGTCTATCGTCTCGGGGCTGACCCACTCGCTCCACATCGTCGCCTCGCCGCCGAGGACGCGCGCCGCCTCCGCTTCGGTCAGCGTGCTGTCGGCGGGGATCGGGTCAACGGCGTAATGCTGTGAGGCGGGGAAAATGAGGTCTATGTAGTAGCCCGCGGAGAGGACGCCCTTGTAGCCCTTCTTCGCGGCCTCAGCGAGCGCGGTCGGGCCGCGCCAGGAGTGTATGACGACCTCGCGCGGCAAATCGGGTTGGAAGATTTCGTCCCATCCCATCATGGTCTTGCCGTGCCGCTTGAGGATCGTGAGCAGGCGACGGTTGAAGTAGGTCTGGAGCGCGTGGTTATCCTTGATGCCTTTCTCTTTCATGAAGGCTTGAATGCGCGGGTTGCGATCCCACTGCTTGCCTTCGTTCTCGTCGCCGCCGATGTGCATGTAAGCGTCGGGGAAGAGCGCGGCCATCTCGCCGAGGAACGTGTCGAGAAATTTATAGACTTCCTCGCGCGTCGGGTCGAGCGCGGGTTCAAAGATTCCGGCCTTGCGCTCGATCTTGTACGGCCCCGGCGCGCTGCCGAGTTCGGGATGGCCGACGAGCCATGAGGTGGCGTGGCCGGGGATGTCGAACTCGGGCACGACGCGGATGCCGCGCTCGCGCGCGTAGGCGATGATCTCGCGCGCCTCGTCCTGCGTGTAGAATTGCCCGTCGGAACCCATCGTGTGCAGGCGTGGGAATTTTTTGCTTTCGATGCGGAAGCCCTGATCCTCTGTGAGGTGCCAGTGCAGGACGTTGAGCTTGACGGCGGCCATCGCGTCGAGGTTGCGCTTCAATACTTCCATCGGCTGATAGTGGCGCGCGACATCGATCAACAGCCCGCGCCACGGAAAGCGCGGTCGATCCCGTATCAGGACGGACGGGATGAAGTAACCGTCGCGGTCGCTGTCGAGCAGTTGCAGGAACGTCTCCAGACCGCGCAGCACGCCGACCGTCGTCGCGGACCTGAGCACGGCCTGCCTGTCCGACACTTCGAGCGTGTAGGATTCGTCCTCATCGACCGAAGGCACGGCGTTGCCCGCCCCTCCTGATTCGACCACGAACGTCGCGGCGGCGGCCTCGGCTGTTGTAGTCAGCCCGCGCGCGAGTTCCATCACGGTGCGGCCTTCGATGCGCCGCAGGAGCCGGTCTATTCCGGCCTGAAGACGCGCGTCAGGCCGCCCCCGGAGCGCGACGCTGAAAGACTTATTGACGGAGAGCCTGCCGGGATTAAACCGCACGGAGGCGGGCACGGGCATGAGGTGGTGCTGCGGGGCAGCAGCAGCGGCCTCGGCCGGGGCTGCCGCTGCGGGCGTGCCTGCGGTCTGGGCGAGGGCGTTGATAGTGCAACTCAGGGACAGAATAAACGGAAGATAAATTCTCGCTCTCATGTGTTCCTCGGCAAAAGGGGTCGGCCTGCACGGGGCTTATACGGCGTCGGAAGAGGTTCGGAACTTCGCCGATGTGCACCGATCCGGCCGTCAGTTTAGGGTGTCAGAACTTGAGGTTGCAAAATTAACATGAATAAAAGCCAGTGTGATAAGCCCCGGCGGCGAACAGGATTTAATCGCTGGAGAAAAACGGCATCAGGGTTTATCCTGCCGCTAAAAGCGATCACACTCGGGGGAATATCAAATGGAAGAGATCAGGCAAATCTTTAATGCGGCGCTCGGTCTGGGGTTAGAGACAAAGGACATCAACGTGTGGCAGATGTCCCTGCGCGCCGTCGTCGTCTTCATTCTGGCTATCGTGATGCTCAGGATCGGGGACAAGCGTTTCATGGGTAAGAGCACGGCTTTCGATGTCATGCTCGGGATCGTGTTCGGCTCGATGGTGAGCCGTGCCATCACCGGCAACGCGCCGTTTATGCCGACCCTCGTCGCGAGCCTCGTCCTCGTCCTGCTCCACTGGACGTTCGCCGCGATAGCTTTCCGCTCGCGCGGCTTCGGCAGGATGATTAAAGGGCATGACCAACTGCTCGTGCGCGACGGCCGGATGCAGGAAGACGCTCTGAGAAAAACGCACATCACCGAGCACGACTTGCAGGAGGCGTTACGCAGCGACGGGGAATCTCCCGACATCAGCCGGATTGAAGCCGCCCATCTGGAGCGTAACGGCGACATCAGCATCATCGCCAAAAAAGATTAGAGCCTGTTATGAACTTTTGACTATGGTAAGTTTTGGCGCATGCGACGCCAAAACTATCCCAGTGACGTAACGGACGAGGAATGGGCGCTCGTCGCCCCTTACCTCACCTTGATGACCGAGGACGCTCCGCAACGCTCTCACTCCTTGCGGCAGGTCTTCAACGGCCTGCGCTGGATCGTGCGAGCAGGCGCACCCTGGCGCATGATGCCGCATGACCTACCGCCCTGGCAGGTCGTCTACCAGCAGACGCAACGCTGGATCGGCGCAGGCGTCTTCGAGTCGCTCGTGCACGACCTCAGAGAGTTGCTGCGAGTCGCGACCGGGCGCAACGCGCTCCCCTCGGCGGCCATCTTTGACAGCCGCACGCTGCAATCTTCGCCCGAATCGGGCGCCCGTTCCGCTTATGATGGGGCGAAGCGGCGCAAGGGCAGCAAGACGCATATCGCCGTTGATACGCTGGGGCATCTGTTGGCACTCATCGTCACGGCGGCCGATGAGCAAGACCGGGCGCAAGTGGCCGCACTGGCCGAAGCCGTGCAAGCGGCCACGGGCGAGTCGGTGGAAGTCGCTTTTGTTGATCAAGGCTACACCGGCCAACAGGCGGCCGGGGATGCCCAAGCGCACGGCATTCGCCTTGAAGTCGTAAAGTTGGAGGAGGCCAAGCGGGGCTTCGTGCTCTTGCCGCGTCGCTGGGTGGTGGAGCGCAGTTTCGCGTGGGCGGCACGCTTCCGTCGTTTGGCGCGTGATTATGAAAGGTTGCCGGAGACTGTGGCTGGCTTGCATTTCTTGGCCTTTGCTATCTTGATGCTCAAGCGTCTGGCTGATGTGTTAGCTCAAAGTTCATAACAGGCTCTAGCGGGCGACCCCGACGCGCGCCGCAAGTTGCGCCCCCGAGAGCTTCACAAGCAACTCCCGTAGAACTTGTAGTGTCATCCGTTACAGTTTTTCTCTGTTCCCCCTCTGTGCTCTCTGTGTCTGCGGTGGTGAATGTCTGATTACCCGCACTCAACACAGAGTCACAGAGAGCACAGAGGGGACACAGAGAAGAAATCAGGTTCAGGCCACGCCCCGCGGAGGGGCTGAATTGACAGTCCGGCGCAGATAGCCTAAAACTTCACCCGGCCTCTCCAGTCCGCGCCTGCGCCGCGCCGGGGGCATCATCCGATTTACTGACCGTCAATTTATGTCGAACCACGATTTCGCACACCTCCATCTACACACCGACTATTCATTGCTCGACGGCGCGATCCAGATCAAGCCGCTCGCCGAACGCGTCCGCGAACTCGGCATGACGGCCTGCGCCATGACCGACCACGGCAACATGTACGGCGCGGTCTCCTTCTACAAGGAGATGAAGGCGCACGACGTGAAGCCGCTTATCGGCTGCGAGATTTACATGGCGCCCGGCAGCCGCTTCGACAAGCCGGAGACGAAGCGCGGCGAGAAACCCTACAACCACATGATCCTCATCGCGCGCGACCGCGAGGGTTATCACAACCTCGTGCGCCTGACCTCGAAGGCGTTCAAGGAAGGTTTCTACCGCAAGCCGAGAATAGACCGCGAACTGCTCGCGAAGTTCAGCGGCGGACTCATCGGTCTCTCCGCGTGTTTGTCGGGCGTTCCGCAGGCGCACCTGAAGCAGGGCAAGCTCGACGAGGCGGCGCGCTCGGCCATCGAGTTCGAGGACATTCTGGGAAAGGGAAACTACTTCCTCGAAATTCAGGATCACGGGCTTGAAGACCAGATCAAGATCAACAAAGACCTGATCGAACTCTCGCGGCGCACCGCGATCCCGCTCGTCGCCACCAACGACGCGCACTACCTCATGCGCGAAGACTACGAGGCGCACGACGTGATGCTCTGCATCGGCACGGGCAAGACGGTCAACGACGAGAACCGCATGCGCTTTGGCGGGCCGCAGTGGTACGTCCGCTCGCCCGAAGAGATGGCGCAGATTTTCAGTCACATCCCCGATGCCGTCTCGCGCACGATGGAGGTCGCGGAGATGTGCGACCTCAAACTCCCGCTCGGCGAAAATCAGCTTCCCATCTTCCCCATCCCCCCGGCCGAGGGCGACATCACCATCGACGAATACTTCGAGAAGGTCGTGCGCGAGGGCTATGAGCGGAGACGCGGCACGGTCTGGGAACCGATGCGCTCGAAGGGGTGTTTGAAGCACGGCCTCGACGAATATCAGAAACGCGTTTCGAGCGAGATCGCGATGATCAAGCAGATGGGCTTCCCCAGCTACTTCCTCATCGTGTGGGACTTCATCAAGTTTGCGAAGGACAGACGAATACCCGTCGGGCCGGGGCGCGGTTCGGCCGCCGGGTCGCTCATCGCCTACTGCCTCGAAATCACGGACGTTGATCCGATCCAGTACGACCTGCTGTTCGAGCGTTTCCTCAACCCGGAACGCGTCTCGATGCCGGATATAGACATCGACTTCTGCGTCCACGGCCGCGCCGAAGTTATCAACCACGTGACGCAACTCTACGGGCGCGAGTCGGTCTGCCAGATCATCACGTTCGGGACGATGGCCTCGAAGGCAGCGATCAAGGACGTGGGACGCGCGCTCGACATGCCATACGGCGAAGTGGAGAAGATCGCGAAGCTCATCCCGCCGCCCGTGCGCGGGCGCAACATCTCCATCGGGCAGGCTCTGGAGATGGTTCCCGAACTAAAGGCCGCCGTCGAGCGCGACCCGCAGACGAAAAAAGTGATCGAGATCGCGCTGCGCCTCGAAGGCTGCGCGCGCCACTCGTCGGTGCACGCGGCGGGGGTCGTCATCTCGCCGCAGCCGCTCGAAGAGTTGATCCCCGTGGCGGTCAACAGCAAGCACGAGTTCACGACCCAGTTTGAAATGTCCGATCTGGAAAAGACGGGCATGCTCAAGATGGACTTCCTCGGCCTGACCACGCTCTCGATCATCAACCAGTGTTGCAAGACGATCCGCGAGATGCACGCGCGCGAGATCGTCTGGTCGGAAATCCCGCTCGACGACGAGAAGACTTACAAGCTGTTCGGCCTCGGCCGCACGGAGGCGGTCTTCCAGTTTGAATCCACGGGCATGCAGGAGATTTGCCGCAAGCTCAAGCCGAAGTCCATCGAAGACCTCTCCGCCCTGAACGCGCTCTACCGCCCCGGCCCGCTCGACGGCGGCATGGTTGACGATTACATCGACCGCTATCACGGCAAGAAGCCGGTCGAGTACCTGACGCCGGAGATGGAGGAGATTCTCTCGAACACCTACGGCATCCTCGTCTATCAGGAACAGATCATGCAGCTCGCGCAGCGTCTCGGCGGCTACTCTCTCGGCGAGGCCGATCTCATGCGCCGCGCCATGGGCAAGAAGAACCGCGAGGAGATGGCCGTCCACGAACAGAAGTTCATGGACGGGTGCGCGAAGAACAAGATTCAGAAGAAAAAGGCGCGCGAGATTTTTCGTCTCATGGCGCAGTTCGCCGATTACGGCTTCAATCGCTCGCACTCGGTTGCCTACGCGCACGTCGCCTACCAGACGGCCTACCTCAAGGCGCAATACCCCGAACACTTCTACGCCGCCGTGATGACCTACACGGCCGACGACGCCACGAAGATCTTCAAGTACGGCTCGGAACTCCGCTCGCAGGGCATCAAGCTTCTCCCGCCCGACGTGAACGAATCGGGTTCGGGCTTTACGCCGGTCGAGGGCGCGATCCGTTTCGGCCTCGCGGCCATCAAGGGCATCGGGCAGTCGGCCGTCGCGCCGATACTTCAGGCGCGCGAAGAGGGCGGGCGTTTCAGTTCGATCTACGACTTCGCCGAACGCGTCGGCGAAAAGGGGGCGGGCAAGCGCGTGCTCGAAAGTCTGGTCTGCGCCGGGGCGTTCGATTCGTTTAAACCGGCGAGCGAGGATTTATGCCAGTGGCGCGCGAATTTGCACGCGACCGTGGAGCGCGCGCTTGAGCGCGGCGGGCGCAAGCGGCGCGAGCGCGACAACGGGCAGGGCGACATGTTCGGCTCGGCCTTCGGTTTCGCTCCCGACGGCGACGCCGGGCAAGTGCAACTCAACACTGCCACGCTCTGGTCGCACAAGGAACTGCTCGCCAACGAGAAGGCGGCCATCGGTTTCTACGTGTCCGGTCATCCGCTCGAAGATTTCATCGAAAAGATCGCGCAGCTCAAGTGCTGCACGGTGGCCGATCTGGCCGCGGCCGGGCCGGAGGCGCGCGTCCGCCTCGCGGGCGTCGTCTCGGACTTCACCGTGCGCAACACGAAGAAGGGCGACAAGTACGCCTACTTCCGTTTGGAAGATTTGTCCGGCGCGACCGTGAAGTGCGTGCTCTGGCCGGAGGCGTTCAAGAGCAAGGGGCGCGACGCGGCCAACGACGCGCTGATGCTCGTGACCGGGCGGCTCGACGACAGCGACAGCGCATCCACAGTGGTCTGCGACGAAGTTTACCTGCTGGAAAAGGCGCGCATCCCGGCGCACAACCCGTGGCTGAACCGCAACGACGACGCCGCCACCGCGCCGGGGAACGGGCGCGGCGGCGCGGCAGGAGAGCGAAGCGTTATTCGCTCGCTCGTCATCGAACTGCCTGCGGGCGTGGACATCGGCGACAAGTGCGAGGCCATCGCGCAGGCGCTGCGCGACAGCCCCGGCGACTGTGAAGTGTTTCTCGAATTGCACCTGCGCGAGGAAGGGTTCAGGGTGCGCGCACAGCCGTCGCGCATGATCCGCGTGTGTCAGGATCAACGGCTCGACGATGCGCTCGCCGCCGCCGGGGTGCGTGTGAACTGGGTGGAGATGAATTCGGCCACTTGAAGTTGAGGTGGGCGTCGTGTGTCGGCGTTCAAACTCCGAAGCCCGCCGCCCTCAAACGTTCGCCCGAAAACTTCGACACGACGTTCACGCCGCCTGACCGGGCGGCGGCGCGTCGTGTTATTTTATTGGCCTATGAACACACAAAGACGATCTGGGCGGCGCACGACGACGCGCGCACGCCCGGCGGGAAGCCTCTGGAAGGGATTGGCGGCGGGCGTCGTCGGCGGGTTGGCGGCGGCGGCCGTGATGAACCGCTTTCAAGCCCTGTTGAGCAGACAGGCCGTCGGCGAGGAACGTTCGCACGGCGCGCAATCCTTGCAGACAGGCTCGCCCCGGCAGGGCATCGGGCTTGAACTGCGCGCCGAAGGCATGGACGAACAGAGCGACGACGCGACCGAAAGGCTCGCCAATGCCGTCTCCGTGAAAGCGTTCGATCACGAGTTGACGAAGCGCGAGAAGGCGGCGGCGGGAACGGCGTTTCACTACGCGATGGGCGCGACTTCCGGCGCGCTCTACGGCGCAATCGCCGAGGTCGCGCCCGGTGCGATGGCGGGCGCGGGATTGCCTTTCGGCGTCGCCGTCTGGATCATCGCGGACGAGGCTCTAGTGCCCGCCGCCGGTCTCTCCAAGTCGCCGTCGGAATACCCGCTCTCGATTCACGCTTATTCGTTCGCCTCGCATCTTGTCTTCGGCCTGACGGCGGAAGCGGCGCGGCGCGTGGTGCGCAGGGCGCTCGGCTGAACGGTCGGAGAGGCGATAGGCGCGGCCGGAAAATTGCCGGGCGCGTGCGGCTTCAGAGATGATGTTCGTAGTCTTAATGGGAGTGGCCGGTTCGGGCAAGACGACCATCGGGCGCGGCCTCGCCGCCGAACTCGGCTGGAAGTTTTACGACGCCGACGATTATCACCCGCCCGCGAACGTGGCGAAGATGCGGCGCGGCGTTCCGCTCGGAGACGCCGACCGCCTGCCGTGGCTGCAAACTCTCGAAGCCCTCGTCCGCGCCTCAATCGAACGGGGCGAAAGCGGCGTCCTCGCCTGCTCCGCGCTGAAAGCAACTTACCGCGCCCGCCTGCTCATCGACGAGCGCGTGAAACTCGTTTACCTCAAGGGAACTTTCGACCTCATTCAAAAGCGACTGGCGAACCGGCGCGGGCATTTCATGTCGGCCGCGATGCTCGAAAGCCAGTTCGCCGCGCTCGAAGAGCCGGAACAGGAATTTCACATGGACATCGACGGCACGCCGCAGGAGATCGTGCGCGCGATCAGAGTGCGGTTCGGGGTGTAAGAGAGAGCGCGCATGAATACATCGGGAATATGAGAGGAACGTGACGGGACGCGATCTTGAAGAACTCTTTGCCGCGCTCGCCGAATCGTCCTTCCGGCGTCGGTTCCGCTTGCGCGGCAGGGAGCTTGAATACCTGCGAAGCAAGGGCTTGCCCGTGATCCTGGAGCACGCCGCCGCGTTCGTCGAAAAGCGTCTGTCGCCCGCCGCCCCCACGAACGACGGCAAGCAGACGCCCATGCGACATCATCCCGTCTTCATCGCGCAGCACGCGACCGCCACCTGTTGCCGCGGCTGTCTACGGAAGTGGCACGCGATCCCGAAAGGGCGCGTGCTGGACGTGGCGGAGAGGCGTTATATTCTGGAAGTCATCGAAACGTGGCTTGCGCGCGAGGAGAAGTCGGATGCACGAGGAGTTGCTGAAAATTTACCCGGTCGTGATTGAACTGCCCGTCGCGTGGGGCGAGATGGACGCCCTGCGGCACGTCAACAACATCGTCTACTTCCGCTATTTCGAGAGCGCGCGCATGGCCTACTTCACGCGACTCGACATCTGGAACTACATGAACGAGACGGGCGTCGGCCCCATTCTCGCTTCGACCGAATGCAAGTTCAAGCTGCCGCTCGTCTACCCCGACACCGTCTCCGTCGGCACGAAGATTTCCGGCGTCGAGGCCGACCGCTTCGTGATGAAATACGTCGTGGTCAGTCAACGGCACGCGAAGGTGGCGGCCGAGGGCGAGGGATTGATAGTCTCTTATGATTATCGCGCGCTCAAAAAAGCGCCGCTCCCGGACGAGATCAAAAGGCGCATCGACGCGCTCGAAGAAAGCGCCGGAAGTTGACTGTCTCACGGAGGATGAAATGAACAGGAAGATCATACTAGCCGGTCGGCCGACGGGCATGCCGTCCGAAGATAATTTCAGGATCGTTGACGCGGAGATGCCCCGACCGGCGGAGGGCGAGGTGTTGTTGAAGACGCTCTACCTGTCGGTTGACCCATACATGCGCGGCCGTATGAACGAGGGGAAATCTTACGTCGCGCCCTTCGAGTTGAACGAGGTCATAACGGGGGGCGTCGTCGGCGAAGTCGTCGAATCGCGCTCGGGCAATTTTCAGCCGGGCGACATCGTCGCGGGCTACCTCGGTTGGGAACTCTATTCCGTGGCGAAAGGCGACGAGGGGACGCCCAACCTGCTCAGAAAAATTGACCCGGCGCACGCGCCCGTGACGACCGCGCTCGGCATTCTCGGGATGCCGGGGCTGACCGCTTACTTCGGCCTGCTCGACATCGGCCATCCCGCAGCGGGCGAGACGGTGGTCGTCTCCGGCGCGGCGGGCGCGGTCGGCATGGTCGTGTGCCAGCTCGCGAAGATCAAAGGATGCCGCGTCGTAGGCATCGCGGGTTCTGACGAGAAGAACAAATATTTGACCGGCGAACTCGGCGTTGACGCGGCCGTCAATTACAAAACTTCCGGCGACCTCGCGCGGTCGCTCAGGGATGCCTGCCCGGAAGGCGTTGACGTGTATTTCGACAACGTCGGCGGCGAAACATCCGATACCGTATTGCCGCTCATCAACCACGGCGCGCGTATCACTATCTGCGGCCAGATTTCGCTCTACAACCTCGGGCGCATGGATGTCGGGCCGCGCCCGCAGTTGGCTCTGCTGGTCAAGAGCGCGTCGATGCGGGGCTTCATCATCTCCGATTACGCGGCGCGGTTCGCCGAGGGTTTGAGCGAGCTGGGGCGTTGGCTCGCCGAAGGAAAACTGAAGAATGCCGAGAACATCGTCGAGGGATTTGAAAACGCCCCGCGCGCCTTCCTCGGACTCTTCGCGGGCGAGAATACGGGCAAGCAACTCGTGCGGGTGGCCGCGCCGGGCGGCGCGAAGTAAGCACGCACCGCGCCGCCCGTCAATACTGAAAAAAAAGGGAGATTCATAAATGATCACTGTCGCCAATCGTATCTACGTCAACCCGGAATTCGGCGAGGCGTTCGAGCAAAGATTTCGCGAGCGGGCGGGACTGGTGGACGGGATGCCCGGCTTCGTATCCAATCAGGTGCTGCGCCCGGTCAACGAGGGCGACCCTTACGTGGTCTTCACCACTTGGAACAGCCGTCAGGACTTTCTCAACTGGGTGCGCTCCGACGCGTTCGTCAAAGGACACGCGCAATCAGGCTCGCTGCCGAAAGAAGCCTTCACGAGAGCGAACGCGCTGGAAATGCACGAGGTCGTACAGGACTCTTCGCGTCCCGATCTGGAGCCTGAACCGCACGGCGGCCCGTTCAACATGCACTGATCGCCGATAGCGCGCGGCGGGCGACCCGCCCCGGTTTCAAACGGAGGCAGCGTTCTAAATTGATTTGTACTCTGTGCCCCCTGCGGTGTCCCCTGTGCCTCTGTGGTGAGTGATTTGTATAAGCACTCACCACCGCAGACACAGAGAACACCGCAGGGGGCACAGAGAAAAGTTGAAACAGGGACACTAATCAAACGAGAGATAAACGGATGATGAGGGTTTTCACTATGACTAAGATCGCGCTGTCGTTGACGTTGACGCTGTGTCTCATGGCGCAGGGCGGCGGCGCGCAGAACAAACCACGCGCGCGTGATCTGGGTGTGCCGTTCGACGGGACGCCGGGCGCGCAGAATGCCATCACGGACGTGCGCGGCGTCGAAGTCGGGTTCACCACGCTCATCTCCGGCGACGGCAAACTCGAAACGGGGCGGGGGCCTGTGCGCACGGGCGTGACGGCTATTCTGCCGCAGGGGAAAACGTTTCGCGGGCGCGTCTTCGCCGCTTGGCATGCGCTGAACGGCAACGGCGAGATGACCGGCACGACGTGGGTCGAGGAGTCGGGCGGCCTCGGCACGCCGGTCTTGATCACGAACACGCACAGCGTCGGCGTGGCGAGAGACGCAGTGATCGAGTGGAACGCGAGGCGCGGCACGGGCGAGGGCTATTCGGGCGATTTCAGCCTGCCGGTGGTGGCCGAAACGTGGGACGGATTTTTAAACGACATCAACGGCTTTCACGTAAAGAAGGAACACGTTTTTCAGGCGCTCGACACGGCGCGCGGCGGCGCGGTGGCCGAGGGCAACGTCGGCGGCGGCACGGGGATGGTCGCGCACGGCTTCAAGGGCGGCACGGGCACGGCCTCGCGCGTGCTCGTCGCGGAGGAAGGCGGCTACACAGTGGGCGTCCTCGTGCAGGCCAATTACGGGCGTCGCGACTTGCTGCACATCGCGGGCGTCCCCGTCGGCAAGGAGATCGCCGATCTGCTGCCGCGACCCGGCAAACCGAACGACGGCGCGGGATCGATCATCGTCGTCGTCGCGACGGACGCGCCGTTGCTCCCGCATCAACTCAAGCGTCTCGTCCGGCGCGTCTCGCTCGCCATCGGCGAGATGGGCGGCCGGGGCGAGGATTCTTCGGGCGACATCTTCATCGCCTTCTCGACGGCCAACCCGGAAGCCGGTAAGACCGGCGGCACGGCGCAACTGACGATGCTTCCGAACGAGCGGATCAACCCGCTGTTTCGCGCGACCGTCGGCGCGACCGGCGAATCGATCGTCAACGCGATGGTCGCCGCCGAGACGATGCGCGGCATCAACGGCAACACGGTCTACGCGCTCCCGCACGAACGCCTGCGCGCGGCTCTGAAAAAGTACGGCAGGCTGGTTAAGTAACGCGGAAGCAGGAACGCGGAACGATGAACTGAAGCAAAGATTGATTCATTTCTTCATTGAATCAATGAACCGATGATTCAATGAATCAATCCTTTCACTTCATCGTTCATCGTTCCTACTTCATCATTTCTTCTCCGCTCCCGTGTATTTTGCGATGCGTCCCTGTTCACCGGCAGCCCAGCCCGCCGCGCCGCCCGCGCGCGTGAAACTCGCCGTGTGGAATCCTTCCGCGCCGAAACTTCTCCATGTCGCTCCCTCGTCCGTCGAATAATCCGAACCGGATGGCCCGACCGCGACGAGGAACGCGGGCGAGCCTTTCGCGCCGCGCACGTAGGCGACGCAGGAACGATAGCCGTTCGGGCGAGCGGCGTCGTTAATCGTCGTCCACGTCCTGCCGCCGTCGCGCGTCACGGCCGCGTTGTTTTTCGACTCGCGCTCTTTCGTGTAATCGCCGCCGACGATCACGCCGCGCCGCGAATCGCGGAACGCGACCGAGAAGACGCCCGCGCTCTTGCCGTAGGTGATGGGCGTCGCCGAGGCCGTCCATGTGCGCCCGGCGTCGGTTGAACGAAACACGCGCGCCCCGGAAATCCCGCCTGTACCGAACCAGACGTTTCGCTTGCCCTCGACGGCGATGCAGGTGCCGCTCGCGGCGAAGCCGCCTTCGCCTTCGAGTGCGGGGGGCATCCCGTCGCGCGGCGTCTCGCGCCACGTCGCGCCGCCGTCCGAAGTGGTGATGACGAGGAAACGACCGTCCACCGGGTCGCTCATGGCGATGCCGTGATCGCGATCCCAGAAGGCCATCGCGTCAAAGAACGCGGCCGGGCGCGTGTTCCTGAATTGCAGCGTCCATGTCGCGCCGCCGTCCGTCGTCTTGTAAATCCTCGACTTCTCGCCCTCGCCGATTGAGAGCAGGTAAGCCGTGTTCGCATCGAAGGCGTCAACGTCGCGGAAATCGAGTTCGGCCGCGCCGGGCACGTTGCCCACAGCCCACGTCCGCCCGCCGTCAATCGTGCGCGCATACGTGCCGCGCTCGCCGCTCGCCCATGCCACCATTCGGCTGACCGCGCTCACGCCGCGAAGACGCACTTTCGCGCCGCTCGATTGCGATTCCCAAACGGGCGCGCCCGCGCTCTGCACGAGAAGCAGTGACGCAAGTGCGAGAATTATTGTTTTCATCATCCGACTACCTTCATCATCAGGCTGCTTTCATCATCTGGCGGGGGTCGCGGCGGGCGCGTTCAAAGCGTGCGGCATGTCGGCGACGACGTAAGCCATGACGGCCATCGCAGCGACGCAGAGCGCGAGTTCCTGCGGGTCAACTTTGTCGAGCGTGTCGGCGGGCGTGTGGTGAATGTCGAAGTAGTGCTTGCCGTCAACGTCGAGGCTCGCGCCGGGCACGCCCTCGCGCATGATGGGGCCGATGTCCGCGCCGCCGCCGTTCGGCGCGATGTTGGAGGCGCGTATGCCTGCCAGTAGTTTTGCGATCTCTTCGAGGTCTGCGCGCACTTGCGGGGCGGCCGTCGCGGCGAGGCCGAACCCTAGCGGGCGATAGACGCCGGAATCCGACTCGATGGCGAGGACGTGCTTCGAGAGTTCGGCGCGGTGCGCGTCGCGGTAGGCGTTGCCGCCGCGCAGGCCGTTCTCCTCGTTCGTGTAGAGCACGGCGCGGATGGTGCGGCGCGGCCTGAGGCCGAGTTCCTTGAGCAGCCGCACGGCCTCCCAGGAGACGATGCAGCCGCCGCCGTCGTCGTGCGCGCCCTGCCCCACGTCCCACGAGTCGAGGTGGCCGCTGACGAGCACAATCTCGTCCGGCCGCTCCGAACCCTTGATCTCCGCGACGACGTTGGCCGACTCGGCGTCGGGCAGAAACTTCGCTTCCATCTTGAGCCGCAGCGCGGGGCGCTCGCCGCGTTCGTACATGCGCTGCAAGAGTTCCGCGTCCTCGACGGTGAGAGCGGCGGCGGGAATCTTCGGCTCACCTTCCGCGTAGTTCATCGCGCCCGTGTGGGGCGTTTGCAGGCTGACGGGCGTGACGGAACGCACGAGCGCGGCCACCGCCCCGTGACGCGCGGCGCGCGACGCCCCCGCCCCGCGATACTGAACGGTCGCGCCGTAAGTTGTGAACGGCACGTTGTAGACGACGATCTTTCCGCGCACGCGTTCGCCGAGCGCGTCGAGTTCGTCGAAGCTGCGCACGACGACCGCCTCGGCCGCGATGCCTTCGGGCGGCGTGCCCACGCTGTTGCCGAGTCCGAGCATGGAAAACCGTCGCGCGACCGGACTCGTCAATTCAAGGCTCTCCGCGCCGCGTACCCAATGCGGAACCATCACCCGCTCGCCGCGCACGTTGTCCAGCCCGTCCGCTTTCATCTCGGCGAGCGCCCACGCGATGGCGCGCTCCAGGTTGGTCGAACCGCTCAGGCGATGGCCGATGCGGTCGGTCAGGTGCGCGAGCCTGCGGTAGGCGCGGTCGCTCGTCAGTGCCGCGCCGATGATGCGCGCGGCGCGCTCGCGGTAGGCGTCGATTTTCACGCGCGGCGCGGGCGGCGGAGGCGCGGGCTTCTGTTCGGCGGCGCGTTGTTGTGGTTGTGCGGGCGGTTGCTGCGCGCGAGCGGGCGCGTGTATGAGCGTAAGGACGAGCAAAAGTGAGCAGAACAGACGCACGGTGTTGTGGCCTCCGGAAGTGGCTTTCGAGTATCGGGTTATAGGGTCGGCGATTGCCGGATCATTCTAGCGGAGTTCAACCGCGTGCGCTACAAACAGCATCGCGTCGCCACGGGCGGGCGGGCATCGCGCCTCAGACGGCTCGCAAGAGTAGACCGCCCGCGCGCAAATCGTCGGCGGTCGGGATGTCGGCCGCCTCGATTAAAGCCAGCACCGCCTTGTCAATCGACGCCAGCGAGACGATGCGGTTCGCCTGTTTGTTGACGGTCGTTTCAAAGAGGTTGCGCGCGAGCCGCGCGTTGCCGAACGTCTCGTTGCGACCGGCGGAGAGTATTTCAAAAATCCCCGCGAGTTCTTTTTCCGCGGCGGGCGAAAGTTGGAAATCGGCTTTCCGGCAGAAGGCTTGAAAGATGTTCGTCAGTTGTCGCGGGTCGTAGTCGTCGAAATGAAGGTGCTTGCTGAAACGCGAGCGCAAGCCCGGATTCGAGTCGAGAAACCCCTGCATCTTTTCCGTGTAACCGGCGACCACCACGATCAGGTCGTCACGGTGATCTTCCATCATCTTCAACAGCGTCTCGACGGCCTCTTGCCCGAAGTCGTTGCCGCCGCCCGAAGTGAGCGCGTAAGCCTCGTCTATGAACAGCACGCCGCCGAGCGCGCGCTCTACGACCTCGCGCACTTTGAGGGCGGTCTGCCCGACGTAACCGGCGACCAGCCCGGCGCGATCCGTCTCGACGAGATGGCCGCGACGCAGTATGCCGAGCGAGCGGTAAATTTGCGCGAGCAGGCGCGCGATGGTGGTTTTGCCGGTGCCGGGGTTGCCGTAGAAAACGAGGTGGCGCGAAGTGGTCAGCCCGCGCAAGCCTTGCTCCTCGCGCATCTTCTGCACCTTGAGGAAATTGATGAGTTGCCGCACGTCTGCCTTCACGCGCTCAAGCCCGACGAGCGCGTCCAACTCGGCGAGCACGTCTTCGAGCGCGCGGGGCGGCGCTTCCGGCACGGCGGGTTCGGGCGGAGACGCTGGAGCGGTTGCAGCCGCCTGCGAATTTTCAACTTGCGCGCCGCCCGCCGGGTAAAGAACCTCTTTAAACTCCGCGAGCGCGGATTCCTCGGCGGGCGTGACCGTGCCGTCGAATTTGATGACGAGGTTGGCGAACTGAAAGAGCAGGTGACGCGTCTTGTCGGCGTGGCTCGTGCCGCGGCGCGCATCGTAGGCTTCGAGATAAGAGATGCTGACGGGCGTCTGGTCGAAGTTTTTCGCGAGAGGGTTTTGCGCGTAATCAAGTTTGACGTTTGAAAAAGCGTCAGCGTCGGCGCGCAGGCGGAAGCCGCGACAGATGTCCTCATAGAACCTCTGCTTATCGGCCGCCGTCGCCGCCCGCACGTCGATGAACCGGCGCGCAATCAGCGACAGGTGATTTTCCAGCACCGTCCGCGCGTCGGGGGTGGAACTTTTCTGCCCGCGCCAGACCATTTGAATGCTCTCGGCGAGCGGCGCGATCAATTCCTCCAGGCTCCTTCGCAGGTAGGCGATCAGTTGTTGATTGTTCTCAGCCAAGATTAGTTTCCGCCGCGCGTCTTGCCGCTCGATAGATTCGCGTTCGATAGATTCGCGCTCGATAGATTCGCGTTCGATAGATTCGCAGGGGCGCGATTATACATGCGCCGGAGCGCGAAGCGGCAGCGGGCGAAGGAAAGCCGTCCCGGCTCTCGGGCGGCGCGGCTGCTTCTTAACGGAACACGCTTCCGGTAATATCGTCGGTAGATAAAATCAACGGCACGAGGTTCAACATGAAAATCCTGCGCGGTTTAACCATCATACTCGTCGCGTGCGCGTGCGTTCAGGCGCAGACGGCCGCGAACAAAAATTCCGGCCGCGGATTGCCCGCCGGTTACTGGTCGGCGGAGCAGAGCGGGGCGATCATCGCCAAGACGCAGACGGTGAGCCTCTCGCCAGACCTCTCGCACCTGAGCGAGGGCGAGCGCAGGGCGGTCGCGAAACTGCTCGAAGTGGGGCGAATTTTTCAGGACGTTTACGAGCGGCAACGACACCGTGACGCGCTCGCCGCCCGCCGTGCGCTCGCGCTGCTCGACGGGCGCACGGCGGGCGGCGACCGAACGGCGACGCAAAATCTGCTCGCGCTCTACCGGCTGAATCAGGGGCCTATCGCCACCACGCTCGATAACAAGCGCGAGCCGTTTCTGCCCGTCGAGGCGACGCCGCCCGGCCACAACGTTTACCCGTGGGGCATCACGAAAGCGGAAGTCGAAGCGTTTCTCGCCGCGCACCCCGAGAGAAAAGATTCGTTGCTCGACCTGCGCACCGTCGTCCGCCGCGCCGTCGCGCAAAATTTGAGAGAAGACCTTGCTAAGCTCAGGCAGTATCCGGTTCTCTCGACGCTGCATCCCGGTTTGCAAAGCGACCTCGTGAAACTCTCCGCGCGCCCGGACGCGAAGATGTTGTATGCCGTGCCTTACTCGGTCGCCTACGCCGACGAGATGATCAGATCGCACGCCCTCTTGAACGAGGCCGCCGATGCCGTGCAAAAAGACGACGAGGAGTTCGCGCGCTACTTGCGCAACCGCGCCCGCGACCTTCTTTCGGACGATTACGAATCGGGCGACGCCTCCTGGATCACGGGTCGCTTCAAGAACCTGAACGCGCAGATCGGCTCTTATGAGGTTTACGACGACGAACTCTACGGCGTCAAAGCCTTCTACGCCTTCAGCCTGCTCGCCACGCGGCGACAGGAGACGGACGAGTTGCGCCGCGCGATGAAAGGCTTGCAGGCGCTCGAAGATTCTCTGCCCTACGACCGGCACAAGCGCGTGCGCGAAGACATCCCCGTCGGCGTCTACGACGTGATCGCGGACTTCGGCCAATCGCGCGGCGGGAACACCGCCACCATTCTGCCGAACGAGAGTTACATCGCGCGCCGCTACGGGCGCACCATACTGCTGCGCGCGAACATCATGCGCCACCCGGAAATCTTTAAAGGCTCGGGCAACGCGTGGGGCGCGGCCGTCGCCGCCGCGCACGCGGGCGAACTCACCTTCGACGGCAGTTTCTACCGCACGCTCTGGCACGAAGTCGGCCACTATCTCGGCGTTGATCAGACGCGCGACGGGCGCGACCTCGACACGGCCTTGCAGGAAAATTCGAGCCTGCTCGAAGAGATGAAGGCAGACCTCGTCTCGCTCTACGCCGCCGAAGCGTTGCGCAAAGCCGGTTATTACACAGACGCGCAGTTGCGCTCGCTCTACGCCAGCGGCATCCAGCGCGTTTTGCAGAACAACCGCCCGCGCCGCACGCAGCCCTACAACACCATGCAACTCATGCAGTGGAATTTCTTTCTTGAAAAAGGCGTGCTCAGTTTCGACCCGCAAAGCAAACGACTCTCGATCAACTACGGCAAGTATCACGATGCGGTCGGCGACCTTTTGAAGCGCGTGCTCGAAGTGCAATCGGCGGGCGATAAGGCCGCGTCGGATCGCTTCATCGAGCAATACGCGAAGTGGGACGAGAACCTGCACGGCGCGGTCGCCGCGAACATACGGGCGCAGCAGAAATACAGGTTCCGCATCTTTCAATATGCCGCGCTCGGCGAATGAGCGCCGAACATCGACATAGAGAAGAAACGATGAAGTAGGAACGATGAACGATGAACTGATAAGGATTGATCCATTGATTCATCGGTTCATTGATTCAATGAAGAAATGGATCAATGAATCAATCTTTCTTCAGTTCATCGTTCCGCGTTCATGCTTCATCGTTTCTCATCCATCGTTTGCCGTCGGGCATGAGCACAAAGATATGAAAGCAGTCGCAGTCTTTCCCGAAGCTAAGGAAATCAAGATCGTCGAGCACGAAGAACCGCGCCTCTTTGCGCCGACCGAAGTTAAACTGCGCGTGCTCGAAGTCGGCGTTTGCGGCACGGACAAAGAAATTTGCGCCTTTGATTACGGCGCGCCGCCGGAAGGGTCGCCTTATCTTTTGCTCGGCCACGAATCCCTCTCGGAAGTTGTCGAGACGGGCGAGGGCGTCGAACGCCTCAAGCGCGGCGATCTGGTCGTCGCCTCGGTGCGTCGGCCATGCCCGCACGAGACGTGCGTCGCGTGTCGCATGGGGCGGCAGGATTTTTGCTTCACGGGCGACTTCACCGAGCGCGGCATCAAGGGGCGACACGGCTTTATGACGGAGTTCGTCGTGGACGACGAGCGTTACATGAACGTCGTGCCCGCGCATCTGCGCGAGGTCGGCGTGCTGGTCGAGCCGCTGACCATCGCGGAGAAGGCTCTGGAGCAAGTCTGGCACATGCAGAAACGGCTCCCGTGGTTCTCCCCGCCCGGCGAAGTGGATGCGACGACGGCCGACGACGCCATCGCCGCCGCCGCCGCCCCGCCGCCCGCGAGCGCGGGCGTTCGCGAGTGGCTTTACCAGCGCGCGGTCGTGCTCGGCGCGGGGCCGGTCGGCCTGCTCGGCGCGATGGCGCTCGTCGTCGCGGGTTTCGACACCTACGTCTATTCGCGCGAGGCCGCGACGAGCGACAAGGCGCGGCTCGTCGAATCGTTCGGCGGGAAATACATCTCGGCGGAGACGCACGCCGTCGAACAACTGGCCGGGCAGGTCGGCGGGATCGATCTCGTCTACGAGGCGGTCGGCGCGTCGGGGCTGGCCTTCGAGGCGCTGAAACATCTCGACACGAACGGCGTGTTCGTCTTCACGGGCGTGCCGGGGCGCAAAGCCCCCGTGGAGGTAGACACCGACGCGCTGATGCGCAATCTGGTGCTGCGCAACCAGTTGGCCTTCGGCACGGTCAATGCCGGGCGCGGCGCATTCGAGGCCGCCATACGCGATCTCGAAATCTTCCACCGGCGTTGGCCGCAAGTCGTCAACTCGCTCATCACCGCGCGCGTTCCCATCGAGGGGCATCGCGATTTGTTGCTCGGCAAAGCGGGCGGGATCAAAAACGTCGTCAAACTTTCCTGAGCCGCGCGGGGCAAGCGCCGCGCGAAGAGTTGTGCCGGTTTGGTTGTTTATTGGTTTGAGCGGCCGTGAAGATCATATTGCCGGAATCCGACGACGACTTGCTGCGGGAATGCGAAGTTGACACTTTTCGTTCGAGCGGCCCCGGCGGCCAGCACGTCAACAAGACGGAGAGCGCCGTCAGGCTCACGCACCGGCCGACGGGCGTGGTCGTCACCTGCCGCGAGGCGCGCAGCCAGCATCAGAACAAAGCGACGTGCCTGCGCAAGCTGCGTGAACGCGTGGAGAAGTTGAATTATCGCCCGGCGAAGCGCGTCCCGACGCGCTCGACGAAAGGCGCGAAGGAGCGCACGCTTGAAGCGAAGGCGCGTCGCTCGCGCCTGAAACGCTCGCGCTCGAAATCGGGGACGGACGAGTGAGCGGGCGTTGCGGTAGATTGGCGAGCCTGACCGGGGATTGTCCCGTTCGAGGGCGCTATATCGGTTTGCAACCGGATGAAACCCTCTGTGCCCCCTGCGGTGTTCTCTGTGTCTGCGGTGGTGAATAGCGTTCATAAGCATTCACCACCGCAGAC
>DASQMC010000012.1:0-102438 GCA_035645695.1 Pyrinomonadaceae bacterium
GTACTTCACGACGCCGCCGCGGCGCGACAACGGGGATGCGGACGACCTGCCGAGTTCGGTCGAAGCCATGCAGGGGCAGGCGATGATCGCGGGGCTGTGGGACGACATCGACATCAATACGACGGTGCGTGCGGACAGCGGGGTGTATGTGACGCAGGCGGACGCGAGCCGGGTCATCATTCGCTGGCAGGGCGTGACGTTTGCTCAGCCGCGCGTCAACGTGAACATGGAGATGGAGTTGCGCGGCGACGGCACGATCCAGTTTCGGTACGGGGAGAATCCGCGGGTCTTCCCGGTGGTGGGCATATCGGGGGGCGAGCCTGATGCTTACGTGGTCGCTACGCACACGCGGGAACTCGTCAGCCAGAGCACGCAGCCGATCAGCCTGTCGAATGCGCAGACGGTGACCTTCTCGCCGCGTCCGGCCGCTCTCCACACGATCAGCGGGCGCGTGACGGATGCCAACGGCGCGGGCGTGCAGGGCATCACGGTCTTCCTCGGCGGCAGCCAGGGCGGCACGACTATGACGAGCGTCAGCGGCAACTATTCTTTCACCGGCCTTGCGGGGGGCAATTACACCGTCACGCCCTCGCACCCCAACTATGCTTTCGCGCCGCCGAGCATCAACATCGCCAACCTGAACTCCGATCAGGGCGCAAGCTTCACTGCCACCTCTAACAGGGCGGTCGGCGCGAACAGCGTCGCGTTCGCGCAGACGAGCGGCGAGTTGAGCGAAGACGGCGGGCGGGCGACGTTTACCGTAACGCGCACGGGCGACACGTCCGGCGCGGTCACGGTGAGTTATCGCACGACCGACGCCGATAATTTCACGGTCGGGTGCGCCGACACCGTCGCCAACAACGGCGGCGCATACGCCCGCTGCGACTTCGCGACCACGGTCGGCACGCTCTCTTTCGCCCCCGGCGAGATCAGCAAGACCGTCACCGTGCCCATCATCGACGACGCGCACAAAGAAGCCGCCGAGACTTTCCAACTGCAACTGAGCAATGCGGCGGGCACCGGCACGACGCTCGGCGCGCAGAGCATCGCGACCATCACCATTCAGGACAACGACGCGGGCGGCGCGCCGAACCCCGTCACTAATTTTCACCCATTTTTCGTGAGGCAGCAGTATCTCGATTTCCTGAGTCGCGAACCGGACGCGGGCGGCTTCAATGCCTGGCTCGGCGTGCTTTCCGGGTGCGCCAATCCGAACACCGGCCCCGGCGTGCCGTCGCAGTGCGACCGCATCTACGTCTCGGGCGAGGGCTTCTTCCGCTCGGTGGAGTTCCAGTTGAAAGGCTCATATGTGTTCCGCTTCTACAAGCTGGCCTTTAATCGCCTGCCGGAATACAGGGAGATCGTCTCGGACATGAGTTTCGTGGCCGGGGCTACCGAGGCGGAAGTCTACTCGCGCCGCGCCCAACTGGTGGCCGCCTTCATGGCGCGGCCGGAATTTCAGGCGACCTACGGCGGCCTCTCGAATAAGGACTTCGTCGAAAGGCTGCTCGGCCGCTACGGTCTCTCGTTCGTGACGACGCCCGACCCTTCAACTCCCGACAGCGCGACGAGGGCGACTTTCACGCGCGAGTCCCTGACGAGCCAACTCGACGCAAACCTGCTGACGCGGGCGCAGGTCTTCCGCGCCATCGCCGACTCCGATCAGGTGCAGGCGGCGGAGTACAACAGCGCGTTCGTCGCCGTGCAGTACTACGGCTACTTGCGCAGGACGCCCGAACCGGCAGGCTATCAGGATAATTTGACCGCGTTGCAACGCGGGGTAAGCCCGCGCGAGATGGTCAACGCGTTCCTTAACTCCGCCGAGTACAGGCTCAGGTTCGGTCAACCGTGACGTGGAAGGGATGAGGGCGGCAGGAAATTTAAGGATTGATTCATTGGTTCATTGGTTCATTGGTTCATTGAAGAAATGAATCAATGAATCAATGAACCAATGAATCAATCCTTTTAAGCCTCACCCCTCCGATCCCGGCCAACCGGACGCGCCGTTGCGGTCATCACAGCAGCGACCGCCTAACTTGCTCTAACAAGGGCGTTGCGCTTAGAATGCCCGTTCCCGTTCGCCTCTCCTGGCCTGTCGGCCGTGGGCGAACGGAGGTCTCAAGAATTTCATGAACATCGCTAATCCTGTTTCGGCCTCATTTGGAGATTTCCCAGTGAAAAACGCTTTTCGCCTGTCTTTGATTGCTCTTACGCTCGTCTGCCTGTCGGCCGTTCCGGCCTTCGCACAGGCGGCAGCGCCTACGCCCGATTCATTCTTTACGCAGATCACTTCTTCCGCCACCGCCAACACCTTTGTCGGCGGCATCAGCGGCAACGGGCGTTTCGTCGTCTTTGAATCGACGGGCGATCTGGCGACTCTCAATCCCGGCGAAACGACGAGAAACCCCAACAACGCCGACGGCAATCGCGAAATCTTCCTCTACGACTATGCCCAGCGGCGCATCTTCCAGATCACCGATACGACGGTTGCCCGCGTTAATGCGGCGAATCCCCCGCTCAGCACAAACGCCTCGACGGGTCAGCCTGATTTCAGCAACATCGCCGTCGAGGTGAGCAACAACCGCCCCTCCATCAGCCGCGACGGTCGCTGGATCGTCTTCAGTACCAATGCCGACACCCCGTTCAGGTTCGACGGCGACGGGAACAGAACCGCCCTCGCCGCCGACGGCAATCAAGAGATTTTCCTCTACCGCATCCCCGACGTGCCCGCCGCAAACCTCCGCAGCGGCGCGGACACAGCCTTCGTCAACCTGCGGCAAAACGCCTTCACGCGCATCACGAACACGGCGGCCAGCATTCGCCCCATGGCGGGCACGGCAACCAGAGCGCCCGTCGTCGCCGACGACAACCGCGCCCCGCAGGTCAACGACCGCGCCTCGCGCATCGTCTTCACCTCGACCCGCAATCCGGCGGCGAGGAACGCCGACGCCAACCCCGAAATCTTCGCCTGGACGAGAACGTCCGACGCCGCGACGGTGCCCGCCACGGGCGCGTTCGCGCAGGTGACGAACACGACCGGCGCGTTCACCTTCAACGACAACCCGAGCATCTCCGGCGACACGGCGACCGACGATGGCGCGGAAGACCCGCGCTCCATCATCGCCTTCATCTCGAACGCCACCGTGATGCGTAACCTGAACGACCAGACGATTGCCACCAACAACGCCGACGGCAACGCCGAAGTGTTCGTCGCCGCCTTCAACGGCGCGGACACCACCGGCCTCACGCAGGCCACGCGCACGCGCCGCACCAATCCGAACGACCTCGTCAACGTGCTCCAGCCCGGCCCGCGCGTCAGCCGCGACGGCCGCTACTTCGCGTTCGAGACGGTCGCCAGCGATCCGAAGGCCGACAGCACGGTGAATCAGGCCGTGCGCGGCATGTACGTCTACCAAATCGCCAGCGACACGTTCATCCAGATCGGGCCTCGCGGTTCGGTCGATGACGGAGAAGAGGACGTGCCGCGTCTCCCCGTCTTCACGGGCGACAGCAATCAACTCGTCTACGTCTCGGCGCTCAACTTCACGGCCGCCGGCGTGCGCCTCCCGCGCACCGACGCGAACGGGCTGAACGCCTCCGTCTTCAGGCAGGTTTACGCCGTGACGATCCCTGCATCGGCCACCGCCGCGCAGTCCTTCACGCGCCTGACGAACACCACGAGCAGCGCACTCTCATCGCTGCAACCCTTCGTCAGCAACACCACGGAGCGTCTCGCTCTCACCTTCAACGGCGAACTCGGCGGCGGCAACACAGACCTCTCGGCCGAGGCCTTTTACCTGACCGTGCCGCCCCCGGCAGGCTCGACCGGCACGCCCGCCGCTTCGAGCGCGCTCACGTATCTTACCGGCGCGTCGCGGCGCGACATCGTTACGCCCGCCGCTTCGCCGACGCCCTCGCCCGCGCCCGTCACCGGACTCGCGCCCGGCATGATCGGCATCGTGCGCGCGCCCGCCTCGGAAGGCGGCGCGAGGTTCGGCACGACGACGGTGCGCGTCTGCGAACCGCCCGCCTCGTGCGAGGCGGCATCCGAGTCGCGCCGACGCCCTTCGCTGCCGGTCGAACTCGGCGGCGTCTCGCTCTCGATTAACAACGCGGCGGCGGGTCTCTACTTCGTCAGCCCGACGGAGATTCAATTCGTCGTCCCCGTCGGTCTTGCCGCGCAGACCGGCGCGAACACTTATCCGGTCGTCATTAACATCAACGAAGGCGGCGCGGTCAGAAGCGTGCGCAGCGTCCTGCAAGTGGTCGCCGCGCAGCCCGACATCTTCACGAGGTCGGATGCGCCGACGCGCGCCAGCGTCTTCAACGTCACCAACATGACGCTGATGGCCGAACCGGCGGAAGGCTTCCCCGTTACGACCAGCGTCATGGGCACGGCCACGCCCACCGTCCTTTCGATCTTCATGACGGGCATACGCAACGTGCCCGTGAGCGCCATCTCCGTCATCATCGGCGACCGGACGCTGACAGGAGCGACGGAAATCAGGAGCAACACCCCGACCGATACGCCCGGCGTTGACCAGTTGAACGTGCAACTGCGCGCCGATCTGGCGGGACTCGGCGACCAGCCGCTCGTCGTCTCGGTTACGGTCGGCGGGCAGACGTTCACGAGTCGCCCCGCCGCCACCGCGCCGCGCATCCGCATCAGGTAGACGCTCCCGTTCCGCGCCGCGCTTTACAACACAAAAGGGCGCGCGACCCGTCAGTATCCTTCGGGAAGACTGACGGGCCGCGCGCCCCTTCTCTTTTTATAATGAACCATCAACGCCCCTGCAACGCCCGATTGCGAACCGCGCCACAATCATCTTGCGCGAACGGAGCCCCATAATGTCTCTGCTGACAGTTTTCCTCTGTGCCCCCTGCGGTGTTCTCTGTGTCTGCGGTGGTGAATGCTTCTGGGAGTCCTTCACCACCGCAGACACAGAGAACACCGCAGGGGGCACAGAGCGCAAATGTGATTCAGGACGCCGTGCGTATTCCTTCGGCTGGCTAGCGGCGCGGGCGGCGGCTATAATCTCGCGGCAAGCAACATTCTGAACACGGCAGTACTTCCTGCACGTCCACAAACAACCCGCCGACGGGCGCGGTTGCTCGTTCGAGAGCATGCGTATCGCAATTGACGGGATTCCGCTGGCCGAACCGAAAACCGGCATCGGCCACTACACGTTTGAACTGGCGCGCGGCCTCGCGGCTCTAGCCCCTCGACATGATTTCGAGTTAGTCGCCCACGCCCCCATCGAGGCGGGGTTTCAGGCCGCCTTCGATGCCGACGGCGAGTCGCTCCGGCCCGCGAACTTGCGCATCGTCCACACGCCGACCAACTCTCTCAGCAAGCGCTGGTGGACGATTGGCTTGCCGCTCTACGTGCAAAGGCAGGCGGTCGCCCTATTCCACGGCACGAACTACAAAGTGCCGTTCTGGAATCGCTGCCGCACCGTCGTCACCATCCACGACCTGTCGCTCCTGCTCCACTCTCACACGCACGAAGAGGAACTCGTGCGACGCGCGCGCCTGCGTCTCCCCGCGACGGCGCGCATGGCCTCGAAGATCATCACCGATTCCGAGAGCGTGAAACGCGAAATCTGCGAACACCTGCGCATCAGGCCGGAGAAGATCGCGGTCGTGCCGCTCGCGCCGCGCCGCGCCTTCCGTCCCGTCGCGCAGTCCATATCGGCGGCGACGCGTCTCAGGCTCGGCGTCGAAGACGACTTCATACTGTTCGTCGGCACGGTCGAGCCGCGCAAGAATTTGCTGACGCTCGTGCGCGCCTTCGAGGAGTTGACGCGGCGCACGAGCCTCCTGCGCCCGCAACTCGTCATCGCCGGGAAAAAGGGATGGTTGACGGAAGAACTCTACACGCTCATCGAAGCGTCAGGCTTGAGCCGGCGCATACTTTTCACCGGCTACGTCACGGATGAAGACCTCGCCTCGCTCTATTCCTCCTGCCGCGTGTGCGTCTACCCGTCGCTCTACGAGGGCTTCGGACTGCCGCCGCTCGAAGCGATGAGCTGCGGCGCGCCAGTCATCACGAGCCGCATCCCGGTCATCATGGAGACTGTGGGCGACGCCGCCCGGCTCGTCGAACCGACGAACGTGCGCGAACTCGCCGACGGCATTCAAGCATTGTGGGAAAGCGACGACGAGCGGCGGCGTCTCTCCGCCGCAGGGCTGGCGCACGCCGCGAACTTCACCTGGGAACGCACGGCGCGCATGACGCTCGATGTTTACGAGGAGGTTTTACACGGCGCGGCGGCGGCGGCGGGCGGCGGCGAGCGCACGGCGAGGGCTTGAAGCGAAACAGGGGCGAATGGCCGGAACGAAGAAGGCCGGCCTCGCTTGAGCGAGGCCGGCCTTGACGTTTGTTCGCGTGTGCGCGCGCCGTGTTAATGGCGGTTGCGGTATTCGGAAGAGTAGACGAAGCCCCAGACCATCGTCTTGTAATCGCCGGGATTGGCGCGCAGGTAGGTGAGCCACGCGTTGTAGCCTTCGGCCTCCGGCTCGCGCCGCAAGTATCCGTAATACTGCATGGCGACGTAGGCCGGGTCGTATTCTTTGGCGTTTACTTCGGGGCTTTCGACGATCTTTCTGAGCACGCTGGCGCGCGTTTCCGAACCGCTATCCAGACCGGCGATGAGCGCGGCGCGGTTGGAAACCGTTACGCCTGCCGTCGCGAGCAGCGCGTCAACGTAGGCCGCGTTCGTCAAGCTCGCCGGATACTTCGCGGCGAAGTCGGCGCGTGAAACCCATCCGTTCATGAAGGCCGCGCGCTTGGCGAGAACTTCGGCATCGGTCGCGCCCGTCACGCTGCGCATACCGGCGACGATTTCCGGGTAGGTCGGCAGGCGGCCGAGCGACACCTTGTAAAAGCGGTAGACGAGATAGCCCTTGATCTGAAATTCCTGCGATTCAAAGAAGCTCTTCGAGACGAGCACGCGCGCACCGTTGACGCCGGCGAGGCAGTTCGCATCGCCGTTGCAGTTGTTGAGCACTTTCATCCACGCGCTGAAGCCGTCGGGTTCGGGGAAGCGGCTCAGGAAGTCTATATATTGCTGCTGGACGAAAAAGTCGCTGTCGTCGATGGTGATGCGGGCGTTTGTGCCCGGCCGCAGCCGGATGGGCTTGACCTTCACGTCGCCGTAGAACAACTCGGACGGCAGCGAAGGGTCTTCGGTGACGACTCGGAGCGTCGGCGCGCTCTGCCCTTGCGCGACGGCAAATGACGCGCACAGGATGCTTAAAAATAAGGCAACGACGAATTTACGCATGTGTGTTACTCCCGGTACTCTGTAGACGGTAGGACTATTTTTCTGTAGCTTAGGAAATCCCTGGGAGAGCCGGGGCTACTCGATTCTCTCTGCTTGTGCGCCGCCCAAGCGGTCGCTCGCGGGCACAGCCAACAACTGTTATCGTAGCTTGCCCTCAGAGCGTTTGTCAACGATATTGCCCCTGCGTGCGGGTTCGAGCCGGGCAAGTTTTATCCGGACGAAACATAAGTTCGTGAGGCCGCCCGCGCGGCGTCCGAAGAAACATCTCTCAAGGGCAAATTTAGAGATGCCGCGCGGCGCGACGGGCGTTGCCCCGCCGTGGGGCGCGGCGGGGAAAAGGTTGCGACGGATGGGGAAAACTCTGTGCAGATAGCCGTGAGTCTGAGCGCGCTGTGGCGCGGTCGGCGGCGTGCGGACGCGGCGATTGTGGCCGTCATCGCCGCGTTCTTCATGTTGATGTTCGCGCAGCAAATTTTCGGAGGAAAATTTCTGCTGGCGGGCGACCCTCTCTACTATTCCTACCCTTTGCGCAGCGTGGGATGGGAGATGATCCGGGGTGGGCAGTTGCCTTTGTGGACGCCGCTCGTGATGTCGGGCTATCCGCTGCTGTCCATGTCGCAACTCGCCTTCGCCTATCCTCTCACCTGGGGCTACCTCTTCCTGCCCGGACACTGGGCGGAACAGGCATACGTCCTTGCGCCCTTCCTGCTCTCGCCCGTCTTCACATACGCCTACGCGCGCGAGACCGGGCGGAGCCGCACGGCCGCGCTCCTCGCCGGTCTCTCCTTCGGCTATGGCGGGATGATGTGCAGCGGCATCGCGTTCACGGGATTGCCCTCGAACAGTATGCTCTGGCTGCCGCTCGTCCTCATTCCCATCGACCGCGCGGCGACGGGGAGGGGAAGGTTCGTGCCGCTCCTCGCCGCCGCGACCGCCGCTTACGCGATGTCCGTCCTGAACGGGCAGGGACAGAGTTTTCTCTACACGGGCATGGTCGCCGCCGCTTACGGGCTCTACGTATCGATCTTCCCGCCCGCGAGGGGCGTGCGCGAAGAAGGCGGCGGCGCGGACGACGGCGACGCGCGAGCGCGGCGCGGCGCGGCGAGCTATGACGACGATGGCGAGGGCGCGGCCGGTAAATTTCGGTGGCGCGAATTGCGCAGGTGGCGGCCTCTGTTCGTAGCGCTCGGCGCGCTGCTGATGTCGGCGGGGATAGCAGCGTTCCAGATTCTTGAGACGATGCGCGCGGCGCGGCGCAGCATACGCAACACGCTCAGCTTCGAGGCCATCAGCACGGGGGCGTTCACTCTCCGGGAAGCGGCCGCCTCGGTCGTCATGCCGCTTTATTATTCCACCGACGTGTCGGCCTACGTTCCGTCGCTCGCCCTCGTCTTCGCCGCGCTGGCCTGTTTCGCCTTATTAGCGCATCGAGACGAAAGGCGAGATGCTCGCATCTATTTCTGGCTCGGCGTGGCCGTCGTAGGTTGGGTCTTGATGCTCGGCTCCAACACTCCGGCGCAGCAACTCGTCTATCGCCTGCCGCTGCTCAACAAATTCCGCGTGCCCTCGCGCCACACCTTCGAGTGGACGTTCGCCGTGAGCATCATCGCGGCTTACGGGTGGGACGTTGCCGCGCGGCGCGGCTGGCTGTTGGCAAAGTCCGCGGGCGCGTCGCAGAGGAGTCCGCGCGCGGGCGCGTCGCAGAGGAATCCGCGCCCGCCGCGTGGCATCGAGAATATCTCCAACGGGTTTTTACTAGCGTTGTGCATCGCCATCGGCACCTTCTGGTGGCGGGCGTTGCAGGTTGCCGCGCCCGCGGGGAGCTACGATTACACGGGGCTGCCGGTGCCAGCTTTCCTCGTCTGGAAAATATCTCTCACTATCGGCGTGCTGCTGCTCATTCGCCGGAGCGCGAGATGCGCCCGGCCGCGACTGCGCGCGGGCTGGTTGATGGCGGCGATAGCCGTCGCGTGTTTCGTCGAGCCGTCGGCGGGCATCTCGCGCTGGTACGAAGGGATGCTGCTGACGGGCGAGCGTTTCCGTGTCGTCTCGCCGACGACGCGCCTGCTGCAAAATTATCCGCCGTCGGAGAACCGCGCCTACACGCGCGTCGAACTCTACTCCGAAGAGTTCAACCCGACGCCGCGCCTCGAAGCGCCGAACCTGACGGCGCTCCATCGCATCCAGAACATCGCGGGCTACGAGCCTCTCATCTTCGAGCGTTACAGCCGCGCGCTCGGCAGCGTCGGGATGGACACCGTCTCGCCGCGCGAAGGCCACGCGCTGAACGATCAACTCTTTCACGAGCGCTCGCGTGTCCTCGATCTGCTGAACACAACTTTCGTCGTTTCTTTCTCGAACCTATCGACCACGCTCCCGCGTCTCATGTATCAGCGCGGCGTCGCCTTCTACACGCCCGACATGCAGGCCGCGCTCGAACCCGGCAAGACCGTCACACTCGGCGGCGCGGCCGCGGGCGACACCCTTGCGCTCGTCTCCTCGCTCTCGAACGCGGGGGAAGTGGAGCAGGGCGTGGCCGTCGCAAGGGTGCGCGCCCACTTTTCGGATGAGCGCGGCGGAAGCGATTCGCGCGTTATCGAAAGAGAGGTGCGCGCGGGGGTGGATACGGCCGAGTGGGCGCACGAGCGTGCGGACGTGCGCCGCTCGATACGGCACGCGCTCGCCCCCGTCTTCGACGCGCGCCCCGGCGACGAAAAAAACAGTTATCCCGCGCATCGCTATATCACCCTCATGCCGCTCGGAGAGCGCGGGCGCATTGACAGGGTCGAGATCACAAATCTGACGACCGCGTCGCCCCTCGCTTTGTGGAAGGCCACCCTCCACGATTCCGTGGGTGGAATTTCGACGCCGGTTACGTCCCTCGCTCCGGAGTGGTTGAAGCCGGTCTATCAACATGATCACGCGCTCGTGCTCGAAAACAAGCGAGCGTTGCCGCGCGCGTGGCTCGTCGGCCAAGCTCAATCCGTGGACGGCGAAGAAGCCCTGCGCCTCATCACCGGCCAGACGGGCGAGAACACGCCCGCCTTCGACCCGCGACGCACGGCTCTCTTGGAAGTTGCCCCCGCTGAGTTGCCTCAGCTTGCGGGCGGGGAACTCCCGGCCGACAGCGCGGCACGCGTGACGTTGTACGAACCGAACCGGCTCGTCATCCACACGCGGTCGGCGCAAGGCGCGGTGCTGGTCTTAAGCGAGATGTTCTATCCGGGGTGGGAGGCGACGGTGGACGGGGTGCCTGCGCGCATACATCTGACGAACTATTTACTGCGGGGGGTGGTGGTCGGGGCGGGGGAGCATCGAGTGGAGATGCGCTACGTCGCGCCCGCCGCTCGCAACGGCGCGGTCATCTCCGCCGCTACGCTCGCCGGCCTTTGCGTCCTCGTGATTTTTGACCGGCGCACGAAGAGGCGAAAACCGGGAGCGCAAGTTGACACGATTTGAACGTTGACGAAGTTGGAAGCCCGGCGACGGCGCGACCGGCGCGCGAGACGCACACGATGAGCCTGAGAGATACGACGCGGCGGTGGACGATTTCGCGCGGGCGCGCTCGCGATGCGGCGGCCGTTCTCTTCATCGCTGTTTTCTTCGCAGTCTTCTTCGGTGAATTTTTATTCGGCGACAGGTTCATCGTCGGCGGCGATGCTTTCGCTTATTCGTACCCTTTGCGCAGCGTGGGATGGGAGATGATCCGGGGCGGGCAGTTGCCTTTGTGGACGCCGCTCGTGATGTCGGGCTATCCGCTGCTGTCCATGTCGCAACTCGCCTTTGCCTATCCTCTCACCTGGGGCTACCTCTTTCTCGACGCGCCCGCCGCGGAGCAACTTTACGTACTCGCTCCTTTCTTCCTCTCGCCCATCTTCACATACGCCTACGCGCGCGAGACTGGGCGGAGCCGCACGGCCGCGCTCCTCGCGGGTCTCGCCTATGCTTACGGCGGCGCGACGACGGGGCTGCTCGGCGTCGTCGGCTTCCACACCAACGCGATGATGTGGCTGCCGCTGATACTCGTCTTCGTAGAGCGCGCGCACGCAGTGACGAGCGTGAAACGCCTTGCCTCGTGCCTCACGGCCGCGTCATGCGCTTACGCGCTCTCGGTCCTCACCGGCTACGCGCAAGGCTTCGTCTTCAACGCGCTCGTCGCGGTGGCCTACGGCGTCTTCGTCTCGCTGTTCGTCGGTGGCCGCGCCGCCGGTTCGACCACGGAGGCACGCCCCCCGTGGTCGAACTGGCGGCGCTGGCGTCCCGTCGCGGTGGCCGTGGGCGCAGTCGCTTTCGGCGCGTGCGTGGGCGCGTTTCAGATTTTGGAGACGATGCGCGCCGTGCGTCGCAGTATCCGCCGCACGCTCATCTATCCGTTCTTCGTGAGCGGTTCGTTCTCGCCGCGCGTCGCGTTGAAGTCGCTCACCGCGCCGCTCTACACGGAGCGTTTCGCCGACGTGGGAACTTACGTCGCGCCGCTCGTTTTAATGCTCGCGGTCGCGGGCGTCATCTGCGCGCTCGGGCGCACGACGAGACGGCGACGCCGCGACCCGCGCATCTTCTTCTGGGCGACGGTCGCGCTCGTCTCCTGCGTCCTTATCCTCGGACGGCACACGCCCGTCTACGGGTGGCTCTATCACGTGCCCGTCATCAACAGTTTTCGCGTGCCTTCACGCTTCGCCTTCATCTGGACGTTCGCCGCCGCCATCCTCGCCGCTTACGGGTGGGACGCGCTCGCCGTCCGCTGGCGCAGGCGTCCGGCGATGGGCGCGCCGTCCCTGTCGTCGCGTTTAAACTCCGCATTCGTCGGCGGCCTCTTCGCTCCCGGCGCGCTCGCAGGTTTCTTCTGGTGGCGGCGCACGGTCGCTCGCGCCGTCACGGATTTAGACGCGGGCGCGGGGCTTCCGCGCGCGTGGGTCGAAGGCTTCTGGTACGCGGGGCTGCCGCTTTCGTCTTACCTCGCATGGAAACTCGCCTTCACGATCTTTACTCTCTTGTTGATCTGGCGCGGCTGGAGGATCGGCGCGGCGCGTGCGCGCGGCCTCGTGCTCGTCGCCGCGCTCGCGCTCGTCTGTTTCGTCGAGCCGTTCATCGTGGTCTCGAACTCATGGCGGCCGTTTGCGAAGTCGCGCGCGCGCTTCGACGCGACCGCGCCCGTCACGCGTTTTTTGCACGCGCGGGCAGGCGAGGCCGGGGGCGGTCGAATCTACACGCGCGTGAAGTTATTCGCGGAGGAGTTTAAAGAGTCGCCGCGTTTCGACCCGCCGAACCTCACCGCGCTTTATAAGCTGGAGAACGTCGGCGGCTACGAGCCGCTTCTTTTTGAACGCTACAGCCGCGCGCTCGGCGGCGTGCATCTCGACGCCGCCAGCCCGCTGCCCGGCTTTGCGCCGAATCACGCCCTCTTCGATGCGCGCTCGCGCGTCCTCGATCTGCTCGGCGCGCGCTTCGTCGTCAACGCGGAGATGGCGGCGGACGCGCCCGCGCCCGAACGCGACGGCGTGCGCTTCGCCGCGACCGACCTCGCGACGGAACTGCGACCGGGCGAAATGATTTCCCTGAAGGTCAACCCCGTCGCCGCCGCCGACGCGCTCGCCCTCGTCACCTCCATGTCGAACTCCGCCGCCGTCGCGGACGGAGAGGTCGTCGCGCTTGTCCGGTTCCTGACTACGAGTGGCCGCGTCGTCGAGCGTCCATTGCGAGCCGGAAGCGACACGGCGGAGTGGGCGCACGAGCGCGCCGACGTGCGCGCCGGTGTGAAGCACGCGCTCGCCCCCGTCTTCGACAGCGTGCCCGCCAAAGACGAGCGCGGCGATTATTCTTCGCATCGCTACCGGACACGGATCGCGCTCGCCGAGACGCTGCAAGTGGAGAGCATCGAGATCGTCAACCGGGCGCAGGACGCCACGCTCGCACTCTGGAAGGCGACGCTTCACGACGCGGCGCGCGGGCAATCCCGGCCGCTCGCACGCACGCAAAGAAGTCTCTATGCGGGGCTGGACGCGGATCGCTGGGAGATGGTCTATGACGTGGACGACGTGCTCGTGCTCGAAAACAAGCGAGCGTTGCCGCGCGCGTGGCTCGTCGGCCAAGCTCAATCCGTGGACGGCGAAGAAGCCCTGCGCCTCATCACCGGCCAGGCGGGCGAGAACACGCCCGCCTTCGACCCGCGACGCACGGCTCTGCTGGAAGTTGCCCCCGCCGAGTTGCCTCAGCTTGCGGGCGGGGAACTCCCGGCCGGCAGCGCGGCACGCGTGACGTTGTACGAACCGAACCGGCTCGTCATCCACACGCGGTCGGCGCAAGGCGCGGTGCTGGTCTTGAGCGAGATGTTCTATCCGGGGTGGGAGGCGACCGTTGACGGGGTGCCTGCGCGCATACATCTGACGAACTATTTACTGCGGGGGGTGGTGGTCGGTGCGGGTGAGCATCGAGTGGAGATGCGCTACGTCGCGCCCGCCGCTCGCAACGGCGCGATCATCTCCGCCCTCAGTCTTGCCGCGTTCGGCGCGTTGCTTTTCTATTCATACGGAAGACGACCACGGCGAGCAGGAGCAGAGAGGCCGCGCTGATGAACGCTCCCCTGTAAAAGGAGCGCGGCCGGAATGCGAAGCGGATCGTGTGCGTTCCGGCCGGGACGGGCAGGCCGCGCAAGACGTAGTTCGTCTGGTAGAGCCGCGCGGGTGCCCCGTCCACGGTCGCCTCCCACCCCGGATAGAACACGTCGCTCGTGACGAGAAAGGCGGGCGCGTTCGTACTCGTCTCAACTTCCAACTCCCCGTCCGACAAACGCGTGATGCGCGCCGTCGCGTCGCGGTCGAGAATTTGCGCCGTGAAATCGAGCGGCTCTTCCACGAGCGCGACCTGCGCGGGGTCGAACGCCATTCCGCTCGCGAGCCGCGACGAGTGGAGCGCGCCGAGCGTTTCCTCTTCCGCGACGGTCAGAACTTTGCCGACGAGCCACGCGCGCGGCCTCGCACGCAGGTTCTCATAGACGCTCGCCTCGCCCACGTCCTCCGGTTTGATCGCTCCGTAGCCGCTGTTCGACGAGTCGATGTCCGCGACGTGCCGCCAGCGCGCCGCGTCCGCGAGCGAACCGGCCAGCGGTGCGACCGCATGGGAACTGCCGTCGGTTTCGTCGAGCAGGCTGATCTTTTTGAGCGAGAGCGTTGCGGCCGCGCCGCCCGTCCATTGAATCTCGATGCGCTTGAGTTCGGCGGCGACGGGCAAGCGAAGACGCGCCGCGTAATCGTGCCCTTCGCATCGCACGTCGCCGCGCGTCACGGGATAGCTGCGGTAGACGGGCGCGCGCGCCTGCCGCAACGTCGGCCGCACGTCCGCGCAGTCGTAAGCCCACTCGGACGTGTCGCGCCCGGCAAGCAGGCTTTCGGTGTAGGTTTGCCCGCGCGTGTCCGTCACGACGATGCGCGCGACTTCCGACTGATCCGCCACGGCCGCTGAACAGGCGAGCGCGGTGGCGACGGCGACGACGTTGGCGCGCGTCGCCTGCGGGAGTTCGACCGCGAAGGCGTTCGGGTTGGGCGCGCCGCCGCAGCCCGAACCGAGCGAAGCGTTGAATTCGCCGCGAGTCCATTTAATGCCCCCCGCGTCGGTGGTCGTGGGCGGCTCAACCCCGTCGCGCGGCACGAAGATGTAGCGCACGGCCATCATGTCGAGGCCGAGGTTCGCGGGGTCGCGCCACGCGTCGTCCACGCTGCCGTGCGGCGGCATCGTCAACAGGCGACTGACGCGCGAGAGGATGAACGGGCCGTAGCCGCTCGCGCTCGGAAAATTCCAGAGCTTCGAGAGGTCGGGCGGAATCTCGCTGACGCGCCCCGTGCCGCCGCGCACGGGCAGCAGTCGCGTGTGCGTCGCCGCGAGTTCGTCGCGCAGGGGCAGGGCGGCGCGCGGCGGCGACTGGAAAACTTTGTAGGGCGGCCCGTAGTGCCATTCGTAGAACCATGTGAAGCTCGCGAGGTCGAGCGCGAGCACGACGAGCAGGAGCGCGCCGCGCGCCGCCGAGCGCGGACGCCTGCTCCAGTAGATGAGCGCGGCCACGCCCGCAAAGAGCACTAGAAGCGGCACGCCGGTCGCCGGGTTCGCCCACGGGAGAAAACTGAGCGGCCGCTTCAACGTCTCGAACGCCGCCGCGTTCAAACTGCCCGTCAACGCGACGACGGCGGCGAGACAGGCGAGCATCACGCAGGCCGCGACGGCGACCGTGCGCGCGAGCAAACGATTCGACGCGGCTTTCTCCAAGACCGCGTGCGCGCCGAAGGCGGCCAGCACGCTCACGCCGAACGATAATTCCATGAAGTGCCGCGCGGGCACGCGAAACTTGTTGATGACGGGCAGTTGATAAGTGAGACGCGCGAGCGGCGTCGCATCGCCGAGGGCGAGCAGGAAGGCGACGGCGCACACGGCGAGCCAGAACCACGCGAGCCTCCGGCGGTGGCGGCGACGCCTCGCGGCAAGGAATCCGATTGATGCCAAAAGCAGCGGCAGCAGTCCCATGTAACCGCTCAGTTCGCCCGCGCCCCAGCCGCCCGCCTCCGAACCCCACGCGCCGAAGTACGGCAGGTCGTAGAGCGTGCCGGGCGAGCCGCCGAAGAGATAGGGAAAGAGGAGCATCGGCGTCTGCGCAAGCGGCAGCGCGTAAGAGACGAATTCCGCGAAATTGAGCGACGCGCGCAAACTCAAAGAGGCGAGTTCCGCCGTAGGCAATAACTGAACGGCCGCCAGCCCCGTTCCATTTAAAACGAGCAGCGCGCACAGGAAGTAGTAACGCCCGCGCACGCCCGCCTGCCACCCGCGCACGAGCGCATACGCGCCGCCGAGCGCGAGCGTGTAGACGAAGATTTGCGGATGCCCCGCGAGCGCACAGCACGCGACGCTCGCCACCCCGACCGGATACCAAGCGCTCCCGGCGCGCGCCGCACGCGCACTCGGCGCGTCGCCGCCCCGCGCATGGCTCAAGCCTTCGCGGTCTTCAACGCGCGAATCTTCGCGGTCTTCAACGCGCGAGTCTTCGCGTTCTTCAACGCGTGATTCTTCGCGGTCTTCAATGTCCAAGCTTTCGCGTTGTGCGACGTGTGAGTCTTCGCGGTCTTCAACGCGTGATTCTTCGTGGTCTTCAATGTCCAAGTTTTCACGTCGTGCGAGGCGCGGGTCTTCACGTCGTGCGACGCGCGAGTCTTCGCGCCGGTTAACGCCTGAGTCTTCGCCCTGCGCCGCGTCCGAGTCTTCGCCGCGCCGTGCGTCTTCGCGCCGTGCCAGCCGCTCAAGCGACAGGAGAAAGAGCGGCAGCCACGCGGCGGCATGGATGAGCGCGGCGTGGCCGAGGTGCGCGACGATGAACCCGCACATGCCGTAACAGATGCCGCCGAGCGCCGCCGGGAAGCGCGAGCGGGTGAGCGCATAGCAGTAGGCGTAAGTGAAACTCGCGGCGAGAACGTAGGCCGAGAGCAGGAAGGCGTTCCACGATTTGACGAGCGAGAAAAGAAGCGCGGGCGGATACCACATCATCAACTGCGAATCGCCCACGGCCGGAAACCCGCCCCACACGGACGCGTCCCACAACACGCGCCGCGCGTAAAAGTTCGGCAGGAAATACAGTATGCCGTCGCCCGGCGCGAGCAGGTAATCGGAGAACAGCACGGGCGCGAAGAAAGCGACGAACAGCAGCGCGTAGCCCGATAGAACGGCAAGCGCGTGCAGCCCGGCACGCTTCATCAATTCCGACTCGCCGGTCTCGCCGGTATGTTCGCGCGTGTTCGCTTCGGCCATTCGGTTGTCACGGGTCAACGCCGCCGCGCGATGACGTACATGATGTCGTAGAGGTTGAGGTAGAAGCCCAAGCCCCCGACGCCGAGACGTTCGAGCGGGCGGTAGAGCGCGGGCTTTTGCTGGCGCAGGACGAGGACGTTGTAGGCCATGTTGCCGATGCTGCGATAGAAGCCGCAGTAGCGGTTATAGACGACATCGAAGCCGTGCGCGTCGAGCAGTTGCGCGATTGATTTGGGGGAAAAGTAATGGAGGTGCGTGGGCGGGTGGATGAGCCGCCAACGGTCTTTGCGCAGGCGCGCGTTGAGGCTCTCGATGTCGCCGGTGGTGAGCGCAAGGAGCGCGCCCCGTTCGGTGTGCGCCGCGATCTTTTCGACGTAGGCTTGCGGCTCGCGCAGGTGTTCGATGGTGTCCCACATGCAGACCACGTCGAACCGCGCCGCGCCGTAGTCGTGCGCGAGAAAATCGGCCTGCACCACGTCCAGATGCAACTCTTCGCGGGCGTAGCGAACCCCGGCATCGGTGATGTCGATGCCTTCGACCCGCGCGAACTCGTCGCGCGCCACGTCGAGGAAGAAACCGTAGGCGCAGCCGATTTCGAGAAGGCGGCGGTGGCGCGCGGGATCGAGAAAGCGTTTGAGTTCCCGCAGGCGCAGCAGGAAGTTTTTGCGGAAGAATTTCGCGTCCGCGGCGTAGTCGCTGAACTCCGCGCCGGTGAAGAACTCTTCGTTGTAGAGTTGGAGGAGTTCCGCGTCCGAGAGGCGCATGTCGGCGAAGACGTAGCCGCAGGCGCGGCAACGGAGTATGCCGGGATAGAGCGGCGCGGCGTCCGCGCGCCCGCACACGATGCACCCTCCGGCGGTCGCCGCCGTCGCGTGAGCCGTGTCGGGTTGGTCTGATTTAGTCGGGGTAGAACTCAAAACAGTTCGGTGTCTTTGATGTAACGCGGGCGCGCTTTGGTCTCTTGATAAATCTTGCCGATGTATTCGCCGACGATCCCCAGGAACATGATCTGCACGCCGCCGAGAAAATAGATGGGGATGATCGTGCCCGCCCAGCCGGGCGGCGTGTGCCCCTTGATTTTGTGATAGAGGTAAAAGAGCGTCATCAGCACGCTGAACAGGAAGACGAGCATTCCCGCGACCGTCACGAGACGCAGCGGCACTATACTGAAAGACGTGATGCCGTCGAGCGCGAGCGATGCGAGCTTCCCGAAATCGTGTTTCGACCCTCCCGCGCCGCGCCGCCTGACGGTGAAAGGCACGATCTCGGACTTGTAGCCGATGTCCACGAAGATGCCGCGCAGGAACAAATTGTACTCGCGGTATTCCGCGATGGCGTCGATGGCCTTGCGCGAAACGAGCCGGTATTCCGAGTGGTGCTTGATGATCCGCGCGCCCATCAGGTTCATCAGGTTGTAGAAGAAACCGGAGGTGGCCTTCTTCAAATAAGAATCGCCGCGCCCGCGCCGCACGCCGTAGACGATGTGCGCGCCCGCCGCGTACTTCTCCAGAAACGTCTCGATGACGGCCTCGTCCTGCTGCAAGTCCGCGTCAATCGTGACGACGCAATCGGCGTGTTCCCTGACGCCGAGCAGACCGGCGAGCAGCGCGTTTTGCGTGCCGACGTTGCGCGCGAGCTTGAGACCTTTGACGCGCTCGTCGCGTGCGTGCAGTTCTTCTACGACCGCCCACGTGCGGTCGCGGCTGCCGTCGTCCACGAGATAGATGAAACTCGTCGCATCAACTTTTCCGGCCGCCGAAAGTTTTTGCAAAACTTCGATGAGACGTTGCGCCGTGTCGGCGATGACGAGTTCTTCGTTGAGACAGGGCACGACGATGGCGAGCACCGGCGTGCCGGGGCGCACGTCGGCCGCCGTCGCCGCCGTCGTCGCGGGCAACCGCTCGCCCGCCGCCACCGCCACCGTTGTCGAGGCGTGCGCGGCGGGCTTCGTCGTTCCGGTTTCTTTCGTCGTCGAACTCAAGAGCTTATGCCACCTCTTCAACGCGCCGCCCGCTGGAAGCCTCCATTCGCGCGATCAACCCGTCAAGGATCGGGTGGACGCTCGCGGGCGTGAAAGCGTCGCGCCGCGCGCGCCCTGCGGCGATGATGCGGCGGCGTAAGGAGTCGTCGTCGCGCGTGACGAGCTTAGCGAGAGTCGCCACGGCGCGCAAATCTTCCTTGCTGTCGAACGTCAGCCCGGCCTCGCCGAGGGTTTCCGGCACGGCCGCGCTACGGTAAGCGACGACGGGCACGTCGAACCACATCGCCTCGACGAGCGGCACGCCGAAACCTTCGTGTTCGCTCATAGACCAGTATAGGTGCGCCGTGCGGTAGTAGGCCAGCAGTTCGGCGTCCGTGATCTGCCCGGTGACGACGATGTGCTCGCTTAAGCCCTGCGCGGCGATGTTGCGCACGAGGCGCGTGTAGTAAGGATCGGATCGGCGGCCTTCGCCCGCGATGACGAGGCGGGAACCCGCGTCGAGGCGGCGGTAAATCGCGTAGGCTTCGACGAGTTCATCCTGCTTCTTATTCGGCGCGATGCGCCCGACGAAGAGCAGGTTGATCAGCCCGTCCTGCAAGCGATCCATGACGGCGTCGTCGGCGCGCGCGTTCCACTTCGCGGGGTCGCAGATGATCGGCAACACGCCGGGCGACTCGAAGCCGCACGCCGCGAGTTCCGACGCGTTGAAAGACGAGTCGCCGACGGAGACGGGGAAGTGCGGCGCGAGGCGCGGCAAATGCGCGCGCCCCGTCTCCAGCATCCACGCGAAGCCGGGTCGATAGGGCGCGTAGTATCCGGCCGGGGTGACGTTGTGATAGACGAGACACTTCGCGCCCGCGTGCTCGACGGCGAACGCGGTCAACTCCGATCCGATGGAATGATGATAGAGCAGCGCGTCCGACCGGGCGACGAGCGCGGGGTCGAATAATCGCGCTTCGCCTTCCATCCGCGCCTCGCGACGCTTGACGTAAATCTCCGACGCGTAGCCGCGACGGCGCAGGTAGTCGCGAATACTGATCGCCTGATTCGAGATCGCATCGCCGTAGACGATGTCGGGCAGCAGTTGATGAATCGCGGCGCGGGCGCGCGTCGAAGCGTGCGCGGGAGAGGTTCGCGTCGTCGCGCTCGATTCGCGCGCGCTCGCTTCCTCCACGCGTGCGCTCGCTTCCTCCCCGCGCGGGTTGAGCAGGTCTTCGTAACGCGCGATGACCTTGTCCCAATCGGCGTGTTCGGCGGCATAGGCACGCCCGCGCGCGCCCAACGCGGCGAGTTCGGCGTCCGTGGCGCGGGCGACGCGCGAGAAAGCGTGCGCCCATTCCTCTTCGGTCGCGGCGAGCCAGCCGCCGCCCGCGCGTTCGACGGCGAGCGCGGTGGCGAGGCATTCGCGGTGCGCGGCGACGGGACGACCGCCGTAACTCCAAGCCTCCATCAGGGCGCGCGAGAAACTTTCGTTGCGGCTCGGTTGAAACAGCGCGCGGCAGGCTATGAGCAACGCCGCCTTAGTCTCTTCGCCGACGAGGCCGAGATCGAAAATGCCCCGCTCGCGTTCGTCGTAAGAGTGTGCGCCCGCGCCCGCGAGGACGAGCTTTAGTTGCGTCTCCGGCGCGCCTTCCCTGAAGCGACGAAAAGCCGCGACCATGAGATCGGTGTTTTTCGTCTCGTCGCGGCGGCCGAGATAGAGCACGAAGGGCGCGCCGCCGCGAAGCTCGGGGGGGAGCGCGCGCGCGAGTTGTTTCGTCGAAGCCTTGTTCCGTTCGATGCCTTCGCCGACGACGAGGCCGCGCGCGAAGACGGACGCGCCGTAGAGCCGCGCGGCGAGTTCGCGTTCGCCCTCCGAGTTGAACAGCACGCCCCTCGCGCGATGAAACAACTCTTCGACGGCGGGCAGGTAAGCCGCCGGTTCGTCGTGCAGGCACGGCTGGAGGAACGCGCGTTCGGCGACGAGCGGAAGCCCCCCGGTGGCGTGTGCGAACATGTAAGGGATGAAGATGAACGCGCTGTAATCGTCGCCGTGCGCGCGCAGGTGTTCGAGAAGCGCGGGCGAATTGATGTTCTCGCCCGTGAAGATCGCGGCATCGGCATCCGGGACGGGTGAGACGCCCGCGCGCAAACTCTCAGGCTTGAGTGCGAGCAGTTTCGCGTTGACGCGGTCGAAAGCCTCCGAGTCGCGCGCGCCTACGGGGAAACGGCGCACGCTCAAGCCGTGTTGCCGCGTGAGTCCCGGCCGGAGGTGGTTCGTCGCCCAGTCGTCTTGAAACGAACGGCAGCAGGTGGCGAGCACCTCCACTTCGCGGCCGCGCGCGGCGAGCCGCGTCGCGAGTTGAAAGGCCTGCTGCTCGGCTCCGCCTTTCAACTCAGCCCCGAACCACGGGATGACGATGGCGAGCGGCTTCATGCTTGACCGGAAAAGTTATCGCGCGCTTCCGCCCCTTGCAGCGACCGCAGGCGGCGCGCCTCCGCGTCGAACTCATCGCGCGCCCTCTGTTGCCTGTCGGAGAGCGCGCGCAACTCATCGCGCAACTCTTCAAGCACTACCCGCTGCGTCTCGACGATGACTCTCTGTTCCTGAATCAAAAATTCCTGTTGCGCGTCGGCCGCGAGTTGCTGCTCGCGCCGCAGCGTCTCCGAGATTTGCTGTTGCATCGTGATCGCCCCGGTCAACTCCGTGAGCGCGGCCTGCGCCTGCTCGATCTGCGTCTGCGTCTGCGCCTGCAACTCGGCGTGGCTGTTCGAGAGTTCGAGCAGCGCGTCTGAGAACATCGCCACCGCCTCGACGATGTCGCCCTGTTGCGACATCCCGACCGTGGGCGCGTGTGTGTCGCCCGCCGGATAGCCGCCGCACGTCCGGTTCACGTAGTCGGCAATGCGTTGCTGCTGCGCAAGCGCGTAGATTTCAAATTGTTGCTGGTGCTGCATCGACACGGGCAGCCGCACGAGGGCGCGCACGAGCCGCAACACATAGCCGACGAACGGCACGCGGCTCAACCGGCGCACGAGCGGCGACGGCAACCCTTCGATTCTCACCGCGCGCCCCGGCGCACGCACCTCCGCCGAAGCCGACACGCGCTCGATGATCTCGACTTTGCCGGTGCGCCCGCCGCGCAACTCTTCCAATTCGCGCGCCCACTCGGCCTCGAAAGGCGCGCGCCCCAGAATCGCTTGATAGACGGCCGCGACGAAATGCCGGTCGTGATAAGCCAGCAACTCCGCGACGTGATATTGAGATTTATCGCCCGCCTCGAAGTCGGGTTGCAACACGAGCGGCTCGACGGCCGAGGCCGGACGCAAGACGCGCGCGGCATCCCGCTCGCCGCCACCTCTGCTTCCACCGCCGCCCGCTTCCGGCGGCGGATCGCCCGCGTTGATTTCAGTGTCGTTCGCTTCGATCATCGCTTACCGGCTTAGGCTTTCAGAGCGCGCGACTCCAGCCCCGCGCCCCCGCTCAAACTCTGGCCGCCCTCTCGCCGCCCGGCTTCGATGCGCCGCGTCGCGACCCGCGCGTTGAGATTCGCGATGCCCTCCATCTCCACGGCGCAGGAGACGCGAAAGAAGATCACGCCGTCGAGCCAATCGAAGGCCACGCCGTCGGGCGTGTGCGCCGCCACCGAGACGAAATAATGTTCCTGCCCGAGCCAGCAGTCGAACGTGAAGACGGCTTCGACGATCTCGCCGCGCCGCGCCGCGCCGAGCGGCTGCCCGCGCTGCTCCGTGTTCGTCCCGTAGATGTTGATGCCGTGGCGATTGCGAATCATAAACCCGCACACCGGCTCGGCCGCGTCTTCGTGAAACAGCACGAGCAGGCGCACGGCCACCGCGTCGCCCGTCTCAACCAACTCGACGCCGCGACCCGTCGCAGCGTCAATCAACTCCGCGCCGATCACTTCCGCACGCTTATTTCCATGACGGTAAGAATACTGCAAAGGCCGGCGCGCGACCTCTCCCGCCGCATCAAGCGCGACTCCGCCCGCGCTCTCCTCCTCCTGCTGCGCACGCGTGGGCGGCTCGTCCCCGGCGCGCGCCGCGTCGCCGTCCGCGTAAGCCTCCTCGCGCGCCATGATCACGCGCTGGTAACGGTTGAGCACTTCCATCGGCGTGCCGTCGGCGATCATCCTCCCGGCGTTCAGCAGGATCGCGCGCGAGCAGAGCGCGCGCACCAGCGTCGGCTCGTGCGAGACGAAGAGGATGGTCGTCCCCGCTTCCTGCATCTCCTTGATGCGCCGCACGCAGCGATGCTGGAAGATCGTGTCGCCGACGGAGAGGGCTTCGTCCACGACCAGAATGTCCGGGTCGGTGTTGACGGCGATGGCGAAGGCGAGGCGCACGAACATGCCGGAGGAATAGGTTTTGACGGGCTGGTGCAGGAAGTCTCCGATCTCGGCGAAGCGTTCGATCCGGTCGAGGCGCGCGTCGGTGTCGGCGCGTGAGAAACCGATCAGCGAGGCGTTCATGTAGATGTTTTCGAGGCCGGTGAATTCGAGATTGAAGCCCGCGCCGAGTTCGAGCAGCGCGGCGACGCGCCCCTCAACCTGTACGTCGCCATGCGTCGGTGCGAGCGTGCCCGTGATGATCTGCAAGAGCGTGGACTTGCCGCTGCCGTTCGGCCCGACTATTCCTACGGTCGTGCCGCGCTCGATCTCGAAGCTGATTTCGCTGAGCGCCCAGAACTCGCGGTGTCGCTTCAACCACCCGCGCGTCAATGTCTCTTTCAAGCGGTCGCTCGGATGATCGTAGATGCGATACTGCTTCGCCACCCCTTCGACGCGCAATGCCGTGCTCATAGCTGAAACCCTATCGCAAAAGCTACCGGAGGGCAAACTGTTATCTTGTCAGTTGTCAGCTGTCAGCTGTCAGTTGTTTTTTTCTTCATTGATGGGAAACTGACGTTATCAAGGCTCAACTCAGCCTAAAGGCAATGCAACTGACAACTGACAACTGACCAACTACAATGGCGCGTATGATCTCGGCGCAGGATTCAAGGCGGTTGGTGTGGCGTCCCTTGTGGGAGTTGCCGGGGCGATTCGAGTTGATTCGTTCGCTTGCGCGGCGCGAGTTGGCGGCGCGTTATCGCGGGTCGGCGCTCGGCGTGGTGTGGGCGATGCTGACGCCCGCCGTGATGATCGCGATCTACACGTTTATTTTCGCGGGTATTTTCGGGGCGCGTTTCGGCGCGAGCGGAACGGCCTGGGATTACGCGCTCTATCTTTTCTGCGCGCTCCTGCCGTGGACGGCTTTTCAGGATTCCCTGCAAGTCTCCGCGGGCGTCATCGTCGCGCACGCGAACCTCGTCAAGCGCGTGGTCTTTCCGCTCGAAGCGTTGCCGGTGGCGCAGGTGCTGGCCGCGCTCTCGACGCAGATGCTCGGGACAATCGTGCTCGTCGCGGGCGTCGTCGTCATCCGGCGCGAACTCCACCTGTCGCTCTTGTGGCTGCCCGTGCTCGTCCTGCCACAACTCGTTTTGATGCTCGGCGCGGCGTGGCTCGTCTCGTCGCTCGGCGTCTTCCTGCGCGACACGGGACAGGTCGTCTCGCTCCTGCTCGTCGCGTGGATGTTTCTGACGCCGATCATCTATCCCGAACAGATCGTGCCCGCGCGCTATCGTGCCTTCATCGACGCCAACCCGTTCACGCCGCTCGTCAGAAACTATCGCCGCATCCTACTCGAAGGCGTCGCGCCCGACTGGACGGGACTCGCCTACTTCACACTCTTTGCCCTCACCGTCTTCGTCTGCGGCTACTGGTGGTTCGCACGCACGCGCAAGAATTTCGCCGACGTGATCTGAACACAGGGCATCCGCACTACTCTGCGGCCGGCCTGCCGCCCGTGTGCTCCGTCGCCGGGCGCGGCCGTTCGACAACGCCCACAGCCGTCCCCATCAGCCACCAGAGCACGAGCGCGACTTCCGCGTCGCCGAAGTTGTAATTGACGAGCGAACTGGCGAAGAAGCCCGCGAGCGCGCCGGTCGCTCCGAGCACGAGGCCGTGCGCGGCGGCCTCTTCAGGCGCGGCGCGCAAACGTCTTTCGCCGCGCGCGAGCACGAGCCAGAAGGCGGCCAACAGCCACAGCCACAGGATGAGCGCGGGCAGGCCGCGGTCGAAGGCCAGTTGAACGGGCGTCGAGTGAGTGTGAATTTTGATGTGGCCGGGAAAGCCCCATTCCGTCCAGTGTTCCTTGACGGCGTCCATGCCGTGACCGAAGAACGGGTGCAGGGGCAGGCGCGCGACGGCCACGCGCGCGACGGCGAGACGCAGGCGCGAACTCTCGTCCTGCAAACGAAGCGCGCCCTCCGCGCGCGTGCGCCACACGGCGAATGCCCCGAACGCGAGCGCGACGGCCACCACCGCCGAGACGACGAGCCTCCCACGGCCGCGCAATGCGCGCCACGCAACCACCGACGCGCCGAAGGCGAAGGCCACAAGCACGGTGCGCATCGCCGTGAGCGCGATCCCCGAGGCGAGCATGAGAAAGGCCACGGCCGCGAGCGCGATGCGCAGGCGCGCGTAGGGGCGCGACGTGCGGCGTCTTTGCCAGAAGGCGAGCGCGAAGCCGAGCGAGAGTTGGGCGAGGATTTGCAACGTCTCGGCGAAGGTCTGGTAGTGGCGCGTCCAGCCCGAGGCGCGGAAGCGGTGCGACCGACGCGTGCCGCGCAAACCGGAGGGCGACGCGCGCGCCTTCAACTCGCCGGTCACGCCCTGCCGCAGCCCTTCGCGCTCGACCTGTTCGCCCTGCGAAAACAGGCTCAGCCTGAGCGGCTCGCCCGCCCGCGCGTCTCTGATGGCCTGATCGATTTCTTCGACCGAATTGACGCGGCGACCGTTGACGCGCCACAGGGAATCGCCCGCCGCGACGCCGAGCGACGGATCGCGCAAGGGGCTGTCCGGCGCGACCTCCTCGACGACGAGGCCGCGCCCGCGCACGACCTCGAACATGCTCCGGAGCGCGCCCGCCGCGCCCGACGCGATCATCAAGACGGCGACCGCCGTCGCAGACGCGCGGCGCGTCGCCGTGAGCGAGTGCACGAGATAGAAGATGAGAAATGCGCTCACCGAAATGAGTTTCAGCAGGCTGATGCGCGGCTCGGCGGAGAGGAAGGCCGACAGGACGCTCCACGCGTAAAAGAGCCAGAGGGGCAGATCGAGCGGCGTGCGGCGGCAGTTCGCCCGGCGCTTGATGAGCGTGCGCGCGAGCCAGCCGGGGATGGATATGGAGAGCGCGACCCACGCGCCTGCAATCGAATGGGGAGCGAACACGGCGTAGAGCAACAGGCCGCCGAAGGCCGTCGCTTCGGCGATGCGGAGGGCGGCGGGAGAATCGGTTGAAGCGTGCCGGGCGTCAGCGTCCGCGCCGGTGGCCGGGTCGTGTTGGGGCAATTGAATCAAGGCGTCCGCGAGTTTGAGTCGAGACTAAAAGTATGCGTTTCAAGTTGGCCGCGACGAGGGCGCGCGCACAGCCGTAAGTGGCGTTTGATCAAGGGTCGAATTGTCCGGCGACGCCTCCGGAAGGCAGCGTTGACACTCGTTGTCGGCGCATGTTAGCGTAAAATCTGCCCGCCACCGACTGAAGTGTGCGAGCCGGGTGCGAGACGGTATGAGCGCGGTATTGGCACTTTAGGGCAAAAACCCCCCTCCACTTACGCGCGACGCGGACACGAACAGTTATCCCGATGGGATTCGATAAAACAAAGGTCATCAGTGCGGCCGAGAAGTATCTTGCTCAGGGCAAGATACCATCAGCAATCGCGGAGTATTGCCGGATCGTCGAGCGCGATCCGAACGACCAGAGCGCGCTCAACACGCTCGGCGATCTCTACGTGCGCGTCAACAAGCGGCAGGACGCCATCGAGTGCTTCCAGCGCGTCGCAGACCATTATCGCGAACAAGGCTTCACGCTCAAAGCCATCGCCGTCTACAAAAAGATTTCCCGCCTCGACCCTTCTCTGCCCGTAGTCGCACAGCGTCTCGCCGTGCTCTACGAGCAACAGGGGCATTTTGTCGAAGCGCGCGAGCAGTATCTCGCCATCGCCGACACGTTTGCGCGCGCCGGGCAGATGCGCGAATCGCTCGACGCCCTGCGGCACAGCGCCGACCTCGAACCGAACAACGTCGAGATTCGCATCCGGCTCGGCGAGGGCTATCTCAGCGAGGGCTTGCGCGAAGAGGCGGCCGACGCCTTCACCGAAGCGGGCGTACGCCTGCTGGCGCGCGACAAGGCGCAGTGGGCGCTTGAGGTTTACACGAAGGCGCACGACATCCGGCCGCACGATCACGCGGTGCTGCACGGGCTGGTTGCCGCGCATTCCAAACTCGACGCGCCCGACGAAGCGGCGGCCGTGCTCGAACAGGCCGTCGCCGACAGGCCGCAGGACGTGGAGTTGCGCGCGATGCTTTCGCGCGCTTACATCGACGCGGAGGACGCGCCCGCCGCCGAGCGCGCCACCGTCAGTCTCGTCGAACTCGAAGCGTCGAACTACCCGCAGCTTTTCGAGGTGGCGCGGCTCTACCTGCAACGCGGCGATGCGAACGCCGCCGTCAACGTGCTTTCACACGCCGTCGAACCCGCTCTCGCCAAACGGAAGGAGCAGTTGCTCCTCGAACTTCTCAACGAGGCGCTCGCACGCGACCCCGAACAGATCGAAGCGCTCCGCCTGCTCCTGCGCATCTACACCTGGCAGCGCGACGACGATCACATGCGCGTCACGCTCGAACGGCTCGCCGAGGCCGCGCAGACGCACAACTTCATCGCCGAGGAGCGGCGCGCGCTCGAACATCTCGTCCGCCTGGTGCCCTTCGACCAGAGTTATCACGAACGCCTGAGCGAACTCGGCGATGCGACCGGGGACGAGGAGGACGAATCGGCCGCCTCCTGGTACGAGCCGCCCGTCGAAGAACAGCCGCCCGCGTCGCACGCCGCAACGGAAGCCCCGGTTTTCGACGACGGGATCGAACGCGGTGGCGGCGCGGCCTTCGCCACGGAAGAAACCCTGCCTGTGCACCCCCCGGCGGCGAGCAGCGGCGGCGCGGTCGAGTTTGAATGGAACTCCGTCGCCATGCCGGAGGAGGAGCCGAAGGCGGAAGAGACCGTGAGCGTCACCATCGACCCGAATTCGTCTTTCGCCGATCTCAACGAAGATTTGGATCACACGTCGGCGCGTTCGTCCGGCGCGAGGACGACGACTTCCTTCGGCGCGGCCGACCTCAACGTGGGCGGCGCGCTCGACGACGAAGCGCTTGCTCCCGACAGGGGAACGAGTGACGGGCGCGTGAAACAGCTCCTTGCGCAGGAACTCGAAAGCGTCGATTACTACCTCGCGCAGGGCTATTCCGACATCGCGCGCGACACGCTCGACATGCTCGAACGCCAGTACGGCGCAAACGAAGAGATCGACCACCGCCGCCGCCAGCTTGAGCAGGAGGGCGGCTTCGCGTTGCCTCCGGTCGAGGCGGAGGCGGCCACAGGCGCGCAGACGACCGTGGAGTTTGAGACGTTCGCGCAATACGAGAGTTTCGCGCCGGTTGAAGAAACTTACGAGAGTTTCGCCCCTATCGAAGAAACTTACGAGAGTTTCGCGCCGGTCGAAGAAACTGTGGATGTCGAACTCGGCGGCGAGTTGTTCGTCGCCACTTCCGACGAGGCAAACGCGCCCACCGTCATCGACGCGAAGCCCATCGCCGCGTCGCCGCCGCCGCCGTCGCCGCCGCCGAAGCAGCAGCAGGAGGAGGCGCGGCAACCGGGTCTCCACCCCGGTCTGGCGGACATGTTCGACGAGTTTCTCGACGAAGTGGAGGCGGACGCGCCCGGCTCTTCCGGTGATTTCGAGACGCATTACAATACCGCCCTCGCCTACCGCGAAATGGGTCTGGTGGATCAAGCGGTCGAGGAATTTCAGGCGGCCATCGCGCTCTCCGCGCCGCAGGACGGCACGGCGCGCTATCTCCAATGCTGTAACCTGCTCGGCCATTGCTTCATGCAAAAAAACATGCCGCGCCCCGCCGCGATGTGGTTCAGGAAGGGCATGGAAGCGCCCGGCCACACGGAAGACGAATATCAAGCTCTGCGCTACGAACTCGGCACCGCCTACGAGCAGATGGGCGACCTCGAACGCGCCATCGAAGTCTTCTCCGAAGTTTACGGTACGGATGTCAACTACCGCGGCGTCGCCGCCAAACTGCGCGACCTGCAAGCGAAGAAAGAAGTGACGAGTGACAAGTGACAGGTGACAGGAGGAAGACAAGGCTTTATCTTGTCACCTGTTACTTGTCACCCGTCGCTTGAGTTTTATGTCTGCCAGATTAACCGTCATCTTCTACATCATCCTGTGCCTCGAAGCGGGCATCGTGCTGACGTTTCTGCCGTGGGTTCACCCGTTCGGGCTGAGCGATTGGGGCGACAACTTTTTCCTGGTCTACGTGGTACAAAAGACGGGTTTCTATGGTTTGCAACAGACCGTCGCTTCGGGCTGGGTGCGCGGCGCCGTGACCGGCCTCGGCCTCGTCAATTTCGCCCTCGCCTTCTGGGAGATCGCGCACTTCCGACGCACCACCCGCGCGCTCGACGGCGCGAGCGCCGCCGCTTCCGCGCCGCCTTCGACACATGCCGCTCGACCTGACCAAGCCGATCACTTATCTGATCACTGACGGGCGCACGACCCGCGACACCACCTCGTCGAGCGCGGAGTTCACGCGCCTGTTCGCGCTCGTCGGCGCGTGCGTCCTCGCCCGCGTCTCGCTCGTCCAGTTGCGCGAGAAACAGATGCGCCCGCGCGTGCTCTACGAACTGACGCGCCGCGCGGCCGACCTGACGCGCGGAAGCCGGACGCGCCTCCTTGTCAACGACCGCGCGGACATCGCGCTCGCCGCCGGAGCCGACGGCGTTCATCTCACCGCGCGCTCGCTCGACCCGCTCGTCGTTCGCAACATCGCCCCACGCGGTTTCCTCATCGGCGCATCCACGCACTCGCTCGAAGAAGCGCGCGCCGCGTGCGCCGCCGACGCGGACTTCGCCGTCTTCGGCCCCGTCTTCGACACGCCTTCCAAACACGCCTACGGCGAGCCGCTCGGCCTCGGAGCTTTGCGCGAGGCGGCGCAGGCGGTCGCGCCTTTCCCCCTGCTCGCGCTCGGCGGCATCACGCGCGCGCGTATCCCGCAAGTCATCGAGGCGGGCGCGCGGGGCGTCGCCGCCATCCGCCTCTTCGGCGACGAAAGCGAACTCGAAGCGGTCGTCAACGAGTTAGAAGAAAGTTGCGCGGAATAAAATGCAAACGACAAACGACATGCCCGTCGCGTTGACGATTGCGGGCTTTGATCCTTCGGGCGGGGCGGGCGTCGTGGCCGACATTAAAACTTTCACGGCCTTCGGTTGCTTCGCCACGGCGGCCGTCACGTCGCTGACGTTTCAGAACACGACCGGCGTCTTCGGCGCGACGCACCAGACGGCCGGAGACGTGCGCGCGCAGGTGATGCCGGTGGTCGAAGATTTTCGCGTCGCGGGCGTGAAGACCGGCATGCTCCCGACGCGCGAAGTGATCTCGGAAGTCGCGCGCCTGCTCCGCGAGACCGCTCTCGGCGAGACGGGCGCGATCATCGACCCGGTCGTGCGCTCCACCTCCGGTTTCGATCTGATCGACGACGATGCGCTGGCCGCTCTGAAAACGGAACTGCTGCCGCTCGCACGCCTCGTCACGCCCAACATCCCCGAAGCCGAACGCATCACCGGACTCGAAATCAAAGGGGAAGCCGACATGCGCCGCGCCGCCGCGCTCATGCGCGAGATGGGCGCGCGCGCCGTGCTCGTCAAGGGCGGGCACCTGACGGGCGACGCCGTCGATTTGCTCGACGACGCGGGGCGCATCGAATTTTTCCGCGCGCCGCGCATCGAAACGAACGCCACGCACGGCACGGGCTGCACGCTCGCCGCCGCCATCACCGCCTGCCTCGCGCGCGGGATGGATTTAGACGCCGCAATCGGCGCGGCCAAGCGTTTCGTCACTGAGGCCATCCGCCGCTCGCCGCAACTCGGGCGCGGCTTCAGTCCGGTCAATCACAATTTGCGCGTGCGTTTTGACGAAGCGGGCGGGGCGTTGATAGGCGAGGACTGATGGAAACGATGAAGGCGGAACGATGAACGATGAATGAAAGGCTGTTCTTTGTCCGTGGTCAGTTGTCAGTTGCCTGTGGCAACCACGCGAGTTACTAAAGAAGGGATTGAACCGCTGACAACTGACCACGGACAACTGACGGCTTTTACTTCATCGTTCCGCGTTCCGCCTTCATCGTTTCTTCTTATTGCCCGCCGCCCGGCTCGATAGTGACTTTCTCCATTACAACATCAGTGCGCGGTTTATCGCTGCGGTCTTTATCGACCGACGCGATGGCGTCCACCACTTCCTGCCCTTCGATGACACGCCCGAATTTGCTGTAGCTCGGCGGCAGCGGATAGTCCGCGTGCATGATGAAGAACTGCGAGCCGTTCGTGTTCGGCCCGGCGTTCGCCATCGCCACAGTGCCCTTCGCATACGCGCCTTTGTAGAGTTCGGACGAGCGGTTGATCTCGTCGGCGAACTTGCCGCCGGAAGCGGACGCGCCGCCTCGCCCCGTGCCCGTCGGGTCGCCGCCCTGAATCATGAAGCCGCTGATGACGCGATGAAAGATCACGCCGTCGTAATAGCCGCGCTCGGCCAGTTTGATGAAATTATCGGTGGTCTTCGGCGCGTCTTCTTCCAACAACTCGAAGCGAATCGTGCCGTGGTTCGTCTTGATGTTTGCGATGCGGTTTGCCATAAAATTTGTCCGTGGTCAGTTGTCCGTGGTCAGTTGTTTTATCTCTTACGCAAGCTGAGATTTTACCTTTGACCCGCCGCCCGCGATGCCACAGGCAACGGACAGCGGACAACTGACCACGGACAACCGTTTCATCCTTTCGTAGTAGTTTCTGTCTGCAAAATAAACTTCTCGATGGCGACGGCCACGCCGTCCTCGTCGTTGCTGTCCGTAACCTGAATGCCTTCGAGTCCGAGGATGCGCGGCTCGGCGTTCGAGACGGCGACGCGCGTGCCCGCGAACTCCAACATCTCCACGTCGTTATGATTATCGCCGACGGCCATCACTTCGGCGGGCGAGAGCTTGTGTTCGGCGGCCACGGCGGCCAGCCCCGTGCCCTTCGACACGTCCGGGTGGATCACGTCAACCAGCCCGAAATCAATCGAAGCGTAGAGCGTCGTCATGAGCTTGGCGCGCGCGCCGAGTTCGGCAGCGAACACGACGCTCAGTCGTTCGATGTTCGCATACGTGCCGGAGAAGGTGATGTGGACGGGCGCGTGGTCGAGATAATCTTCGAGCGACGGGACGTGGAGGATGGCGCGTTCGGCCTCGTCGCCGTGAATGCGGCGCGACCATTCGATGTATTCCGCGACGGGGCCGCCCGTGTCGCGCAGGTGGTCGTAGACGAGCACGCCCGCGCCCACCGCGTCGTCGCTGACGAGCGGGTCGGCGCGATGCGCCCGCCCGAGACGCAGGACTTCACGCGCGGTCTCCAAAGGCAGGAGGCTCGCCGAAACGGTTTCGAGCGTGCGCGCGTGCTTGGTGAGCGCGCCGTTGTGCGCGATGACCGGAACGTCGAGGCCGAGTTTGAGCGCGAGCGGGCGGGCGTCGCGGAAACGCCGTCCCGTGACGAGCGCGACGCGCACCCCGCGAGAGCGTGCTTCGGCAATCGCGCGGGCATTGCGCGCCGACAACTCGCCGAGCGAGTTGAGAAGCGTCCCATCAAGATCGAGCGCGAGCAGTTGAATCATAAAAGCGGTGACGGGTGACAAGTAACAGGTGACAAGATAAAACAGTAAATCGTAAATCGTAAATCGTGAACGGAGGAAAACGGTTTTTTCCGTTCACGATTTACGATTTACGGCTTTCTCGTCCTGTCACCTGTCACCTGTCACCCGTTACCGCAATAGGTTTGCTCCACCTGACGGATGTTTGATGGCTGGCGTATGATGCGGGCGTTTTATTGATGCGGGAAATCTTTTGGAAAGGACTCCGTTTTTTATGAACGTAACACATCTGGAATGCGCGGCGTGCGCGCTCAGGCACGAGGCACGGCAGTTGCTCAATCTCTGTCGCGAGTGCGGCAAGCCGCTTTTGGTTCGTTACGATTTGGAGCGCGCCGCCGCTAAGTTGACGAAGGAAAGTTTACGTGAGAGGTCGGCTGATTTATGGCGTTACAGAGAGGTGCTGCCCGTCGCGCACGAAGAAAACATCGTCTCGCTCGGCGAAGGCTGGACGCCGCTGCTCGCCGCCGCGCGTCTGGGGCGACAATTGGGCTTGAGCGAACTCTACATCAAGGACGAATCGCAGAACCCGACGGGGAGTTTCAAGGCGCGCGGGATGACGGCCGCCGTCTCGATGGCGAAAGAGTTGGGCGCGCGTAAACTCGCCGTCCCCTCGGCGGGAAACGCCGCGGGCGCGCTCGCCGCCTACGCCGCCCGCGCGGGACTCGAAGCGCACATCTTCATGCCGCGCGATACGCCGCGCGCCAACATCGTCGAATGCGAGCAGACAGGCGCACACGTCACGCTCATGGACGGGCTCATCACGGACTGCGGCGCGGAGGTGGGCAGGCGCAAAGAGGCGGAAGGCTGGTTTGACGTTTCGACTTTGAAAGAGCCGTACCGCGTCGAGGGCAAGAAGACGCTCGGCTACGAGTTGGCCGAACAATTCGATTGGGAGTTACCCGACGTAATCGTCTACCCGACGGGCGGCGGCACGGGACTCATCGGCATGTGGAAAGCGTTCGAGGAGATGGAAGCGATGGGCTGGATCGGAAGCAAACGACCGCGGATGGTGACGGTGCAGGCCGCGGGGTGCGCGCCCATCGTGCGCGCGTTCGACGAGGGAAAGCGTTTCGCCGACGAGTTTCCCGATGCCGCAACGACCGCCTCGGGTTTGCGCGTGCCGAAGGCCATCGGCGACTTTTTGATACTCGACGCCCTGCGCGCATCAGGCGGTACGGCCGTCAGCGTGACGGACGAAGAGTTGATCGCGGCGACGCGCGAGATCGGCGCGGCCGAAGGACTGTTTTGTGCGCCGGAGGGCGCGGCGTGCCTGCCCGCGCTGAGGCAACTGCTGGCGGCAGGGTTAGTCGGCGCGGACGAGCGCATCGTGCTTTTCAACACGGGCGCGGGCGTCAAGTATCTGGAGAGTTATTCGTAATGAGAAGCCGCGTACAGAGGCAAAGCCGGACGTTTCTGGCGCGTCTAATATTCTTCGCCTCGGCGTTGAACGTGGCGGGCATCCTGTGCCTCAACGCGGCGACGCGCGCCCCCGAGCCGTTCGTGACGGCGGAGGTGGGCGGCGCGGGTTGGCCGCGAGGGTGGGCGTCGCTGCTCGATTCGCTCGGATTCACTTTGATGATGCCGGGGATATTTTTCGCCTCGTCCGTCTTTCTGGGCGCGCACGTGCTGGCCTGGAGCGAGCGGGCGCCGCGCCCGGTCTGGTACGCGGCGGGGTTCGGGATCAACCTGTTGACGATGTGGAGAGTCGGCGTCGCGTGCGAGGCGGCGCGGAGACGGTAAAAAATGATCGGAGAAGTTGTGATGAAACGGCGTTTGCCGGCGGTGCTGTTCGCGCTTCATGTGACGGTGCTGCTGCTCATAATCCTGTTGGCTTCCTACAGCCTCGCGCACGCGCAAAAAGAAGGGGCGTCGGCGAAGAAGTCGCAGCCGGAGTCCGTTGCTGCCGGGGCGGGGAAGTCCGCGCCCGCCGTCGCCGCTGCAACGGCAGCGACGACCGAAGTTGACCGCGCGCGTTTCGACAAGGTGCGCGCCGAAGGGTTCGAGGCGCTCTACAATCTCGATTACGAAGCGGCGCGCGCGCGTTTCCGCGAACTCGCGCGACTCTACCCGGATCACCCGGCGGGGACGCAATTTCTCGCGGCGAGTTTATGGCTTGAGACGTTGAACGCGTCGCGGCGTTTGCAGTCCGGGTTGTACAACAACGATTCTTTCTACGCGAAGACGGAAGATAAGGTTGATCCGAAGATCGTCGCGCAGTTCAAAGAGTGGACGCGCGCGGCCAAAGCTCTGGCCGAAGCGCGCCTGAAGCAAAACCCGAAGGACGCCGAAGCGCTCTATTTCCTCGGCGCGACGCAGGGGTTGAAGGCCGCGTTCGCCGGGGCGGTCGAGCGCAGCTTCATCTCAGCCCTGCGCAGCGGTTCGGACGCCGTTGACCGGCATCGCGAGACGATCAAACTCGACCCGAACTATCACGACGCGGAGTTGACCATCGGCATGCAGGATTACATCGTCGGGGGTCTCGCGCTGCCCTACAAAATCCTCGCGGGCATGACGGGCACGCGCGGATCGAAGCGGCGCGGCCTCGCCACGCTCGAACGCGTGATGCGCGAAGGCCGCTGGGCGCGAGACGACGCGCGCGTGATGCTCATCCCGCTCTACAAGCGCGAGCGGCGATACCGGGACGCGGCCGCGCTCGCGCGCGAACTCGCCGCGAAGTATCCGAAGAATTACCTGTTCAAGTTGGAGTATGCCGACGCGCTCGTCTCGCAGGCGGCCACGGAGCGTGCGGGCGGCGACGGGACTGCCGCCTCGAACACGGAGCGCGAAGCCTTCGCCATCTTCGACTCGCTCCTCGGCGACCGCGCCGCACGCAACGCGGCCACGCGCCAACTCGATCTCATTCATTTCCAGTATGGCGAAGCCCTCTTCGTCGCGGGACAGTTTGAACGCGCGGCGAAAGAGTTTCTCGCTGCGGCGGCCGTCCCGAACGCGGAGGCGAATCAGGCGACGCTTGCGCGCCTGCGCGCCGCACAGACCCTGGACCTTGCGGGCAGGCGCGACGACGCGCTCGCGCAGTACAAGCTCGTTCTCGCGCGCCCCAACGTCTACGACTCGCTCGAAGAAGCGCGGCGCGGATTGCGCGAACCGTATCGCAAGCCCGCGCCGAAGGGTGCGGAAGAGAATTGAAGGCTGTCAGTTGTCCGTGGCCGGTTGTCAGTTGTTCGTGTTCATGTCACCTGCTACCACAGTCCGCATCGAACCGGCGACCAGGACGGCCACGGACAACCGGCAACGAACGATTGACCACTGACGACCGACCACGGGCAAAGATTAGAGGTGAAGTAGTGCAAAAGTATTCAAACGGCGGCGCGGGTGCGACCAGACCTCGCCGCCTCCTGTTGTGTCTCGACGGCGTGCCTTACGAAGTGATCAAAGCGGCGAAGTCGCGCGGGCTGTTCTCGCGCTTCGGCGAGCCGGCCGGTTTGCTCTCGCCGTTCCCGACGATGACGAACGTCGCGCTCGCGCAGATGCTCGGCGCGAGCCTGCCGCTCGGCTACGAGAGCCTCTACTTCGACAAGGATTCGCAGGAGTTGTGCGGCGGCATACGCAAGTACATCGGGCGGCGCACGCCCGACAAAGTGCCTTCGTCCTACATGGACGAACTCGATTATCAGGAGCCGCTCCCCTTCGAGTTCCTCGTCTACGTCGCGCCCGACGCCGTGTGGCGCGCCGACATGCGCCGCTTCCGCGACAAGTTTCGCGCCGCGCCCCACGACCGCGACTTCTTCGCCTTCCTCAAAGGCACGGACGGACTCCTGCACATTCGCGGGCCGCAAAAGTTGAACGTCGCCCTCGAATCGCTCGACCGGATTCTCACGGAGATTCGAGATTTCTGCGGCGACGAGACCGAGATCGTCCTCTTCTCCGACCACGGCATGAACCTCGAAGAGAATCGAAAAATCCACTTGCAGACGCACCTGCGCGCGGCGGGCTTCGGCGTCAAAGAACGCTTCGAGCGCGGGCGCGGAAAACGCAGCGTAGCCGCGCCCGCCTTCGGCCTGTGCGGCTACGCCGCCATCTACTGCGCCGACGAAACCGACCCGGCCGAAGTCGCCGACGCGCTCAAGACGCTCGAAGGCGTTGACTTCAGCCTCCACCGCGAAGGCGACTCGGCGGTCGTCGTACACGGCGCGCGCGGCACGGCGCGCATCACCCGCGAAGATAACGGGCAGGCGCGCTACAGTTACGAGCAACTAACGGGCGACCCGCTCGGCCTCGACGGCGTGCAACGGGCGCTTCGCGCGGGCGGCCAACTCCACGCGCGCGGCTATGCCCCGGACGCCGACTGGTACGCCCACACCGCCGCGCACACCTACCCCGACGCGCTCGCCAATCTACATAACTCGCTCCACGCCCCGCGCGTGCGCCACACGGCCGACGTGCTCGTCAGCTGCCACGACGGCTACTATTACGGCATGTCCTTCTTCAGCCGCTTCGTTCGCCTCGCCGCCACACATGGCAATGCCCTGCGCGCAAGCTCCACGGCCTTCCTCATGAGCACGCACCGCCAATTCCCCGCGCACGTCCGCGCGGGCGAGGCCAGACCGTTTTTGCGTGAGTAGCTGAGAGAGCATAGGGCGTCGCAGAGCGTTGGCATACAATGCAATCGAAAATGCTAATATGCCGTAAACGCTGACGCCTATGGCAAAAGAACTGACTAAGTCGCAGATCGACCGTTTAGGTGATCGCCTGAAGAAGGGCAATATCACCGAGGCCGATCTGCGGCTTCTCGATCTGTACCGGCGTTCATTCACCCCGGCATACGAGATCGTCGTCGGAACTATTCGTCAGGATTTGACACTCGAACCGACGGGCAGACCGGCTAAGTCAACCACATCCATCTCCGACAAGTTGCGCAGGGAAAGCATTCGCCTCACCCAGATTCAGGATATCGCGGGCTGTCGGTTGACCGTCGCAGACATCGCGGAGCAAGACGCGGTCGTTCAATCCCTCACCAATCTCTTTGAACAGACCGCTATCGTTGATCGTCGCCAGCGACCAAGCCACGGCTATCGCGCTGTTCATGTGGTCGTGAACAGTCTCGATAAAATGATCGAGATACAGGTGAGAACTTCGCTGCAACATCTCTGGGCGGAACTCTCAGAGAAACTATCTGATATTGTTGATCCGGCAATTAAGTATGGCGCGGGTAATGAAAATGTTCGAAAGACCTTAACAGTAACATCTGAAATGGTTATCGCAATGGAATCTTTTGAAACAACGTTAGCAGAAGTGAAGAAGGAAATACCCTTAGAAGGTAAGGTCGTAGATGCTTTTAAGCAACTAATAGTAGAGAATGAAGAAGAGAAGACCGCGTTGAGGCAACGGGCATTCAAAGTTCTTCATGATAATATCGAACTTGTGGAAGGATTAGCAGGAGAGAATAATGATCTTTCTGATTGAGTATGACCGTGCTCGCGGAGAAATAGTTACCTTTAAGGGTTTCGACGACTCCGAGCGTCAAAAGGCCGAAGACGCGCGGCTTGAGTTGGAACTCGAACTTAGTCGTCTCAGTACTGAGCGCGAGGTCGTTATATTAGAAGCGGCCACCGAAGAGGCTTTGCGGCGCACTCACCGCCGCTACTTTGAGAATTTATCCGAGCTTGTCAATTCGCCCGCGTAACACGCTTCCTCTGTGGTGACGACTTCCTCACCTGTAGCAGTCACAGTCTATTTCGTCTTGCGCCTGCCTTGACCTCTCGCGTGTCCTGCGCGTACAAAACAGTTCATGACTAATCCAGTTGAGCCGGAGAGTGCGCCCGCCGTCGAGACGTTTGGACTCGTGCGGCGGTTTGGGGATTTCGTGGCCGTGGACGGGGTGGATTTGCGTGTGGGGCGGGGGCAGTTTTTCGGGTTTCTGGGGCCGAACGGGGCCGGGAAGTCTACGACGATTAAGATGCTGACGGGGCTGCTTGCGCCGACCGGGGGAACGGTGCGCGTGCTGGGGCGCGATCTGGCGGCCGAGTCTCTGGAGGTGAAGCGGCGGATCGGGGTCGTGCCGGAGGACTTGAACTTGTTCGAGCGTTTGACGGGCGCGGAGATGTTGACGTTTACGGGGCGGATGTACGGCCTGACGCGCGAGGAGACGAGGGATCGCGGGCAGGAGCTTTTGGCGTTGATGGATTTGGAGGGCGAGCCGCGAAAGCTGGTGGTGGAGTATTCGCACGGGATGAAGAAAAAGCTGTCGCTGGCGTGCGCGCTGATTCACCGGCCGGAGATTTTGTTTCTGGATGAGCCGTTCGAGGGCGTGGACGCGCTCGCTTCGCGGACGTTGAAGGATTTGTTGTTGCAGTTGACGGCGCGCGGCATCACGGTTTTTCTCACGTCACATGTGTTGGAGATCGTCGAGCGTTTGTGTACGCACATCGCGATCATCACGGGGGGGCGGCTGGTGGTCGAAGGCGCGCTCGACGAGTTGCGACGAGGGATCGCGGTCGGAGACGGCGACGGCACGGGCGGCAGCCCCGTGTCGCTTGAAGATTATTTCATACGCGTCATCGGCGGGGCGCGCCCTCCTGCGGGCGAAGACGTGTTGCCGTGGCTGGCGTGAAGGCAGGGATGAGGGATGAGGGATGAAAAGTGAATAAGAAGAACGGGAGTTGAGTTAACTTTCCGCGATGCGCGAGGCGTAAAGGGGGAAAGCGAAAGGCACGGGCGACGAGAATCAACATTCTCGTCGCCCGTGCCTTTCGCCCTGAGGCGAGGGCGTTAGCGTTGGCTCGTGGAGCGAGCCGCCTGTTTGCCGGTCGCGGTGCGTTTGGTGGTGACGGCGGAGCCGGCGGAGCCGGCGGCGTCTTCCTCCGACGGCGCGGCCGCGGCCGTAATCGCTTCGACGTTGACGAAGAAGCGGAAGCTGCCGTTGGTCATCACGCCGAGGCGAAACTCGACGTTGATGGATGCGCCGGGCGCGAGCGGCGACGAGAGCGAGACCGAGAGCGGGACGAGCGTGGAGTTGATGCCGCCGCCTTCCGGTTGTGCGGACGTTTGGGCGAGCGTCAGGCCGCGAATGGGGACGTTCTGCCCGTTGGTGTTGGTGACGACGATGTCTCCGGAGGTGAGCGCGCGCAGATCGGACTGCCCGACCTGCGCGTTGCCTTTCGTCGTGAGATCGACGATGCGGAAGCGCAGGCGGTTGATCTTCTGTCCGGTCGTGTTGGCAAACGTGCGACGGAGCAGGAGCGTGCCGAAGGCCGCGCTCGTCGGATTGGCGTTGGCCGAGGTGCGCACGCGTGCGCACGCGCTCGTCGCCGCGCCGAAGCCGCCGCACTGCGGGTCGACGAACGACGACTTGACGGAGGCGTTGCGCTGGATGTGGCTGCCGGAACTCTGCGGGCCGGGCGCGCCGAGCACGGATTGGATCGCGCCGTAAGAGGCGGCGTTCGTCGAAACCATCAGGAAGTCGGCGGCGTTGTTGTTCGTGTCCTGCGGCACGCCGGTGGTGAGCTTGCGGACGAAACTATACTGGCCGTCGTTCGTCAAGATGGCGGGCAGCCCCGCGCCCTCTCGATAGAAGGCATCGGTCTCCGTGTTGAAGCCGACCGCATCGATGCGGTTGCCCGCCGCGAGATAGTTCGCCTCGTTGGAGGTGCGAACGAGTGCGATGCCGGAGTTGTCCGGGAGATCGCCGAAGTAGAAAGTGTCCGGCGAGGCGAAAGAGTTGAGGGTGTAGCCGCTGCCGTTGCTCACGAGGTAGTGGCCGCGCGGCGCGATGATCGTCCCGCGCGGGATGGAGTGGCTCACGGACGGTCCGAACGTCGCCGACGAGACAATGACCCACCCGGACGAATCGTCGGGCGTGTTGACGACGAAACTCGAATCGGTGTTGTTGTAAATTTCCACGAACTCGTCGCGCGCGCCGCTCTCGCCGCCGGCCGGGAACGGGCCGCGCAGGCGAAACTCGCTGATCAACAGTTGCCCCGCTTCCGGCAGGAAGGTGCGCGTGAAGGTGACGGTCTGGTTGCCCTGATAAGAGGCGAAGGTGCGCGAGGCCGGGTAGAAGGTCGAACCGCTCTGCGCGGCGGAGACGGTGTAAGCGGAGTTCGCCGAGAGTCCTTGAAAGAGGTAGTGGCCGTTCGCGCTCGTCGTGGTGGTGGCGTTCGTCGCGCCTGTCAGGTTGATGGTCACGCCGGAGAGCGGATTGCCTTCCGCGTCGATGGCCTGTCCTTCGAGGATGAGCGAGGTGGCCGCCGCGCCGACGCCGTAGATCATCTGGCCGTCGCGCAAGCCGCCGATGCGGCACTCGTACTGCGTGAACGACCCGGCCGCGTCGCCCGAGGGGACAGCGCCGCGCTGCACGCCGACCGTCGCGTCGAAGCCGTTGTTCGGCACGGTGCCGTAAATGATGTCGAAACTCCTCTGCTCTTGCGTTTCGTAGAGCCGGATTTCAAAGTTGAGACTGCCTGCGGGTTTGCCGTGAGGCGAGGCGCGCCATTCGATGTTGAAGATGCGGTTGGGCGCGTTGCCCGACACCGATGTGAAGATGCCTTCGCCCGTGTTTCTGATGGTCAGGTCTGAGAAGTGCGGGATGATCGAATAGCCGAAGAGGTTGAGCGGGAAGCAGACTTCGAACTGCCCGTAGTCGGGGCTGGCGGTCGCGAACTGGAGGCTCCCGTTGGAACTGACCACGGCCGAGGTGTAGGTGTTTCCGTAGAAGTTGTAGGCGAAGGGCAGCGCGATGGTCGCCACGCAGTCGTCGCCGGCGGTCGCCCCGCAACTGAAGCCCGTGACGGGCGTCGTGCCGGGAACGATGGTCGCGCCGTTCGCGCTGAAGAGTCGATACTGATTCACCGCCTGCGCCGGAGCGGAGCGCTCTGCGGAGAAGAACAGGCACAGCGCGAAGACAACCGCAGCCGCAACGCGCGCGAGGGAAAATTGCACGGGGAAACGCATTACTGACAACCTCCTGAAAATCCGTGGAACGTTAAACTGTAAGTTTTTTTGATTGTGAAACGGTCAGTCCGCTCTGGAGTTGCCGGCTTAAATACCGGGTACGCCGGTTCGGCGTCGGCGGGAGAGGCGACGTTAGCATATGGGAAGGGGAAAAGGGAAACGACGAAAGGGAAATGATGAAGTAGGAACGATGAACGATGAAGTAAAAGCGATTGATTCATTTGTTCATTGATTCATTAAATCCGCTTCATTGAATCAATGAACAAATGAATCAATTCTTCCGTTCCGCGTTCATCGTTCCTACTTCATCGTTTCTTTTACGGTACTTCGATGGTCAGTTCGCGTGCGAAGATGAAGTTGGGACGCTTGCGGCCTTTCATGTACTTGGCGGCGGTTTGCGACAGCGAAGTGACGAGGATGGGGAGGGCGATGGTGGCGTCGCAATTAACGTAGGCCGAGGTCGCGCCGCGCGCGAGTTTGCCGTAGATGAGCGACTCGTCGCCGACCGTCCCGGCGGAGCGGCCGCCGGGGTGGGGCGCGTCGGTCGAAATCTGAATCGCGTACTTGTGGCCGCGCGCGGGCGTCTTGACGATGTTGGTCGCAACTTCCATCTGATGCAGGAAACTGCGCGAGGTGCCGCCGCCCAGATTAATCACGCCGGAGACGCGCGCGCGCGCCGCCACCTGCGTCAGATCGAGCACGTCCTGAATGAGGTCGAACTGGAAGTTGTTCTTCTTCTCGAAGCGCGAGTTGGCGATGCCGACGCTAATGGAAGAGTCGGCGATGGTCGGGCAAAAGACGGGGACGCGAGCCTTGTAGGCCGAAGTGAGCACGCCGTCGTCGGTGGCGATCTCGGCGAGTTCGCGCCCGAGGAGGTGCAGGAACTCGCGCGTCGAGTAGGGGCGCGTCTGGTCGAGTTGGTTGGTGAAACCGCCGACCCACTCCTCCGCCTCACGGTATTCCTCTTCGCTCGCGATCACGTCGAGCATACGGCTGATCTGCGACGCTTCGAGTTCGGCGTCCGTCATCTGCGGATGCGACTGGAAGTGCTGGCGTCCGAGCGTCTCGTGGAGATCGTGGAAGAGAAGCGCGCCGGAACAGACGAGCACATCGACGAAGCGGTTCTTGATGACGTAGGCCAGAAGACGGCGCATCCCGGCCGGGATGAGCGCGCCGGAGGCGGCGACGAAGATCGTCGTGTTGTCGCCGAGCATGTCGAGCCAGATGCGGTGCGCCTCGGCCAGTTGGCGCGCGCCGAAGCCCGTGCCCTCCATCTTCTCCAACAGCCCGGCCACCGAGCGGTCGCGATCCACCTGCACCGGGCGCGTCGGAATAGTCAGATACTTCGAAGGTCTCGGTTTGCGTTGAGTTACCATAGTTTTTCAAAGAATTAGGTTTCAAGTTTCAGGTTTCAAGTTTCAAGTCTGAACGTGCTTCGTTCTTTAACTTGAAACTTGAAACCTGAAACCTGAAACTCACTTCTTCCTCTCTTTTCCGTTGACTGCCAGATAGGTGTAAGCGCCGGCGCGGGATTCGTAGAACTCCACGAGTTCCGCGCCCTCGGCCTCGGTCAGTTCGCCCTGTTTGATGCGCTGCCTGACTTGGCGGCGAAAGCCGTCGTGCAGTTGCCCCGGTTCGTAGCGCGCGGTTTCGACCGCTTCGCCCACGGTCATGCCGCGCAGGACTTTCTTGATCAGGTAACCGTCTTCGTCGATGTGGATGTGCGCCTCGTTCGGCGTGCCGAAGAGGTTGTGATTGTTGCCCATCACCTCCTGATACGCGCCGACGAGCAGGAACGCCAGATAGTACGGTTCGCCCTCGATGAGCGGGTGCAGTTCGAGCACCTGCTTCACGTCGTGCAGATCGACGAACTTGTCCACCACGCCGTCCGAGTCGCAGGTGATGTCGCAGAGCGTGGCGTAGGCGGTCGGAATCTTGTTGAGACGGTGAATCGGGACGATAGGGAACAACTGGTCGAGCGCCCAGTGGTCGGGCGCGGAGCGGAAGACGGAGAAGTTCGTCAAATACTTGGCGCGCGACAAGCGGCGCAATTCGTCGAACTCTTCCGAGACGTACTCGGCCTGCTGCGCGTACTTGTCGGCGCGCTCGCACACGTCCCAGAAGAGCACTTCGCCCTTCGCGCGATCTTCCAGAGAGATGAGGCCGAGGTTGAAGAGCGTGAACATCGTGTCGCGGTGTTCGAGGGCGTCGTGGTAATACTCGCGGTAATTTTTGATGCTGATGTTCTGGCGCAAATCGCCGAGTTCGGTGACGACCTGCGGGTCGTTGGCCTCGATCTCGATGGGCGTGATGTCTTCCACGACCGTTTCGATCTCTTCCTGCACGTTGGTAACGAGGATGGCGTGATAAGCGGAGAGGTAGCGGCCGGATTCCTGTATGACGGTCGGGTGCGGGACGTTCTCGTCGTCGCAGACCTGCTTGATCGTATAGATCACGTCGTTGGCGAATTCCTGCGCGTTGTAGTTGGCCGAGGAATCGAAGGCGGTCTTCGAGCCGTCGTAATCGACGGCCATGCCGCCGCCCACGTCGAGCAACTCGATGGGAATTTTCATCTGGTAAATCTTGGCGTAGACGCGCGCCGCCTCTTTCATCGCGTTCTTGATGCGCTTGATGTCGGTGAGTTGCGAGCCGATGTGGAAGTGCAAGAGGCGCAGCATCTCGATGCGTCCGGCCTCCTGCAAGCGGCGGATGACTTCGAGTATCTCGGTCGTCGTCAAACCGAACTTCGCCGCCTCGCCGCCGGACTTCTCCCAGCGACCCGACCCCTTCGAGTAGAGTTTGACGCGCAGACCTACAATCGGGAGGTCGCCCTCGTGGCCTTCCTCGAAAATGTCGGCGAAACGCAGGATGTGATCGAGTTCGCTCATCTTCTCGATGACGATCACGACGCGCTTGCCCGCCCGCGCGCCGACAAAGGCGAGTTCGATGAACTCCTCGTCCTTGAAGCCGTTCAGGACGAGCAGGCTCTCGGACGCCTGTTCTAACGCGATGGCGGCGTAGAGTTCGGCCTTCGACCCGGCTTCCAACCCGAAATCGTAGCGCGTGCCCTCGCGCAAGTATTCCTCGACGACCGCCCGCTGCTGGTTGACCTTCATCGGATAGACGCACATGTGCGCGCCCTGATATTCAAACTCGCGGATGGCGGCGCGGAAGGCGCGCTGGAGTTTGCGCACCTGCGCGGTGACGAGTTGGGGGAAGCGCAGGAGGACGGGCGTGGAGATGCCGCGTCGTTCGAGGTCGTCTATGATTTCTTTGAGGTCGGCGGAGGTTTTGGTATCGGTGTCCGAAGGATGGACGATGAGGTTCCCTTTGCGGTTGATGCCGAAGTAGCCGGCTCCCCAGTTTTCGATGCCGTAGGTTTCGAGCGTCTGTTCAATGGCCGTGGTCAACTTCCGGTCTCCTGCCTCCCTTGTGTTCGTGTTGGGGCATCAAGTGCGCGTCGGGTCATCCTTCGCGCTTGTCTTCTAGTGGGAACATTCATGGTTGGAAAACTTAAGGTCGCAGAGTAACAGAAAAACCGTAGGCGGACAATAACTATTTTTGGCGCGAAACCGCCCCCCGGCACGCTTAAACGTTCGCCCCAGAAAGGTTTAGGAGACCGCCCGGCGCGCTTTTGACATGCGTGCCGTCAAAGTTTCTCGCGTGAAACCTTGACAGGCTTCGCGGCGGGTCTATAATGCGGACTTTTTTACGCGTCCCAGGCGCTATCAGCTAACAGACGCTCGCTTTTGAAGCATTTGTCAAACTTCACGACATTAGCCCGCACATTCCGCACCAGCATGGCGGCCTGTCACCCCGACACTCCCTACACAACTCAGGAGATTACATGAACGCAAAAACTGCCTTGAAGTATGCCGAGGATCAGGGGGCGAAATTTCTCTCGCTCCGGTTCACAGACCTCGTCGGCGCATGGCATCACTTATCCTATCCCATTCACGAACTCGGCGAAGGATCGTTTGAGGACGGGTTCGGCTTCGACGCGTCTTCTTTGCGCGGGTGGGCTTCGATCCACGAGTCGGACATGCTGCTCGTCCCCGACGCGGCGCGAATGTGGATGGACCCGTTCGCGGAGGAACAGACCCTCTGCCTCATCGCGAACGCCGTCGATCCGATCACGAAAGAGGGCTACGGGTTAGACCCGCGCTCGGTCGCCCAGCGCGCCGAAAGCTACCTGCGTTTCACGGGGCTGGCCGACACGATCAACTTCGGCCCCGAAGCGGAGTTCTTCGTTTTCGACGGCGTGCGCTTCAATAACGACCAGTTCTCCGCTGGTTACACCATCGAATCCGACGAAGGCCACTGGGCTACGGGGCGCGCGTCCGACGAGGCGAACGGCCCGAATCAGGGCTACCGCATCCGCCCCAAAGAGGGTTATGTGCCCGTTCCGCCCACGGACACCCTGAGCGACCTGCGCTCCGAGATCAGTTTGATTCTGGAACGCTGCGGCATCACGGTCGAGTGTCATCATCACGAGGTCGCCACGGCCGGTCAGTGCGAGATCGACATTCGCTACGCGACGATGCTCGGCACGGCCGACAACCTCCAACTCTTCAAATACGTCGTGCGCAACACGGCCTACCAGTACGGCAAGACCGCGACCTTCATGCCGAAGCCGCTCTACGGCGACAACGGTAGTGGGATGCACTGTCACCAATCGCTCTGGAAGGACGAGCGTCCGCTGTTCGCGGGCGACGGCTACGCCGGTCTCTCCGAGATGGCGCGCTTCTACATCGGCGGCCTGTTGAAACACGCGGCGGCCGTCGTCGCCTTCGCCGCGCCGACGACGAACAGCTACAAGCGGCTCGTCCCCGGCTTTGAAGCCCCGGTCAACCTCGCCTACTCGGCGCGCAATCGTTCGGCGGCCATACGCATCCCGATGTTCTCGACCAATCCGAAGTTGAAGCGTCTTGAGTTTCGTCCGCCCGACCCCTCGTGCAATCCTTATCTGGCCTTCTCGGCGATGCTCCTCGCCGGTCTCGACGGCATCCAGAACCGGATCGATCCGGGCGAACCGCTCGACAAAGACATCTACGATCTCTCGCCCGAACAACTCAAAGACGTGCCGAGCCTTCCCGGCTCGCTCGAAGAATCGCTCGACGCGCTCGAAGCCGACCACGACTTCCTGCTCAAAGGCGACGTGTTCACGCCGCAGTTAATCAATCGCTGGATCAGCTACAAACGCGAGAACGAGATCGCGCGCCTGCGCATGCGCCCGCACCCGCTCGAATTCTCGATGTACTACGACATCTGAAGAGAACGATGAACGATGAACGCGGAACGATGAAGTAAAGACAAGTTGCTTTTACTTCATCGTTCCGCGTTCCGCGTTTATTTCTCATTCGTCATTACGCGTTCATCGTTTGGGGGCGACATCTGATATTGTGCCGGTATCAAGTATTGCGCGAACGCGATGGACGGGCGGTTTTAAAGGAGAAGTTGAGATGCGTGAAGAAGTCGAGAGCGAAAGAGTGGAAATCAGACCGGCAAGGTCGAGTAACGTGATGCGGCGCGTCAGCATCTATGCCGCGCTCATGCTCATCGCCTTTCTCGCCGGCTTCGTACCGATGTGGCTCAAGGCGCGCGAGAGCGGCAACAAACTCGCGGCGGTGGAACGCACGCTCAGTTCCGTGCGCCTGCAAAACGCCATCGCCGCCGCGTCGCTCGATGCCGGGAGGGGCGATTATGAACCGGCGCGACAGGCGACGAGCCAGTTCTACACCTCGCTGCGCGCGGACATCGACCGGGGCGACGATTCAAGTTTCACGCCCGCGCAGAGAGAGGCCGCGCAAGCCTTGTTCGCCGGGCGCGACGAGATCATCACGCTGCTCGCGCGCGGCGACCCGGCCGCCGCGAATCGCCTGTCCGACGTGTATGCCTCATTCCGCAAGATCGTGAACGGCTGAAACAATTCTCACGCTGCCGCGCACGTCCAAAAAGTATATCAAGGACGTTCATGTCCGGCCTCCATCCTTAGCCTCCGAGGGCAAACAATTGGTGTTGCGTGAGCGCGAACATCATCCCGGCCGAGATCGCCGGAGTCGCCGGCAGTAGTTCGCCCTCATGGGACGACGTTTGCCCGCCGGTTCAAATAGTAGTTCCACAACAGCCGCGCAGCGACCGCCCGCCACGGTCGCCATTCTTCGGCGATGGTCGCGAGATTGGCGGGCGCGGGACGCGACGGGAGGCGTCGCACCTCCTGCAATGCCACGGCGAGAGCGAGGTCTCCGGCAGGCCAAGCGTCCGGCCTGCGCAGCGACATCAGGAGATAGATGTCCGCCGTCCATGCGCCGATCCCTTTCACGCGCGTTAACTCCGCCTTCACTTCCGCGTCGCCCAGACGGCCGAAAGATTCGAGGTTCAGACGGCCTTCGATTACGGCTTGTGCCAGATGCCGCCCGTAGAGAGTCTTCTGGCGGCTGAAGCCCGCGCCTTTGAGTTCGGCGTCGCCGAGCGCGAGGAAACGCTCCGGCGTGAGCGGCGAGGCTAAAGACAGGAGGCGCGTGAAGGCGACTCTGGCCGAAGCGAGCGACACCTGTTGTTCTAAAATGATGTGAACCAGCGTCGGGAAGCCCGGCTCGCGAAACCACTCCGGCGGCGTGCCGAACTCCGAGAATAGCCGCGCGAGGTCCGGGTCGCGCCCGGCCAGATAACGCAGCCCTTCGGCATAAGACTTCGAGTCTAAAATTTTCGGCTTGAGTTTTGAGCGCAACGCGTCGGCCTCGTCTTTACTCGTCGGCATCGCCTGCGCGCACCGGCCTTAGTCTTCACGCGACAGCCCTTACTTCATCAGTGAAATTTGGCTGCCGTGACAGTAAGGTCGTGCTGCGCGACGGCCGTGCAGCGTCACATAACAAGAGACGCCGCTCGACCGCCACGCCTTCGAGCGTTTCGAGCAGGGAGCGGCCGCACCACGCGTCGCGATAGAAGGCGCGCTGTAGTCGATCTGCGAGCCGTTCGATCTCCGTCACTCAAGTCCTCCCCGACGGGCGCACGCCCTGTTTCTCTTCGACGGTCTGATCTTCGCTCTTGGCGTCTTCCATCGCCTCCGGTTCCAATTCTTCCGCGCTCTTGTTCAATTTAACGAACACGCCCCATGCCGCCAGCAGCGCGGCGGCCGCGACGGCGATCCCGGCGGCCTGCGGCAAGTGCGCCGGATCATCATGGAGGAACTGGAAGACCGCCACCAGCGACTCGATAGACAACGACACGATGACGACCACCATGAACCGCGACAGGAAACGGCGCACGCGCGTCGGCGCGCTCATCTGCGCCCCGCGCTGCACCTCCTCTTCGAGTATAGTTTGTCCCAGTTCGAGCGCGGCGACCGCGATGGTCAACAGCCCCACGCACTCAAGCACCGCATTGAAACGCTCCCTCAGCGGCAGAGCCGAACCGGGGTTGATCCCGTGCCACAACTCCATCCCCGCAAACACCACGAGCGACACGCCGCAGCACAGGAACAAAAAGATCACCGCCACATACCCGGCCTCAAATATTCTCCGAATGATTTTCAACACGCACCCCTTCTCGCCCCGCGGACGCCTCAACTCTTGCAAATGAAGGCGCGCCCCGAACGGAACGCGCCTTCAGCTTCAATCTTCACTCCCTAAAAGTAGTAATCACGGAGCGACCCCTCAAATCTGCCCTCGCGCAGGCAACACTTCTTGAAACCTACGCCCTGAGCCGCACGGACACAGATCATTTCTCCCCAGCTTCTCCACCAACTCCTTCTCGCCTCGCACCATTCTTTGCCCGCGCTTCACACGCGTCTCGGACGGGAATCCTCTACGTCGTTTGCTCGAACGCTCAAAAGCAATACGTTTCCTCGTGCCTGTTGCTTCTCATGATCGTGTCCTCCTCCAGCAAATTATCCGTAAACCGCTTTCGCGGACGGGCAAGTATAGCAGACGAAAAAGTGTGCAGGGCGAACAACTATTCAAACGCCACGCGCCGCCGTCAGCCGCGTGCTGCTAAGCAACGCGCCGCGCTTCGCGTTACAATCAATGCGCCTTGCGTAAGTTTGACGAAAAGATCGAATCGCTCGTGCGCGGCTTGCCGGATGCGGAAGGCGCGCGCATGTTTTACGAACGTCTCGCGGCGGACGATGCCCGCGCGGCGCAGAAACTCGTGCGCGACGACGCGCTGCTCTCCGACGCGCTCGCGCTCGCGGCGTGGAGCCCGCTGCTCGCGACGACGCTCGCGCAGAATCCCGATTATTTGAATTGGCTGGCGCGCGAACGCGCCGACACGCACGTTAGGACGGCGGAGGAGTTGGGCGAGTCTTTGGCGCGCTTCGGCCTGACGCATTCGCAGGTCGAACCGCAGGTCTTGCTGGCTCGTTTCCGGCGGCGCGAGTTGCTGCGCATCTACCTGCACGACCTGCGCCGCACAAACTCCATCGTCGAGACGACGGAAGAACTCTCGAACCTCGCGGACGCCGTGCTCGCCTACGCGCTCAACCTCGCCCGGCAGGAATTGGACAACCGCTACGGCGCGCCGCTCTGCACGGACGAGCGCGGGCGCAAGACGACCGCCAGTTTCTGCGTCGTCGCGCTCGGCAAACTCGGCTCGCGCGAACTCAACTACGCCTCCGACATAGACCTCCTCTTTCTCTATTCCGACGACGGCGAAACGTCGGGCGCGGGCGAGCGCGGACAGACGACCAACCGCGAATACTTCAACCGCCTCGCCGAACTGACGACGCGCATCGTCGGCCGGCAGACGGGCGAGGGCGCGGCCTATCGCGTGGACTTGCGCCTGCGCCCGCACGGCCGCGACGGCGCGCTCAGTTGTTCGCTCGCAGGGGCTTTGCGTTATTACCGCGCGCAGGCGCAGGCGTGGGAACTGCAAACGCTGATCAGATCGCGCGCCGCCGCCGGGACGCCCTCGCTCTACGCGCGCTTCGCCGAAGAGGTGCGCGAGCGCGTGTATACGCACGCCGCGTCGGTCGAAGCGGCGCTCGGAAACGTGCGCCTCGCCAAGCAGAAGATCGACCGTCAGCACTCCGGCGATGCGCGCGGCTTCAACGTCAAACTCGGTCGCGGCGGCATCCGCGAGATCGAGTTCATCGCGCAAGCCCTCCAACTCGCGCACGGCGCAGAGGACTTCTGGCTGCACGCGCCCCACACGCTCATCAGCCTCGGCCGCCTCGCCGACCGCCGCCTCATCAGCGAGCGCGAGCGCGCCGAACTCTCCGATGCCTATGCCTTTCTGCGCATGCTCGAACACCGGCTGCAAATGGAGCACGGCCTGCAAACACATTCCGTACCCGGCGAAGAGGGGCGGCGCACGCTCGTCGCGCGGCGGATGAATTTCAACGGGCAGGACGCGCTCGCCGAATTCAACCGCGCGCTCGAACTACACACGACGCGCGTTCGCGCCGCCTATGAACGCGTCTTCGGTGATCGCCCTGTCGCCGCGCCGCACGCGGCGATAGCGACCGGCGAAGCAACGACGGGCGGCGCGACGTTTGAAGCGGCGACGACGGGCAACACGACGTTTGAAGCGACGACGATGGGCAACACGACGTTTGAAGCGACGACGGGCGGCGCAATGTTTGAAGTAGATACGATGGGCGGCGCAATGTTTGAAGCGACAACGAGCGAGAGCGAAAATGATGCGCCCGCGACGAGACAGTCCAACGCCGACTGCGAAGCGCAGGAGTCAGTCGCCGCCGTTGAAGCGGAGGAACCCGCCGTCGCCGTCGAAGCCGCGACCCGCTTCGATGCGAGCCTTTCCGCCACGCCGTTTAGCGAGCCGCATCTCGAAGCCGCGACGGGCGCGCACGCCGATGCCGTCGCGACACTGGCCGCCGCGCAAGTCTTCGCGCCCCGTCTCATTCCGGGTAGCGGCACTGTCAACGGGCGCGCGCGCGAGCCGGAGCCGGCCGCGACGAGGCGCATCGCGCGTCTTCTCAACGAAGCGGCGCACGATTCGCTCAACGCCCGGCGTGCGCTCTCTTACGTCGCTCGCGTTGCCGCCTCGCTCGACAAGTCGAGCACGAACGTCGAACTCTCGGACGAAAGTTTGCGCGCACTCGTGCGCCTGTGCGGCGCGTCGGAATACTTCGGCGAGATGATCGCGGGCAACCCGGCGTTGATCCCCGCGCTCGTCGCGCGCGGAGAAGACGCAGGGCGCGATTACCGCGCGCTGCTGCGCCGCGAGATCGACCGCGAGTCCAGTTTTCGCTCGGAGTTAGTGGCGTTGCGCCGCGCTTGGGCGCAACTGCTGGTCGAGACGTGCGCGCGCGATGTGAGGGGCGAACTTCCGCACGCCGAATCAAATCGACTGCAAACCGAACTCGCCACGGCGAGCATCAACGCCGCCCTCTTCATCGCGCGCCGCGAGATGGTGAGGCGTTACGGTAATCTCGCGGCGGGGCCGCGTCTCTCCGTCCTCGCGCTCGGACGCCTCGCGAGCGGCGGCATGGATTACGGTTCCGATCTAGACCTCGTGGTCGTCTATGACGCCGAAGTGGTTTCGCCCGTCGGCGCGCTCACGCGCGAAGAGGCTTACACGCGCCTCGTAGAGTTGATGGTCTCGGCCTTGTCGAGCCTGACGCGCGCTGGTTATGTCTACCGCGTTGACCTGCGCCTGCGTCCCGACGGGAAAAACGGCGCGCTCGTTCGCAGCGCGGCATCGTTCGTCGAATACCTGCGCGCGCGCACGAACATCTGGGAGTGGCTGGCTTACGTGAAACTCCGCGCGGTCGGCGGCGACCTCGAACTCGGGCGCGTCGCGGAGCACGATGCCCGCCGCGCGATCCACGAAGCGGCGCGCGCCTGCGATAGCGAAGAGTTGCGGCAAGAGACACGCCGCGTGCGCGAGCGTCTGGAACGCGAACGCGGCACGGGGCAGGGCGCGACGCGCGGCGCGCTCGACATCAAGTTCGGCGCGGGCGGCATGCTCGACGTGTACTTCGCCACGCGCTACCTGCAACTGCGCGACGACGTGCGGGACGCCGGCACAGATCGTTCGACCCGCACGACGCTCGCGCGCCTCCGCGAAGCCGGCTCGCTCGACGCCGAAACTTACCGGAATCTCTCGGAAGGCTACACGCTCCTGCGCACGCTCGACCATCACCTGCGGCTCATCGCCGGGCGTTCGTCGCGCCTGCCCTCCGCGCCCGATCATCCTGTCTTCAGAGACCTCGCGCGCTCGGTCGGGCATGAATCGGCCGCCGCGCTCACGGAAACGCTGCGCGCCCGCATGGCCGATATTCGCGCGGCCTACGACCGCATCACATCCCGTCAGGATTGACGCCCGCGCGCCGCCGTCCCGCATATTTCACAGCGATGCCCTATCCGATGAGACTCTCTGTGCCCCCTGCGGTGTTCTCTGTGTCTGCGGTGGTGAATGCTTGCTCATAGTCATTCACCACAGAGACACAGAGGACACAGAGGAGGCACAGAGAAAATTACAAGTGCGAGCCGGTATGATTCACGCCCCGGCGTCATGCCTCGCGTGGCGCGCCGCCCGTCTCTTCGTGCCAGCAGCGCACGCACCAGAGATGCAGCGCGGCGCGTTCTTCGATTGAGAGGGCGGCGGCAGACGGCAGGCGGCGCACCACCTCGCGTTCTTCGTCGGCGAGTTCGTCCCATGCGCGCAGCCGTGCGGCATCGCAGCGCGGGCATCCGGTTTCGGCAGTTGTCATATGCGATGTTGCTTTCAATTTGAGTGTCGCGACGATGACAGGGTAATATCGTCGCCGTCTTTATCATAATCTTCGCGAACAGAAAGCTGCCTGACAAATGATCCAGAACGGTCGCGCCCGCGCTCTCCTTCTGCCCGCCGCTCTCGTCGTCCTCTCGCTCTTCAACCACGCGCCCGCGCAACGCGACGACTCGCGTTTCGACTTCTACGCGCGCGGCCCCTACCGCGAGAACGTGCCGCGTCCCCAATCGACGACGCGCTTCGACGTGGGCGACTTCCACACGAACTACGCGACGATGGAACGCGTCATCGAGCGCATCGCCGCCGCCGCGCCCGACCGCGTGCGCGTGACCGACATCGGCGAGACGAACGAGCACCGCTCGATGCACCTCGTCGTCATCTCCGCGCCCGAGAATTTGCAGCGGCTCGATCAAATCAAGGCCAACATCGCGCGGCTCGCCGATCCGCGCACGACGAACGCGGCGGAGGCGGCGCGCATCAGCGCCGAGATGCCCATCATCTCTTTCATGAGCTACACGATTCACGGCAACGAATCGGCGTCGTTCGAGGCGATGATGCAGGTCGTCTATCAACTGGCCGCGTCGAACGAACCGGCGACGCTCGACATCCTGAAAAACTCCGTCGTCGTCGTCAACGTCTGCTCGAACCCCGACGGCCACGAGCGTTTCGTCACCTGGTACAACTCCTTCGGCACGGGCAACGCGGACCCGCTGGCGAGCGAGCACCGCGAGCCGTGGTCAGTCTGGGGACGCGGGAATCACTACCGCTTCGATCTCAACCGCGACAACCTCGCCTCAACGCAGGCGGAGACGCGCAACCTACAGCGCGCCTACCTCGACTGGAACCCGCAAATCTTCGTGGATCATCACGGCCAGCCCTCGCAGTATTTCTTTCCCCCGGCGGCGCTCCCCGTGAACCCGAATCTGCCTCCCGCACAGACCTCGCGCTGGCTCACGGAGTTCGGCCGCGCCAACGCCGCGCAGTTCGACGCGCGCAACTGGGATTATTACGTCCGCGACGTGTTCGATCTCTTCGGCCCCTTCTTCTGGGACTCGTGGCCTGCCCTGAACGGCGCGACCGGCATGACTTACGAAACGGATGGCGGCGGCACGAAAGGCTACGCATGGCGACGCGACGACGACACCATCGTCACACTGCGCTCGGCCATCGCCAAGCACTTCGTCGCCTCGCTCACGACGCTTGAGACGGCGGCGCGTAACCGCGAAGCGCGCCTGAAAGATTTCTACGAGTTCAAACAGAGCGCGATTGAAGAGGGGCGGCGCGAGGCGATGCGGCGCATCGTCATCGTACCGGGGCGCGACCCGGCACGCGCGGCCGATCTGATTGACGTGCTGTTGCGCGCCGGGATCGAAGTGAACGTGGCGGGCGAGAGTTTCCGTTCGACGAACGCGCGCGCCTACACGGGCGGCGCGGCGGCGGGCGGGGCGCGCACGTTTCCGGGCGGCTCTTATGTGGTTGAACTCGCGCAGCCGCAGAAGCGTCTCGCGAAGGCTCTGCTCGAACCGGACACGCAACTCGACCCCGTCTTCGTGCGCGATCAACTCGCGCGCCTCGCACGCAACGAGCGGCGCGGGAGCAACGCGGCGAAAGAAGAGTACGGTTTTTACGACGTGACGGCGTGGTCGCTGCCGCTCGTCTTCGGCGTCGAAGCCTACTGGACGGGCGACGCGCCGAAAGTCGCTATGAATCTCATACGGCCTGAAGTTTCGATGACTGCGCCGTCCGGCCGGAGCAGGAATATAGAACCCTTCGCCGCGTCGCCCGCGCGCGGCGGCGTTTCGGGACGCGCGGCGGTCGCTTACATCATTCCTTACGAGACGAACGGCGCGGCCTCGCTCGCCTATCGTCTGCTGCGCGAGAACTACAAACTCGCCGTCGCCACGCGCACTTTAAACGCGGGCGGGCGCGATTGGCCGCGCGGCACCATCGTCGTGCGCGTCTCGCGCAACCCCGACACGCTGCACGAAGCGTTGGCGCGGCTGGCGCGCGAGTCGGGCGTCGAAGTCACGGCCGTCAATTCCGGTTTCATCGAGACGGGCGACACCAGCATCGGATCGGAAAACGTCGTCTCGTTGAAGCGACCGCGCATCATCGTCGTCGCCGACGAACCCGTCAGCCAGACGGGTTACGGCGCGATGTGGTGGACGTTCGAGCGTTACGGCGTTGACTTCACGCCGATGACCATCGCGAATCTCAGGCGCGCGAACCTCGATCAATACAACGTCATCATCATGCCCGACGGGTCGGCGGGCGGTTACATGAGCGCGCTCGGGGCGAGCGGCATCGGCGTGCTGCGCATGTGGGTGCAGCGCGGCGGCACGCTCGTCTGCATCAAAGGCGCGGCGGTCTTCGCGGCCTTGAAGGATGTGAATTTAACTTCGTCGCGCCTCGTCGGGAGCGACGACGACGAACAGCGCGATCAAAAGACGCCCGACGAGGACGCCAAAGCGACGGCCACCCCCGCCCCTTCGCCCGCGACGCCGGAAGCCGCGAACGCGCGCGAGGGGGCGGCCACGGCGCGCAACCGCCGCCAGGCCGCGCAGACCGCCACCGAGCAGCAGCGCGAGGCGCAGGATCGCAGCGAGAAACTCGAAGGCGCGCCGCCCGACCTGCCGCCCATCGCATCGCCCTCGGCCAGACCGGGACGCGTGCCCGAACCCGTCCCCGGCGCGATCTTCCGCGCCACCGTAGACCGCTCGACGCCGCTGACCTACGGCTACGAAGACCCGCAGCTTCCCGTGCTCGTCGATTCGGCCTACTTCTTCCGCCCGTCGAAAGAAGGCACGAACGCCGTCGTCTTCACGGGCGAGGCGGGTCAAACGCTGCGCATCGCTGGTTTCATCTGGCCGAACAACACGGAGCGGCTCCTGCGCGGCACGGCGCACGTCATCGAAGAGCCTACGGGTCGCGGCCACGTCGTCCTCTACGCCGAAGACCCGAACTATCGCGGCTTCTGGCGAGCGACCACGCGGCTTTTCTTCAATTCGTTTCTCTTTCAACCAACTTTTTAGGCGAATCGTGAATCGTAAATCGTGAATAGAGAAGAATTGTTTTAAACTATTCACGATTTACGATTCACGATTTACGAGGTTTTATTTTGTTTCAGATCAAAGCGGCTTTTGAAGAAAAACTCGAAATCAAGACAACGGTCGAACGCGCGCGCGCCTTCTTCGGCGACTGGCGCAACTTCGCGGAGTTGATGCCGGGCGTGGAGAGCATCCGCGAGGAGGCGGGCGGCGTGATGCGCTGGCTCATTCGCGCGGAGGTGCCGGTTATCGGCGCGATCCGCCAGGCGTTCGCCGTCGAGCAGACGCTCGACCACCCGCAGAGCATCGAGTGGTCGCCCGCCGCGCAGGAGCGAAGCAACTTTTTGCGCTACGCGGCGCAGTTCGAGGAACAGGGGACGCGCGTGCTCATACGCATCGTTCAGCGCGTCGAGTTGCGCCGCCAGAAGGCGACCGAGTTGCACATGCTCGCCGGACTCGTCGGCGAGAGCCGCCTCAGCGCGGAGATGCAGAAGGGCGTCAGCGACATGATGCGCACCTTCCTCCAGCGCGCGCGCACGCAACTTGAGCAGTAAGTCGATTGTCCGTTGTCAGTAGTCAGTTGTCAGTCGCATGTGCCCAACACACGAGTTGCTAAAGACGGTCTTGAACAACTGACAACTGACCACGGACAACTGGCTACTGACGGCCTTTCCGACCCCGCGCCGACCCCGCCCGCTATTTTATCTTCTTGCAAGGAAACGGATTATCAAGTAATCTGAAAATGGTTGACCTCCCCTCCGGGGACTTGCCCACTTCTTCCGGTCAACATCCTCAGCCAGCCTTACAGACCTCCGATTTGTAACTCTTCGCCGCTCTCCTTGCGCGCGCGGGTGTTTGAGCGGGGAATGAGTGGTTTCACTTTAAAGCCGGAGCGAATCCGTGCGTGCGCCCGCCCCTGCTGCGGGCGACAGCGTACGTCGCCTTGCAGACGGAAAATTTCCCGACGGACGAGAGCCTCTTACCCGCCGCCCGCCCGAACATTTGCGCCGGGCCGAATGGCCTGATGCCCCTCATCAACGACTATGAATTCATCCCCCCCGGCCATAGATGTCGCAGTCTTCCAAAGACTGTGCGAAGTACATGCGAATCAATCATATGACCCCGCCAGTTACGCCGAGGCGCAACGGACGCTGCTCACTCTGATGGGCAATTTGCCGGGCATGGCCTATTGCTGCCGCAGCGACGAGCGCTGGACGATGCTCTTCGTCAGCGAAGGCTGTCTGGAACTCACCGGCTACGCGCCCGGCGACCTGACCGGCAATCGGAAAGTCTCTTACGCCGACCTGATTCATGCGGACGACCGCCAGAAGGTGTGGGACGAAGTGCAATCCGCGCTCGCGGAGAAGAGGCGGTTTCGCCTCGTCTATCGCCTGCTGACCGCGGCGCAGGGCGAGCGTTGGGTGTGGGAGCAGGGACACGGCATCTTCTCGGCCGAAGGCGAACAGATCGCCATCGAGGGCTTCATCACGGACATCACCGACCGCGTGCAGGCGGAAGATGCCCTGCGCGCGGCGGAGTTAAAATACCGCTCGATTTTCGAGCAGGCGATCCACGGCATCTATCGCTCGACGCCGGACGGGAAGTTTCTCGCCGCCAACCCCGCCATGGCGCTCATGCTCGGCTACTCTTCGCCCGCCGAGTTGATGGCCGACTGCACGGACATCGCGCGCGACTTTTACGCCGACGCCGAGACGCGCGCCTCGCTTCGCGGCCTGCTCGCCGCGCACGGCAAGGTACAGGGCTTCGAGGCGCAGGTCTTTTGTAAAGACCGCAGCGTTATCTGGATGCGCGAGAACATCTACGCCGTGCGCGACGCGGCGGGCGCGCTTCTCTATTACGAGGGCAGCGTCGAGGACACGACGGCGGGCAAGCGCGCCGAAGAAAAACTCGCGCGCTCGGAGGAACAGTACCGCGTCCTGTTCGAGAGCAACCCCAACCCGATGTGGGTCTATGACACGGACACTTACGCCTACCTCGCCGTTAACGAGGTGGCCGTCAGGCATTACGGTTACACGCGCGAGGAATTCCTGCGAATGACGATTTTCGATGTGCGCCCCCCGGAAAACATCCCGGCCGTGGTCGAAAACATCGCCTCGCTCCCGGCGTCGCATCGCTATGCGGGCGAGTGGGAGCACCGCAAGAAAGACGGCACGCCGATCTTCGTCGAGATCAATTCTCAACAGATCGACTTCGGCGGGCGCACGGCGCGTCTCGTGCTCATCAACGACGTGACCGAGCGCAAACAAGCCGAGGCCGCTCTGCGCGAATCCGAGGAACGCTATCGCGAGTTGTTTGAAAACGCCAACGACGTGATCTTCACCACGGACTTATCGGGACGGTTCCTCTCGGTCAACCCGGCGGTCGAAAAAGTTACGGGCTACGCCCGCGCCGAGATTTGCAGGATGAACTTCACCGAGATGCTTGTGCCGGAACATGTCGAGCACTCGCTTCACATGAGGGAACGCAAACTCTCCGGCGGCGAGGCCACCACATGTTACGAGACCGAAATCATCTCGAAGGGCGGCGAACGCGTGTTGCTGGAACTGAGCACGCAGTTGATCCGCGACGACGAAGGCGCGCCCGTCGGCGTGCAGGGCATCGCGCGCGACGGCACCGAGCGCAAGCGTGCCGAGCGCGCCCTGCGCGAATCGGAGGAGCGTTACCGCGAACTCTTCGAGAACGCCAACGATCTCATCTACACGCACGATCTGGCGGGCAATTTCACCTCGCTCAACAAGACGGGCGAGCGCATCACGGGCTACACGCGCGAGGAAGCCGGTTCGCTCAACATCGCACAGGTCATCGTGCCCGAACATCTCGCCCTCGCGCGCGAGATGATGGCGCGCAAGGGTGAAGTTGACGAGGCGACGGTCTACGAAGTGGACATCATCGCGAAGGACGGCCGCCGCGTGCCGCTCGAAGTGAGCACGCGCCTCGTTTACCGGAACGGAGAGCCGTGCGGCGTGCAGGGCATCGCGCGCGACATCGCCGAGCGCAAGCACACCGAGGCGAAACTCCTCCACAACGCCTACCACGACGCGCTCACGGGTCTGCCGAACCGCAACCTCTTCACGGATCACTTGCAGATGGCCGTCGAGCGCGCGAAGCGCTGCCCCGAGTTCGTCTTCGCCGTGCTGTTTTTAGACCTCGACCGATTCAAGAACGTCAACGACTCGCTCGGCCATACGGTCGGAGACCACTTGCTCGTCGCGCTCTCGCGCCGTCTGCAACACTGCCTGCGCCCCTCGGACGTGGTGGCGCGTCTCGGCGGCGACGAGTTTGCGATCCTCCTGAACGACATCGGCGCGGAGCCGCGCGAAGCCGTCTCGCTCGCCGAACGCGTGCAGCAGGAGTTGATGCAGCCGTTCAACCTCGGCGGTCACGAAGTGTTCACCACGGCGAGCATCGGCATCGCCCTGAGCACGACCGGCTATGAAACGCCCGAGGCGGTTTTGCGCGATGCGGACACGGTGATGTATCGCGCCAAGGCGCAGGGCAAAGCGCGCCACGAGGTGTTCGACCAGAACATGCACGCGCGCGTCGTCGCCCTGCTGCGCCTGGAAAACGATCTGCGCCGCGCGGTCGAGCGCGACGAGTTTCGTTTGCAGTACCAGCCGATAGTCTCGCTCGACACGGGGCGCGTCTCCGGCTTCGAGGCGCTCGTGCGCTGGCAGCACCCGGAACTCGGTCTGATCCAGCCGGGCGATTTCATCTCCGTTGCCGAAGAGACCGGCGTGATCGTCGAACTCGGCCAGTGGGTGCTGGAAGAAGCGTGCCGCCAGATGCGCCTCTGGCAGTCGATCTCGCCCCGGCACAATCGTCTCAAACTCAGCGTTAATTTATCCAGCCGTCAATTTGTGCAACTCGATCTCTACGAGCGCATCGTGGAGGTGCTCGCGCAAACCGGCCTCGCGCCCACCACGCTGCAACTCGAAATCACCGAGAGCATTCTGATGGAGAACGCGCACAGCATCGTCCCGCTCCTCGGCCGCCTGCGCGAACTCGGAGTCGAGCTTGCGATAGACGACTTCGGGACAGGCTACTCGTCGCTCAGTTACCTCTCACGCCTGAAGCCGATCCACACGTTGAAGATCGACCGCTCGTTCATCAGCATGGGCGGAGACGACCACGAGAACTCGGAGATCGTGCGCACCATCATCATGCTCGCCAGGAACATGGGCAAAGAGGTGGTGGCCGAAGGCATCGAGACCGCCGAACAACTCGCGCGCCTGCGCACGCTCGATTGCGCTTACGGGCAAGGCTACCTCTTCTCGCGCCCGCAAGACCCGTTCGAGATCGAACGCCGTCTGCGGCAGGGGCTGCACGCCGTCATCGCCAACCCGTTCGCGAACATGCTGAGCGTCGCCTGACGAGAGAAAGTAAACGATGAAGGATGAACGATGAACGATGAACTGAAAGACAGTTGCTTTCAGTTCATCGTTCATCGTTCATCGTTTCTTCCGTCCGTATCCGCGGCGTCGGCGCTTTCGCCTCATGCAAATGAAACTCGCTTGAGCTACAATAACGACATCATATTTTCATACCGGAGAAATTTCGCGCCGTGGCAAACATCAAAATGTATACGACTACGTGGTGCTCCGACTGTCGCCGTGCCAAACATTTCCTCGGCGAGAATGGCATCGCCTACGAAGAGATCAACATCGAAGAACACGACGGCGCGGCGGAACTCGTGATGCGCCTCAACGACGGCAAACGCAAAGTGCCGACGTTCGAGATTGACGGGCGGGCTTTCAACCTCTCGCCCTACGACGAGCGCAAACTGCGCGCGGAACTCGGTCTGGAGTTGGCACGGTAAACAGAACGATGGCAACTAACACGACAGGGAACGGATCGAGTAAGAGTATGACGCGGCGTATGGCGCGTGCGGGCGGGTGGAAACTGGCGCGCAAACTCATCAAGCCGATCCCGCTCGTCGGCACGGCCGTCGCCCTCGGCTTCGCCGGTTACGAGATCAGAAAGAAGGGCTGGCGCAACGGCATCATCCACGTCGGCCTCGACATCACGCCCGTCGTCGGCACGGTCAAAGACGTGATCGAAATCTTCACGGGCGACCTCATCCCCGACAAGAAGAACATCAAAAGTTAAAGCGCCGCGTGCGGTTCAATTCACGGCCGTCTTGAAACCCTTCCTCGAACTTAACCCTGAGCCGACGCGCCCGACGCCATGAGGGCGAAGAACGCGACGAACAGGATGATTCGTTGCGTGCCGGTTCCTCCGTGTCCTCTGCGCCCGTCCGGGCAAAACTCGCTCCGGTCAGTTTAAGATCCTATAGCCCTTTCGCCGTCACGGGCGGGCGGGCGTCAAAAGGTTGCGCCTGCTCGTAGGCATGCGCGAAGCGGAAGAGTGTGGACTCGCTCCAATGCGGGCCGAGCAGTTGCATGCCGATGGGCAGGTTTGCTTTGGAGAGGCCGCAGGGGACGGAGAGGCCGGGTATGCCCGCGAGGTTGGCCGTCACGGTGTAGATGTCGTTGAGGTACATGGCGAGCGGGTCGTCGGTCTTTTCGCCGAGGAGAAAGGCGGTGGTCGGCGAGGTCGGCGTGATGATCGCGTCGCAACGCTCGAAGGCGCGTGCGAAGTCCTGCTTGAGCAGCGCGCGCACCTTTTGCGCTTTGAGGTAATAGGCATCGTAATAGCCGGAGGAGAGCACGTATGTGCCGAGCATGATGCGGCGTTTGACCTCCGCGCCGAAACCTTCCTCGCGCGTGCGCCGGTACATCTCGCGCAGTGTGCGCGATTCTTCGGCGCGGAAGCCGTAGCGCACGCCGTCGTAGCGAGCGAGGTTGGAAGAGGCTTCGGCCGTGGCGATGATGTAGTAAACCGCGATGGCGTATTTAGCGTGCGGCAGTTCCACCTCAACCACCTCCGCGCCGAGCGCGCGGTAAGTCTCAATCGCCGCCTCGACGCTCGCGCGCACGTCGGCCGCCAATCCCTCGCCGAACAACTCGCGCGGCACGCCGATGCGTGCGCCGCGCACGTCGAGCGTCAACGCCGAGGCGTAATCGGGCACGGGCACGTCGGCGGTCGTCGAGTCGCGCGGGTCGCGCCCGGCGATGACCGAGAGCGTCAACGCGGCGTCCGCGATATTGGTGGCGAAGATGCCGATTTGATCGAGCGACGAGCCGAAGGCGACGAGGCCGTAGCGCGAGACGCGCCCGTAGGTCGGCTTCACCCCGACGATGCCGCAGAACGACGCGGGCTGACGCACCGACCCGCCCGTGTCCGACCCGAGAGCGACGGGCACGATGCGCGCCGCGACGGCCGCCGCCGAACCGCCCGACGAGCCTCCGGGTACGCGCTCCGTGTCCCAGGGGTTACGCGCGGGGCCATAAGCCGAATTTTCGTTCGACGAACCCATCGCGAACTCGTCGCAGTTGGTCTTGCCGACGATGATCGCCCCGGCGTCGTGCAGGCGTTCGATGACGGTCGCATCGTAAGGCGGGTGATACCCGCCGAGGATCGCCGAGCCGCACGAGGCTTGCAGGCCGCGCACGCAGATGTTGTCCTTGACGGCGACGGGAACCGAGCCGAGCGCGCCCGCCGGAGTCTCGTCGCGACGAGACTCCGACTCGCCGACGCGCGCGAGCGCGCCCGCGCGGTCAATTTGCAGAAACGCGCCGAGCGTATCGTTCAACGCTTCGGCCGCGCCGAGCGCGCTCTCCACCACGGCGCGCGCGTCCAGTTCGCCTCCCGCGAGGCGCGTTTTGATCGTTTCGATGTTCATAAAATGGCTGTCAGCGGTCGGCAATCAGCGGTCAGCTTATCGGCATAGCCACGGCAAACAGTTTCCGTGAATTTACTGACGCCCGATTTGTGACCGCTGGCTGCTCTTATAAAACTTTCGGCACGCGGAAATGTCCCGCGGCCGGGTCGGGCGCCTGATCGAGCGCGAGCGTCTGGCCGAGCGAGGGCAGGGGCGCATCTTCGCGCGCGGTGTCGGCGCGCGCGCCTTCGTCGGTGAGTCCGCCGAGGGCGGGTTCGGCCGCGCTCGTGTCCAGTTCGTTTAACTGCTCGACGTAAGCCACGATGGAAGCGATCTGGGGCGTCAACGCCCTGCGCTCGTCATCCGTCAATTCGAGTTGCGCGAGCGCGGCGATCTTTTCGATGTCGGATTCGGTGATGGGCATATGATTTGAATGTAAGCAGTAAGCAGTGAGCAGTAAGCAGTGAGCAGTAAGCAGTAAGAAAACGGTTTTTACTGCTCACTGCTCACTGCTTACTGCTCACTTGTTTCTCTGTTGCGCGTCGATATAGCTTCCGGCGGCGAGCAGGAAGCGGCGGCGTAAATCTTCATCGTGAATCGCCTCGGCGGCATCGGCGAGCTGGCGCGAGTTATGCAACGCGCGGCGTTCGTGTGCGGTGCGGTCAAACTCGAACCGGCCGAGCCGTGCGCGCTCGTCGCGGATGGTGGCCGGATCGACGCGAAATTCGATGTAGGTGACGACCGCCTGACCGAGCAGCGAATTGAGGCGAAAGAGCAATTGACCGCTGATTGATTCGAGTTGTTTCTGCCATGCCGTGTCGGGGACGGCGACGACGAGCAGCTTGCGATACAGCCGGAACGGAACGGCCTGGCCGCGCAGGGCTTCGCCCGCCACGCGTCGCCACGCCACCATCGCCGCCGCTTCGGCCACCTCCTCCGCGTCGCCCGCCGCGCGCAGCAGGTTCGGCAGTGCTCGAATTAAGTCGTCCATCTTTTTTAATTGCGAAGCGCGGATTTGAGATTGCGGATTAAAGAGAACCGGCTGGCAAAGTCGGCTTAATGGTTTTAGAATCCGCAATCGAAAATCCGAAATCGTGAGGGGAGTGTAATGGAAGAACGGGGAGAGCCACAAGTGGGAGTTCCGGCGGGCGACGCGGACGGGTTTGAGTTGGAACCGTTGGTGCTGGCTTCGTCCAGCCCGCGGCGTGCGGAGATTCTGCGCGCGGTCGGCTGGCCGTTTGAAGCCGTAGCGGCGAACGTGGACGAGGCGGCGCGAGACGGCGAGGAAGTCGTCGAATACGTCGAGCGCCTGGCGTGCGAGAAGGCCGAGGCGGTGGCCGAAGGGCGCGCGTCCGGCCTCGTGCTCGGCGCGGACACGGTCGTCGCGGCCGGTGGCCGGATACTCGGCAAGCCCGCCGACGCCGAAGATGCGCGGCGGATGCTCAGGCTCCTCGGCGGCGGGTGGCACGACGTATTGACCGGCGTCGCGCTCGTGCGCGCGGAGACCGGGGACGTGCTCGTGGCGCACGAACTAACGCGCGTTCGTTTTGCGCCGATGACGGACGAAGAGATCGATTGGTACGTCGCGACGGGCGAACCCTCGGACAAGGCGGGCGCATACGCCGTGCAAGGCCGCGCCGCGCTTTTCATCGAAGAGATCGAGGGCGATTACTGGAACGTCGTCGGGCTGCCCGTGCGGTTAGTTTACAAGTTGGCGGAGGAGAGCCGCAGAGCGTAGCGTCTCAATCTGGGGCTGATTCTTTCTCTGTGCCCCCTGCGGTGTCCTCTGTGTCTGCGGTGGTGAATCATAGTTAAGTAAGCATTCACCACCGCAGACACAGAGGACACCGCAGGGAGCACAGAGGAAAACTATAAAAACGGCGGGAGCTGCTTCTCGATAGGAGCAATCCCCGCCGTCTGTTGGTAATCGCGGCTCGCCGCGAGACTTTAAAGCAACTTGTTAATGCGCGCGGAGAGGCGTTGGACGAGGTTGCCTTCGGGGTCGAGGCCGCCGATGGGCGCGCCGGACATCTGGCCGTCCTTGCCGAAGATGACGAGGGCAGGCAATTGGTTGCGATCAACACCCATGCGCTTGAAAAGCATCCCGTCGGGGTCGCGCAGGACGCCGATCTTGAGCCCGTTCTTGCGAGCGAAGGAGCGCAACTGGTCGTCGGTCGCGAAGTTCTTCGACTTCTGCGATTCGGAATCCGTGCTCACCCAGTAGACTCTCAGATCGCGGTCGCGGTATTCGTCCGCAAGCCGCTGGACGCCTTCGACCTGCGTGCGCGAGAGCGGTAGCCACGACGCGCCGAAAGCGAGGATGACCACATCGCCGCGCAACTGCTCGGAAGTGATGTTCCCGCCGTCAACCGAACGCAACGAAAAGTCCGGCAAGCCCTCTTGCATTGTCGCGGGCGCGGGCGCAACCGCGAACGCCTGCGCGAAAACGAGCATTGAAGAGAGCAACAAACCGGCGATGAAACGGGGGGACTTGGTAAACATTCTTTTCTCCTTACTACACACGGCGTCTCACGTTTTCGGAGCGGCGTTTTTGGGAGCGAGCCGAATCGGCATCGCACGCGCCTCGGTCTCAATTGTGCGTGAAACGCTCCCGTACCGAAATAGTTAGATGTCCGGTCAGAAAGAACAGTTGGATTGAAGGTGAACAACCGTCCCGCTCAAGTTTAACGTCAAGTCTGTGTGATGGGCGGCGGGACTCCGAAAACCGCTTCGTGCAGCGCGCGGTAATCTTCCCACGTATCCATATCGCGCGCAACGTATTCCGATGCGACCGGCAGGCGCAAAACCTCGCCCGCGCGCGCCTTGAAGAGGCCGCGCAAACCGCCCGCCTCGTCTAAATTCAGAAGCGAAGCGCGAAGGCCGTCGCTGACGAGCACGGGATGCCCGCCGCGCCCATGCCACTCGGGCACGATGATCGGCGCGCCCGTCCGGCGGTGCGCCGCGATCACTTCTTCAATCTCTCCGGCCGCCACGGCCGGGTGATCCGCGAGCGCGATCAAGACCGCGCCTCCCGCCCCCGCGTCGTCGCACGGCGACAACGCTTCCACGCCCCGCGCAATCGACGCGCCCATCTCGCTCCCGCTCTCATCGTTGAGCGCGAAACGCACAGGCAGGTGCGACAAACGCGCGCGCACCTCTCCGGCGCGATGACCGACGACGACCACTATCTCGCCGACGCCCGCCGCGCGCAGATTGTCGATGCATGTTTCGATGACCGTCCGTGCGCCGAAAGGCAGCAAGGGCTTGAACGCGCCCATGCGGCGCGAGCGCCCGGCGGCGAGGACGACGGCGGCGACATGGAAGGGATGAGCAGGGGATTGATTCATTGATCCATCGGTTCATTGATTCAATAAAGGGAACATTGAATCAATGAACCGATGGATCAATGAATCAATTCTTCCTTATTTCTTCGGCGGGGTCTGCCAGAGCACGTTGACGAACTTCCACTTTCCGTCGTACTTGGCGAGGTGGATGTAGTCGATGCCCCAGACGGCGGTGAGTTTTGCGCTGGCCGTCTGGTCGGACACGTCGAATATGACGACTTCCTTCGGCGCGTCCTTCGCAACGCGGCCGCTCTTGTTGTAAGTCCTGGCGACTTCGACGAGTTGCCCGAAGGTCATCACGTCGGAACTGTACGCCGTCTCGCCTTTCTTCACGAAGAAGCCGCGCTTCGCCAGTTCCGGGTGCACGCTGCGTTCGACTCGCGCGGGGTTCACTTCGTAAATGCCTTCGACGTAATCGAGCACGGCCTGCCTGACCGCCTCGCGCTCCGCATCCACGCCCCCTTGCGCCGCGACCGACGCAGGCAGCAACACGAGCGCCGCGATAACTAAAAACAACTTTTTCATTGGTGTCTCCGAAAATTCGAGATTGGCAAACTGCTGCAACCTTGAACGCACGCGGGGCGGCCGCGGTTTCCGAAAACTGCCGGGCTAGTCGTTTTGCAGGGCTTCGAGCGCGCGCCTGACGTAGGTGCGCGTCATCTGCTTGCGCCAGTTCATGATGAAGTCTGTGTTGTCGAGCGGGCGGGCTTTGACGTAGCACGCTTCCGCCGCCGCCGCGATGCGCTCCGCGTCGAGCCGCCCGCCGACGAGCGCGGCTTCCGCTTCGCGCACCTCTACGGGCGCGGGCGCGATGCCGCCCAGAATCATCTTCGCTTCGCGCACCGTTTTGTCCGCTTCCATGTCGAGCCGCACGGCCACGCCGAGCACCGGAAAGTCGAACGCGTCGCGCCGCCTGAGCTTCTTATAAACCGCGCGCCAGCCTTCCGAGGGGGGCAGACGGATGTCGGCCAGCAACTCGTCCGGCCGCTTGTGCAGGTAGTCTATGCCGTCGTCGTTGTACAACCCTTCGGCCGTCACCTCGCGCTCGCCGAGCGTCGAGACGAGCCGCAGGCGCGCCCCGAGTGCCACCATCAACGGCACGAGGTCGGCCGACTGCACCGCCCAGCATTTCGACGATCCGGGCGCGACCCAGCACACCTCGCCGTCCTTCTTCATGCAGAAGTTGACGCCCTTGCGCCACTCGTAATTCTGGTTGTAATAATTGCAGCGCGTGTCGAGCAAAAGATTGCCGCCCACCGTCCCCATGTTGCGCAAAACGGGCGTCGAGATCGTCTGCGCCGCCGCCGCCACCGACGGGTAATCGCGTCTGATCAACGGGTGCTCGCACAAATCCGTCAGCGACACGCCCGCGCCGATCCTCACGCCGCTTTTGCCGTCGCCGGTAATTCGGTTCAACTCGGCGATGCGCCCCACCGAGATGACCGTCTTCGGCGTCTGCTGCCGTCGCTTCATATTCGGATACAAGTCCGTCCCGCCCGCGACGAACTGCCCCTGCGGCCCGGCGTCCGCCATCATCCGCGCCGCCTCCGTCACCTCACGCGCGACGCGATACTCAAACTTCGGAAGTCTCATCATAACGGTATAAATTTCCCTTGCTCTTACGAATGTATGGCGGCTCGGCGGCCAATCGCGCCCGTCGCGCCCTCGTGGCCGGCTTCCGTGTCAGGCGCGCTTTCTGTCTTTAATCTCCAACTCGGGATGACGCGCGAGAAATCCGCCGCGCTTCATCTTGTAGCGGCCGGGCTTGAGCATGTCGTCGTCCGTCCAGCCGCGCTTGAGACCCGCCTCATAATCCTCCTGCGTGACTTCCAGCACGATCTCTTCGGCCGGTGTTTCGGATTTCTTATCTGTCGCCTTTTTCATATAAATCTCTCTCCTTCGGTGTCGGCTTGCGCGCCGAAATGATCCGAATCATGTTGCCGATGCGCTGGGCAAACACGACGAACAATAGACGTTGAGCAGAATAGCCGATGATGACAAAACGGCTTTCGTCGCCGGAGTGTTCGGTATCGTGAGCTTCGAGCGCGTTCGGATCGTAAAAGACTTCCGTGGCCTCTCCGAAAGTGATGCCATGTTTCTCAACATTGCCGATAGCCTTCGCATCATCCCATTCAAATCTCAACGCTGATCCTTTCTCATCTTCCGACCGGCATTCTACGAATGTATGGCGACGCGCGGCATCTCGCGCCCGTCGCCGCCCTCGGCGGGCGTGGCGACTTTGAGCGGCTCAGGCCATTCGACGGCGGGCACGCCCTTGGGGCCGAAGCGCGCGGGCTTGCCCTGTGCTTTCGAGCGAAGCGCGGCGAGCACTTTTTCCGGCGTGATCGGCACTTCGTCAACGCGCACGCCGACGGCGTCGAAGACCGCGTTGGCGACGGCGGGCATCACGGGCAGGAGCGGCCCCTGCCCGACCTCTTTCGCGCCGAAGGGGCCGTTCGGGTCGGCGTCTTCGATGAGATAGGTTTTCACGTCGCACATCTCGTGCGTGGTCGGGCTTTTGTATTCGAGGAGCGAAGGGAATTTGTGGACGACGTTGCGGTTGGCGCGATAGGTCATCTCTTCCATGAGCGCCTCGCCGAGTCCCATGTAGACGCCGCCCTCGACCTGTCCCATGACGAGCATCGGGTTGATCGACTGGCCGATGTCGTGGCCGATCCAGATGCGCTCGACGCGGATGAGACCCGTCTCCGGGTCAACGTCTATCTCGGCGATGGCCGCCGAGTAGCTGTAGGCGGGCGACGGGCCGACGCCCGCGCCTTTGAACTTGCCGGGCGAGCGCGGCGGCGTGTACGAGCCGACCGTGCCGATCGTGCCGAACTTCGATTCGGCCAGGACGACCGCCTCGGCGAACGTGACGCCAACCTCCGGGTTCTCCACGTCGAAGACGCGATGATCCGCGAACGAAAGATTCTCGATTGGCAGCGAGAGTTTTTCGGCGACGGCCGCGCTCAAAAGTTCGCGCGCGCGTTCGGCGGCCTGCAAGGCGGCGTTGCCGGTCATCAGCGTGACGCGGCTCGAATAGCTGCCGAGATCGACGGGCGTGAGGTCTGTGTCGGCCGTCAGGACGCGGATGTCGAAGGGGTCTATGCCGAGGACTTCGGCGACGATGTAGGCGAGAATGGAATCCGAGCCTTGCCCAATGTCGGTCGAGCCGCACTGGACGCGCACGCCGCCCTGCCGGTCGAGTCCGAGTTGGACGCCGGAGTGCGGCATGTTGTTCCAGTAGATCGGCAGCCCCGCGCCGCAGATGTAACTGCTGCACGCGATCCCTATGCCCTTGCCGTAAGGAAGTTTTCTGAACTTGTTCTTCCAGTCCGAGCCGGCGACGATCTTTTCGATGCACTTGCCGAGTCCCATGCTGCCGATGCGCAGGTAGTTGGCTGTCAGCGAGTGGGGTTTGACGAGATGTTGCAGGCGCATCTCGGCCGGGTCGAGTTTGAGATCGTCGGCGATTTTGTCGAGTTGAACTTCGAGGCCGAAGCGCGGCTGCGGCGTGCCGTGGCCGCGCTTGGGGCCGCAGGGCGGTTTGTTGGTGAAGGCGCGCAAGCCCCGGAAGCGATAGCGCGGCACTTCATAGGTGACGGTTTGCAGCGCGCCCGTGTAGAAGGTCGAAGCCACGCCGTAAGAGCCGTAAGCGCCGCCGTCGAGGAACGTCTGAAAATCCATCGCCGTGATCGAGCCGTCGCGTTTGACGCCCGTCTTGACGTGCATCAGGACGGGGTGGCGACCGCGATGACAGTAGAAAACTTCCTCGCGCGTCAAAGTGATCTTCACGGGGCGGCCGGTGATCTGCGAGAGTTTGCAGACGGCGACTTCGTGGTTGAACGGGTCGCTCTTGCCGCCGAAGCCGCCGCCGTTCGGCGTGGCGATGACGCGGATGTGCGCGGCGGGCATCTCCAAGACCTTAGTGAGCGCGCGGTGAACGTAGTGCGGCGTCTGCGTGCTGCTCCACAGCGTCAGCTTGTTGTCGGGGTCGAAATGCGCGACCGAGGCGTGCTGCTCCATCGGCAGGTGCGTATTGCCCTCGTAAAAGAAGGTATCTTCGCGGATGTGATCGGCCGCGGCGAAGCCCTCGTCCATGTCGCCGAATTCGAGATGGACTTTCTTGTGGACGTTGCCCCCCTCGCCATAATCCTGCACGCGCGGCTCGTCGATCATCACGGCCTCTTCGATGCTCGTGATCGTCTGAAGCCGCTCATACTCGACTTCGATCAGATTCATCGCCTCGAACGCCGTGTCCTCGTCAACGGCGGCGACGGCGGCGACGGGGTCGCCGATGAAGCGCACGCGATCCGTGCAGAGCGCGTGCTCGTCCTGACTGACGGGGAGGATGCCGTAACTCAAAGGCAAATCTTCGCCCGTGATGACGGCGTGGACGCCCGCGAGAGCGCGCGCCTTCGACGTGTCGATCTTAACGATGCGCGCGTGCGGTTCGTGCGCGCGCAGGAGTTTGGCGAAGAGCATGCGCGGCAGCACGATGTCGTCGGCGAATTTCGTCTGCCCCGTACACTTCGCCCGCGCGTCAACCTTGCGAAAGGGCTTGCCGACGACTTTCAAATCTTTCTTGCCCGCGCCGTTGCCGTGTCCGTTGTTGCTGGTCATCTGGTTAATTGCCCGTCTCTTTAAAGTTCGGTTAATCGAGGCCGTAGACGGCTTCGCGCGGCAGTTCCAACTCTTCGCCGCGCATGCGCGCCGCCGCGAGTTCGACCGCTTCGTAAATTTTGATGTAGCCGGTGCAGCGGCAGAGATTGCCGGAGAGCGCTTCCTTGATCTCTTCGCGCGTCGGGTCGGGGTTGGCGGCGAGCAGTTCCTTCGCGACGAGCAGGAAGCCGGGCGTGCAATAGCCGCACTGCGCCGCGCCCGTGTCGGCGAAAGTTTCCTGCAAAGGATGTAGACCGGCGGGGCTTGCCATGCCTTCGATGGTTTCGACCGCGCGCCCCTCGGCGTCCAGACCGAGCACGAGGCACGAGAGGACGGAGCGGCCGTTGACAAGGACGGCGCACGTGCCGCACTCGCCGAGTTCGCAGCCGTGCTTCGTGCCCATCAGGTTCAGGTCTTCGCGCAGCACTTCGAGCAGCGTCTTGTGCGGCGCGAACGCCACCTCGACCGTTTCGCCGTTCAAAGTGAACTCGATGTGAGCTTTCTGTTTTATTCGTTGAGACATCCCTGTGATTTTATATGAAGACCGGGGCGGGACTGAAACGGAGACGACGGGAAGAGCGTAAATCGTGAATCGTAAATCGTGAATAGAAGAAAGCAGGTTTTCTCTATTTACGATTTACGATTTACGATTCACGGCTCTGGCTCCGGTTATGGCATGACGAGTTGGCCGGTCTTGTTCATCTTGTTGAGGATGATGTTGTCGATGAGGCGCGTCTTGCCGAAACGGGCGGCGACGGCGATGAGGACGGAGCGGTCGTCGAGACGGTCGAGCCGCTCCAGGGTGTCGGCGTCGTTGACGCTGACGTACTCGATCTCGGCGCGCGGCTCGGCTTCGATGTCCGCGCGAACGATCTCGGCGAGTTTCTTGCCGTTGCGCTCGCCCTCGGAATAGGCCGCCTCGGCGTGCGAGAGCGCGCGGTAGATGACGGCGGCGGCGCGTTTGTCTTCCCCGTCGAGGTAGGCGTTGCGCGAAGAGAGCGCGAGGCCGGAGTCTTCGCGCACGGTCGGGAGGATGACGATCTCTGTGTCGAAGGCGAGGTCGCGCACGAGGCGTTTTACGACGAGCGTCTGCTGCGCGTCTTTCTGGCCGAAGTAGGCGAAGTCGGCGCGGACGATGTTGAAGAGGATGGTCAAGACCGTGGCGACGCCGCGAAAGTGGCCGGGGCGCGAAGCTCCTTCGAGTTGCTCGGAGAGGCGTTCGACTTCGACGTGGGTGGAAAAACCTTTCGGGTAGATTTCCTCCGGTGCCGGGGCGAAGATGTAATCCACGTTGTAGTCGGCGAGCGCCATCGTGTCTTTCGTCAGGTCGCGCGGGTAGCGCGAGAAGTCTTCGTGCGGCGCGAACTGTTTGGGGTTGACGAAGACCGAGACGATCACCACGTCGCACATGCGTCTCGCCTCGCGCACGAGGCTGAGGTGTCCTTCGTGCAGCGCGCCCATCGTCGGCACCAGCCCGATAGTCTTATCCATCTCGCGCCGCACCTTGCGCGACACCGAACTCATACGTTGACGACGATTGATGATTTCCATAAACAGTTTTCAGTTTTCAGTTTTCAGTATCCAGTAGACAGCCTAATGCTGAAAACCGAAAACTGAAAACTGAAAACTGAATTTAGGGTTGCCTTGCCTTCGCATCATCTTCGCCGATGGGCGCGGCTTCGAGTTCGGCGGCGGCTTCGCGCGGCAGTGGGTAGGATTCGTTCTCCGCCGGGTACGTGCCCGCGCGCACGTCTTCGGCGAAACGGCCGATGGCCTCGGTCATCTGCGCGCGCAGGTCTGCATACTGGCGGACGAAGCGCGGGCGCGTCGGGCTGAACGAGAGGCCGAGCAGATCGTGTATGACGAGAACCTGGGCGTCGCAGTGTTCGCCCGCGCCGATGCCGATGGTCGGGATCGAGACGCTCGCCGTGACGATGCGCGCGATCTCGCGCGGCACGACTTCGAGGACGAGCGCGAACGCGCCCGCCGCTTCGAGAGCGCGTGCGTCTTCGACGAGAGCGCGCGCCGCCTCGGCCGTCTTTCCCTGCAGGCGGAAGCCGCCGAGTTTGTTGACCGACTGCGGAGTCAAACCGATATGCCCCATCACGGGAATCTCTTCGGCGACGAGACGGGCGACCACTTCGACGCGCCCCCTGCCGCCTTCGAGTTTGACGGCCTCCGCGCCGCCCTCTTTGACGAGACGCAGGGCGGCGCGCACGGCATCGTCCGCGCCCGTGTGGTAAGAGCCGTAGGGCATGTCGGCTACAAGCAGGGCGCGTTCCGTCCCCCGCCGCACGGCGCGCGTGTGCCTGATCATCTCGTCGAGCGTGACGGGGACGGTCGTGTCGTAGCCGAGCACGACGTTGCCGACCGAGTCGCCGACGAGGATGATGTCCGTGCCCGCCTCGTCAACGATGCGTGCGGTCGGGTAGTCGTAGGCCGTCAGGCAGACGAGCCGCTCGCCGCGCTCTTTGCTCGCGCGAAGCGATGGGACGGTAACTTTTTCGGGACGCTGCTGTTTGAGGTATGCCATTTAGTTGTGGTCACTCATTTCGAGCTGTCAGGGTTCGAGGAAGCCGGATTATAGGCGAGGGAAGCGACTGAGACAAGGATGTTCGAGTCGGCTTGCCTCCCGACGGCGGCTCGCCCCGGCGTAATAAGTGTTGACGGTCAAAAGCGGCGGGCGTATAAATCGATCATCGTTCTTCTCACCCTTCGGATTGGTTAACCCAACTCTTCCGACTTTTACTTACCTAGCCTTGAACGACACTTGTAAAGGAGTACCTCATGTTCTCGAACTCACGCCGCACAATAGTCTTAATAATTTCTCTGCTGGTAATAAGTGTAAGTATGTTTGCGCCTACATTTCACGGGTTAGCATGGCAAGCTAAAGAGCGAGAGGTTAAGAAGTTAAACTGGCCTAAAGAGCCTGTCAAAATAGGGAAATTGAAAGCAAAAGGAGCGATTATAGTTTTAGGAGGAAAGTTCCGTGCCGAGGATGACTGGTTGAAAGGATTAACCTTCAGCGTAAAAAACACCTCGGAGAAAACCATCACGTATGTGGAAATTGAGCTTAACTTCCCGCGAGAGAAAGGCGCTCAAGCGGAGCCTGACGCACACGACCGCATAATTTACGGGCAATACCCGGCACTGCCGGGAGAAACATCGACTCCGCATCCTGACCAACCCCCTATCCGTCCGGGCGAGACGGTGGATGTGGTCTTGAAGGACTATGACGGCGTCCGTGATTTCCTGAATAACACTCACTATCCCGCCGGCATCCATCAACTTGAGGTGAGTGTCGGCGATGTAGTTTTCGATGACGGCACGAAGTGGAGCGGCGGCGGACTGTTTCGCCGTGATCCTGATAATCCCGGCGGTTGGATGAGAATAAAAGAGATGGCACGCAACACACAAGACCGCAACTATGTTGGAGAAATGTGAGGCGTTCCTCATCCCGATCCTGCCAAAGGTGCGACCCGTATTGCCGGGGCGGGGCGCGCGACCGGCTGCCGGAGAAGCGGCTATTCGTCCACGCGGCTTTCGCGCGCATCGGCATAATTCTTGACATGGTATGAAGGCGAGCCTATGCTGCCGCTGTCTGGTTAGTACATGCCTCCATCCTCACGACGGTCTCATTTAAGGAGCAGCTACTATGAACTCTCACGCCATCCCCTCTCACTTTCGCTTCCCTCTGATCTTCTTGTTCTCTTGCGCTTGCTTTATCTTCGCGCCGCAGGTGAGCGGTCAGGAAGCCGCGCCAGACGAACGCCGCCTGATTGATTACACCAGCGAAGGATGGGGACGCTCGTGGGCAACGAAGAAAGTGCTGCCCGTGTATCCGGTCGAAGCCATCGCGCAGAACCTGCAAGGCGTGGTCGAGATTGGTGTCGGTATCACCGACGACGGGCGCGTAAGTAAAGTCAGAGTGCCGCCGGGACTCGACCCGTTGTTCAGGAAAGCGGCGGTCGCTGCCGTCAAGCAATGGCAGTTCAGGGAATGGGACAATAAAATGCAGCCGGGTGGGTACTGCATCTTCCGGCTCACTTTCAACTTCATCATCGAAGACGGCAAAGGGCGCGTCGAGCTGTACAACCCGGATTGGGATACGCCGGCGCACAGGCGCATACGCGGTGCGTCCGGTCGAGACCTCAAGGAATGGTTACGTTGGGAAGACGCGACGAACGGTAATTGACACGCCAGCCACGACGGGCGGGAGCCGCCACTTCAACCTCACACCGGCATCGCTTGAGGGCTGCGGAATGACGATAAATAAAGCTGGTTCCGCGCCCTGTAGCGGGTCAGTAGGTTTTTGTCAACGGGCAGCGGGAGAAGCGGCTATTCGTCCACGCGGCTTTCATGCGCATCGGCATAATTCTTGACATGGTGTGAAGGCGAGCCTATGCTGCGCTTGTCTGGTTAGTACACGCCTCCACCCTCAACACGGTCTCACTTACGGTCTCACATAAGGAGCAACTACTATGAACTCTCACACCATCCTCTCTCACCTAAAGAAATTCAAGTCAACCATATTCGTCGGCGTGCTGCTCGTCGGCTTCCTCGGATTGTGCGCGGTCGGCATCGTGCCGGGCACGGCGCAGTCGTCGCCGGAGGAACGCGAGTTAGAGGATAAAATCCCGAAGCACTTGCCGATCAAAGTTAAGGTCAAGAATCTGAACAATGAGAAATGGGCGCGTGATGTGGAGGTTGAAATCACGAATACCGGAGATAAGCCGATCTATTACTTGGGAGTAACAGTGGTTTTGCCCGGTGTGCTATCTGAAAACAATCACAAGTTGGGTTTCCCCCTACAATATGGCAGGGGAAATTTAATTGACTACACAGCCCCGCTTGCTCCCGATGATGTGCCGATCAAACCGGGCGAATCTTATACCTTCAAAATCCCGGAACGACTTCAGCAAGGCTGGGAAGATTTCGTTAAAAGGCGAGGCGTCCCGAAGCATGAACCGAAAAAAGTTCGACTGGTCTTCAAGAGCCTCAACTTTGGAGATGGAACAGGGTTCGGCACTACCGATGGCCTGCCGGTTGCGATACATCAAAAGCAGGTGTCAGCGTCTTGCATGGCAGATGAGAAGAAAAGAGAAAACAGCGCGGTTGTACTAAACAAGCCGCCGAACCGCTCTCCTGATTCGTCGTTTCAACCGTCACCCCTCTTTTTACCGGCGAGCTTTCTGCCGGTAAATTTCTTTTTGGCTAAGACTACTATTCCACGATCTAACGCTTCGCTTACGCGGCCGGATGTCTGCTGCCCCGGTACGGTTTGCTCCCGACTCAAGTTACGAAAGGTCAATTGCTGCGGAGAGATAGATAAAGCTTTCAGCGCGGCCTGTGAGGAAGAGGGAAGTTTCTGCGCCATAATTGGTGAAACTACAGACGTATTTTGTAGTGGTGGAGGGGGCACATACTGCGAAGAAGACTCTTTAGTTCCTTTATGTTCGTCCCCGACTCCGACGCCCTCGCCGACGCCCCCACCGACGCCGTGCCCGACGCCGCCCGACAGCACGCAGCCGAACGAGACGTGTTCCCGCTTCGGCCCTGATTGCGCTAAAACATGGCAGTGTGCTTCCTGCGCCGAAGGGCAACTGCCGGTGAATTACCCCGAATATGGGTCGTATGGTTGTCCGAACGGCTATTACAACAACGGAAGTTATTGCTGCGTGCCGGTTGCGACGCCGACCCCAACGCCCACGCCCGGTGGCGGCGGTGGCGGCGAGACGTGGTGCGACCCGTATTGCCAGGGCGGGGGGCGGAACCGGCAATGGGAGAAGCCGCAATTCGTCAACGCGGCTTTCGGGCGAACTTCGATGTTCAACGTGGACGGCTGCTGCATCAGCACGCCCATTGTGATTGATGTTCTGGGCGATGGTTATGCTTTGACGGACGCTGCGCGCGGCGTCTCCTTCGACTTCAACGGCGACGGGCAACGCGGTCGCATCTCATGGACGGCGGCCAACTCGGATGAGGCGTGGCTCGTGCTCGACAGAAACGGCAACGGGACGATAGATAACGGGATGGAGTTGTTCGGCAATCCCACGCCCCAGGCCATATCCACCCGGCGCAACGGTTTCCTTGCTCTCGCCGAGTACGACAATTCGGCCGGGGGTGGCAACGGCGATGGGATGATTAACGGCAATGATGGGATTTATTATTCATTGCGCCTCTGGCAGGATACCAATCACGACGGTATTTCACAGCCGGAAGAATTACATCCCTTGCCCGCGCTCGGGGTCGCCGGTCTCGAACTTGGTTATCAAGAATCAAGACGGCGCGACCGTTTCGGCAATGAGTTCCGGTATCGAGCAAAGGTGTACGGGACAGACACCACGCGGCTTGGGCGTTGGGCATACGATGTGTTGCTCGTCTCCGAGCCGTAAACAGTAATTAAAGATAGAAAGCATACCGCCCGTTGGTTTGTAAGACCAACGGGCGGTTTTATCTTTTCACCGTCATCATCATCCGGCTTGCCAGAGGCGGACGCGCGGGTCGTGTGGGGTGGCGTCGAGGAGTAGTCGCAAAGGCTGTCTGAGCGTGGGGTGCGTCAGTTCGGGGGCGAGTTCGCAGAGGGGCGCGAGCACGAAGCGGCGCAGGTGCAGGCGCGGGTGGGGGAGCGTGAGAAAGTCCGTGTCGGATTGCGCGTCGCCGTAGAGCAGGAGGTCCAGATCGATAGTGCGCGGGGCGAGGGGTTGCTCGCGGCGGCGGCCGAGTCCGTATTCGATGCGGAGCAGGCGCGCGAGAAGTTGTTCGGGCGAGGGCGGTGGGGCGGGCGTCTCGCGTGCGTCGAGCGCGAGTTCGGCGATCATGTTCAAAAAGAGCGGTTGCCGAATTGTCACGCCGACCGGCTCGGTTTCGTAGATGGATGAGAGCCGGCCGACGCGCAACCCCGCATCGAGCATGCCGCGCAGGGCGAGCAGGAGATTTCCGGCGCGGTCGCCGAGGTTCGAGCCGAGTCCGACGTAGGCGTGTGTCATGCTTTCCGGCATAGGTCGCGCGCGAGGGTTTTGATTCTAGCCTATCGCGGGCGGGCGCGTTAAACTCGCGCGAGATGACTGACGAAACTCGACGAACGCACAAGGCAAGGGCGGCCAACCTGAACACGGCGCAACTGGGCGCGCTCGTCTGGTTGAAGTGGCGGCTGTTCGTCAACGCGATGCGGTCGAAGCGCGGCGCGGCGAACCGTGCGGCCTCCGTTCTGGGGACGCTGGCCGCGCTCGCTCTCTCGTTGTTGCTCGCCGCGGGTCTCGGTGCGGGCGCATACTTCGTCGTGCGCAACCGGGGCGGCGAGCGCGCGTCGGGTTTCGCGCCTGACCCGGCGACGGGCGCGAGCGTGGAAGCTCTGTTCCTGCTGTTCGGGATGGCCTCCATGATCTATCTCGTGTGGGCGACCGCGCCGCTGAGTTTCGGGGGCGGCAATCAATTCGATCCCGGCCGTCTGCTGCTCTACCCCGTCAGCTTGCGCAAACTATTCGCGCTCGATTTGTTGAGCGAATTGACGAGTCTCGGCTCGATCTTCGCCGCGCCCGCGATCTTCGCCATCTCGCTCGGCGCAGGGCTGGCGCACGGCCGGGTCGGCGGCGCGCTCCTGGTCGCCGCCTGCGCGACGCTGTTCGGGATGTCGCTCGCGAAACTGCTCTCGACGGGTCTCAACACGCTGATGCGAACGAAGCGGACGCGCGGCGAGGCGCTGCTGGCCGTGCTCGGCATCTTCGGCGCTCTCTTTGGCCTCGTCCTCGGACAGAGCGACCGCCTCTTCGCCTACTTCGGGCATTTCCCCCCCGCGCTCCGTCTGACGCCGATGGGCGCGATGGCCGCCGCGCTCGCGGGCGGCGCGGGCGCAAACACGAACTACCTGCTCTCGCTGGCCGTGCTGCTGGCCTACACGCTCGCGACGACGTTTGCCACTTACAAGATCGCGAGACACGCGCTTGAGGGAAGCGGCGGCAGCGGCGGCAAAGCGCGTGCGACGAGCGTGGAACCGGCGGGCGCGCGGGCGAAGGCGTGGGGGTGGCGTCCGCCGTTCGGCTCGGAAGAGTTGTGGAGCGTCTTCGAGAAGGAGTTGCGCTACGCCGCGCGCAACGCGCAGTTGCGCACGATGGCCGCGATGCCCGTCATCATGACGCTCTCGTTCAAGCTGATCGGTTCGCGTCGCGGTCGTATGGGCGCGGCGGCGGGCGGTGGATTCTTCGCCGGTCTCGCGCCCTACATGGAAGGCACGGGCGCGGCCTTGAGCGTGCTCTACGTGTTCCTCATCACGTCGGCGCTGTCGGCTAACTTGTTCGGCTACGAGGCGGGCGGGATGCGCGCTTACGTGCTCTCGCCCGTCGCGCGGCGCACGATTCTGGCGGGGAAGAATTTGGCGGGGTTCGTCGTGTCGCTCGTCTTCGCCGTGGCGGTCGTCGCCGTCAACGCGCTGCTCTACCGCGACCTGACGCCGCGCGCTCTACTCTTCACTTCGCTCTGCTTCGTCTTCTTCGCGGCGGCGGCGGCCACCATCGGCAACTCGTTCTCGATCCGTTTCCCGAAGCGTTTGCAGTTCGGGAAACGCATGAACGCGTCGGGCGTGACGGGATTGCTCCTGCTTCCGATCTTCTTATGTATCGCCGCCGCGCCCGCGCTGGCGGTGCTCGGCGGTTACGCCGCGCAGAGTCTAGTAGTCGAATATGTTATACTCGCCGCGTTCGCGGTGGCGGGCGTGGGCGTCTATTTTCTATCGCTCTCGCGGCAGGGGCGTCGGCTCGCCGAGCGCGAACTCGACATACTCGAAGCAGTGACCGGACGCGGAGACGATTGAACGCTTTCGAGAGTTTCCGGCCTACATGCCGTTCGGCCTCGGCGCGGGAAAGTTCTTCACGGTCGCGCTTCGGTTGAGCATATTGATTCCAGAGGTGCGGCGCGCTCTTGATTTTTCATCTCGCGCGCGGCATCCGGGCGGGCAAGTCCAACGGTGGGCGCGTCCCCGTCCAGACATAAATGGCACGCAGAAAATACCGCAGCACCCAGCCCGTCACGGAACGCTCTTTTCTGGAGTATCTCTCCACGCCCGCCCTGCAAACTTCCCGCATCGAACTGCTCCGGCTCGTGCGCGGCGGCGAAGACACTTACCTCGAACTCAAAGTCAAACTCTCAAACCCGGAGAAGATCGCGCAGGGCATCTGCGCGCTCGCCAACACGGGCGGCGGCGTGATGGTCTTCGGCGTCAGCGATCAACTGCGCGTCGAAGGCGTTGACGACCCCGAGGACGTGCGCGACGAAGTAGTGCGCATCTGCCGCGAACAACTCTCGCCGCAACTCGTTCCCTATATCGATCTCATCGCGTTCGACAACGGGCGGCGCGTCGTCGTCGTGGAGATCGAAGGCAAGCGTCGCCCGTATCAAACGCGCGACGGGCGTTACTTCATACGCATCGGCGCGGACAAGCGCGAAGCCTCGCGCGAAGAACTCTCCGTGCTCCTGGACGAGGCGCGCCCCTTGCGCTATGAGAACGTCGCCGTGACGGGCGCGAGCGACGCCGACATCGACGAGGCGCACCTCTGGAGTTTCGTCCGCGAGTTCTCCGGCGACGCTTTCGACACGAACGCGAGCGTGCAGGATTACCCGACGGCCGATGTCCTGAAACGCGATCTTCTCCTCGCGGCGGGCAACATGGACGTGATCGTGCCGACCATCGCCGGTCTCCTTCTCTTCGGGCGCGACGAGCGCGTCGCGGAACTCTTTCCGCGCTCATCCGTCACGGCCATACGCTATGCCGGAGACAGCGTCGAGGACGCCGAAGTCGAGCGCGTGGTCTTGCACGGCAACCTGCACACGCTCTATGAATCGTCCCTGCGTTTCGTCACGCGCTACTGCGATCTGCTGGACGCGCGCCCGCGCCCGCGACAGGCACCGGCGGGCGGCGAAGTGGTGGAGGACGACGCGCCCGTCGCGGCGCGCGCCAACTATCACCGCGCCGCAGTCCGCGAGGCGATTGCCAACGCGCTCGCGCATCGCGACCTCGCCCTGCGCGAACGCACGACGCGCCTTCTCGTCTTCGATCATTCGATTGAAATTTTGAACCCGCGCCGCACCGCCGGTTTCGCGCCGCCCGCGCAAAAGGCCATCCGCTACGGCGTGCCGCAGCAACTCAACCCGCAACTCGCGGCCATCTTTCGCAGCCCCGCCTACGGCCTCGACCTGCCGCGCGGCGGGCTTCCCATGCTGCTGCGACAGGCGCGCCTCTTCTCCGGCCGCCGCGCCGACATCAACGCCTTCAACGACGAATTTCGCCTGCGGCTCTACGGCGTCTGACGCCGGTTTCAAGTTTCAGGTTTCAGGTTTCAGGTTAAAACGGGTTTCAGGTTTCAGGTTTCAGGTTTCAAGTTAAAAACGAAGAAGAGGTCGCAGGTTTGTGCTATCAAACCTGCGACCTCTTTCTTTAACTCGAACTTCTTTAACTCGAACTTCTTTAACTCGAATTTTCTTTAACTTGAAACTTGAAACCTGAAACCTGAAACTTTTCAGTCTTGAAACCTGAAACCTGAAACTTGAAACCGGCTGTTAAGCCTTCGGAGCGTTGTAGAACTTGCGGTGCTGCACGTCGAATTCTTTTTCGTCGTAGACGCCGTCGCCGTTGATGTCAACTTTGACGACGATCTTCCGTTGCTTGCCGTCGCGGCGGTCGCCGGGGTTGTAGCCGAGGCTGTACTGGCTGCGCATGAGCGCGTTGATGGATGAGAGCGTCGAGCGCAGTTCGCCCTCGAAGGTGACGGGAAAATACGCGCCGCCGGTCTCTTTGGCGAAGGTGCTGAGCGTGTTTTGCGCCTGAAGCAGGGTGAGGCGTCCGGGGAAACCGCTCAGCGTGTCGGTGGCTTCTATCTGGTCGCTGTATTTTTTGTAAAAGAGATTGCCCGTGCCGATGATGTAGATCGGCACGCCCGCGTTCTGCGCGATCTTGCGCGCCTGATCGAAGTTGATCTTGCTGAACGTGTCGATGCCCGTGGCGATGAGGAAGACGGCGCGGCGGCGGCCTTCGACGCTGGCGAGGCCGGTGTAGTCGGCCTTCTCGGGCTGATCGTTTTCGAGCACGACGGAATCGGCGCGACCGCCGACGAGCGTGAGCTTCAACGCGTCGAAGAGGTTCGTTTCGCGAAAGGCCGGGCGGTTGCGTATGAGCAGGTTGATGACTTGATTGACGCGGCCGGGGTCGTTGGTGAAATCGGTGAGCGGCGTCGGGCGCATGTCGTAGGCGATGACGGAAATGTAGTCGCCGCGCTGCACGGCGTCCTGCATGAAGAGGGCTGCGGGCGCGATGAGTTCGCGCCGCCCGTCGTCCTGCCCGCCGTTGCCGTAGGCGGCGAGCGATTGCGCGAGGCGGCTGTATTCGATGACGACGGCGACGTTGAGCTTCGCTTCCGGCGTGGCGAAGTTCGTGATCGGCTGCTGCACGCCGTCCTCGAAGACGGCGAAGTTCGCCTGCTTCAAGCCGCCGACGATCTGCTTGCTCTTCTTGTGTATGACGACCGTCTCGATGTTGACGAGGTTGGTGATGACCTTCACGACCTCGGCGTCCTGCGGCGTGTTGATGATCTCTTTCGGAATCTCTTCGGCCTTCTCGTCCGCCGGTTTCTGCTCGCCCGGCCGCTGGTTCTTCTTCTGCGGCAGCGTCTCCGGCTTGCGGCGCGATTGCGCGAGCGCGCCGAAACCGTCGAGCGGCGCGCTCGTGAACACGAGCATCAGGGCGGCGGCAAGCGCGTAGAGACGGAGAGCGCGGCGGTCGAGAGAGTTCTTCATGGCGATACTAAAACCTCTACCAAAAACGGCTTCGGGGCGGGTGGATGATGTGTATTGAGCGACGCTAAAGCCAATAGTACGGCGCGCGCCGCCCGCGGAGCAAGAAGGAATTGGATGCGCGGAAGAGGACGCGAGATGCCGCCGCCCCGGCATTGGGGCTTCGCGGCATCTCGCGGCGGAACGCGCGTTGGACTGGTAGGGGTTTAGGGGCGCGAGGAACCCGTCACGGCTTCGGCCTCGACCGTCACGTCATACGTGCCCGAGTTGTCGGCGAGATTGCCTTCGTTGACGCCGAGGAAGAGGCGGCCGTCGCGCTGCGCGGTGAATTCGCGGCTCGCGCCGAGGAAGATGAACTCGTCGTTATCGTCGCCGATGACGGCGATCAGCCCGCCGGTCGGTTCATTGCGCATGAGCTTGTCGCGGTCGGCGAGGCGGGGCAGCCCCGTCGGCGTGGACATCTGGCCGCCTCCGAGAGAGACGCGACCCGTCGCCGTAATGCGCAGGCGTTGACCGGCGCGCACCATCAGGCCGCTGTCGTTCCAGCCGTTTGAAACGTTGTCGGCGCGCACGCGCAGGCGGATAGGGAAGAAGACGGGCGCGGTGCCGGTCGAGTTATCGGCGCGGTCGGCGGGCGTGTCAATTTGGGGGCGCGTGTTCGCCGGGGGAGATGTGCGCGGGAGCGGCGTAGGCGTAGGGGCGGGGTTATCCGCGGCGCGATCATCGCTTGCGCCGTCGTTGTTGCCCGCGGTTGTACCGGCCGCGTCGAATTCGATGGATTCGATGTCCTCCGAGTAGATGGTCATGCGGCCGCGCCGCCCGCGCGCGCCCGCGCCGATGAGCACGGTGAACTGCTGATCTTTATAAGCGATGATCTGGCCGCGCACGACCGAGCCGTCGCGCAGGCGGATCGTGTCGGCAAACGCTGCCGCGCTCAAACTCAAGGCGAGGACGACGGCAAGGACGGCCGCGCCAAAGTTACTCTTCTTCATATTCCCTCCCGGAAACTGTGGACGACTGGCGAAATGTTTCAGCGGACGTTTACCAAACAGAGACACGCTTTGGCAAGCGGGAGAGTAGCATGCTAGCACGAAATGATGTCCGGATCGGGCGCAAGGGTTGCCCGCAGGCGGCCATGCGGCCGGTTTCAAGTTTCAGGTTAAAACGGGTTTCAGGTTTCAAGTTTCAAGTTTCAAGTTAAAGACCGAAGAATATTCAGACTTGAAACCTGAAACCTGAAACTTGAAACCTTTAGATTTGAAACCCGGCTCCTTTACCGCCGGGCATTTCTTGGCTATTCTCTCCCTTCTCGACTTGAGATGGAAGACGCTTGTTTTGCCTTCAACTTCCGGCGCAGGCACGCTCGCCGGAGACTCGCGGCGGAGAATTCTATTTAACACATCAGAGGAGTTTTTCTATGGCCTTACCGGCAAGATATCGGGGCGCGGGTTATCGCGCGTGGCTCAGCGAAGATTTGGGCGCGCTCATCGAGTCGAAGGATTTGAGCCTATCGAATTTGCAGAAGGGCTACGTGCGCTCGCGCTGGCTGCAACAGGTCTTGCGTCTGGATTACGAGTTGCAGCGCGCGCTCAAGAAATATCAAACCCTGCGCCTTCTGACGGCGCTCGGATGTCTCGTCATCCTGATGCTCGTCAGCCTCGGCTTCGACGAGCCGCGTCTGGGGGCCTGGGCTAACCCCGTGCGCTACCTGACGATTCTGTTCACGCTGCTGGTTTCGGGCAGCGTCGTCATCGAGCACCTGTTCGACTACGGGCAGAGTTGGCGCGACACGGAGCAGAACCTTGAGCGTTTGCAAACCGAGGGCTGGCGATTCCTGCAACTGAGCGGCCACTACCGCCACTACGAAAACCACGCGGCGGCCTTCTCGGCCTTCGTCAATCAGGTGGAAGAACTGAGCCAGCACGAAGTCGAGGTCTACAGTTCGCGCGTGCTGCACGAGCGTAGGAAGGGGGGCGGCGCAAGCGAAGCGGACAATGTAAAAAAGTCGGAAGCCCCGGCGGAATCAGAGGAGCCGATGGCGGCGGGGCGGGGGGAAACTCCAACGGTTCCGGCGCGCGATCAGATCGCCCCGCGCCGCGTCCATCTGCCGCGGGGGCAGTAGTTAGTTATCTTGCGCCCGTCATTACGTGGGAGACGCTCTTAGAGCGAGAACCCGCGCTTGGCCGCTTGCAGGACGAGTTGTCGGCCGTGCGCGACGAGGGCGGAAACTCTTTCTGTGCGAACAAGTATTGGTATGTGCGCGTCGCCCCGCGCGTCTCGGAGTTGGTCGGGGCGCAGTCCGAGCGCGACGATCCGGCCTTGCGCGCGCCCGAAGCCTACACGCTCGCCTACGAAGTTCTCTACCGCCTGTTGCCGAACTGTCGCAACTGCGTCTGCGTACCGTGGTAGAAAAAACGATGAAGTAGGAACGATGAACGATGAATTGAAGACAAAACTTCTTCCGTTCATCGTTCATCGTTCCTACTTCATCGTTTTTCTTGCCCTCGTCTACGGCAACACTATCAGCTTCAAATGTGAACCCACCGGCAGGCTCATTTCATGGATGCCCTCTCGCCGGTGGTAAAAATGTTTTGGCGCAATTAGTAGCGGCGATAAGGACGATGCCGTTTCTATACCTGATGCGGACGGAAATTTCTGCAACGCTACGATCCTGAATGGCATGTCAGAAACAAATACATTGAACGAAGATTATGGCTTTACGCGCGACAGGGAAGACGCGCGTGTCGTTGAGGAGTATCTCAATCCGCTGCCGCGCTCAATCGTCCGCCCCGGCGAGCACGAACTGCTCGATGGGGAATGGCGCTTCGGCCTCGACCTCGAAGACCGGGGTCTCAGCGAAAGTTGGTATCTCGGGCATAACTACACGGGCACGGCGATCTGGCCCGGCTCGATAGAAGCTCATCTGGCACAGGCGAAGGGAGAGTTAGCCAACACGCCCGCGTGGCAGGATACCGTGGTCGCATGGTACGAGCGCGAGTTCTCTATTCCCGAAAATTGGTGTACAGAGTCCGGCTGCCAGGTGCAGGTCACTTTCGGCGCGTGCGGCTACGAGACGCGCGTGTGGCTCAACGGACATCCGCTCAACACAGTCGAGGGTGAGGAAGCGCACCTCGGCGAGTACACCTCCTTCAGCTACGAGTTGCCGCCGGAACACCTCCGGCCGGTCAACCGGCTCACGGTTCGCATCAGCGATTCCTACGACGCGGAGATTCCGCGCGGCAAGCAGCAATCGACCGTTTATAAGCAGGGAGGCATCTGGTATCAAACCTATACGGGCGCGGTCAGAAGCGTCTGGCTGGAGCCGGTCGGGCGTAACCGCCTGCGCTCCCGGCTGGATGTGATCAGCAGTTTCAGGGACAACTTCGTCTCGTTTGATCTGACGACGCGCATCCATGATCCGGGTCTCTATTCTCTACGGCTCGTCGTCTCGCTGCGGGGGAGCGAGCAGCCTGTCGCCATACAGGAAGTGCGGTTGCCGCTGGAGACGGGGGAGAAGCGGCAGCGCGTGACCGTGGCGCTGCCCGATGCCTTGCGCTGGTCGCCCGCGACGCCGCACCTTTACCAACTCGTCGCGCAACTCGGCGACCGGACAGGGACGGTTTCTCAGATCGAAGCGCATTTCGGGCTGCGCACGATAGAGGCGCGGGGACAATCGGTCTATCTCAACAACGAGCCGCTGTATCTGGACGGCATCCTCTACCAGCCGGGCACGGCCACCTTCGACGAGATGCGCCGCCACATGCTGGCGATGAAACAACTCGGCTGCAATCTGGTGCGGGTGCATATCTCCGGCATCGACCCGCGCATCTACGATCTGGCCGACGAGATGGGAATGCTCTTATGGGTTGAAGTGCCGAGCCCGCACCGCTCAAGTCAGCAAAGCCGCGACAACCACTGGGCGGAGATGATGCGCATGCTCGTCCACATCGGCTCTCACCCTTCGGTCGTCATCTGGAGTCTTTACAACGAAGACTGGGGCGCGGAAGACATCGCCACCAACCCCGAAACCCGCCGCTACGTAGCTCGCGCATACGACCACATGCGCCTGAACCACCCGCAGTTGCTCGTGGTGGATAACGACGGCTGGCAGCACGTCTCGACGGAGGGCAGGCTCAAGTCCAATCTCCTCACGGCGCACCTGTACACTCCTGACATCAACGCGTGGCGGGCGCTGCTCGAACGTCTGGCGCGGGGGGAGACGGAAGGCGTGGCGGTGAAACCTCTTATTATCGGCGACCCGTACTTTTACGTCGGGCAGGTGCCGCTGGTGGTGAGTGAGTGGGGCGGCTTCGGCTTCGTCGATTACGGCGGGCCGGACGACACGGAAGACAAGGCGACGCGGATCAGAGCCTTCAAGCGGGAGTTGCGCAGGCACGCAATCGCGGGCGACGTTTATACGCAGGCGACAAGCATCGAAGATGAAGACAACGGATTGATCGATCCCGAAACCGGCGAACTTCTCGTGCCCGCCGGACTGCTCGACTCCGGCGCGTCGGAGTCGTCCTGATGTCGCGGTCAAAGCCTTCCTGTCTCCTGCCTGGAATCGCATATTCCGGTTGAGTATTAATAGACTTGAACAAACGATCCCGGCGGCGTAGTCTAAAAAACATCGTAACCCGACAGGCAACTTTAGTGTAGCCGGAGCGCATTACTCAACGGCTCCTGCCATGTCGCATTCAGGACGCGGAGGTGAAGAAAGATGCTGTGGACAATTTTAGTTATTCTTCTGGTATTGTGGCTCATCGGTCTGGTGCTGGACGTAGTGGGAAGCCTGATACATCTGCTGCTGGTGGTCGCACTGGTGATGTTCGTTATCAATCTGGTGCGCGGGCGCAAAGCGGGGTAGAGGCCGCAGAAGAGGTGCAAACGCAGTGGGCTTCAACTTCCCTTTGCGACCTTCCGCTGCCGAACGGCCTTCGCCTCCTCTCCGGTGCGCAGTGGCGTACAGGCTTCTACCTTACCGGCTCAGCCACCGCGCAGGCAGGCCGCGCCCCTCCGCGCACAACCCGGCTGCCCGGCTGGAATGTCTCAACCGCCCATTTTCATTCAAACAGGTCTGCCATAGCTGCCGCCATGCGTCCATGCCAACCGAAGTTGCGCCCGTATTGCATGCAGGCATGGGTTGAAGTGTCTTTATTTCAAAACGATTAACTTCGCCGACAAGAGGCGCACTGGAAGCCCAGGGCTAAACAGGAGATAACGACTATGCCGCATGACCTTCCCCTGTTAGGAGACCTGCTTCTCCTCCTGCTTGCGTCCGTGCCGATAGCCTTTCTCTTTCACCGCTTGCGGCTGCCGACCACTGTCGGCTTCATGATCACGGGCATCGTGATCGGCCCCTACGGCCTCGGGCTTATCAGAGACGTTCATGCCATCGAGGTGTTGGCCGAGATCGGCGTGGTGCTGCTCCTGTTTACTATCGGGTTGGAGTTTTCGTTGCGCCGCATCGTCGAGATGAAACGAATGGTGCTGGCGGGCGGCGGAGCGCAGGTCGCCGTCACGACGCTGTTGGTGACGGGCATCGCTTATGCGTTGGGGCGTCCTTTCAACCAGTCGATCTTCTTCGGGTTTCTTTTCGCCCTCTCCTCGACCGCCATCGTGCTCAAGAGCTACATCGACCGCGCGGAGGTGGAAGCGCCGCACGGCAGGGCGGGCGTCGGCATCCTGCTCTTTCAGGACTTGAGCATCGTGCTCATGATGCTGCTGGTTCCCATACTCGGTGGACGAGAGGGAGCATCGCCCCTGCGGGTTGCCCTCACGCTCGGTTCGGCGCTTGCCGCCGTCGCCCTCATCATCCTCGCCGCGCGTAAAGTCGTCCCGTTCCTGCTCTATCACATCGTCAAACTGCGCAGCCCCGATCTCTTCATCATCTTCGTCGTGCTGATGAGTCTCGGCACCGCATGGCTGACTTCACAGTTCGGTCTCTCGCTCGCGCTCGGCGCATTCATCGCCGGGATGGTGCTCTCGGAGTCCGAGTACAGCCATCAGGTCGTGGCCGACATCCTCCCGTTTCGCGACGTGTTCAACAGCATCTTCTTCGTCTCCATCGGGATGCTGCTCTCTCTGAGCGCACTGTGGGCAGACCTCCTTTTGGTACTGGCCTGGGTGAGCGCTCTCACGTTGGGGAAAGCTGCGGTTGTGCTGGTAGTTGTGCGGCTGCTCGGCTACAGCTTGCGCGTCTCGACGATGGCGGCCGTCGGTCTCGCGCAGGTGGGCGAGTTCTCGTTCATCCTCGCCAAGGCCGGACTCCCGCAGGGACTTCTCACGGAGGCGGATTATCAGAGGTTCCTCGCCGCCTCGATCCTTTCGATGATCGCCACGCCGTTTCTGATTAAGGCCGCCCCGCGCATCGGCTACGCCGTGCAATCCGTGTTCGCGCCCGGTTCTGTGCTGGAGCCTTCGGTGATGGGTTTCAACCTCGATGAGCCTGACCTGAGGGGGCACGTCGTGATCGTCGGCTACGGGCTGAACGGCCGCAACCTCGCGCGCGTGCTGCGCCGTGTGAACGTCCAGTACCTCGTGCTGGAACTGAACGCGGAGGCCGTTCGCGGGGCGAGCGAGCAGGGAGAGCGGATAATTTACGGCGACGCGACGCGCAAGGAGGTGCTGCACCACGTCGGGCTTGAGCGCGCGCGCGTCCTCGTCCTCGCCATCTCCGATCCAATCGCCACGCGGCATACCGTTTCGCTCGCCCGCCGGATGAACCCGGACATTCACGTCATCGTCCGCTCGCGCTACATGGCGGAGTTGCAAGACCTGCTCCAACTCGGAGCCGATGAAGTTATCCCGGAGGAGTTTGAGACGAGTATTGAAATCTTCTCCCGCGTCTTGAGGGAGTACGGCATCGCGCGCCATGAAATCCAGCAGCAGGTCGAGGCGGTGAGAAGCGAGGGCTACAAGATGCTGCGCGCGCCTTCGCTGCCGCACGTTCAGATGAGCGAGATCGCGGAGGCGCTGGCCGGTGCCTCGACGGAAACGCTCGTCATAGACGCTGATTCGGGTGCTGCCGGAAAGACCATCGGCGATTTGATGTTGAGGAGCAAGACCGGAGTGACCATCATCGCCGTCGTGCGCGACGGGCACACAGACATCAACCCCGGTTCCGAACTCAGGCTCAAGGCCGACGACGTGATGGTCTTACTTGGAAGCCCGGAGCAAATAGACCGGGCGATTGAACACCTCGATGCTTTCTAAGAGTGGACGGCCTCTCACGAGGTAATGGGCTAACAGTAAACAGAACGATTCAAAACCGGCGACTATCCATTCACAAATTCGCGCCGCAATACTTGCAGCAGAGCGCGTCCGGATCATGCCCCTCTGCCGCGCACGCGGGGCATGATTGAGTGGAGACGTTTTGTTGCCGCGCGGCGTGCGCGAGTTCGACCGAGACGATGCCGGTCGGGACGGCGATGATGCCGTAGCCGATGATCATCACCAGAGAGGCGAGCATTTGGCCGAGCGGCGTGCGCGGCGAGAGGTCGCCGTAGCCGACGGTCGTCAGAGTCACGACCGCCCAGTAGATGCTGATAGGGATGCTCGTGAACCCGTGTTCTTCGCCTTCAACCGCGTACATCAGCGCGCCGATGATGATGACGAGCAGCACCACGACGGAGAGAAAGACGCTGATCTTGCGTTGGCTCGCGCGCAGAGCGCGCCTGAGCGTGTTGGCCTCCGTGATGTACTCGGCGAGTTTCAGCAGGCGGAAGATGCGGAGCAGGCGCAGTATGCGAATCACGAGCAGGTATTGGCTGCCCGGCACGAGGATGCTGAGATAGGTCGGAATGATGGCGAGCAGATCGACGACGCCGAAGAAGCTCGTCGCGTAGCGCAGGGGACGGCGCACGCTCAACAAACGCAGCACGTATTCGACGGTGAAGAGCAGTGTGAACAGCCATTCGAGTGCGTAAAGCAGGTCTCCGTATTGCTCTCTGACGTGGCGGACGCTTTCCAGAATAACCGTGGCGACGCTGAGCAGGATCAACCAGATGAGCGTGAAGTCAAAAAGGCGACCGGCGCGCGTATCCGCCTCGAAAATGATTTCGTGCAAACGCGCACGCCGCCCGGAGGAAGCGGGAACTTCCGTCGCCTTGACTCTTTCCTGCGCCTCTTTCTTCATGCTCCATTCATAGCTTATCTTTCACCCGCATGTCGAGTTGGTGATTTGGTGATAAAAAACAGTTGTAGACCTCGTGCGCGCCGCTGTTGACGGCGGGCGCGTGTGCGGCACGTGCGGAATTGGGGCGTTTTTGTTACTTTGACTGGAAGACTATTATGGCCGTTATCCAAAGAAGATTATCGAAGTCCTTCAAGCGGTTCTTCGATTCCGAGAAATCGAGCGGCATCCTGCTGATTATCTGCACGGCCGTCTCGCTCCTGCTCGCCAATTCAATGTTCGGCGAAAACTACCTGAGCATCTGGCATGTGTATCTCGGCGGCCTGAGCGTCGAGCACTGGGTCAACGACGCGCTGATGGCCGTCTTCTTTCTGTTCATCGGCCTCGAACTCGAACGCGAACTGTATAACGGCGAACTCTCGAATTTCAGAAATGCGCTGCTTCCCATCTTCGCGGCGGCGGGCGGTATTGTCCTGCCGGCATCGATCCATCTCTTTTTGAATGCGGGAACGCAGACGCAGGCCGGGATCGGCATTCCGATGGCGACCGACATCGCCTTTGCTCTCGGCGTGCTCGCGCTGCTGGGCAGCCGTGTTCCGGCTTCGCTGAAAGTGTTTCTGACCGCGCTCGCCGTGATGGACGACCTCGGCGCGATCATCGTCATCGCCATTTTCTACACGGCGGAACTCTCGGTCGCATACTTAATCGGCGCGCTCGCGGTGTTCGTGTTGCTCGTCTCAATCAATCGTCTGTTACGGGTGATGAGTTTAATCCCGTACCTTCTCGGCGGGGCGCTGATGTGGTTCCTGATGCTCAAGTCCGGCGTTCATGCGACGATTGCCGGGGTGCTGCTGGCCTTCGCGATTCCGTTCTCCGCTAAAGAAGACGACGTTGAATCGCCCTCGCATAGACTCGAACATTTGCTGCACCGGCCGGTCGCCTTCGTCATCCTGCCTATCTTCGCGCTGGCGAATACGGGTATCGTCGTCGGCACCGGGTGGGCGCAAAACTTAACGGGCGCGAATAGTATGGGCATCATCGGCGGGCTGGTCTTGGGCAAGCCGATAGGGATTACGCTGTTGAGTTTCGTCGCCGTCTCAATCGGTATTTGCCGCCTTCCGCTCGACCTGAAATGGCGGCACGTGTTCGGCGCGGGGCTGCTCGGCGGCATCGGTTTTACGATGTCTATTTTCATCACGAATCTGGCTTTCGTCGGGGACGCGGAGACGATCAACGCCTCGAAGATGGCGATCCTGCTGGCCTCTTTGACGGCCGGGACAATCGGCTTCGTGTGGCTCAAACTGCTCGGCCAGCCCGCTGCGTCGGACGTGGACATGGACACGATGGATTTCGCAGCGACTGATACATAGGCATGTTGTAAGTCTGATCAGTATCCCGGTTTTGTTAAAGCGTTCTGGAAACGAAAAAGATGAACATCGTCAGCGCGCAGTTCAAGGCGAACCCGTTTCCCGTTCTCGCGCGCTTGCGCTCGGAAGAACCCATCCACCGCACCACCCTGCCGGATAAAGCCAAAACTCCCGTGTGGCTGGTCACACGTTATGAGGATGTCAACGCGCTGCTGAAAGACGAACGCTTCCCGAAGAACCGCCGCAGTGCGCTGACGCCCGAACAGATTCGCAAACTGCCGTGGGTGCCGCCGATGTTCCGCCCGCTCGAACGTAACATGCTCGACCTCGACGGGCATGATCACACGCGCCTGCGCGCGCTCGTGCATAAAGGGTTCACGCCCCGTCTCGTCGAACGAATGAGGACGCGAGTGCAAACGTTGGCGGACGAACTGCTGGAGGGCGTCGCGCGGCGCGGCGAGATGGATTTGATCAACGATTACGCGCTGCCTCTGCCGATGACGATCATCACCGAAATACTCGGCGTGCCCACGGGCGACCAGCATAAATTCCATAAGTGGTCGAAGGCGGTCGTGGCGCTTTCGTCGCCTAATCCCACGGTCAGAGTCCTCCCCGCGATCTGGATGTTTATTCGTTACCTGCGCCGCTTCTTCAAAGTGCGGCGACGAGACCCGCGCGACGATCTGGCGAGCGCACTTATTCAGGCGGAAGAGGCCGGCGACAAGTTGAGTGAAGACGAGTTGCTGGCGATGGTCTTTCTACTGCTTATCGCGGGACACGAAACGACCGTCAACCTGATCGGCAGCGGGACACTGGCGCTCCTGGAGCATCCTGAGCAGATGGAGAAGCTGCGCCGCGAGCCGTCGCTGATTAAATCGGCCGTCGAGGAGTTGCTGCGCTACACAGCGCCGGTCTTCATGTCCACCGAACGCTACGCCCGCGAGGACGTGACCATTCATGGCGTAACCATCCCACGCGGGGAGATGACATTCGGGGTAATCGGGTCGGCGAACCGTGACGAGACGGTATTCGAGAATGCGAACGCGCTGGACATCACGCGCGAACCGAACAAGCACCTGTCGTTCGGCCAGGGAATACACTTCTGCCTCGGCGCGCCACTGGCGCGCATGGAGGCTCAGATCGCCGTCAACACTCTGCTCAGCCGTATGCCGGACTTGCGTCTGAAAGTCTCAACGGAACACTTGCGCTGGCGACCGAGTATGATCTTGCGCGGCCTCGACTCGCTCCCGGTTCTGTTTTAAGGCATCTCGTGGCCTTGCTGTTTAGCTCCCGTTGACGGCGGCTCTATAAACAACCGGGTCGGATACGACAGCGGAAGGATTCAGAGATACTTCCATCCCGAACGGCTCTCGACCGAAGTTTGTGATGAGCTTCAAAACGCGATTGTTCTTCATTCTGTTGACGGCCGGGTCGTCGCGCGGCTCTCATTCGCGAGCCGCCGTGCTTGATGCGATTCGCAGCGGCATCGCCCGGTCGATTCCGGCGTTCGACGGCTTCTTGAACCGCGGCTTTATCTAATTGAACATGAACTTAGCAATCTTCGATATTGACGGCACTTTAACCGAAACCGACCGTGTTGACGACATCTGTTTCGTGCAGGCTTTAGCTGACTCTCACTCAATTACCGGGGTGAGCACGGATTGGGCCGGATACCCGCACACGACTGATTCCGCCATCATGTTTCATCTTTTCCAGGAGAAGTACAACCGTGCTCCTGTTGAAGCGGAGTTGCTAAAGTTCAAAAGTTGTTTCGCAAGTCTCTTGCAAAGTTACCGGGGCAAAGATTCTTCGCTCTTTGCCGAGATTGTCGGCGCTTCATTAATGTTGGGGCTATTGAATCAGGAGCCGGAATGGAGAGTTGCCATAGCTTCGGGCGGCTGGCGCGTTTCCGCCGCGTTTAAGTTGAAGGTGGCAGGGATCGAGGTAGATGATTTTCCAGCCGCGTTTGCCGATGACGGTTTTTCGAGAGAGGAGATTCTGCAATCGGCAGTGTCGAGAGCACAGGCGCGCTATCAGCAGCGCCATTTTGCGAGGGTCGTCAGTATTGGCGATGGTCTGTGGGATGTTCGCACGGCGCGGAATCTCAAGTTTCCGTTCGTGGGTATTGGTCGCGGGGAGAGAGAGATAAAGTTGCGGCGAGCGGGCGCGACTCACGTGATAGAAAATTTCGCTGATTACAATCAAGTGCTTCGATGTTTGGTGGAGGCAGGTGTTCCGAAAGCAGAAGGCGCGTTATGAGCGGACGCGCCGCCCGACAACGGCATTCGCCCGACCGCGAATAGCGCGGCTTTCATCCGCAAGACTTGAAGGCTTGTTCAATTGTGTGCGCGTCGGCTGACGGCGGGCTTTAGTCCCTTCGCTTATGATTCGTAGGAGTGACAGTGATTATTCGTGAAGCAACTCGGAGCGATATTCCCGGCTTGGTGGCCGTTCGGGGCGCGGTCAAAGAGAACATCCTGACGAGTGACATCCCTCCGGAGCGGATCGCCGCCGGGCTGGAGTGGCGCGGCAGGGGTTGGGTAGCCGAGTATGAGGGGCGGGTCGTGGGCTTCAGCATGGCCGACCGCGAGGAGTCTATGATTTGGGCGCTGTTCCTGCTGCCCGAGTGGGAAAAGCAGGGGCTGGGCAGAGCATTACTGGGGCGTGCTGTCGAATGGCTGTGGAGTGAAGGGTGCGGGCGCATCTGGCTGACGACGGAGCCGGGGAGTCGCGCAGAAGGGTTCTACGCGCATTTGGGCTGGACTCAATCGGGCGTAACGGAGAAGGGCGAAGTCCGCTTTGAATTACAGCGCCCGCCGGTAACTCCGTAGGCCGCGCCGAACAACGGCACGCACCCGAACGCGAAATAGCCAGGGATGGCCGCCTGAGAATGAGGCGCTCGCGACTCTCTACGCTCCACAATAATTTTTGCAACATTGCCTTATCCGCTCAAGGCTGAAGGTCGAGTCGTTGCATCAGTTCGGCGTAACGTGCGTCTGACCTGAGCGGGTCGAAGGTCGGATCGAGGTTGAGAAAATAGATCTGCCAGTTGAGCCGGTCGGCGCATCGGTTGAGCCACTCGAATGCCTCGTTCTTTTCGCCGAGTCGCACATAAGCGTCGGCGAAGAGGATCGTATAATCCTCATCCGCGTCCCTCTTCATTATCTCTATCTCTTTGCGCCAGAGACCTTGCGCGCCCTGTGCGTGGAGGGCGTCGCTCAGTTCGGCTTCAATGCGCGCTCCTTTCAGCGCGTCGGATTTGGATAGAATCGTCGCCAACGGAGGGATCGCCTCTTCATACTTCCCGGCCTGCGCGTAGCTCGCGTAAAGGTAGTAGTTTAGCTGACGGGTCTCGAAATTCTGGTCAAGCTCCCGCGTCTTGCGGAACTGCCTGGCTGCTCCATCATAGCGGCGCGCGTGGAATAGAACTTCTCCCAGATTCATGTTGACGGGGAGCGAGAGCGGGTCGAGATTATGCGCCTTTTCCGCCTCCGGCACGGCTTCCTCGATCCTCTTGCGGCGCAGCAAAAATCTACTGTGCCAGAAACGTGCCGTCGGGTAATTCGGGTTGAGTTCGGTTGCTCGCAGGTACTCTCGCTCGGCGTCTGCCCGGTGCCCGCTGAACTCCTCCACCCTAGCCAACGAGGCGTGCGGTTCGGCAAGTGATTCGTTTAATTTGATCGCGGTAGTCGCAGCCGCTCGGGCCTCATCACGAGCCATCTGAGCCGGAAGGGCATTTCTTAAACCGAGCAGCAGGTATGAATCGGCCTGACCGGCGTATGCGAGGGCAAAGTTCCGGTCTTTCTCCGCGGCCCGCTTGAAGTAATCGAGTCCCGTCTTCAATCCCTCCACGCTCCTCTTGTTCCAGAAGTAACGTCCCCTCAGGTAAAGCTCGTAAGCTTCGCCGTTCGTCGCGTCTATCTTCGTCAGGCGTTCCCTGTCCTCGCCGCTCAACTTCCACGCCAGCGTTTCGGCCACCCTGCCGGAGACGGAGTCCTGCACCGCTAAAATGTCGCCGGTCTCCTCGTCGAACGCGCCCGCCCACAGCACCGCGCCGTCGCGCGCCCGCACGAGTTGCACGGACAGGCGGACGCGCTTGCCGACCTTTTGCACTTTCCCGTCGAGCAATACCTCCACGTCGAGTTCGTTGCCAATGTCCCGTATGTTTCTCTCCCCGTCGGTATATCTAAGGATTGAGCCGGTCGGCCGCACGACGATACCTTTAATGCTGCCGAGCCGCGTGATGAGCGCATCCGTCATGCCAAGTTCGAGCGCCGGGTCTGCGTGGTCGGAGACCAACGGCTTGAAGGGCAAGATGGCGAGCGACCTGAGCGGCATCCCCGGAGCCACGCCGGCCTTCTCGCTCCGACCGCTCGTGATGTAAAACGCGAGGGCGACGCAGCAAAATAAGATGACGAGGGACGAGGCGAGGAAAATTGATTTGGGGTGCAGCGTGCGCGGCTCGGAAACAGGATGCGGAAGGGCAGGCACAAGTCCGGCGGTAGCCTCGGGCGGAGTTTCCTGTCGATCCGCAGTGCCTTTCGCCTCATTCGCGTCTATCTCATCGACGACGATGTGCGTGCTGATGCGCTCGGCGACGATATTTGTCTCCACCACCTCGCGCACGTCCGCAACGAAGCGGTAGCCCTTACTGGGCACGGTGCTGATGAAGCGCGGGGCGCCTTTGTCATCGCCGAGTGCCCGCCTGAGCGTCGAGATGTTAGCCGTCACACGGTGATGCTCGACGCTGGTGCCCGGCCAGACTTCGTCCAAAAACTTGTCACGCTCGATCAAATCCTGAGATTGCCTGACGAGCGAGAGCAGCACGTCGAAGACTTTCTGCTGTAACGGCACCTCCTCCCACTCTCGCCCCGCCTCTCCATTTTCTACGGCACGCAACAGACGGCGACCGGCCTCATCCAGACGGAATTCGCCGAACTCGTAGAAGTGCTTCGGTTTATCGTTCATGGCGCGACCCCGATACGACGGCAGAGAAGTTTCGGAGAATAAACGGAGAATTCCCGGAGGACTTCTCCGGTGCGTCGGGAGTAGTGTCGGCGAAAGTGTGCGTCAGTAATTCGAACCGGGGGATGGATTTGCGACCTGCGCAGCGGATTTTAACTCAGCCGGAATAGGCGAGGCAATCGAGACCGTCGCCGGCTACCAACTTTCACCAGCCCGCACGAAAGGCGTACCGAAAGATTGAAACGAAGAATCGAGATCACGGTCGAGATGGAACGCGTGACGCTTACTAACCGCCACGACGTGTCCCTCACGACCTGGTGCGAGTTATGCGGCGCCCGCTCGACGCATGCGACTCCGGACGAGGCCGCACGCCAGGCGGGCGTCACGCCGCGCGCCGTCTATCGCTGCCTCGAAGCCGGGTCGCTCCACTTCACGGAGGCGTCGGGCGAGTCGATACTCGTCTGCCTCAAGTCGCTGGCCGCGCTTCTCGGCGACCGGCCGCGCCGGGCGGCGGACGGCGCCGAAGACGCATTAACGAGCCCCGACAACGAGGACGGCTAACGGGCAAGCTCAACGGCCTGGTCTTGCACTTTGCCCTGAGATGCCCTCAAGGAGAACTTATGCGGAACACTGGAAGGCAGCAGATAATATTCACGGCGGCAGCCTCTCTGATGGTCATTTCTTTGGTTTACACGCCGCTGGCGCGCGTCGGCGCGGGAGCAGCGGCGCAGCAGGCCAACACCAATCGCCCCGCCGTCCGCATCGTGCGTCCCGCCGCAACCCCGACCCCCTCGCCGACACCGAATTCGCGGAGCAACACTAACCGCCCCGCCGTCCGCATCGGAGGCGTCCCTCAACGTCGTGAAGGCACTGCTCCCGTTGCGTCGAACATAAACCGGGGCGTCATCCGCATCGGCAACACGAACTCGTCTACCAACGCCGACGCAAACTCCGGCACGGCGACAAATGCCAACCGCAATGCGGGTCGCCGCAACGGCATTATCATTCTCGGCGGACGCGGCTCGTCGCCTGCGAACGCGAACGCGCCCGTCCCGAGCAGGGAGGGCGCGGGCGGGAATTCCGGGGGCGGGGCTGCGGTCAGAGAGGTAGCCGGGCCGTCGCGGCTGTTCAGCATGAGGGTCGAGTCGGAACTGGCGAAGATGGGGCGGGCCACGCCCGTGAAGCGTGCGAACTTCGCCGTGCCGCAGAGGCTCGCCCCGCTCCCCGTCGTGACGCTGATGAACGACTCGCGGGCAAGCGGCGTCTTCCAGTGCATGGGCGGCGACAAGCGCGCCGAGCAGGTGACGGTCGAGGACGCGGGCTCCTACATGCTCGTCACGTTCCAGTGCCGCCAGCCGGGTGCGCCGTCGGCGAAGGGCGCGGCGCCCGACAAGTTCTCCCTCGCGTTCAAGAAGGCCGAGGCGGGCACCCTCTTCCAGCCGCGCAACCGGGGCGTGACCGGCGGGGGCATGGTCATGTCGAAGGCCGGCGCGAGGCGGCCGCCGCCGGGCATGACGCGCGACGACTTCGAGCTGTCGACCTGCCTGAGTGAGTTCGGCAAGTACAAGTCCGACCCGAAGACGAATCACTTCCGCGTCTTCTTCATCGCGCGGGCGTACCGCTGCGAAGCGCGGCAGAGCGGCCTCGGCGACGTGGTGCGCGCGCAGCGCGTCCTCGCCGCCAAGTTCGCGAAGGGTGGTCCCAAGCCCACGCTCGCCGGCGCGCCGTGGGATCTGTCGGCCAAGCTCGTCAGGCTGAAAGAGAAGTACGACCCGGACTACAAGGGTAAGCGGGAGTATGTCACCAGCTACGAAAAGACGCTCTCGCTCCAAGCCGGCGGGAACGACGAGCAGGAGTTGCGCTTCCTCACGGCCGCGAAGGACGCCGAGATGAAGGTCGCCGTCCAACTCGCGACCTCGCAGCCGAAGCTGCCCGCGGGCGCGGCGCGGACGTGCGACGACTGGGACGCCTCGGAGGCCATCGTGCGGCAGCGGTTCGTCACGCCGACGTTCGCCGCGCCCCCTGCCGGTGCGCCCGTCTCGCCCACCGGGCAGGGGGCGAGGCAATCCGTCTCGGTCTCTGTCCCGGAGAGCTTCATCTGGGAAGGGCTGCCATTCAAGTCGAACGTCTCGGCCTACGTGCGCGTCGTGCCGGTCGCGCCGTCGAGCAAGAGCATCATCAAAGGGGCGACGAATTACAGGTGCGTCGGTGGCCCTTCGCCGTGGGTCAAGTTCGACATGCTCAACGTGGCGGCGACCATCCAGGAGGGCATCGCGGAGAGGGCCGCCCGGGACGCGGCATACAAAAAGGCGAAGGCCGATGTGCTCGGCACAGACCCCGCCGCCAAAAGCCCCATCCAGGTTGAGTTCCTCAGCTACCTGCCGCGCACGGATCACTACGGCCTCCCGCCCGAGGCGACCATGTACCAGCTCATATCCCAAGAGCCGGTGGACAAGAACTCTCTGAACTGCGGGACTGTCGTCAAGCCGAAGGAGCGCAAGGACTGTACGTTCACTATCGGCGCGCCCGACGCCGACTTCGGCTGGCCCGACGGGAACAATTGGAAGGCCGGCTACGCCTTCGCGCCGGCCGACCTGCTCGACGGCAACAAGTACACCAAAGCCCCGGAGGACTGGGACGACTACCTCGCTCTCGCCCTCGACTTCGTCGCCAAGACTTACGATCAGATTCAGCAGGTGATCGTGGACGCTGTCACCGTCTGGGTCACGCTCGGCCAGTGCGCGCCCGGCGACAACTCGGGTGCGTGCGGCTGGGTGCGGGGCGCGATGCGCGTCGGGCTGAGCGTGGCGATGGCCGCGGCGGGGCTTCCGCCGCACATCCCGTCCCTCGCGCAGCTCTCCGATCAGGGCGCGGAATTCATCGCCGTGACAGCCGTAGATTACACGATCAGCCAGCTCCCTTCGGCCGGCGAGTTCGCCGACGAGCTGCTCAAGCTGCCGAAGGAGAAATTCAGGCAGGAGCTGATCGCGGGCGCGAAGGAGGGGTTGAAAGAGCTGACGGGCCTCGGCAAGTGTACGTTCCCCGTCGGGAAGGACAAGACGTGGCAGGAGATGGGCTACGACGGCGTTGACATCGCCGGCTGCGGGGTGGTCAAGGGCAACCCGTTCTCGCTCGGCACGAAGAACCTCGCGCTCGCCGGCCGCCCCGCCGTCATCTACCTGCGCGTCAGGCGCAACCCCAACGGCATACAGCTCTCCGAGACGCAAACCGTCAACGTCACAGACGCCGGCGGCTTCTTCGAGCCGCGGGCGGTGCGCGTCAACCTGGCCGACGTGCCGCCCGGCCCCGAAGGGCTCGTCATCCCGGTCTTCCTGACTCCGAACTTCAACCGCTACGTCGGCAAGGCGTGGAAGCACGATCCGTCGCGGGTCATTGGCGTCTGCGGGCCGGGCTGTACGAACGATGCCGAGTACGACGCTGCCTGGATCGAGGACATGCACGAAGGCGCAACGCTCAACTTCAGCGTCACCTCTTCCTTCCGCTGGACGGACGACCCGAAGTTCAACGGAGAGTTCGGCGACCAAGGCTACTCGCCGCTCGCCTCCGCGGTCTGGAGGAAACAGAGCATCCCGCTGGGGGGGCAGGTCGGCAACTATGGCTTCCTGACGTTACCCGTCCCGGCCCCCGGCTTCAGGTACGTCTACAACGCGCACAACGAGCCGCTCGGCGTCTTCCCCAAGTACTACTGACGTGCGGCGGGGGACGTTCGCAAACATTTCAACCGAGGCCGCTCAGGCCGATTTCAACGCCCTCGACGGGCTATGGAGGAAAGTGTGATGAGTAAAGTTAAATCGGGCAGTGTGGGAGTGGGCAGGCAGGCGCGGGCCACGCGAATGTTAGTCGGCGTAGTCTTCGCGCTGTCGCTCTCCACGGGGCGGGCCGCTGCGCAGGAGCCTTCGACGGATCGGAAGAACCCGACGCCCTTCGCCTCGAACAGCGTCGAAGGAGAGTACGACGGCGACGCAACGACGCACTACTGGCGCTTCACGGCGGGCAAGGGCGAGGTTAAGTTGACGGCCACGGCGAAGACGAAAGACTACTCGACGCTGATGGATGTCGAACTTCTGGACGAGGCCGGGAGGAGTCTGGAGAAGTTCAGCGTCGTCGCCAACGCGTCGGGGCGCTCCGAGTCGCGCGCCCGCACCTTCGTCCGCCGCCAGCCCGTCATCGTCAAGGTCTTCATGCGCGAGGACAGGGACATCAAGCACCTCAAGTACGAACTCGAACTCGCGGGCGCGGTCGAGGCCGACGGGGGCGCAGGCGCGACCGGGGGGCAGGCCGCCGCCGCACAGACTACGGCGACGGGGGATCGCATGTGCCTCCCCGCTTCGGGCACGCTCATGCTGGTAACCAAGACGGGTGAGTCATACGAGATCGATCTCTCACAGGTAGTGAAGGCATCGGTCAAAAACTGAAGGCGGCGCGCAAGCATGGAATGGCATGATGACGGGAAGAACAACATGCACGGAACCACGGCTCTGGTCTGCGCTTCGGCGGATGCACAATGCGGGCATTGACTCGTCCACATAACTTGTCATTAGAAGCTCCGATCTAGACGCTGCCTCCCATAAAAATTCCGAAGTCGTTTAGCGTGCGGGCGACGTATGGAAATTTGGGGCTAGAGTAGTTAAAGCGGGTATTTTCGCAACAGCTTCAACAACTCAACATACACATTGTTCTTTCTCAAACTGAACTTTGTGTTCGCGCTCTTTCAAGTGCCAATAAAACTTCTCCGGGGCGATGCCATGAAACTGCCGGAGACGATGTTTAGCATAACTCCGGAAGCTCTCAATGCCATTGACACGATGCGCGCCACGCACGAACTCGCTCCGCCCGTGATTGACTCTAAAGTGCTTAGCCTGGCCTGCATCTACCAGACGG
>DASQMC010000013.1:0-90863 GCA_035645695.1 Pyrinomonadaceae bacterium
TACCAACTCGACATCATGATCGGGCAGGGCACGGCCGCGCGCTCGATCAAACTGGACTTGCCGAAGTTCACTTTAGTCGGGGCGACGACGCGCGCCGGTCTCATCACCGCTCCCTTGCGCGGTCGCTTCGGCATCGTCTTCCACCTCGATTTTTATTCGCAGAAAGACCTGGAGATCATCGTCCACCGCTCGGCGGAAATTCTGAACGTGGAGATCGAAGCGACGGGCGCGAAAGAGATCGCGCGGCGCGCGCGCGGCACACCGCGCATCGCCAACCGCCTGCTCCGGCGCGTGCGCGACTACGCGCAGGTACTCGGCGACGGGCGCATCACGCAGGCGCTCTCGAAGCGCGCGCTCGACGAGATGGAAGTTGACAAGTTCGGGCTTGACGAAGTTGACCGCAAGATTTTGACGGCGATCATAGAGAAGTTCGACGGCGGGCCGGTCGGCATCGGCACGATTGCCGCCTCGATCAGCGAGGAGCGCGAGTCTATCGAAGAGATCATCGAGCCTTACCTGATCCAGATCGGCTTCCTGAATCGCACGCCGCGCGGACGCGTCGCCACGCCCGCCGCCTACAAACATCTCGGCCTTACGCCGCCGAAGGCGCAGCAGGATTTACTGGCGAGTTGAACTTGATTGGAACATCAAACAGCTAACCTACAGGGGGAACAAGAAAGTGACTGACAAGCAAACGCAGGAACAGGCGAACGAGAGCAACACCATCAAGAACCCGGAAGATTGGACGACGGGCGACGAGCCGATGACCGGCGCGCAGCGTTCGTATCTGAAGACGCTTTCGGAAGAGGCCAAAACGGAGTTTGACGAAAACCTGACGAAGGCCGAAGCGTCGAAGCGCATAGACGAGTTGCAGCAGAAGACGGGGCGCGGGCTGGATCAGCAGAAGTCGCAGTCGGCCTAATAGTCAGGCGTCGCGATTAATAGAGTTACTTCGAGATTCGGCCGGGCGGTTTCGTCAGGCCGGAGGTAACGCCGGGGAGCACATCGGTTGGAGGGCGGATCGGGAGCCACTCTTTGACCGCGCGGCTCCCCGGCGTTTTTTCGTGCGCCGAAACTTCCGGCGCGCTATTTCCTGCCGATCTCCGCGCGCATCTCAGAGACGGCGCGCTCAAGACCGACGAGGACGGCGCGCGAGATGATGTTGTGGCCGACGTTGAACTCCGTGATCTCCTGTATGCGTGCGACGGCGGCGATGTTGCGATAGGTGAGGCCGTGCCCGGCGGCAACGCGAAGGCCGTACTGCGCGGCGAGGGTGGCGGCTTCGTGGAGGCGTTGCAGTTCGTGTGCGGCGCGCGCCGCGCCTTCGCCGTGGAAGCCGCGCGCGCCGAGCGTGGCTTCCGAATAGAGCGCGGTCGAGAGTTCCACTTGCTGCGCGCCCGCCTCGTGCGCGGCCGTGATCTGTTCGGCGTCCGGGTCCAGGAAGATGCTGGCGAAGAGGCCGCCTTCGCGCAAGTGATCGATTGCGCCGCGCACCCCGTCGAATTGGGAGCGCACGTCGAGGCCGCCCTCGGTCGTGATCTCGTTGGGGGTTTCGGGCACGAGCGTCACGGCGTCCGGGCGCGAGTCGAGGGCGATGTCGATCATCTCGTCGGAGGCGTTCATCTCGACGTTGAGATAAGTCGTGACGCTCTGGCGAAGCGTGTAGAGGTCTGCGTCCTGAATGTGGCGGCGGTCGCCGCGCAGGTGGATGGTGATGCCGTCCGCCCCCGCCCCTTCGCAGAGCATGGCCGCCGCGACGAGGCTCGGTTCGGGCGCGCGCCGCGCCTGCCTGACGGTCGCCACGTGGTCGATGTTGACGTTGAGTCTCGCTGTCATTTGACGCCTCCCGTTAAAGACTTGTCCCGGTCTAACCTGTCAAATACGGCGCGCCGCGCTGGCGAGTTCGGGCGAAACGTCGCTCTCGGGCGCGTCGTCTTCGTCGAAGATGGGCGCGCGCGCCTGCGGGTTTTCGGTGAGGACGCGCACGGCTTCGATGGCGCGGTCGTAGCTGCCGCGTCCGGCTTCGCGGCGCAGTTCGCGCAGTTCGAGGAAGCCGTCGAGGCCGTTCATAAAACTCACCTTGCTGCCCGCGACATCGTTCCAGCGCACGGCGCGCTCGTCCAGACGCAAGCCCGCCAGATGCGCGACGTAGAGCAATTCCACGTCAAAGCCGAAGCGGTCGATCCGCGCGGCTTCGATGATGGGGCGGCACACGTCCAGGCGAAAGGCTTTGAAGCCGCATTGCGTGTCCCAGAACGGCAGCCCCGTCGCGAGGCGCATCACGAGGTTGAAGACGCGCCCGCTCTGTTCGCGCCGCCACGGCTGGTGTACGCCGATGAGACTGCGATCAAGCGCGCGCGAGCCGAAGACGAGATCGTATTCGCCGGCGCGAATCGGCGCGACGAGTTTCGGCGTCTCCGTCAGCGGTGTGGAGAGGTCGGCGTCGGAAAAAAGCGCGATGGGCGCGCGCGCGGCGAGCAATCCGGCGCGCACGGCGTGGCCTTTGCCGCGATTGGCCGGGATGCGTATGACGCGACTACCGACGCGCCCCGAGAAGTTCTCGAAACTCTCCGCGGCGACCTCGGCCGTAGCGTCCGCCGAGCCGTCGTCAACGACGATCACTTCGCTCTCGGACGCCTGAGCGTTCAGGTACTCGAAAGCCGTCTGCAAGGTTCTTCCCAGACGCGCCGCCTCGTTGTAGGCCGGAATGACGAGTGAAAGATTCAGCGACATGAAACCCCCTGAAATTTTGACGGGTGACATGTGACGAGCGGCAGCAGCGAAACGGAAACAAGTCCGCCCGCATCGTCGCTTGCCAATCGTCATGCGTCGCTTCTTTTATAGCACACGGTCTTTGGCGCGTGCGCGGTTTCGGCGGTGCGCGCGCCGCTGTGTTAAAATTGCGGCGGGTCAATAGCGTTGATTAACGGAAAAGAATTCGGGCGCAAGTTATGAAGAAGAGGTTGGGTCTCATCGTCGCAGCTCTGGTGGTCGCCGCGGCGGCCGTCGCGGGCGGCATCGCGGCGCGCCGCGCCGAGCAGCGCATCACGACGGGCACGAGCGCCGATGCCGACGCCATCATCGAGCACGACTACAGGGAAGTTCTCTCGCTTATCGCGAACGAGTACGCCGACGAAATCGATTACGAGAAAGCCAATCAGGCCGCCATTCAGGGCATGCTCTCGACGCTCGACCCGCATTCGACTTTTTTCACGCGCGCCGACTATGACAAACTCAAACAGGATCACGATTCGGAATTCTTCGGTATCGGCGTGACCATTCTGCGCCACCGCGACGGCGTCTACGTGCAGTCGCCCGTGGCGAACACGCCCGCCGCGCGCGCTGGACTGCGCTACGGCGACCGCATCGTTGAAGTTGACGGCAAGGACGCGCGCGAGTGGACGAGCGAACAGGTCTCGAAGGCCGTGCGCGGCGAGCGCGGCGAACCCGTCACGATTAAAGTTGAACGCGCGGGCGCGAACGCGCCTTTCTACTTCACCATCGTTCGCGACGCCGTTTCGCAGCCGTCGGTTCGCACGGCCTACATGATTCGTCCCGGCACGGGCTACGTCGCGCTGACGGGCGGATTCACCAGCACGACGAGCGACGAACTGGAACAAGCCGTCAAGCGGCTCAAGGACGAAGGCTTGCGCCAACTCGTCCTCGATCTGCGCAACAACACCGGCGGGCTGCTCAAAGAGTCAATCGACGTGGCGAGCCAATTCCTGCCGCGCGGTCAGACCATCGTGAGCGTGCGCGGGCGCGGCGAGTATGCCACGCCGCAAACGTTCGAGAACACGGCCTACGACCCTGAAGATTTCCCGCTCGTCGTCTTGGTCAACCGCAACTCCGCCTCGGCTTCCGAGATCGTCGCGGGCGCGATTCAGGATTACGGGCGCGGCTACCTGGTCGGCGAGACGACCTTCGGCAAGGGACTGGTGCAACGCGTCTTCTCGCTCGACTACGGCACCGGCCTGACGCTCACCACGCAAAAATATTACACGCCCTACGGCCGCTCGATTCAACGCGACTACTCAAACGGCTCGCTCTACGATTACTACGTCCGCCACGACGCCGCCGACGAACCGCGCCCGAGCACCCCGCAGACGCCGAGCCTCCCCGCCACGCCCGGCACGCACACGACGCTGCCCGAGCCGACACCGACGCCCGTGCCGCAACCGCCGACCGGCCCCGCCGTGCGCACCGCCGCCGGTCGCGTCTTCTACGGCGGCGGCGGCATCACGCCCGACATCGAAGTGAAACCGCTCGACGTGAGTGCCCCGACGCGCGGACGCATCTTCGAGGCGGCCTTCCAGTTCACGCGCCAACTCGTCGCCGGACAAATTCCCGGCCTCGAAAGTTACCGCGTAGATAAAACCCTCTACGGCCAGTTCCCCCGCCCGACCGACTACCCCGTGGGCGAGCGCGTCCTGGAAGCCTTCCGCGCGCACGTCCGCCGCGACGCCGAATCCAATCTGACGAACGCGCAAATCGACGCCGACCTCGACTACGTGCGCCTGCGCATCCGCGAAGAGATCGTGACCGCCGCCTACGGCAACGAAGCCTCCATCCGCGCCCTCCTCGACAGCGACCCGCAACTCCTGCGCGCCCTCGAAGTCTTCCCCGACGCCAAACGCCTCGCCGAGACGGTGCGCAACGGCGCGTCGCAAAGCTAGTCAGGGCGAAGCTACAGGACTCAATCCCTCAACTCTCATTGAATAAGGAGAGCGCGATGATCACCAAAGAGACGATTAAATCCGAGATCGAGAAAGTGCCGGAGGAGCGGCTTGACGAACTGTTCCGCGTGGTGCGGACTTTCACCACTGTCAGACCCGCAAGCGACGGGCAGAGTTTCCTCGCCAAGTTGAAGAAAATCCGGATCGACGCTCCGGCGGATTTTTCAGCCAACCTTGATCAGTATTTGAACGGAGAAAAGAGCATTGACTGAAGTTTTCGTGGACACTTCTTTCGTCATCGCTCTGGTAAATCATAAAGACCAGTTTCACGCGCAGGCGGCAGCGATGGCAGACCTTTATGACGGGCGCGAATTAGTTACCACGGAGGCCGTCCTGTTGGAAATCGGCAACGGGCTTGCCCGAAATTTCAAAGCCGAAGCGATTGAGATCATCGAAAACTTCATCTCAGCCGATGAGGTGCGAATCGTCCCTTTAGATGCTGAATTGTTTCAGAAATCTCTCATCCTCTATAAGTCACATCAGGATAAGGCATGGGGGCTGGTTGACTGCTCGTCGTTTATCGTCATGCGAGAACTGGGTATCGTTGATGTGCTGACAGTTGATCATGATTTCAAGCAGGCGGGTTTCAACATGCTGGCCTGAAGCTCACTCTCAGGCGATACTTTTCTCTCAGCGCCGCTCATCTCTCCTTACCTATCCTTGCGGTGTAGATTCAATCCTTATAATTCTCACGGGGTTTCAATCCAAGCGGCGAGACACATCGAAAATTTTAGTCCACCGCGCGCGCGATGACGCATTTCAGGTAGAGCGTTTCGGGGACGCCGACCAGGACGGGATGGTCGCTGGCCTGTATGCGTTTCTCGACGATCTGCAGGCGGCGGCGCGCGTCCGATGCGGCCTCCGCGATAACTTCGTGGAATTGCGGCTCGGTCATGTGATAGGAACAGGTGCAGGTGATGAGCGTGCCGCCGGGGTTGAGGAGTTTGAGGGCGCGCAGGTTGATCTCTTTGTAGCCGCGCGCGGCGGCGCGAACGCTGGCGCGATTTTTGGCGAAGGCGGGCGGGTCGAGGACGATGGTGTCGAATCGTTCTCCGGCGTCCTGCATCTCGCGCAGGGCGTCGAAGACGTTGGCCTCTCGAAACTCTACGTTCGAGAGGTTGTTCAAAGCGGCGTTGCGGCGCGAGGCGGCGACCGCGTCCGCGGAGATGTCGAGGCCGATGACGCTCTCGCATGTGTGCGCCATGTGGAGCGCGAACGCGCCGTTGAAGGTGAAGCAATCGAGTGCGCGCCCGCGTGCGAGGCGGCGCGCGGCGAGGTGGTTCTCGCGCTGGTCTAGGAACGCGCCGGTCTTCTGCCCGCCGAGCGGCGCGATGCGGAAACGCGTGCCGTGCTGCACGACTTCCATCTCCTCGGGCGCATCGCCGTAGACGACGCCCGCTTCGAGCGGCAAGCCTTCGAGCGCGCGCACGCGCACGTCGTTGCGTTCGATGACGGCGCGCGGCGCAAGCAGTTCGACGAGCAGTTCGACGAGCGTGCTCTTAATCGCGTCCGTGCCCTGCGAGAGCGTCTGCAGGACGAGCACGTCCGAGTAGCGATCAACGATGAGCGATGGCAGCGCGTCGCCTTCGGCATAGACGAGGCGAAAGGCGTCCGCGTCGCGTTCGAGTCCGGCGCGGCGTGCGATTGCGTCGCGGAGGCGTTTGCGCCACCAGTCGCGGTCAATCGCTTCTTCGCACCACGTCAGCAGGCGCAAGGCGATTTGCGAGCGGTCGCTGTAGAGTGCGCCGCCGACGAAGCGCCCGCGCTCGTCGCGGACGTGGACGGCCGAGCCCGCCGCCACGGCGCCGTCCGCGCCGTCGAGCAGATCGCTGCGATAAATCCAGAGATGACCGGCGCGGGCGCGCTCCGCGCCCTTGCGCGAGACGGTGACGGTTGTTGTTTTCATGGTCGTTGAACCCGTCTTGACTTTGCCTTTTCCGCCCCCGTTTGTAAAGCACGCCCCCGCCACATCGAAGTGACAAAATCAGAAGGCGCGCCTGCTTGAACGAGGCGGCTTTTGCATGTAGTCTAATCGCGCAGATTGTACAGCACGGCGACAATTTAGTTTTTCAGCAGACTCTAAAGGGAGGGTTATTTTCAAGATGCCTGAAGTAGGAGATTTAGCCCCGGATTTTGAGCTTGGTTCGAGCCTCGAAAAAGGCAAGAAGGTGAAGCTCTCGGATTTCCGCGGCCAGAACAGTGTCGTAATCGCGTTTTACCCGCTTGCGTGGACGCCCGTCTGAACGGCGCAGATGCCGGCCTATGAAGCAGACCTCGAACGCTTCAAAGGCTACGATGCCCAGGTTCTGGGCATTTCAGTTGACAGCGTCCCGTGTAACACCGCCTGGGCGAAATCGCTCGGCGGACTGTCCTATGATTTGTTGAGCGACTTTGAGCCGAAGGGCGAAGTGGCGCGCGCATTCGGCGCATACCGCGCGGCGGACGGCATATCCGAACGCGCCATCTTCATCGTGGATAAAGAAGGCAAGATCGCCTACAAAGACATTCACGACATCGCGGATCAACCGGACAACGAAGACTTGTTCGAAGTGCTGCGCAACCTGTAACAGGTAGAGGTCGGAGGCCGGAAGTTAGTTTCGGAAGTCAGTTAAAGACAAAAACTGATTTCCACCAACCTCCGGCCTCTCGCCTCCGCCCTCTTATAAATCATGACTACGCTGGCAAGAAAATGCGTCCCCTTCACGCCCTTTGAACGCGAACTGGCAAAGAGCAACATCGCCATCGTGACGGCGGCGGGCGTTCACCTGCGCGCGCAGGAGCCTTTCAACATCGCCGACGAGATGGGCGACCTCGGCTTTCGCATCATCCCGCCCGACGCCGACACCGCGCAACTGATGGTGACGCACCATCACTACGACCACACGGACGCCGACTCGGACATCAACGTCGTATTCCCGCTCGACCTGCTGCGCGAACTCGAAGCCGACAAAGTGATCGGCGGACTCGCCCGCAAGCACGTCGGCTACATGGGCTACACCATGCAACTCAAGGCGATGTACGAAGGAACCGCGCCCGAGATCGCCAACGAGATAGATAAAGGCAGCCGCGCCGATGCCGTGATCCTGACGGGCGGTTGACCGAACGTCTGTCACCGCACGGTCGTGGCGGTTCAACGCGAAATCGAAATGCGCGGCATCCCGACGGTCTTGATCACGGTCAGCCCGGAAGTTTCGGCGCAGATGCGCCCGCCGCGCGCTCTCTATCCGAAGGGTTTCAAAATCGGCAACAGCCTCGGGCGACCGGGCATGCGCGCGCTCCAGCGGCAGGTGCTCACGGACGCGCTGCTCCTGCTCTCCGAGAACACGCGCCCCGGCCAGATCGTCACGCGCGAATACGCCGACTACGGCGAGCAGTACGATCCGCAGAAGGTCAAAGGCTAAATAGGTTTCAAGTTTCAGGTTTCAAGTTTCAAGACCGGGCAATCGAAGTTCTTCGTCTTGAACCTGAAACCTGAAACTTGAAACCTGAAACTTTTTATGACAATACGAACAATCGGGTTGGTGACGGGCGGCGGCGATGCGCCGGGTTTAAACGCGGTAATTCGCGCGGTGGTGAAAACCGCCGTGACGGAGTACAGCCTGCGCGTCATCGGAATTGAGGACAGTTTCGAGGGTTTACTCGGCCAAACGAGCGCGCGCGAGTTGAAGCCCGCGGACGTGCGCGGACTGTTGCCGCGCGGCGGCACGATCCTCGGCACGCGCAACCGCGGCCACTTCGTCGAGCGCGGCGAGGCGGGCGACGATATCAAACCGGAGCAGGTTTACAGGGAGGCGACCGACAACCTCAAGCGGCTCGGCATAGACGCCCTCATCGTGCTCGGCGGCGAAGGCACGCTCGGGATCGCGGCGGAGTTCGACCGCCTGGGCGTGCCGGTCATCGGCGTGCCCAAGACGATTGACAACGATCTGGCCTGCACCGAGTTGACCTTCGGCTTCGTCACCGCGCTCGACATCGCCACCGAAGCGCTCGACCGCCTCCATACGACCGCCGCCTCGCACGACCGCGTGATGATCCTCGAAGTGATGGGGCGGCACACGGGCTGGATCGCGCTACATTCCGGCATCGCCGGGGGCGCGGACGTGATCCTCATCCCGGAAATTCCTTTTTCGCTCAAAGCCGTGGCGGACAAGATACATGAGCGGGAGCGTTGCGATTCGCAGTTCAGCGTCGTCGTCGTCGCCGAAGGCGCGCGTGAGGCGGGCGGTCTGGAAATTTATCAGGACACGGGCGACCGCGAACACGCCCCCCGGCTCGGTGGCGTCGGCCACCACGTCGCGCGCCAACTCGAACATGCCACCGGCAAAGAGACGCGCTGCGTCGTGCTCGGACACCTCCAGCGCGGCGGCTCGCCGAACGCCTTCGACCGCATGCTCGCCACCAACTATGGCTCGTGCGCCGTGCGCGCCCTCATGCGCGGCGAGACGGGCAAGATGGTCGCGCTGCACTCGGCCGACATCATCACCGTCCCGCTCGCGAAGGCCATCGCCAACATCAAGACCGTCGCGCTCGACAGCCAGCTTATCCGCACGGCGCGCGACATCGGCGTCTCCTTCGGCGCGATTGACGAGGCCGATCACCACGGCAAGGCCGGTTGTTGAACACTCGGGGAAAGGGGAAGGGGGAAAGGGAAAGGGGAAGGATTAAAAACCGAGTCGCCCGCGCCGCTCGTCGTTCGTTGCTTTTCCCTTTACCCTTTACCCCTTCCCCTTTCCCCGCGCTTTGTCTATATTCTGAACAACGGAGCAGACAGTGACACAAAACGTAAAAGACCGCCTGCAAGCGGAACTCGACGAACTCGACACCGAACTTCGCGTGCACCTGCCGAAGCAGATCAAGACCGCGAAGGAATGGGGCGACCTGCGCGAGAACGCCGAATATCACGCCGCGCTCGCGCGCCAGCAGTTCGTTCAGGCGCGCATCGGCCAGTTGCGGCAGCGACTCCGCGAAATCTCTTCAATCGACATCACGAAAGTGCCGCACGACAAGGCGGCCTACGGCTCGACGCTCCTGCTCTACGACGCCGAGCGCGACGAGGAAGTCACCTACCGCCTCGTCACGCCCGAAGAGAGCGACCCGCAGGCCGGACTCATCTCGACCACCTCGCCCGTGGGCAAAAGCCTGATGGGGCGCGAAGAGGGCGATGAGACTAAAGTGCACACCCCGAACGGCTCGCGCACGTTCGAGATTCGCCGCCTCACCACCCTGCACGACGAGTTGAAGGCGAAGGCCGCCGAGGGCGGCGAGCCGGACGAGCAGGGCTAAAGCTTCTTTCCCCGTCAAGTTCGCTCTGTCTGTTTCAAAGGGTTTGCAGGGCTGCGGCGCAAGTGATAACCGGCGGCGCGTCGTTCGGTCTCGGCATCGCGCAGGCGGAGACGGGCATCTCCGGCAAGAAACTCGTGGCGCGCGCCGCCGAGATCGCCAAGCGCATGCAGATGCCCTTTCAGATGGGAACGATTCGCGAAGGCGACACGGATTCGAGTTCATTTCCGGCAAGGAAAATACCCGCCATCGCGCTGCACGGGTTGTCGAACGAGTGGTCGCAGGTTCTCCACACACACGAGGATAAGGTGTCGAAAGTAAATCCGATGAGCGTCTTTATGGGTTACAGGTTGGCGCTCGGACTCTTCGGCGAGGTGGAGAATTCCCCTTGCGACGCTTTCAGATAGCCCGCGGCCGCTCAACCATTTCGGCGTGAAAGTACGGAGCCGGGAGGCCGCGCCCCGCCGCGCTCCCGGCTCCGTACTTTTCTTGACAAGGCGTTGACCGCATCCCTATCATGCACTGTTTATTTCGGGGCGGTAAATTGCCGCCCGTCGTTGTTTTAGAAGAAAGGCTGTAGAGAAGTTGTTTGGGGCGAGCATCGGGCGCGGGGCGCAGCGGATCATCGGCGCGATGGTGCGCTGGCTGGCCTATGGGCACATCAACCCGAACGTGCTGACCGTGATCGGCGTCGGCATCAACGTGCTCTCGGGTCTGCTGTTCGGACTCGGCCATTTCTTCTGGGCGGGCGTCATCCTGATCGTAGCCAACCTGTTTGACATGCTCGACGGACAGGTGGCGCGGCTCTCCGGCCGGGTGACGCGCTTCGGCGGCTTCCTCGATTCGTCGCTCGACCGCCTCTCGGACATGGTCGTCTTCGTCGGGCTGATGGTGTTCTACGCGCGCGATACGGAGTTTCATTCAACTCTGAACGTCTTTCTGGCGGGCGCGGGCTTGATGGGTTCGGTGCTGGTCTCTTACACGAGCGCGCGCGCCGAGAGCCTGATCCCGAAGTGCGACGTTGGCTTCCTGAGACGGCCGGAACGTGTGGTACTCTTGATCATCGGCGGTTTATCGACGCATCCCGGCTCGGCCAACTATTTCGCCAACCGGATGCCCGCCGTGCTCTGGATTCTCGCCATCGGCTCCTACTGGACGTTTGCGCATCGCATGTATCACACGTGGCGCGAGGTGTGGCGCGCTGACATGGCGACAGCGCAGGCGGCGAAAGATGCATCTAATACCGGGCGCGCAAACGAGGGCGGCGATGAGTTCAAAGAAAACTCGAACGCCGCGAAGATCGCGAACGAAGCGCCCGCGTCGCGCTAATATCCGGCCGGAACCATTTCGATTGTTCCCGCGTTATCTTGTCAGCCCCGGTCGGTTCGGTTGCGTTATTTTATAAACTTGAGGTCTCCCACATTGAACATTTGTCCCTGCTGCGGTGCGAAGGCGAACGGCGAACTGCTCACGACGGCCTGCGAGGCTTGCGGCGCGCGCGCCGTCGGCCCGCCGCTCGCGCGCCCCGAAAAGGAACTTCCCTCTTACCTCGGCGCGTTCGCCGTCGGCGCAAGCAGCGCGTTGCTCTACGTCGTCTTTCTCATCAACACAGTCTTTTCGCTCTTTGCGCAGAAGCCCGTGGCGTTCGACTTCTGGAACATAGTCGCCGCCGGTGAGACTGCCGCGTGGCGTCTGAAATGGCTCGCGCTGCCCGTCTCCTTCGTCATCATCTGGGCGGGCGCACGAGTGTCGGACAAAATCATGCGCGAGCCGACGCGTTTCACGGGTCTCCGGTTCGCCGAAGCGGGTTTCAAACTGTCAATCGTGCTGACCGTCGGGCTAACGGTTCTGATCGGCCTGTCGATCCCCGAACGCCTCCACCAGCGCGAGCGCGCCATCGAGGCGAGGAAGAACATCGAAGGTTACGAAGCGATCAAAGTGCTCTACGACTATCGCGCGCGTTTCAACTCTTTTCCCGCCACGGCCGAAGATTTACAAAAGCTGCCCGACCCCGACGGCGCGGTCGCGCGCCTGATGGCCTCGATGCGTTCCGAGGCTTACGAGCCTCAATCGGCCATCGCCGCGTTGCCGCCCGCGACGGCGAAGCCGAGCGCGTCGCGCGCCGCCGCCAACGTGCCGCTCCGCCCGGTCGCATTGCGCACCGCCATCGGCGGCGACGTGGCGGGCGAAGCTCTCTCCTTCACGAACTACAAGTTGCGTCTGCCGGGCAAAGACAAAATGCTCGGCACGGAAGACGATTTGATGATTCGAGACGGCATGATCGTCCCCGCCCCACCGTTGCCGCAACCTCCCTCGCGCACGGGCGCGGCGGCCGACGCACGGAAACCCTGACGCGCCTCTCTCAAGCGAATGGGATTACTCGATCTCTTCAAGCGGAAAAAGGTTGACACCGAGGCGGTACGACGCGAAGCCCTGATGCGCGCCGGGCGCATCGGCGAAGGCGTCGTCCTCGACGTGACCGTCACGGACGCGGGTGAAATCACACACGTCTTTTACACCTACAACGTCAGCAGCGTCGAATACGAATCCTCCCAAACCCTCGACGAAGCCCAGCGACAACGCCAGGGCGACTATTATCCCGGCGCACGCATCACCGTCCGTTACGATCCGCACCGTCCGGCCAATTCCGCAGTGGTCTGAAAAGCCATCAGCCGTCAGCTATCAGCCGTCAGCCTTAACACCCGTCAGTAGTCAGTCATCAACGAAATCTGTTAAAACAGATGGCGTATCTTCGTTATCACTAACTCATTGCTGATCGCTCGCGGCTGACGGCTGATAGCTCTCTTATGTTTAGAAAAATCCTGATCGCCAACCGGGGCGAGATCGCCTTGCGCGTAATGCGCGCGTGTCGCGACCTCGACATCAAGACGGTGGCCGTCTATTCGGAGGCCGACGCGGCCGCGCTCCACGTGCGCCTCGCCGACGAAGCCTACTTGATTGGCCCCGCACCTTCGGCCGAAAGCTACCTGCGCATCGAACGCATCATCGAAGCGGCGCGCGCGTCCGAAGCGGAGGCGATTCATCCGGGCTACGGCTTTCTGGCTGAGAACGCGGATTTCGCGCGCGCGTGCGAGGCGGCCGGAATAACTTTCATCGGGCCGCCGGCGGCGGCGATAGAGTTGATGGGTTCAAAGATAAACGCGCGGCTCGCGGCCATCGCGGCGGGCGCGCCCGTCGTGCCGGGTACGACCGAACCGCTCAACTCGCAGGAAGAGGCGCGTGAGACGGCGGCGCGCTTCGGCTATCCGGTCATGCTCAAGGCGGCGGCCGGCGGCGGCGGCAAAGGCATGCGACTCGTCGCGGGCGCGGACGAAATCGCTTCCGCCTTCGAGGCCGCACAGTCCGAAGCGCTGGCGGCCTTCGGCGACACCTCTGTCTATTTGGAAAAGGCCGTCGAACGCCCGCGCCACATCGAGATTCAGGTCTTCGCCGACGCCCACGGCCACACCGTCCATCTCGGCGAGCGCGAGTGTTCCATCCAACGCCGCCACCAGAAAGTGATCGAAGAATGCCCCTCGCCCATTGACGACCCCGTGTTGCGGGCGCGCATGGGCGAGTCGGCCGTCCGCGTCGCGCGCGCGGCGAATTACGTCGGCGCGGGCACGGTCGAATTTCTCGTCTCGGACGTGACGCGCGAGTTCTACTTCCTTGAGATGAACACGCGCCTGCAAGTCGAGCATCCGGTGACGGAACTCGTGACGGGCATCGATCTCGTGCGCGAACAGATCATGGTCGCCGCAGGCCATGCCCTATCCTTCACGCAGGACGACATCGAATGGCGAGGCCATGCCATCGAGTGCCGCGTCTACGCGGAAGACCCCGACAACAACTTCCTTCCTTCGCCCGGCCGCATCAACTTCCTGCGCGTGCCCGCGGGGCCGAACGTTCGCGACGACGGCGGAGTCTACGCGGGCGCGGAAGTTTCCATCTATTACGACCCGATGATCTCGAAACTCGCCGCATGGGGGCGCACGCGCGGCGAGGCCATCGAGCGCATGCGCCGTGCTCTGGACGAGTACACGGTCGGCGGCATCAAGACGACGCTTCCCTTTTTTCGCGAGGTCGTCCGCGACGGAGAGTTCATCGCGGGACGACTCGACACAGGCTTCATCGAGGGCTTTAACCGGCGCCGCGCCGCCGCCGCCGCTGCCGGACAGGCCGCGCACAAAGAGGGAACGGGCGAAACCCCTGCCGTGGAGAGCGACGACGCGACTGGCGTCACGCGCGACCTCGCCATCATCACGGCCGCGCTCGCCTCCGCCTCGCGGAACGCACCGGCGGCGGCAACCGACGCGCGCGGCGACGAGCCAGAGACGCATCCGCCGAGCCAGTGGCGCGTCATGGGACGCGTCGCGCAGCATCGCTCGCGCGACCTGTTTTGAGGGCGTCGAATCTCAAATTCGGCGATTTGAAATCTCAGCCTTGCGGCCATAAATAATCATGAAACTCGTAGCGGAACTTGACGGTCAAAGCTATGCGCTCGACGTGCGGCGCGAGGGGGCGCGTGTGGAAGCCTCGGTTGACGGGCGGCTTTATGAACTCGAAGCGCGCGAGACGGAGGCGGGAGTTTTTCTGCTGCTCGCGGCGGGCGGGCGCGTCTACGAATGCCGCGTGAATCCCGCAACCGCGCCGGGCGATGCCCGCGAAGTGCAAATCGGCGACGAGACGTTTCAGGTCGGCCTCGTCGATCCGAGGCGTCTGCGGAGCGCGCGGGGGGCGGGCGCGGAAGCGGGCGGGCGGGCGCAGATTGTGGCTTCGATGCCGGGCAAGGTCGTGCGCGTGCTGGTCGAAGCGGGCGCGGAGGTGGAAGCGGGAGACGGGCTGGTCGTCGTCGAAGCGATGAAGATGCAGAACGAATTGAAGTCGCCGAAGCGTGGGACGGTGGTCGAAGTGAGGGCTGTGGCCGGGGCGACGGTCAACGCGGGCGACATGCTGGTCGTCGTCGAGTGAAAGCACGCCTGTCGTCTTCAAGTGTGCAGCGAATGAAGAACACGGAACATTCAACAATCGCGCCGGAAGAGTTGCGCGTGGTGCTATGGGACATCGACGGGACGCTCCTGCGCTCGGTGCGCCCCGGAGCGTTCAGGGATTACGTCGCGCCCGTTCTGGAGAGCCTCTTCGGCACGACCGGACGCATTGACGAGATGCGCGTCTCGGGTATGACCGATTTGCAGATCATCTCTGAAGCGCTCGGCGACGAAGGGATCACCACGGGGCACATTCGCGAGCGCGTCGCGGAGATTCGCACGCGTTTCATGATCGAGATGGAGCGCGTCGCGGCCACGGCGACGCCGGACAATCCGCTCTTTCGTTCCCTCTCCGGGGCGCGCGAGATTTTAGAGCGCGTCGGGGCGCACCCGCGCTATCGCTCGTCGCTCCTGACGGGAAACCTCGAACCCGCCGCGCACTTGAAGTTGCGCCTTGTCGGACTCTCGGAGTTCTTTCAACAACTCCCCGGCGCGTTCGGCGACGACTCGCACGACCGCCGCGACCTGCCCGCCATCGCCGCCGCGCGCATCAACGCGCGGCTCAAACTGGCTTTGCGCCCCGAGCAGTTCATCGTCATCGGCGACACGCCGAACGACATCGCCTGCGCCAGGCATTTCGGCGCGCGCTCCGTCGCCGTCTGCACCGGGCGTTTCGACACGCAGGCAACGCTCGCCGCCCACAACCCCGACGCTTTACTCGCAGACCTCACCGACACGGAACTCGTCCTCAGAACTTTCGACGCCCTGTGAAAGCTGTTTACCACTGCTGTTCCGGCGCACCGAAACTTTTTGTGATCGAACCTGCCATAAATCATTCACCATAGAGGCACGGAGAACACGTGAAAGACATCGGATAATTTCATATCTCAAATATGAAATCGTCTCTTCCTGAACTCTCCTGTGTGACATGCGCGTCACCTGCGGCCGTGGTGGTAAATGATCATGATTTTGTATCCGACTTAATTTAAGGGCGATGGAAGCCGCGTTCGATGTCGCGCGTGGTGAGGCGCAGGATGGCGGGGCGGCCGTGCGGGCAGGTGGTTGGCGAAGAGGTGGTGAGCAGGCGGTCTATGAGCCAGCGCATCTTCTCGGGCGCGAGCGGCATGTTGACCTTGATCGCGGCGCGACAGGCGAGCGAGGCGGCGACGCGTTCGCGCAAAGTCTCGCGCACCGCGCCGCGCCGTTCGGCTTCGACCGTCTCCAGAACTTCGGCGAGCATGTTGCGCGCCTCGCTCGCCGGGAGGTCTGCGGGCACGGCCTTGATCGCGACGGTGCGGCCGGACAGTCGCATGAGGCTGAAACCGTAAGTTTCGAGTTCCCCGGCAACCGCATCGAAGGCGGCGGCCTGCGCGGGCGTGAGGTCGAAGGTTTCGGGCACGAGCAGTTGTTGAGATTCGGCGGCGCGGGTCTGTTCGAGTTTGCGATATTTGTCGAAGAGGATGCGCTCGTGCGCGGCGTGCTGGTCGATCAGCAACATGCCCTCGGCGTCTATCGCGATGATATAGCTTTCTTCGAGTTGATAGAGCGGGCGTATGTTGCTGGAGACGGATTCGACTTCCACTTCATGCATCGCGCCCGCGATTGAATTGAGCGGCGGCAGCGGCGCGCGCCCCGGCTGCGACGCTGTAGGCGAAACTGCGCCGCCCGCGCCGGTCGTCTCCGCTGGCTCCGCGCTCTCCCCGCGCGTTCGAGGCACTTCCGCCGGTTCGCCCGCCGCGACGGGTGAAGCATTCAGCCCGTTCGATCCGTCGATGTTGTCGCGCCCTTCCGGCGTAACTTTCGCCTCCTGCGCGAACGTATCGGCGGCGGTGCGCCCGGTCGGCGGCATACTCGTTGCGCGCGCCGCAAACTCCTCGCTCGCTAACAGCAACTCTTCGTCCGACGGCGTGTTGAAACCGAATTCGATGCTCTCCTGCTGCGGCAGCGGCGGCTCAAACTGCGGCGCGCGTCGATCTTCCGCTCGCGTGCTTAAACGATCATCGCCCGTCGCCCCGAATTCGGACGACCCGCGCGAGCCATCGACACGCATGCCCGTCGCGCCCTCGCCGTGAGCCGTCTCGTTGCCCGCAGGGGTTGAAAGTTCGTTGCGCGAGTTTGCATCCTGTCGAGCGTTCGCATCCGGCTCGTCCGCTTGCCGGACGTAGCCGCCCGCGGCGAGGGCGGCGCGCACCGCTTCGCGCACGGCGTCCGTAACGGCGGCGGCGCGGCGAAAGCGCACTTCGGTCTTCGCCGGGTGGACGTTCACGTCAACCTCTTCGAGCGGCACTTCGAGAAACAACAATGCCGCCGGGTAGACGCCGTGCGGCAGCACCGTGCGATAACCTTCGCCGAGCGCGCGGCTGACGAGGCGGTCGCGCACGTAACGACCGTTGACGAACAGGTATTGCGCGTCGCGCGTCGTGCGACGTTCGCGCGGCGCGGAGACGTAGCCAGAGACGCGTGCGATCTGTTCATGCCCGCCGCCGACTTCGAGCAGGCTGTCGAGGAATTCCGCGCCGAAAATTTGATAGGCGCGCTCGCGCAGGTTGGCGGCCACGGCCACGCGCAGGGATTCGCGCCCGTTGTTGGTCAGGACGAAAGCGATTTCCGGGTGCGCGAGCGCGTAGTGCGTGACGAGGCTCGTCAGGTGAAAACTCTCCGTCGCCTCCGAGCGCAGAAACTTGCGCCGCGCAGGGACATTGAAGAAGAGGTCGCGCACGGTAATGGTTGTGCCGCGCGGGCGGGCTGCGGGCTTCACGTCGCGCATGCGGCCGCCTTCGATGAGGACGCGCGTGCCCTCCGTCTGCCCTTCGGTCTGCGTCACGAGTTCGACGCGCGCGACCGAAGCGATTGAGGCCAGCGCCTCGCCGCGAAAGCCGAGCGTGCCGATGCTGTTCAGATCGTCGGCCGTGCTGATCTTCGACGTGGCGTGCCGCTCGAAGGCGAGCAACGCATCGTCCCCGTTCATCCCGTCGCCGTCGTCCGAGACGCGCAGGAGCCTGCGCCCGCCCGCCTCAACGTCAAGCTCTATGCGGCGCGCGCCCGCATCGATGGAATTTTCCACCAACTCCTTCGCCACCGACGCCGGACGCTCGACAACTTCGCCCGCCGCGATTTGATTTGCGAGATGATCTGACAGGACGCGAATCTTTGAAGACATAAAGCAGTTCTTTGTCAGTTGTCAGTAGTCAGTTGCATGTGGTTATCACACGCGTTGCTAAAGACGGACTTGAACAACTGACAGCTGACCACGGACAACTGACGTTTTTATAAGTAAACAATCTGGTGTTCGACCGAGCCGAGATCGATTGCGTCGTAAATCCAGTCGAGGCAATAGCGACCGTGGCGCGCGAGGAGAGAGTTGATATTGAGATGTCGCTCCTGCAAAGTTTTTTCGGGATAGAGCGCGGCGTAGGCGCGTTCGAGTTGGCGGTGGGCGGCGCGGTCGCGCCCCATCTGCGCGCGGTGAAAACGCGTGCGCAGTCCCGCCAGTTGGTGCTCTATCTTCTGCGTGCCGTGCGCGAGCGCGTCGGCGAGCGTCGGGTCGAAGCGGCGCAGGTTCACGCCGAGTTCGACGAGCGCGCCGTCAATGGTCGATTGGGCGCGGTCGAAGGCGTGCGCCTGTTCCGCGCCGAGGTGTTCTTCGACGACGCGCGCGATCACGGCGTCGAGTCCGGCAAAGAAATCCGCGAGTTGCAGGTTATAGCGTTTGAGGGTGCGCCCGGTGCGGCGTTCGACGAACGTGAGGCTGGCGCGATGCAGGATGGGCGTCGCGGGACGCGACAGCAGCCGGTAAACTTCGGCGGTCTGCGCGAAGTAAGCGATCTCGGCCGCGCCGCCGAAGTAAGCGATTGAGGGCAGGAGATAATCCTGCACGACGGCGCGCAGCGTAACGTTCGGGCTGAAGCGTTCGGGGTCGCTTGCGGCCAGCGCGGCCAGTTCTTCCGCCGTGTAAGTGTCGGCTTGCGGCGCGCCCTTCGCCTGATAGCGGCCGTCCGGGCGGCGCGTGACGGCGCGGCGCGAGCCTTCGAGATGAATGAAGAGCGGGAAGGCATCAGGCGAGGCGTGAACCTGCGCGTGATAGCCTTCGGCTTCGAGTTCGCGGCTTCGCGCTTCGACGGCCGATGCGATTTCCGGCGCGCGGCGCGCGGCCTCGGCGTAGAGAGGCGCGGCGAGTTGTTTGAGGCGCGCGTCGAGCGGGTCGAGCAGGACGAGGCCGTGGCGACTGACGAGCGCGGTCAAAAGACGCGCGAAGGCTTCGCCGTAGGTGCGTCCCGGTCGGTAAGAGTCGCGGAGCAGCGTTTCGAGGTCGGGGGTGAACTTGGTCGTCGGCAACAGGTCGAGCAGGCGCTTGATGCTTTCATTCACGCTATCGTCGAGCGCGACGCCGCCGACGGGCGAGCCCTCGCGGTGAAGCGCGGCGGGCAGACCGGTCGAGGCGAGGCGGCCGTCGCAGGCCGTGAACTCCGCTCCCTGCACTTCTTCCCAGTCGTGATCCTCGGTCGCCATCCAGAAGACGGGCACGGCCTCCGTGCCGCGTTGCGTCAGGCAGCCCGCGAGTTTGACGGCGGAGAGCGCCTTGTAGATCGTGTAGAGCGGGCCGGTGAAGAGTCCGACCTGTTGGCCGGAGACGACGGCGACGCATTCCGGCGAACGCAGCCGCGCGATGTTTCTCAAAGTCTCCGCGCCCGCCCCCCAGCGCGTGTTCATCTCCCGGAGGGCGTCGCAGAGCGCGTCGCGATCCGTTTTATAAGCCGCCAGCACTTCCGGCGCGCGCACGGAGAGCTCGTGATGAAAGCGGACGGCGTTCGGGTAGTAGCGCCGTAGCGCGGTCGGGTCTGCGAGGTATTCGAGGAAGAGGCGCGATTGCTGCGGGATGCGCGTGAAGGGCAGAGTTTCGATGCGCAGTCCGGCCTCCTGCGGCGTGCTGAAACATGCGGGCTCGCTCTCGGTGATGCTGGTCAATTCGGTGCTCACGTAACTGCTCCTTCGCCCGACCTCGTCTCGTTCCCCAACTCGACAACGGCAAGACACTCTTCCAACGTTCGTGCGATGAGACTCCGCGCCGCCTCGTCCGGCATCGCGAGCGGCGCGCGCACCTCGCCGCCCGCATAGCCGCACAGGTCGAGCGCGTACTTCAAGCCGCCGATGCCGGAGAGCGTGGTGACGGCGCGGGCGAGCGGCGTGAACCTGCGCTGCAACTCCCACGCCTCTGCGTGCGCGCCCTGTTCGACCAAATGCGCGATGCGCACGGCGACAGCGGGCGCAACGCACGCGGCAGCCAGTATCGCCCCTCGCGCGCCCGCCGACAAAGCCGCGTAGAGCAGCGAGGCGTGCCCGGTGACGACGGCGAACTCGCCGGACGCGAGCCTGAGCATCTCCACGAAGTTGACCATGTCGCCCGAACTGTCTTTGATGCCGACGATATTCTCATGTTCCGACAGGCGCGCAATCGCCTCCCACGGCAAAGCCAGCCCAGTGTTTTGCGGGATGTTGTAGAGCACGACGGGAACGGGCGAGGCTTCGGCGATTGATTCGTAATACTTAGTGAGGGCGGCGGGCGTCATGGCCGCGCGGTAAAAATGGGGCGTGATGACGAGCAGGGCGTCCGCGCCCGCTTCGGCCGCGCGGCGCGCCTCGGCGATGCTCTGGCGCGTCCCCTGCGCGCCGACGCCGACGACGAAAGAGAGATGCGACGGCACACACTCGCGCGCCGTCGTGACGACTTCCAGCGTTTCGCGCTCGTCCAGATGCACGCGCTCGCCCGTCGAACCGAGGATGACGTAGCCGCCTACGCCCGTCTCGTTCCAGCGCGCTATGTTGCCGCGCAGGGCGCGCGTATCCATGAGACCGCTTTCCGTAAACGGAGTCGTGCAGGGCAGCAGGATGCCGCGCAGTCGCTCTGCCGTAAACATGTGTGTGCGCGAGTCTCCCCGATTGATGGTGTCGTGTGGTTTCAAACGAAGGCATTATAACGACCGCGAAGGAGGGCGCGCAAACGCCGCAGTCAGGCAGAAGGCGGAGGGAAACGCGGAACGATGAACGCGGAACGATGAACTGAAGAAGAATTGATTCATTGATTCATTGATTCATTTCTTCATTGAATCAATGAATCAATGAACCAATCTCTTTCAGTTCATCGTTCCGCGTTCCGACTTCATCGTTTCCTCCGCGTCACTGTTGCCGCCTCGCGCGGTTACGCCGCTTAAGGAATGTTGAAGCGGCCTTTGAGTTCGGTCGGCTGCATGGCGGCGGGCACCACGTCGTAGGCGCGTTTGATGAAGTTGTCGGCGTCGTCGGCCATGAGCGGGAGGCCGCGCGGGGGGAGGCCGCAGATGGTCTGGAGGACGTGTGAACCGAGCGCGCGATAGCTTTCGAGTTGCTGTTCGGTGTAGTTCTGGTCGGCCGTGCTTTCGTGCGGGAAAGCGCGGCTGGTGCTGGCATAGTTGAGGATGTCAATCGGCTCGCCGCCCGTGATGGCCGGTTTGATGTAGATGATAACGCCGTCTTTCGCGGGCTTGCCCGAAGTGTCGCGGTCGGCGCACGAGTAGCGGACGAGGCCGACGGCGCAGTAGCGTGTCTCGCCCTTGTGTTCCTTGTCGTCTTTGCCGTAGATGGGCATGCCGCCGATGAAGTCGATAGGGATGCCGAGGTCTATGCGAATTTTGCGCACCGCGCCCGCGAGGTCTTCAAAGCGGCTCTGCGGGTCTTGCGAACCGTCTGCGACGACGACGAGGTGCGCGCGGCGCAGGATCATCTCGTAGAGTCCGAGATTCTCGAAGTGGCCGCCGTCGGAGAGATAGACGTAGGGGCTGGTGTTGTCGCTGTGGCCGAGCGCCTCGGTCAGAATCGGGCGCAGAGCGAAACGCGGCCCGGAACGTTTGTAGGAATGGAGCGAGGGGAAATATTTGTCGTTTCCGGCGGGGCCGGGGTTGCCGAGCCACCAGCCGAGCCGCGCGTTGAAGAGCGTCATCAGGAAGGCCAGCGCGGGCGAGGAGTGATAGCCCATATTCGGACTCGCCGCCGCGCCCGAAATCGTGACGGCCGTGCCGAGGCTGATGCCGTGGCCGGGAGGCGCGCTGCCGCCGCCGTACTCCCGCGTCTTGCGGTAGCCGAGTTGGAAGCTGCCGCAGTGGAGCGGCGAGACGGTGAAGGTCTCGGCCTTGCGCTGTTGCCAGGCGAGGTTGTGGCCGCTCGTCAGGTTGAGACAGATGTTGACGATGTGCATCAGCTTGCGCTTCGGCTCCTTCTGCGAGATGTCGTAGTGACTCAGTTCGTGCATCGCCAGGTTGTCGGAGGCGTCGAAGCCCGTGAAGGGATTGGGGCGGCGCTCGGACTGCGGCCGCGACGCGCCCATGTAAGCGCGGATCAGCCGGTTGCGATACATCGAGTGGAGCGAAAACTTGTTGACGTTGATGCAGGTTGACATGACGAGACTGACGGCGACGAGCGCGAAGGCCAGCGCGAGCAGCAACGGGAGCGGGGCGTAGTGGATGATGTTCAAAACACCGGCCGGGTCGTAGCCGAGCCGCTCGGCGTCGTGCCAGTTAACCGAGGCGGGCGCGAGTTTCCTGATGAGCAGGGTCGTCGCGAGCGAGAAGACGATGAGCAGCGTCAGGGCGAAGATGGGGGCGGCGAGCGCCGTCAGATAGGCGGTCAAACCACCAGACTTTCCTTCCTGTTCCGGGTGCGAATCGGTCTTTTCACTCTTGCCGCCGAGTATGGTGAGCAGGCCGGACGCGCCGCCGAGCGCGGCCAGAATCACCCTGAACTCGTATCTCAAATACATCAACCCGACCGGGCCGAAGATGACCAGCGCGCTCACCACGCCCCACAACAGGGAGACGATGAGCGCCCACGCGCCGAAACGCGCCCACCACTCGCGGTCGTCGTCGTCCGTGAAATGGCTGGTGAAGCCGACGAACAAAATCACCGACAGCAGGAACAGGCACACGAACAGCGGAGCGGCGAAACAGGCATAGAGTTCCGTGACGGGTAAAGAGGCCGTGCTGCCGCTGCTACTGCCGTCGCCGGCCGGCGTCGGGAAGACGGCGTGCGCCGCCCACCACGCCAGCACGCCCCAGAGGCCGCCGATCAGGACGACGGCGAGCGGCTCCCACGCGAGGCGCCGCCAGTTGCGCGCCCAGCGTCGCCGCCAGAAACCGACATCCCTGACGAGCAGGATGAGCGTGTAGAGCAGGAAGGCCGCGACGTGCAGCGCGATGCCGTAGAGCAGAAACTCAGGCCACGCCGCGTCAAACAGCGCGCCCCCGGAACTGCGTCGCCAGGCCCACCAACTCGTCAGGCAGACGGCCGACAGCGACAGCGGCAATAAACAGAGCGTGAGGAACCAGCCCTGCTGATTCAAACGCTGGCCGTTGATCCGGCGCGGCCGGTTCGCGCTCGGGCGCGCCACGCCCATGTAGACGATGGCCGCGAGACCGAAGAACGTGCCGAGCCAGAATGCCCAGGAGATGTACTGCGCGGGCGGATTCATCCGCACCACGCCGACGACGATGCGCGGCAGGATGAGCGCGGCCAGAATAACGGGGATAAGCACCAGCCAGTTGAGCAACAGGTTGCGCACGACGATGGCGACCAGCGTCCACGTGTCGGCGGAGAGGAAACCGAGTTTCGGGTTGAGATAGTTGCTGTAGCTGCGCAGGTGGCGAATGGGTTCGGGTTCGGGTTGAAGTTTGTTCTTCTCCGGCTCGTTCCTGAGCGCGTCGATGACGGGCGCGAGGCCGACGCGGTGAATCCACGCCGACAACCAACTGCCGAGATAGCCGCCGCCCGAGACGGTCGAGAGATAGTCGAAGCGTTCGAGCAGGCCGTAGCGCGCCAACCCCTGCACGATGCCGAGTCCGAAACTCGCGCTGCGGATGCCGCCGCCGGAGAAACAGAGCGCGGTGCGTTTCTCCGGCAGGTCGTGAATGTGCCGGTAGAGTTCCGCCGTGAACCTCTCGTTCAGCAGGACGACGTATCGCTTCCGCTTCTCCGCCCTCCGCTCCGCGCGCGACTCCTCGATTTGCTCGACGGCGCGACGGTGAAGTTCCTCTTCGGAAACCTTCAGCCCCGAGCGCAAACGGTGCGCCGCCCTCCTGTCCGCGTCGGCCTCGCGCTCGATCTCCGATTTGATCTCCGCCGCGATCTCCGACTCGATTTCCGCCTCGACCTCAAGATCGATTCGCTTTTTCGCCTCAAGGTATTCCGGCGGGAGCGCGCCGTGTTGATGAACGAACTCGTCTTCCAACACGCGGTAGAGCGGGTAGATATGTTCCTGCTCACAAGCCTCTTCCAGTTTCACATAACCGCGAGAAGCAGCGGCGGCGGTAGTATTTTCGTTCGTTGAATTTGTCATATCTTCGGCACCGGGCGGGCGCAGGGCGAGCGGCGGGCTGCCCTGTAGGGCTTGCTCCCGATTAATGTCGCGCACGCCGAAAGGTCGGGCGGCGATGGCTCGACGCGGTTTAAAAGGTCTGATGGTAAGTTACTGTGAACCGGAGACGGTTTCAAAGGGAACGTCCTGATGAGATGTGTGGAAAAGGGAGCCGCCGCCCGCGTTAAAGTAAGGCGCATGAACGCGCGCGAACGATAAAGCAACTGAGAATCGGGTGTCAAGACTTTCCCGCCGGGTAAAATGCGGGCGGGCGGTCGCAAGCAGGCGTGGACGCGCGAAACCGGCTCACACAAAAAAACGCTTCAGGAGCGGCGGGTTGCCGGCGGGCGCGACCGCGTGCGAGTATTAATTCAAATGTCAGACCAGCGTGCACAACAAGCGGACTTGTTGATTATCGGCGCAGGCCCGGCCGGGCTGTCGGCCGCCGCCGCCGCCGCGCGCGAGGGACTCGACTACATCGTCGTCGAAAAAGGACTGATCGCCGACACTATTTATCACTACCCCGTCGGCCGCACCGTCTTTTCCACGCCCGACGAACTGGAGTTGCGCGAAAACACCCTGCGCCCCTGCCGCGACAAGCCGACGCGCGAGGAACTGCTTTCGCACTACGTTCGCTTCGCGCTCGGCGAACGCCTGCGCATCCACACGGAAGAAGGCGCGGAGTCGATTGAACGCGACGCGGAGACGGGCGCGTTCAACGTCCGCACGACGCGCGCGTCTTACAGGGCGTCGCGCGTTCTCGTCGCGACGGGCGCTATGGCCTACCCGCGCCGCCTGAACGTGGCGGGCGAAGACCTGCCGAAAGTTCATCACCGCTTCGTCGAGCCTTACCCCTACGTGCGCAAAGAGGTGCTCGTCGTCGGCGGCGGAAATTCCGCCGCCGAGGCCGCGCTCTTCCTCTCCGAAGAGGGCGCGCACACCACGCTCGCCATCTGGCGCGCCGACTGGGAACAGCGCGACCCCAAGATGAACGCCATCAAACACTGGGTGCGCGCTCCGCTCGAACGCGAACTCGAAGAGGGACGCCTCCGCCTCGCCTTCTTCACACAGCTTCAAGAGATCACCGAACGCGAAGTCCGCCTCCAAACGGAAGACGGCCTCTCGCACACGCTCCCGAACGACGCCGTCTTCATCCTCATCGGCGCGGACGCCGACAACACGCTCCTGCGCCGCGCCGGAGTCGAGTTCACCACCGCCGGCCTCGCCCAGGTGCCCGTCTACAACCCCGACACCTACGAAACCAACGTCCCCGGCCTCTACGTCGCCGGCCACTTCACCCACGCCCGCCACATCAAACAGGCCATCGCCGTCCCACGCCTCATCGTCCCGCTCATCGCTCAACGCTTGCGCACCACTGCCTGACAATCGGAATAAAGGGCGCGCGGCGTTTATCGCCTGCCGGGAGGCCACATCGAAGAGATAAGCGACCTGCCTTCAGTCGATCTTTACGAGACCAGATCAGGCTGGGCGCGTTCGCGGCGGGCGACGCCGGTGCGGTAGGCGGCTTCTTCGACCGAGCGGGAGACGGCTTCGGCGATGCGTTTGTCGAAGACGGAGGGGACGATGTATTCGGGGTGGAGTTCGTCTGCGGAGATGAGACCCGCGATGGCGTGTGCGGCGGCGAGTTTCATCTCCTCGTTGATGCGCGAGGCGCGGCAGGCGAGCGCGCCTTTGAAGATGCCGGGGAAGCAGAGGACGTTGTTGATCTGGTTCGGATAGTCCGAGCGGCCGGTCGCCATGACGGCGACGATGTCGGCCACCTCTTCGGGCATGATTTCGGGCGTCGGGTTTGCCATCGCGAAGATGATGGGTTTGGCGGTCATCAGCCGCACGTCCTCGCGGCTGATGACGCCGGGGACGCTCAGCCCCATAAACACGTCCGCGCCGACCATCGCCTCGTGTACCGTGCCGCGCACGCCCTCCGGGTTGGTGTTCTCGGCATACCACTCCTTGACCCAGTTCATGTGCTCGCGACGGCCGCGATAGAGGATGCCGTGCTGGTCGCAGCCGATGATGTTTCGGACGCCCGCCGCCATGATGATCTTCGTGCAGGCGACGCCCGCCGCGCCCGTGCCGTTGACCACCACTTTCAACTCGCTCATCTCTTTGCCGATCAACTTCGCCGCGTTGATTAACGCCGCGAGGACGACGACGGCCGTGCCGTGCTGGTCGTCGTGAAAGACGGGAATGTCGAGTTCCTCTTTGAGCCTCTCTTCGATCTCGAAGCAGCGCGGCGCGGAGATGTCTTCGAGATTGACGCCGCCGAAGGCCGTCGCGATCAATTTGATCGTGCGCACGATCTCGTCGGGGTCTTTCGTCGAGAGACAGATCGGAAACGCATCGACGCCCGCGAACTCTTTGAAGAGCATCGCCTTGCCTTCCATGACGGGCATCGCGGCGGCCGGGCCGATGTCGCCGAGGCCGAGCACGGCCGTGCCGTCCGTGACGACGGCCACGGTGTTGCGTTTGATGGTGAGCGTGAAAGCCTTCTCCGGGTCGCTGTGAATGGCTTCGCAGATGCGCGCGACGCCGGGCGTGTAGGCCATCGAGAGATCGTTGCGCGTTTTCAGAGGGGACTTCGAGACGACTTCGATCTTGCCGCCGAGGTGCAGGAGAAAAGTGCGGTCGGAGACGTTGACCACTTCGACGCCGTCTATGTCGCGCGCCGCCTCGACGATCTCTTTGACGTGTTCGCTCGAAGAGGCGGTAAAGGTGATATCGCGCGTGATGGAATCGCGCGAGGCGTTAACGATGTCGATGGCTCCGATGTCAGCGCCGGCGCGACCGATGGCGGTCGTCAACTCTCCGAGTGTGCCGGTGCGGCTCGACAGTTTCACACGCAGGGTCGAACTGTAACTGACGCTTGGCGTATTAGGCATCGCGGCTTATGACTAATCCTTTCCGAGTTGAAAGCTGTGCGGGATTGATGGCTTTAACTCTAACGCCAACGGCGCGCGCCGCGCAAGGAAAAGATAAATGCGCCCGCGTTCTAATTCAACTTGTACTCCGTGCCACCTCCCAGACTGTCGTTAACATTATCTTATTCGTTGCCGGACGCACCGCGCGCTTCCCGCAACAGCAGCGCGATCTCGGAGGCGACGGACGAATCAAACTTGTCGCGACGGGCAGCCATTCGCAGCGACCGCTCGCCGAGCAGCGCGTAGACGGCCAACGCGCCGCGCCCGTCTTCTCCGGCATCACGCAGCGCCTTGAGATGCTTGCGCACGGTCGAGATGTCGGCGCGTGCGAACGTGCCGGTCAGGGCGTCGTCCGGCGCGTGTGATCTCAGGTTGTCGAGCGTGCTTGCGAGCAACGGCAGGAGCACCCGGCGCGCTCGCGCGTCGCTCAGGCCGCAGCGCGCCAGCAACCCGGCGGCGAGCGAAAAGAGTGCGACCGTGTGACCGGAAGTGATGACGGCCGCCGCGTGATAGAGCGATTTGTCGCGCGCGGCGAGGGAGAAACTCCGGCCGCCGAGGGCGCGGACGATTTTGCGCGCCGCCGTGAGAGCGTGGGCTTCGCCTTCGAGACAGTAGAATGCCCCGCGCAGGTTTCGCGCGCCGCCCGCGGGGTCGTTAATTGAGACGAGCGGGTGGATCGAGCCGAGACTGTAACCGTGCTTGGCGAGCGGCGCGAGCGCGTCCGAACCGAGCGCGCCGCTCGCGTGCAGGGCGATGCGATGGCGGCGAGGCGGAGGTTGCGAGCCTTGTCCTCGTGCGCCCGCCACTTCGGCGAGACGCGCGGCGACTCCGGCGATCTGATCGTCGGGCGTGGTGACGAGTATGAGGTCTATAGCCTCTGGGAGCGAGTCTAACCCGGTGGCGTCGAGCGCGAGAGGGCGCGGCGAGAGGGCGCGGGCGGCGAGGCGTGCGCGGGCGGCGCGGCGCGCGACGAGGGCGACAACTTGATAGCCGCTTTGGCTCAGCGCGAGCGCGAGCGCGGAACCGAGTCGCCCCGCGCCGATAACGGCAACCGACGGCTGCCGAGACGGAGCGGAGCGCACAGGGGCTTTCCGCGCCGTCGATGCCTGCGTACTATCTTTGCGCGCTTTTGCCTGCTGCGTCCCTGTGCCCGCTCTCTTTATCTTTTTGTCGCTCCCGTCTTGAGGCTTCACGCGGCATCGATGTTTTGCTCAAACATGATCTCGATGAGCGCGGCGTCGTAAGGCAGTTCATCAAACCACTGTTGCCAGCGCGCCGCAAGTTCTTCGCGCGTGACGAGACCGCGCACGACGCCGCCCGGCAGGTGAACGCGCCAGGGCTCGGCGGGCGGCGTCTTCTCCAACGCGCGCGCGATGAGGCGCACGTCCGCATGGGTGAAATTGTCGGGAGCCTGCCGTTGACTGAAGCGGTGCGCGAGGGCGTAGGCGCGTGCGGCCGTCTCGCCGTCGGCCGTGCCGGAGACGAGCAGGTCGAGAGCGTGCGCGAGGTGCGTGTAAAAGCGTGCGAGCGTGCGGCGATAGGCGGCGCGCCCGCGCTCGGTGATTTCGGCGAGGAGCGGAGCGGCGTTGAGATAATGTTCGGCGCGCGCGAGGCGAAACGCGCAGGCGCAGCGCGGGCGAGCGGCGAGCAGGAGCGTGGTCGGCAGATCGCAACGCGCGTTCTTCACTTCGGCGACGAGCGACGCGGCTTCTTCCCACAGGTGCGGCGCGACGAACGGCAGCCGTGCGAGCGCTTCAAAGTCGCGCCACTCCGCGCCGCGCGTGAACTCGTCGAGCGCCGCGTGGTCGCACCCGTGGCCTACGGCGCGCTCGTGTATGTCCGCGTAGTGCGCGGCGTAATGCGCTTGAAATTCCTGCCAGAGCAGTTCAAAGCGTTCGGTGCGGGCGGCGTCAAAGAGGTTGTGCGGGTCGTCCGCGATGAGCAACAACTCGCGGCGCGCGCTCTCGACCACTTCGAGCGAGGTCTGTTCGGCGGCCGACAGGTAGGCGCGCACGCTTTCGCGGCGGATGATGCCGGTCGTGTAGATGCGCAGCGCGGCGAGTTGATCAGCGGCACGCGCGAATTGTTCGGGCGAGCCGGCGTAGACATCCGCGACGCGCTGCAAGCCTTCTTCGAGCGAGAGGCTACCGGCGAGAGCATCGGCCACGGCGTCGGCCGCCGCGCCGAACGTGCGGCGCACGGCCGAGGCCAGTTCCCACGCGCGCGTGGTGAGACCGGCGTCGGGCAGCGCGTCGAATTCTTTGAGCGCCGTCTCGGCGCGCCACGCGGCGAGCCACGCGGCGAGGGCGGTGCGCACGCTCTCTCGCGCGGCGGCATCGGCGACCGAAGGAAGCGTCGCATCGCCCGTCAGCAGCCGCGCCCAGTTCGTCAGTTCCTCTGCGTTGTGATGAATCTCGGCGGCGCGCGAGACTCCGGCCACCTCGTCCCATTTAATAGACGAACCGAGCGTGCGGCGACTGATGCGGTCGTTCGTCGCCGTGACGAGTTCGATGCGACGCTGCGCAACGAGCGCGGCGAGCACGAGGCATTGCATGCGGCGAGACAACCCGTAAGGCCGCCCGCCGAGGACACGTTCGACGGCGGCCAAAGGCACGACGCGGCTGCCCGCCGCATCCACGAGCGCGAGGATTTCGCGCACCCACGGCTGGCCGAGCACGGCATCGCCGCTTTCGGGGATGTAGATGTCGCCGCGCCGCGTGGCGAGTCCGAGAGGGACGACGAAAGTTTCGGCGAGTTGTTGGACGGCGGCGTCGGCGACGTTCCCGCCGCCGAACAGGTGATCGACGATGAGCGCGATTTCGGGTTCGGTCGCCGTCGCGTCGAAATGCGGGTGCTGCGGGAAATGCGTTGCGAAGTGCGCTGCCAGCGCGCCTTCCAACATCGGGGCGAAACTCTGCGCGGCACGCGCTTCCGGCGTGAAGGCGTCGCTCTCGCCGCCGACCGACAGCCGCCCGTCGTCAACGTAGAGGCGCGACCAGATGCGCTCGGCCTGCGCGGCGAGCGAGTTGGCGGCGGCGCGCGCCGTCTCGCCGAATTCCGCGAGCGACGCATCGGTGCGCAAAGCGACCAGACGACGCAGGATGCTCAACTCTTCCGCGTAACATTCCGCAGGCCGCCAGGCGACCGGGAGCGTTTCAGCGCCCGCGCCCGCCGTGTGGCGGCTCTCGGCGGCGGCCTCCGAAACGTTTTCGTCGTCAACGCAAAGGGCGTCATGCACGAACAGTTCCCATTGGCATCCGCCGCCCGGCGTCTCACCCGTCGCGCCGTCCGGCGTCTCGCCCGCCTCGTCAAACGGCGGCGTGCCCGTCGCGTCAAAGAGCGGCGCGCCCGGCATCGCGCGGCGCAGGAGACGGCCGAGGCGCGGCGAACCGCGCCACGTTACTTCAAAAGTCGCCTGCGTCGTGAGTTGCTCGTCGTCCGTGAAAGGCCAGTCTTCAAAACGCGCGCGCGGAAGCGTGCGGAGCAGCGCGGCAATCGCTTCGGTGTCAATCGCGGGCGACTCGCTTGAGGCGGCGAGGGCGGCATCAAAGTCGGCCGCCGCGCTGACCTGAAAACGGTAGCGCAACTCTTCCGCCTCGGCCTGCGCCGTGAGGCCGCGTTGCGGCGCGAGGTCGGTGAGACGTTTCAACATCTCGCCGACGCGCTCGATGGCCGCCTGCTGCGAATGCTCGTCCTGAAACAGGAGCGCGGCGCAAAGTTCGCGCGCCGTCGCGCCGCGCCCGTCGAGCGAGAGCACGAAGAGACTTTTCAGCACGAGCCGAACTTGCAGGCGTTGCATCGCCGGAAACTGTGCGACGGCTTTCGTCGCCAGTTCGTCGTAGACGCGAAAGGCTTCGCTCAAGTCGTCGGAACGGCGCAGAGAGTCTTCGCTGTGGTCGAAAACTTCATCGAGGAGGATGAGCGAGAGCGCGGGGCGATTGACGGCGTTGCGCGCGGCCGAGGCGGCGAAGGGCAGAAAGGCGAAGGCCGGGGCGTAGAGGCGCACGGAGGCCGACGTGTCGGCGATGAGCGGGTGGATGGGGTAGAGCGCGGCGAAGCGCGGCTCGCTCCAATTGAAGTTCGGCACGCTCTGTCGCAACGAGAGGTAAATTTCGTGCAGCGCGTCGCGCGCCGGGGCGTTCTTGCGCAGCACGTAGATGTTGGCGACGTGATAGAGATGTTCCGGTTCGAGATAGTCGATCTGGAAGGTGCGCGCCAGCGAGACGTTGACGCCTTCCGCGCCCGCGATGTCGTCGTCGAGCGCGAGGGCGACGAAGGCGTTCGCGTCGCGCGCGGCCGCTGCCAATTCGCTCAAAAGCGGCCCGTCGTCTCGTTTGACGCGAGCTTCGCGGCCGAAAGCGGTGTCGATCAGTATGACGAGCGTGGTCGGCGTGCGCGAGGTGCGCTCGGCCGCGTGCGCGAGCCACGCGGCGGGGTCGCCCGCCCATGCGGCCGCGCTCCCGCCGAAAGCGGCGGTGAACGCTTCGACCAACTCGTCGCGCAACGTCGGGCGCGTGCCGCGTGCGACGCGGACGAGTTGGTAGCGGCGATTCGACAGGCGACGCGCGCTGGAAGCGACGTGGGCGTCCGCGATCTGCGTCTGTGGTCGTTCGGCGGCGGCGACGAGCGCGCCGAAAGTGGCGAGCGTGTGACTTTTGCCGACGCCGCGCATCCCGGCCAGCGCGTGCGCCGCCCCGCGCTCGTGCGAGAGGGCTGCGAGCGCGTCGAGCCAGCGGGCGAGGAGATCGGAGGTGGCGTCCGTGAAGCGATACGCGGCGAGCGCGCGAGCGGGTTCGGCCGCAAAATCCCGCACGTCGTCGAACTCCTGCGGCTCGACCAGGTCTTTGATCTTATCTTGTGTTCGTTTCATCCGCTTGTAAGGTGAGAAGGGGAAAAGCAGACCGTGACGCCGCCACGGAGCGGGAAGGCAAGGCACTTTCGACTGTACCACGCGCACGCAAAGGGGCGCAATCAATATGCTTTTACACGCGCGCGGCGTGGCACAAACTCTATACTTTTCCCCGCACGCTGCTATAATGCGCCTGACGACAACCACCGAACACCCGTTTACTTTGACGGATTTCGAGGGGCGCACGCCTCGCCCGGACAGCGTACAACCGTCCTGGCGCAACCACTTGCGCGTCTGCCGGCATCAAAGAGTGACGCGCTTTTTGACGCCACCGAAAGGCAACGATCCAACTGTCGCGGTTGTTACCGGCTACGATGCGAGCGCGACCCTGACGCACAAGAAAGTTCACGTCGCACGAAGACCTTTCGGCGATTCCGGCCTGACGACAGGGATGAGCAACACTCCCCGGCGGCCACAAGTTGTTCGATGAAATTCTGGAGATTTTCCGCCATGTTCAACCAACTCTCACGTAACGTTACGGCTCTCGCGCTCGCCTGGGCGCTCGTCGCCGGAGGCTCGTCCGTCGCGCTCGGCGCGCCGCAGAAGCAGGCTTCCAAGGGCGAGAAAGAGGCGGCCGAACAAAAGGCCAGAGCGGCCTCCGAGAAGCAGGACAGGGAAGACGCCGCCGAAGCCATTAACGCCAGAAAGAAGGCCGAGGCCACCAAGGGCAAGCCCCTTTCGACCGACGAAGACCCACGCCAGATCGGCAAGCGCAAGATCAACGGCGGCTTGATCGCCTCGATGAGCGGTTCGATTGAGAAGGAAGTCTCCTTCGGGCGCGAACTCGCGGCGGAAGTTGACCGGCAGGCTAAGTTCATCGAAGACCCGGTCATCACCGAATACGTCAACCGCGTCGGCCAGAACGTCGTGCTTCACTCGGACGCGAAAATCCCTTTCACCATCAAAGTCATCGACTCGGACGAGGTCAACGCCTTCGCGCTGCCCGGCGGTTTCTTCTACGTCAACAAGGGTCTGCTGCTGGCCGCCGACAACGAGGCGGAGGTGGCGGGCGTGATGGCGCACGAGATCGCCCACGTCGCCGCGCGTCACGCGATGGAAAACATCGCCAAGGCCAATCTTTATCAGGGGCTGGCGATGGCCGGTTCGATCTTCCTCGGCGGCATCCCCGGCCTCATCTACCAGAACACGGCGGGACTCGGTTTGGCCGCGCTCTTCTCGAAGTTCAGCCGCAGCGCGGAATCCGAAGCCGACAGGCTCGGCACGCAGTATCTCTACGCCGCCGGTTACGACCCGAACGCCATGGCGACGATGTTTGAAAAACTCGCCTCCAAGAACAAGAAGAAGCCGGGCTTCCTCGCCAAGACGTTCTCGTCGCACCCGCAGTCCATCGAGCGGCTGGAAGCGTCGCGCGTACTGGTCGGGCGTTTCCCGGAGCGTGAGGAGTACGTTTTGAGCACGTCGGAATTCCAGCGCGTCAAGGGTCGCCTGCTGCGCCTCTCGAACGCGAAGGTTTCGACCGTGGGCGATATCGGCGGCAGCGGCAGCGAGGACGGGCCGCGACGCCCGACGCTCAAACGCCGCGCGCCCGCTCCGGCCGATGCGCCCGCAGGCACGACAACCGACCAGAAAGACCAAAAAGATGCGCCGCCGAAATTGAAACGCAACACGGACAATCCGAACCCCGCGACGACCGACAAACCGTAAGCGAGTTTCAAACGACACAGACCAAAAGAGGCTCTCAGGTGCTAACGCCTGAGAGCCTCTTCTGCTGAGTGCCTCTTGTGCGGCTTAATTCGTTATCTTTGCAGGCGGCACTACTATCATCTTTGCTTGCGCGGCTTAATTCACCGTGGCTCGCCTAGCGACTTCCCTCGCCTCTCACCGGCCTTTTTTCAATGCGCTCTTTTTTAATTGCGCCGGGTTTCGCACGCCTGATCCCGTAAGGTATGGGTGCGGGTGATAGGCGAGTTCGCCACGCCCGTCGCCGCAAATGTCGCGGCAAATCGACGCGCTTCACGCATTTAACCCCGCGCCTTAACTTGACAATTTTCCGCCCCGTTAAGTATTCTACTCGTTCGCGTTTCAGACGCTATTTTCCGAGAGAGTTATCTATGTCAACTTACTTTCCCAGCGGGCAAGGTCTCGCAGAAAAACGCAAATGGTACGTCGTTGACGCGGCGGGGCAGACGGTCGGGCGGCTCGCGACGGAAGTGGCGCGCATTTTGTCCGGCAAGAACAACCCCCAGTGGACGCCGTTCATGGACATGGGCGATCACGTCATCGTCATCAACGCGCGCCAGGCCGTCTTCAAAGGCTCGAAGGGCGAGCAGAAAGTCTATCGCCACCACACGCTCTATCCGGGCGGCTTGCGCGAAATCAGCGTCAAGGATCAGTTCGCGAAGCACCCCGAGCGCGTCATCGAACTCGCCGTGCGCGGCATGCTCCCGAAGAACAAACTCGGGCGCGCGATGGGCAAGAAACTCAAAGTCTATGCGGACGCCAACCACCGGCACACGGCGCAAAAGCCCGAGCCGCTCGCGCTCGATCCGAGCACGGGACAACTCGCGCACCAGTAATTCAACACCTTTTCAGATTTCCAAGGACGAAACATCGTGGCTGACACTCAGTATTACGGAACGGGACGGCGCAAGACTTCGACGGCGCGCGTCTACCTGCGCCCCGGCACGGGCGAGATTCAGGTCAACAAGAAAAACTTCGATCAGTATTTCCCCAATCAGGCGTTGCGCATGGTCATCCGCCAGCCCTTGCAGTTGACCGAAACGACGGGCAAGTTCGACATCCTCGTCAACGTCGATGGCGGCGGCCCCGCCGGTCAGGCCGGAGCGATTCGCCACGGCATCACGCGCGCCCTGATGGTGTTCAACGCCGAACTGCGCCCGACCCTGAAACAAGCCGGACTCGTGACGCGCGACCCGCGCATCAAGGAACGCAAGAAGTACGGGCAGAAGGGCGCACGCAAGCGCTTCCAGTTCTCGAAACGATAATCAATTCAGAGCGATGAAGTGTGAACGCGGAACGATGAAGTGTGTTTTCATTCCGCGTTCATCGTTCATAGTTCGACGTTTTTTCGCACACTCCATTGTCGTCGTCCGGGTTGGTTGCGGCTCCCGCGAGCGGGAGTCTCAGAACGGGCACGACGAGTACAATAAACCAATCACCTAAGGAGGCTCACTTTTGGCAGTCACGGTAACGATGAAAGAACTCTTGGAGGCCGGCGTCCACTTCGGCCACCAGGTCAGGCGTTGGAATCCGAAGATGAAGGAATACATTTTCGGTGAGCGCAACGGCATTAACATTATCGATTTGCAGAAGACCCAGAAGATGTTTCGCGAGGCCATCGGGTTCGTCACGAACATGGCTTCGGAAGATCGCGGGCGCACCATCCTCTTCGTCGGCACGAAGCGACAGGCGCAGGACGCCATCCGTGAAGAAGCCTCGCGCGCCAACCAGTATTACATCAACCAGCGCTGGCTCGGCGGTCTCCTGACCAACTTCCAGACCGTGCAGAAGTCCATCAAACGCATGCGCGACCTCGAAGCCATGCAGACGGACGGCCGCTACGAAATGCTCACCAAGAAGGAGCGCATCAAACTCGACCGCGAGCGCGAGACGCTGGAGAAGAACCTCTCCGGCATCAAGAACATGACGCGCCTGCCCGATGCGCTCTTCATCATCGACGTGCGCAAGGAAGAGATCGCGGTTCAGGAAGCGAACCGCCTCGGCATCCCCGTCATCGCCGTCGTCGATACAAACTGTTCGCCCGAAGGCATCGATTACATCATCCCCGGCAACGACGACGCGCTGCGCGCCGTCCGCCTCTTCGCCTCGCGCATCGCCGATGCGGTCGTCGAAGGACAGGAGATGCGTTCCAAGGCCGCGGACGAAGACGGCGCGGAAGTCGATGCCGGAGCGATGAGCGGCGGCGCCGGGACATCCGACACGGGCATGAGAAGTTCCCTCGGCGCGAGCGGCGACGGCACTTCGTCCGTCACGACGGCGCGCGACCCCGGCCTCGAAGCGCAGAACTTCACGGACATGGGCGCGAGCGCGCCTTCGGCCGAGACGCAAGTGTCCGTCGCCGGCAACATCGGCTTCGGACGCACGGGTCAACAGCCCGACAGCATCGGCGATCATCCGGTTGAAGGCACGGGCGCACCCGTGCGCGGCGCGAGCGGCGGCGGCGAAGACGAATCCACGTTGCCTCGCCCGGACGACGCCCATCAGACGAAGGGCGCAGAGTCGGTCGGCGTCGCGAAGTAAGTCACAACCCAAGTTCAGATTCGATTTTTCGGCGAGCGCAGCCCCCAATAGCGGACAACCCGCCGGGCTGCGCTTTACTTTAGTTCTTTGTCAGTAGTCAGTTGTCAGTTGTTTATTCGTGCTTATTCAGCTTAACTACTAAAGATTAAGCGTCAGGTCGTTCAGCACATGCAACGGACAACGGACGACTGACCACTGACAGTTTTTCGAGGAGAGCAATCATGGCAGAGATTACAGCGGCATCGGTGAAGTCGTTGCGCGAGAAGACGGGCGCGGGGATGATGGAATGCAAGAACGCGCTGACGGAAGCGCAGGGGAATGAGGAGCAGGCAATCGAATTGCTGCGCAAGCGCGGCCTCGCGTCGGCGAAGAAGAAGGAGGGCAGGGTCGCGGCCGAGGGCGCGGTCGGCTCTTACATCCACATGGGCGGCAAGGTCGGCGTGCTCGTCGAGGTCAACTGCGAGACGGATTTCGTGGCGCGCACGGAAGAGTTTCAATCGCTCATCAAGGACATCGCGATGCACGTCGCGGCTTCCGAACCGCGCTATGTGACGCGCGAGGAAGTGCCGTCCGAGGACATCGACAAGGAGCGCGAGATCGCGCGCGCGCAGGCCAAAAACGATCCGAAGAATGCCAATAAGCCCGACATGGTGATCGACAAGATCGTCGAAGGCCGCCTGAACAAGTACTACGAGGAGGCCGTCCTGCTCGACCAGCCTTTCGTCAAAGACCCCGCTAAGACCGTCGGCGACCTTTTGACGGAAAAGGTTTCAAAGACCGGCGAACGCATTACGATCCGGCGTTTCGCCCGTTATAAAATGGGCGAAGGACTGGCGAAGCGCGACGAGGATTTCGGCAACGAAGTGGCCGCGCTGGCGGGAAACTGATGAATTGCGAATCGCGGGATTCCGTAATCCGCAATTGAGATGTTCCGCAATCGAAGTATCAAGTAATGAGCACAGTCGAGACACAGACGACCGAAGCGAAGGGCGCGCCCGCGTATCGCCGGATACTTTTAAAAATCTCCGGCGAGGCTTTGATGGGCGCGCAGAACTACGGCGTCGATGTTGACGTGGCGCGCACGGTGGCCGAGGAGGTCAAGGCCGTCCACGACCGCGGAGTGGAAGTGGCAATCGTCGTCGGCGGCGGCAACATCTTTCGCGGCGTCTCGAAAAGCGCGGGCAACATGGATCGTTCGAGCGCGGATTACATCGGCATGCTGGCGACCGTGATGAACGCCTGCGTGCTGCAAGACGCGTTGGAGACGGCGGGCGTGCATACGCGAATACTTTCCGCGCTCAACATCCCGGAAGTGGCCGAGCCGTTCATTCGCCGCCGCGCCGTGCGCCACCTGGAGAAGCGGCGCATCGTCATTTTCGCGGGCGGCACGGGCAACCCGTATTTCACGACCGACTCGGCCGCCGCCCTGCGCGCGCTTGAAATCAAGGCCGAAGTGATCTTGAAGGCGACGAAGGTCGAAGGCATTTACAACGCCGACCCGATGAAAGACCCCACGGCCACGCGCTACGACTGCATCACGTATCAGGAAGTTTTAGAGCAGCGTCTACAGGTGATGGACGCGTCGGCCATCTCACTGTGCATGGACAACCGGCTGCCCATCGTCGTCTTCAACATGCGCCGTCCAGATAACATTATGCGCGTCGTGATGGGAGAGGCCGGCGTCGGCACGACGGTGTGCATGGAGAAACTAGAAACGCCGTGACAAGTGACGGGTGACAGGTGACAAGAATAAAACTTGTCTCTTCCTGTCACCCGTCACTTGTCACCTGTCACGGAGAAAAGTATGAGCGAGAAAGATGTGATTAAAGAGACGCGGCCGCGCATGGAGGCATCGGTTGACGATTTACGCCGCCGGTTGTCGAGCGTGCGCACGGGGCGCGCGGTGGTGACGCTGCTCGATCCGGTCATGGTCGATTACTACGGCACGCCGACGCCGCTCAATCAGATGGCTTCGATCAGCGTGCCCGATGCGCAAATGCTGGCCGTGCAGCCGTGGGATCAGTCGCAACTGAACGCGATTGAGAAGGCGATCCGCACCGCCGACCTCGGTCTGAACCCGTCGAACGACGGCAAGATGGTGCGCGTGCCGATCCCGGCATTGACCGAGGAACGGCGCAGGCAGTTGGCGAAACAGGTACACGAGTTCGCCGAGGAGCACCGCACGGCCATTCGCAACATCCGCCGCGACGCCAACGAGCGACTCAAAAAACTTCTCAAGGAGAAGACGATTTCCGAGGACAGCGAGCGTGACGGTCTTGAAGAAGTGCAGAAACTCACCAACGCCTATATCGGCAAGGTTGACGAACTGGCGAAGACCAAGGAACAGGAAATCCTGAGCGTCTAGGAAAACGAAAACAGGTTAAAGGGAAAAGGGTAAGGGGGAAAGGGCGAAGCATGTAGCTTCCCTTTCCCCCTTACCCTTTTCCCTTTAACCTGTTTCTTTTGCCTTTTCCATTTAACCGCTGGCTGTTTTACTGTTCGGGAATCTTGAACGCGTCGGCGGGTAGTTCCTGATTGAGTTTCACTTCTTTGACCTTGAACTCGGCGACGAAGTCGCCCTGCGGCGCGGCCAGCTTTTGGGCGAAGCCCGTGGGCACGAGCACGCCGTCGAGTTCGCGGAAACCCTTGTACTCGAAACTGTAGGTTACGTGGCCGTAAGGAACCTCGAAGCGGCGCACGCGCCCGGTCGCCACTTCGACGTAAAAGTCGGTGCTGTTGCCTTCGGTGCCGGTGATGCGGAAGCCGCGCTCCTTCTTCTTGTCGGGTAGCGCGGTGATGGTGTGACCCGGCCGGTCGAACCGCGCGAGCAAGGGGATGCCGAACTTCGTGAGCGGCGGCAGGTTCATGCCGCGCATAGAGGAGTAGCTCTGCACGCCGTCGAAGATGAGTTGGAAACTGACGAGGGGCGACTCCACGTCCTGCCTGAGTTTATCGCCCGCCACGATCATGCCGAACCTGCCCGTCAGCGATTGCGTGGAGTTCGGCGCGTAGAGATCAACCGAGCCGGTGAGCATCATGTTTTTGAGGTTGCGAAACTTCTCGCCGCCCTGCGCCGCGAAGGCCGCGCGCGCCAGTTCGATGGGCGTCATCGCGGGCGTGATGACGCCGGAAACGTTGCCCGTGGACTTAGGGACGGCGGACGCGGGCGTTGGGGCAGCGGCGGCGGTGGTGGTCGTCGCGGTCGTCGCCGACGGGGCGTTAGTTTTGCCGGGAGCCTTTTCCTGTGCCGCCGCGAGGGGGGCGGCAGCGGTGCAGAGACAAAGCGTGAAGGCGACGCGGCGCATGACGGGTGCGACGTGTGATCTGAACTTCATAGTGATACCTCTTCTGTCAGGCGGGCTGATAGCCCCTGGAAAGTGTGCGGCGCAAATGAACTTCGCGTCGAGCCGGGACGGAACGGCGAGAAACAATTCACGCCGGAGGCAACTCTGTGAAGGACACTTTCACTCGTCCTTACCTGCCTCCGGCGTGAATTGTTACGTGCCGTGCGTTTGAAAAGTTCAATTTAGAAGCTGAAGCGTACCTGCGCCTCGACGCGCCTGTTGCCCGCCCCGCCGCCGCCGCCGCCGCCGCCGAAGCCGAAGCCGCCTCCCGATTGAGTGGCCTGACCGAAACGATCCGAACTGAGATTGCCGACGAACGGCCCCAGATTCGTGCGGTTGAATATGTTGAAGATGTTGACGCCGAGCGTCAGGTTATAGCGCTTCTGCTCTCCGCCGCCGACGCCACCGCCGCCACCGCGTCCGCCCGCGCCGAAGATGCCGCCCTGTCCGAACGCGCCGCCGCCACCGCCACCGCCACCACCGCGCCCACTGCCACCGGCACGCGCGCCGCCAGCGCCGCCACCACCGCCGCGTCCGCCGCGACGACCGCCGCCGCCGCCTGCGGCAGTCTCCTCACCGGCTACGGGCGTCTGCCCGCCGGCAGCGGCCACGGTGCGACGCGCCGCCGCGCCGGGGACTACGCCGAAGCCGAAGGATTTGTTGATCCTCATGTTGACGGTGAACTGCGCCGCGCTTCGCCCGTAATTGCGCGGGATGATCTCCGCGCCGGGGGCGGGGTTGAGGTCGAAATTACCGAAGGGCGTCTGCTTCAAATTCGCGGCGAGCGTCGAAGCGGTCGCGAACGCGGGGCGGTCGTTGAACTGCGTGTCGCGGTTGTTATCCAGCCCGGTCGTGATGTTGAACGGCGCGCCCGTCGAGGCGAAGATGAGCGGGTTCAGACGGATGCCCCACGGCGCGGAGATCGAGCCGCCGAGGAAAAAACGGTGACGTATGTCCAGAGCGGAGCGCCCGTACTCGGCGCTCAGGTCGTAGTTGTCGGCCGGAAACGTGCCCGCGCCGTCCGTGTCGCTGCTCGCCTTGCCGAGCGTGTAGTTGGCGAAGATCGAGAAGTTCGGGTTGAAACGCGTGTTGGCGTTGACGATCAACTGGTTCTGGTTGAGGATGCCGCTCGACTCGTACTGGAAGACGTTGCCGCGCGTGTCGCCGAGCGGGCGCACGCCGCCCACGGGCGCGTTGATGTTGCGCGTGCGCAGGAGGTGGAGCGTGCGCGTGTTGACGAAGCTGGCCGTCACGGTGACGCGGCCGGGCAACAGGCGTTCGACGCTCGCCGTCGATTGAATCGTATAGGGCGATTGCAGGTCGGTCGCGACGACGCGCGTCGTCTGCGGAACGGCGAACCCGGTCAACTGCTCGATGGTCGGCACGTTGGGATAGTTGTTCAGGATGTTGCGCGCTTGGACGGCGCGCGCGGAATTGTCGTTCGCCGCGGGCGCGATGATGATGAACTGTTGCTGGTTCGAGCCGTTGAAGCGATTGGCCTGCAACGTGAAGTCTTCGCCGAAACGCGTGTAGAAGATGCCGAAGCCTCCGCGTATGACGGTCTTCGGTTGGCGCGCCCCCCCGCCGGGCGAATAGGCGAAGGAAAGGCGCGGGGCGAAGTTGAAGCTGCTGCTGATGTTCGTCTGCCTCTCATAACGCAGGCCGCCGCTGAGTGTTAAGTCTTTACGAACGCGCCAGTCGTCCTGAATGAACGCGCCGAAGTCCAACTGGCTGACGCTCGCTTCCGGGTTGCCGCCGGAGATGGAGAACTGCGTCGGGCTTGCGCCGCGCGCCAGAAGCTCGGCGGGCGTCAGGCATCGCGCCGGGAACTGCTCGCACTGCTCGCGAAATATCTGAGCGCGGCGAAAGCGTTCGATGCTGGTGATATTTTGCAGCAGCGGCACCATCTCGCCCGTCGTAGGGCTGCGCTCGAAAACGATCTCGTTGTTCTCTTTGAGTTGCGGCGCGGCGCCGCCCGCGAAGGTGAACGCGCCGTTGAAGCCGCGCTCGGACAAGTCCGTGATGCGGACGCCGCGCACGCGCGCCCCGGCCTTCAGCGAGTGCAGGCCGAGCGTGAACGAGGTGTAATTCGATAACTCGTAACGCGTCTCCGTGTTGTTCGTGATGCCGTTTTGCGAGCCGCCGCCGATGAAGGCGTCGCGCACGGTGATGACGGGCGCGGAGATGTCGCCGTCCGATTCGCTCCGGCCGCGCTGAAACTGGAAGCGCGTCTCGTTGATCACGGAGGGGCTGAGGATGGCCGTCTCCGTGAGTTGGAAAGTGTGGTCGGTGTTCTTCCGGCTGAAGGTGCGATCCACGCCAAAGAACGGGTCGATGTCGAGCGAAAACTCGCTGACGCCGAGGTTGTCCGTCTGCACGCGCGAGAAGGTGTAGCGCGCGACGAGCGTGTTCTTCGCGTTCAACTGATGGTCGAGGCGCGGGCTGAACGTCGTGCGACGCCTCGGCACGACGAGCGTGCGGTTGACGTTGACGAGGTCGAACGTGTCGGGGGTGATGAGTTGCGCGTTGATGATCGCGTTGTCGTCGGATTCGCGGCGGTCGAAATCGACGAAGAAGGACGACTTTCCTTTCCGTATGGGGCCGCTCAGGTTGAAGCCGTAGTTGCGCAGTTGGAAGGGCGCGCGGCGTTCGGCGAACGGGTCGCGCGAGTTGAGGCTTTCGTCGCCGAAGCTGAAATTGCCCTGCCCGCGCAGCTTGTCCGTGCCGGGGCGCGTCAGGATTTCGACGCGGCCGAAGCCGAGGCGGTCGAACTCGGCGGAGAAAGGGTTCTGGTTGATGCGAATTTCGCGGATCGATTCTTTCGGGGGGATGCGCCCGCCCGTAAAGCCGTCTATGAAAATCTGCCCGCCGTTCGGCCCGGCCGAAGGCCCGGCGAGAGCTTGCAGCGCGGCGGCCAGATCGTCAGGGTCGTCGGGCAAAGCGTCTATGTCCGTGCCTTTGATGACGAGCGCGCTCTGGTTGTTCTCGGCCTCGGTGCTGACGGGCGTCTCGGCCGCAACCGTCACGTCCTCATTTTCGAGCGTCACGCTCAACTTGATGTCGAGCGATTCGCGCCGACCGGCGACGACCGACACTCGCGCGTTTTCGTAGAGACCGAACCCGGCCGTCGTCGCCCGCACCGTGTACGCGCCCGGCGCGAGATTGGTGAAAGTGTAGACGCCTTCGTCGTTCGTCGTCGCGGTCTTTTCCGCGCCCGCCGCGTCAACCAACGTCACGGTCGCGCCGACGATGATGCCGCCGAACTCGTCCGTGATCGTCCCGCGTAAACCGCCGGTTCCCTGCGCCGCGGCAAGGACACCAGTGAGCGCAAAAGCCAGCAGCAAATTAAACCCGCGCGTAATATAGCTTGATAAATTCATGATTCTCTTCGGGGGAGACTTCCCACTTAAAATTACCTGTTTTTTTTACAGACCAAAATAAAGACGGGCGAAATGTCACTCAGGTTACATCGCGCCCACCTTTATTTTTAACCGTTTACGGAAGGCCGATGCCGAGATCGATGCCGCCCGGCAAGCCTAAATCCTGACCGCCCCCGGCGTTCGGCCGCCCCGACGCCGTAGCGGGCATGGCGTTGACGATGGCGTCGATTCCGGCGACGAGCGCGATGGCCGTCAGGCGCGTCGGGTCTGCGCCCGCCGTGCTGGAGACGACGATCATGTCGCCCGCCTTCAACTCGGCCAGGGTCGTCTGCGGCATGCGTTCGAGCATCTCCTGTGCGTCGAAGCCTCCGCCGCCGCCGCCCATCGCCCTGCGTTGACCACCGCCGCCTTCGCCGCGCCCGCCTTCACCTCGCCCGCTTTCCGCGCCGCCGGTTTGCGGGGGTCGCCCGCCTTCTCCGGCGGGTCTGCCGCCACCACCGTTACCTCTGCCGCCGCCCGCGCGTTGAGCTATGAGTTGCGCCATCATCGGGGGCAGGCGGCGCAGGTTCGAGTCGTTGTTGACGACGATGGTGAGCGCCTTATTGTCCTGCGTCCTGATCTTGATCTGGTTGGTCGCCGCGTCCACCCCCGTCACAGTGCCGACGAGTTGGCGAAACGAGCCGGAGACGATTTCGTCGGGCGTGAAATTCGCGCCGTCCGCGCTGCGTTCGCCGAGAGCGCGCACCTGATCGCCCGTCTTCAACTCGGCGAAGCTGCTCGTCTTCGCGTCCGCGAACTTCACGGAGTCGGGCGCGTAGCGGCGAAACTGAACTTTCTCGCCCCCGGCGGCGACCACCATCGGCCTCGCTCCTTCGCGCGCGCGAACCGAAACCGTGAATTCTTTAGTTTCGGGATTGATGGCCGTGATCGTACCGACGATGCCGCGCCGCTGCCATTCCGCGCGGTCGAGTTCGTGCTTCTGCGCGATGTCTTCTTTCGTCGCCACGATCACGACGCGCGCCGGTATCGTCTTTTGATCGTCGGAAACTTTGCCGAGCACCACCAACCTGTTTCCTATGCCGACGCCCGCCAGAGTAATTTTGGTCATGTCGGCGGGCGTGATCGCGCCTTTGGCGGCGCGAGCGAGCGCGTCGGAATTAACGCGGTAATACATGGTGGCCGCGCTCAGCACGACGCTGACAGGGGCGCTTGCGCCGTCCACCTTGAGCGTGATGGTGAGCGCCGCGGGGTCGATGGCCGTCACGTCGCCGAGGACACGGTTAGGCGAAATGGCCGGGTTCGTCTGGCCTCCGGACGCAGGAGTCGCGCCGCCGGTCGGAGTTTGCCCGTAAGCGGCGGCGTTGCTGCCCGACGCGCAGACGAGCGCGGCGAAGGCGAAGGTCAAAAAGTGCTTTTTCATCTCGGTGCTCTTTCGGTCGTGGATTGACGGTTATCGGAGCGTTTAAAGTTTTACGTCCGGGTGGCGATATTGTTCCCGTTTCCGGCGGTGCCGGGTTGAAACGTGTGAAATCGCCGCTTGAAAATTGACGGCGGCCAAAGGTTTGGGAGAGGGATAAAGCGCGCTTTCGCGGCAACAGGTTAGACGCGCGGCTTCCTAATTTAGTCGCCTCCGATTGCGAACATATCCGAGGGAATGAAGGGTGAAGATTAGTATTGCGGCGCGGGCGAGATCAAGCGCGGGCGGGCGGTTTCCGGCCGAATCAAGCGCGTGCGGGCGACTTCCAGCCGATGCGATAGCGCACCGTCAGAGCCAGCCCGAGACTCGTGACGACCAGCGCGCCGACGGCAAACGCCCACAGGTACGGCAGCGACAGGACGATTGCCCAGAAAGTAGCGCCGAACAAGAGCGCAATCGATTCGGAGCGTTGTTCTTCGCGCAGCAACAGGCGCTGCAACCAGCGACCGGTCGCCGCGTGGATCGCCACGCGCCCGAAGAGGTAGGCCACGAGCAGCAGCAGGATCGAGAGCGTGCCGACGAACAGGCCGAGCACGGGCGGAAGGACGTGCAACGCGACGGGCACGCCGAACACGAGCACGAAGGCGGCGAGCAATCCGATGACGGCGACGCGCAAACTCGTCAACTGGATACGGGTCGCCGCGCGGCTGATCGCTCCGGGCGTCGCGGCGGTCAATCCGAGAGAGATGATGAACCAGAAGAGGATCGAGAGGACGCGCAGGCCGAACGAGGCGACCGTCCATCTCGGTTCGAGCAGCGACGCGGGGTTGCGCCCCAGCTCGCGCAACTCCTCTTCATAACCCGCGAACATGATCGTCTTCGTCTCGGGGTCGCGCCCCGGCGCGACTTTGCCGTGATGATACGCGCCGCCGATGACGAGCACGTCGCCGCCGATGTATGAATCTTCATGCTGCGTGATCGTTCCGCCGATGACTCCAACGTCGCCCTCGACCCGTCCCTTCCCCTCCACGAACACGTCGCCGCCGAAAGCCATCACGCCGTGCTTGACGCGCCCGCGCACGATGACGTTGCGCCCCATGCCGAACACGTCCTTCGTATCTTCGCCCTCGACTATAAGCGTCGTCGGGTCGTTCTCGGCCACGCGGACGGACGGCGTGCGCGCGGAGACGGCGACCCCGGCGCACAGCAGCGCGCAGAGAATCACAACGGTTCGCGCCGCGAGCGCGCGCGAATCTGGGAACGCTGTGGCCGTGTGAAAGATATAGGAAGTCACGTCTGTTATCGCGCGAGGCTCGGGTTATCCCGCGAGACTTGCGACCGGTCGAAACATGCCGGAGGTGTTACGTAAAAAACGGGCGGAGAGTTTTCGAGCCGGGCGCGCATGCGCCGTCTAGTCGGGCAGACGCGGCGCGCGGTGATAGCCGATGATGAGACGGAAGAGCAGGGCGAGGGCGACGGCGAGAGCGGCATAAGTGCCGACGCTTCCCGCGCCCGGTTCGTCCAACATTTGCCCGCCGAGCACGCGCAGCGTGAGCGCGACGCCTGATGCCGCTTCCCCGGCGGCGTTCGCCAGCATGTCGAGCATCGTCGCCGCGACGCCCGCCACGGCGCTCAGGGGCGCGAACAGTTCATCCCACGCCTGCCAGCCGAGCAGGGCGAACGAGAGCGCGGCCAGCCCGACGCTGACGACGACGGCGCGCTTCTGCTCCGAACTATGCCGCACGCTGCTCATGTCCGATTGCGCGCGCGCTTTAACGACCTCCGTGAAATTAGCGGGGATTTGAATGTGCTTCTGCGAGCCGCCGAATGCCGCGTCGAGGACGCAGAGCAGACGCCGCTGCTCGCCGAGGGCAGTCGCGCACGACGCGCAAATTTTCGTGTGCTGCTCGAAGTGCGCGCCCGCCGCGCCGTCGAGTTCTCCGTCGAGGTAGGCGGCCACGTCCAGACAAGGGGCAGCCGCCGGATCGTCTTCGACGACCTCGATAGCCGCGTTTACCTGTGCTCGTTCGCTCACGATTCGCTGTGGTTCGCTTCCCTTTTCCTAAATGCCCGTGATGCCGCGCTCGACGAGCGGCGTGCGCATCGCTTCGCGCGCGCGGAAGATGCGGTTCTTGACCGTACCGAGCGGCAGGCCGGTGACTTCGGCGATCTCGTCGTAGCTGAGATCGTGGGCGTGGCGCAGCACGATCAATTCGCGGTAGCCGGCCGGAAGCGATCCGATCACGTCCTCGATCTCGGCGCGTCGTTCGGCGCGCACGCTGTTCTCTTCGGGCGTCGGCGCGCCGGAAGCGTATGGCCTCTCGTAGGTGTCGCCTTCGGGCGTCGCCACTTCGAGTTCCTGTTCGCGCGTCGAGTGGCGTCGCAGGTGGTCAATCGCCGTGTTGTGGGCGATGCGGTAAATCCACGTCGAGAATTTGTATTCGGGACGGTAGCGCGCCAGCGACCCGTAGACCTTGATGAAAACTTCCTGCGTCAGGTCGAGCGCGGACTCGTAGTTGCCCGTCATGCGGTAGACGTAGGAGACGAGCGGCCGCTGGTAGCGACGGACGAGTTCCTCGAAACCGTCGTCGCGACCGCTGATGGCGCGCGTCACCAACTCGCAATCGCCTACGGCCGCGAACTTCTGGATTGTGGGGGAAGTTGCACTCATAATTCTTGTAATAGCGTCTTTACGTCGGGGCAAAAGCGAAAGTTTCAAGCCCCCGGCGCGCTTGGGGCGGGCGGCGGGGGTTCGCCGCGCCGTCACAGGGAATGTTCCCGGCAAAACGCTTTGATCTCTTTCGGCGAGCGCAGGTGAAAAACTCGTTTCGCCGGGGCGTATCGCTCGATCATCTTGCGGTTCGTGGGGGTGAAGTTTCGATGCACCCACCACATGAATTTCGCGATCTTGAACGTGTCGCGAATGAAAGGTGTCCGCGACGGGAAACCGGCGGGCGTGCGAAAGACGCTCGAAAAGTTTCGCCGCGCCGTCCACCAGTAATGGCGCCAGATGGCATGATCGATGAGGATGATGGTGTCGGCGGCTTCGAGGCGGCGCAGATACGCCGGATAAGTGCCGAACCCGTCAACGATCCAACTGTCGCGGGCGATGATCTCGTCGTGAATTCGCTCGAACTCCGCGTCCGCGACGGCTACGCCGCCCGGTCTCCACTGAAGCAGGTCAACCGAGTAGAGCGGGATGCCCGTTTGCGCCGAGAGCCTTGCGCCGAGCGTTGACTTCCCGCCGCCCGCGTTGCCGAGCAAAGCCACCTTTCTCATTTTTCAACACCCTTCACACTCCCCGGCGCATTTTAAGACCATGCGAGAGCGGCGAGACCGGCCGGGGCGGCGATTGCGTCGAATTCGAGTTCGTCGGAGGGCAGCGCGAGGCGCACGTCCGCGGCGGTGACGAGGCGCGGGTGCGCGTTTAGAGTCTCTTCGATGATCGCGCTCGCTTCGGCGTGCTCGATGCCGTCGCCTGCGATCATCATCCGGCCGATGCTGTCGGCGGCGGGCGCGTCGGCGTCTGCGGAGAGCGTCTGCACGCGGTCGCGGTAGAAGAGAAGGAAACGATAGAGTTCGTCGATGCGGTCTTCGGCCTCGCAGACGATGCTGCGCACGAGCAACGGCTGGGCGTGGCGCAAAAGGACGGCCGTGAACCCCTCGTGGTGCGTGCTGACGAGAAGCGAATCGGAGGCCGGGGCAGCGGCGGCGACACGCTCGCGCATCAACCACCAAGCCTCGCCCATGTGGCGCGGCAGGATCAGACCGAGTTGCCAGCCGAGCGCGGAGAGCGTCGCTTCGTACTCGGCGAGGACGGAGATGCGCGCGGCCGTCGCGAGATAGCGCGGGCGTCCCTGCGCGTCCGGGCGCAGACGCTCGCGCGCGACGCGCAACTCTTCGACCGGCGTGCCGAAAGCGCGCTCCGTCTTCCAGCGCAACATCTCTTCCGTCTCGGCGCGCGTGGCTGTGCCGCCCTCCAACGTCAGAATCGTCGTGCGCGTGGCCGCCTCCGGCAAGGCCACCGACCAGCGTTTGCGCTTCTGCAATCCGGCCGTCGTCGCGAGTCCCTGCACTACGGCGGCCAGTTCGTCCGCGTCGGCCACGTTCGGCTCGTCGAAATTCGGGCGCACCAAGTCCTCCGCCAGCGGCACGTAACCCGCGCGCCGCACGAGCAGCGTCCCGTCGCGCCTGCGATCCAGCGAGACGATTGCCACGCCCTCGCCCGTCAAACCCAAAGCGGCGGAAGGCAATCGCGGCTTAATCAATCTGGAGAAAGAGTTCATAAGAAAAGTGACGGGTGACGGGTGACGGGTGACAGGTTAAAGACAAGCGTTTGTTTTAACCTGTCACCTGTCACCTGTCACCCGTCGCCAGTGAAGCTACCATTCGCTGTAGGGCGTGCCTTCGCTTGAGAGATCGCCGGAAGCGCTGCGCACGTCTACGACGCCCTGCCCGCCTTCGGCCGAGTTGGCGTCTTGCCCCATGATGACGTTCCAGTCCTTCTGTCCCGTGATCGGATCGACCGGCACCTCGCGCAGATAACCGGACGTGGAGAGGTCTTCGAGCGACTGCGGGAGTTTTCCCTTATCGGCGGCGTATTGATCGAGGAGTTTCCGCATCTGTGCGAGGTCGTCCCTCAAGACGGACTCGCGCGCCTGCAAGACCGTCTTCTGATACTGCGGCAGCACGATGATCGCGAGAATGATGATGATCGAGATGACGATCATCAATTCGAGCAGGGTGAAACCGGAACGGCGCGATAAAGCCGAGCCGACGCGCGACGACGCGACGATGCGACGACGAGCGCCTTTTAGAAGCGGGTGGCGCGCGGCGTGCGGCGCATCTTCCCGCCGTCGTGCCGTCTCCTCGCAGCAGGCCGCAGTCGGCAGGCCGCGCACTGTTTTGTCCATTTTACCAATCACTGTATTTCTGCCCGTTGAGCGCGGTGTCCGTCGATAACGAGTAAACGTCGAAGACGTTTTCGCCGCCCCAAGAGCCGGAGTCAGGCGAGTCGTAACAGGAGCGCATCCCCCATTCGGCCTTGCCCGTCATCGGGTCGATGGGAATCTTCCGCAGGTAAACCTTCTTCTTGGTGGCGAGCACTCCGCCGCTCTTCAGTTCCGGCAATTTGCCGTCAGCGCCGACGCCGGGGAGCGCCTGCACGCGCTCCGCGACGCTCACGCCTTCCACCAGCGTCTCCAATTTCGGCGGGTAACGGTCGGGGTTATCCACGCCGAACAGCGTCTTATCGGCAATCGCCACACGGGTACGCGGGTCGGGCGGAACCGCCGACACTCCGACCTGCGGCTGTCCCGGTATGCCCGGCGCGCCCGGCGGTGGCGGCGGCACTCCCGGCGGCGCTCCCGGCGGCACTTGATCCAGATATGGACTGTTGAGGGCGTCGCGATGAAAATCCTTGATCGCCTCGCGCATCTCTCGCAGAGAGTCGCGTAGTTGCTGTTCGCGCTGGCGCTTGACGGCGGTCTTGACCATCGGAATCACACCCATCGAGAGAACCGCGAGCACCGTCATCGTGATGACGAGTTCGATAAGCGTCCAACCGCCATCTGACCGGCGGGGCGGGGCGAGCGCAAAGGCGTCTCGGAAGCGGACTGCGAATTGCCTCGCACCGGCCTTCGCCTTCATGCCCTCGCCCTTTCTCATAATCGTCCCCATTCTCCGGCTCGCGCCGCCTTTATTGCTTCACGGTGAGGCGCGTATGCGCCAGTTGCGTCGCCACGTTCTGCCCGGCGACAGACATCAGGTGGACGCCCGTCCCGTCGAGCGTCACGTCGCTTTCGCCCGCGGCGACCGCTTCGATTTCGACGAACAGCAACACGCCCATGCCGCTGATCGGCGTCGTCGCGGCGGGCGCGATGAGCGCGAGCAGAGACCCGCGCGGGTCGATTGAAGGCGTGATCGTGGGCAGCAATTCTTTCGTCTCGCCGAACAGGCTGCCATGCGTCACGCCCCGGACGGCTATCACGCGCGGGTCGAACCTGAGCGTGGCGGCGGCAAGCCCGAGCGGCGTCGAGGTCTTGACGAGCAACATCAGGCGCTGCTTTTCGCCGACGCGCATCTCTCGCTGCCCCGACAGGACATAGAGCAGTGTGCCGCCTTCCGCCACGACCGCGAGCGGAGCGCCGGTTGTCGTCGCCGTCGTCGCAGCGGCTGCGGCGACTTTGGCGGCGGGAGCGGGCGGCGGCGTCGCGGTCTTCTCGAGCGGCGCAGCAGCGGGCATGGCAGCGGGCATCGAACCGGCCGCAGGCGTCTTCTCGACGGCGGCCGGTTTGGTGGTGTCCGCAGCGGGAACGGGTGAAACGTTCGCGCCGGAATTGGAGACCGGGACGAAGGCCGACGCAGGAGGCGCGGCGCTCAGGCCACCGGCGGGCGCGAGCCGGTTGCTGGCCTCCGTGGCAGCCGCGCTCTTGACCGGTTGAGCGTTATTGACGGCGGCTGCGTTGGCGATGCTTGCCGCGTTAGTGTTGGCGGTCGGGGCGTTCGCGAGCGTCGCCCCCATGAGAGCCTTCGGCGCGGGCGCGTAGGCGTGCTGGGTGTCCGCCGCAGCAGCGGCAGCGGTTGATGTTGCCGTCTCCGCCGCGCTTTTCGCGGGCGCGACGATTGGTGCGGGGGGCATCTGGATCGCAACGTCTTTCGGAAGTTGACGCGCGGCGGCGAGTTGGTCTTCGCGGTCGGCTATGACGAGCATGGCTTCGAGCGATTCGGTGACGGGCGATTGCAGCGTGCCGCTCGGACGCTGATCGATGTCGCCGGGGCTGACGGTCGGCGCGCGCAGCACGCGCGGCGTCACGGTGATCACGATGTCGGAGTTCACGTCGTTGCGCGTCGGCGTGCTGAAGAGACGGCCGAGCACGGGGATGAGGCCGAGCAGCGGCACGCCGCGCCGGCCTTCGGTATGCCTATCCTGCGCGACGCTGGCGATCATCATCGTGCGGTTGTTGGGGATGCGCGCCATGCCGGAGACGTTTCGCTGGCTGAAGGTCGGCGTCAGATTCGACGCGCCGCCGATCACGTCGTTCGACTCGATCTCCATCTTCACCTGCACGTCCAGGTTCGGGAAGACTTGCGGCGTGAACTTCAGGATCAAACCCGTGTCCTGATACTGGATGACCGGAAAACCCGAGCCGCCGAAGAGACCGGCGTTGACGCCCGCCTGCTGTCCCGTGCCGGTAGTGCCGCCGAGGTTTGAGCCGAAGGGCGACACCTGCGCCGTCTGCACCGGAACTTTCTGGCCGATGCGCGTGGTGGACTGTTCGCTGTCGAAGGCATGCACCTGCGTCGCGGCCAGCAGGCGCGTGTTGTCTTTCGCCTGAAAGGCGCTGATGGTGCTTGCGGGCAGCAGGAACGCGCCGCCGAGAACGGTCGCCGCCGTGTTGACGATGGTGCCGCCCTTGCCGGGGTCTTTGCCGCCGCCGCCGCCGGTGCCTGTGTCGGGCGTCGTGGTGGACGTGCCGAAACGCCCCTTGCCGCCGCCGAACAGGAAAGAGGTCGGCAGCAATCCGCCGAGGTTGCCGAGCGTGGAGTCCGTGCCGAGCTGGTTGCCGAGTTGGAGCAGGTTCGAGCGCGAGACTTCGTAGATGTTCACGTCCATCACGACTTCGGCGCGATCCTTGTCGATGGCTTGCAGCAGTTCGGCGATGAGGCGAATGTTCTCGGGCGTGTCGCGCACGGTGATGGAGTTGGTGGCCTTGTTCGGCGTCACTTGCGGCTGCCGCCCGGCGGTCGGCGGCAGGGACGACTGGATCAGCGTACGCGCCTCGTTCGGGTCGATGTTCGACAGGTAGAACGTGCGCAGGACGAGTTGCTGGTACTGGCCGCGCTTCGACTGGTCGGCGACGATGATCGTGCGCCGGTCGAGCTTCTGAAAGAAGAGGTTTTGCGAGAGGAAGATGTGGTCGAGCGCGCGCGCCGTGGTCACTTCCTTGAGATTGACGTTGACGGTGCGGCCTTTCGGGAAGTCGCGGTCGAAGAGAACGTTGAGGCTGAGTTCGTCGCCGAGTTTGCGGATGAAGCCTTCGAGGTCGCCGTTGTAGTTGATGACCCGAAGCTGCTCGCTGCGCGTCGGCGGCAAAGCCAGGCCGGGGTCTTGGGAAGGGCGTTGCTGTTGCGCGCCGCCGTTCCCGGCCGTGGAGCCGTAGGACGTGGGGACGAGGGCCGAGCCGGTCGAGGGTGTGCCGTTCGAGCGGTTCGCGCCGTTGCCGTTCATGTTGGCCGGGTCGCGCCCTTCCTTCTCGCGCTGGAGACGCAACATGCGCTCCATCTCGGAGACGGCGAGTTCGTTGATCGGATCGTAGCCGACGGCCTGACGGTAGGCGTTGTACGCGCCCGTGAAGTCGCCCTGCTCGGCGAGCGTGCGCCCCTGCTCCATGAACCGCTGCGAAGCGTTGAAGATGGCGCGGCGGTAGTGGAGTTGGTACTCGATATCGGACGGGTTGGCGGCCACGGCGAGCGCAAACTCCTGCGCCGCGCGCTCCCACTGCATCGCCCGTTCTTGTTCCAGTCCGCGCTTGTAATTCTTCTCACCCTTCTTCGCCAGCACGGCCGCCGGGGCAGCCAATAGACACAAAATCAGGACGAGCGAAGCGTAGGCACGCACACTAACTGTTAATTTCATTTGAATCCTCAAAAAATAAACCGGCGTTCGATTAAGGGCTTGCGACAGTCAGCATGTACCGGGTGGGGCTGACCTGCTTGTTACACGTCGGGCGCGAAAGACTGTTCCAAAAAGGTAGTAAGCAGTGAGCAGTAAGCAGTGAGCAGTAAGCAGTGAAAACAGTTTTCTTACTTCTTAACTGCTCACTGCTCACTGCTTACTGCTCACTGCTTACTCTCCGGGCTTGCCCCGTTACCGTTGACTTTAACTTCTTCGACAAACGTGGCGCGGTTGATCTCGTGCAGCGTCGAGACGCCGGACAAGACTTTCTTGAGCGCGGACTCGCGCAAGGAAGCCAGTCCTTCCTGCTCGGCGGCGCGGCGGACTTCCGAGCCGGGGCGGCGCTCGATGATCATCTCGCGAACGTTATCGGAGAGATTGAGCAGTTCGTGGATGGCGGTGCGACCACGATAGCCCGTGTGGTTGCAGGCGTCGCAACCGACGCTCATGTAGAACTGCTGTCCGCGGTATTCGTCGGGCTTCAAACCTGATTCGAGCAATTCTTCGTCCGTCGCCTGATACGGGCGCTTGCACACGTCGCAGAGCATACGGATCAAACGCTGTGCGAGCACGCAGTTGAGAGACGAAACGAAATTATACGGCTCGACGCCCATGTTCAGGAAACGCCCGATCACGTCGATGACGTTGTTGGCGTGAACGGTGGTGAACACCAGATGCCCCGTCAGCGCGGACTGGATGGCGATCTGCGCCGTCTCGTTGTCGCGGATTTCGCCGACCATGATCTTGTCGGGGTCGTGGCGCAGGATCGAGCGCAGGCCGCGCGCGAACGTCAGCCCCTTTTTCTCGTTGACGGGAATCTGCGTGATGCCGTGCAACTGGTATTCGACCGGGTCTTCGATGGTGATGATCTTGTCTTCTTCGTTCCTGATCTCGTTCAGGGCGGCGTACAGAGTGGTGGTCTTGCCCGAACCCGTCGGGCCTGTGACGAGCACCATGCCGTATGGCTCGGCGATGTAGCGGCGGAAGTTGCGCAGGTCGTCCGCGTCGAAGCCGACCACGTCGAGCCGCAAATCCTTGAATTCCTCGTTGATCTGCTCTTTGTCGAGAATACGAATCACGGCATCTTCGCCGTGGACGGTCGGCATGATCGAGACGCGGAAATCGACGGTGCGCCCCTTGTAACGGACGCGGAAGCGTCCGTCCTGCGGCACGCGCCGTTCGGCGATGTCGAGTTCCGACATGACCTTGATACGCGAGATGAGCGTCTGGTGATAGGCCAGATCAATCGGGTCTACTTTCGCGTAGAGCGCGCCGTCGATGCGGTACTTCACCTGCACCTCGGTGTCGCGCGTTTCGATGTGGATGTCGGAGGCGCGCGATTCCATCGCGTTGAAGACGATGGTATCGACCAGTTTGATGATCGGCGACATGTCGCTGTCGGTCGCCAAACGGTCGAGGTCCAGAACTTCGTCGCCGTGCTCGGTTTCCTTGACGAGCGAGATGCGAAAGTTGGAAGTCGCCTCTTGCAGGACGCGCTGCGTGGCATCGCCCTTCTTGAGCACCACGTCTATCGCTCCGGCCGTGGCGACGTGAGGCACGATGCGCGCGCGCAGGGCTTGAGCGAGTTCGTCGAGGCGTTCGAGGTCTGACGGGTCGGCCATCGCCACGTGAAAGCGACGCCCCTCGCGCCTGAGCGGGACGAACTGGTGGCGCAGCATGAGATCGACGGGAATCTCGCCGAGAAGCGCGTAATCGATGGGGGAATCGCCTTCGGGCGGCAGCAGATCGATGTAGGGCAGGCGGTAGCGGCGCGCGAGTTCCTGCGCGGCGCGCACTTCGGGCGGCACGGACGCCGCCGCTATCGGGTCAAGGTCGTGCCCGGCGCGGCGCGGGTTGGCGGTGGCGGCGGCGTTGTCCGCGCCGCCGGGGCGGACGAGCGTCGTCTCGCCTTCTTCCCGCACCGGTGTTTCGTCGAGAGTGGTGTTCATTGCGCTTGAAAATTCTTCCGCTGCCAAACTAGTTGTCCTGTGTCTGATGCGAGAAAGGGGCCGGGGGATCGCCCGCCGTCAACGGCTGGATGGCCCTCCTGAGACGTTCGAGATGGATTGGATGATCGGAAGGTAAATCGCCAGCAAAATCGTGATAACGACTCCGCCCATCACGAGCAGGATCGCAGGTTCGAGCACGGTCGTCAACTGCTCAAGCCTGACCTCCGATTCGGCATCGTAGAAGGTCGCCACCTCATCGAGCATCTCGCGCAAACTGCCGGAACGCTCGCCCACGCCGATCATGTCCAACCCCAACTCCGGTATCCAGTTCGCGCTCTCCAGACTCTCCGTGAAGGAACGCCCTTCCCTGATCATCGGCAGGATGCGGGTCGAGCGAGCGCGCAGTTCCTTATTCGTGATCGCCTCGGACGCGATCTCCCAGGAATCGACGAGCGTGATGCCGCCCGCGAGCAGGGTCGAGAGCGAGCGCGTCACCTGCGCGACCGAGAGTTGGATGACGAGATTACCGGCGATGGGAATTTTCAGCACCGCGCGGTCGATAGACATACGCCCCTGCGGCGTCTTCGACCAGAACCAGAACGCGACCACGCTGATCAGGACGAGCGGGGCGAACCACCAGATGTTGGCCGCCATCCAGTTCGAGATGCTCACGACGACGAGCGTGATCGCGGGCAGGTTGCGCCCGAAGCCCTCGAAGAGTCGGGCCATGCGCGGCACGACGTAGGTCGTCAAGAACGTGACCATGCCGAACGAGGCGACGAGCAGGAAGAGCGGGTAGGCGAGCGCGCCGCGAATCTTGCGCCTGATCTCCACGCCGCGCCGCATGTAGGCGTTGTAGCGGTTCAACACCTCGTCGAGCGCGCCCGAACGCTCGCCCGCGAGAATCGACGCGGTGTAAATTCTGGGGAAGACCGACCCCTGTTCGGCGAAAGCCGAAGAGAGCGCCATGCCGCCGCGAATCTTTTCCTCCACGTCTCCGAGCATCCCGCGCAGGCGCGAACTCGACGCGCGACGGCGCAGCATGGCGATGGATTGCAAAATCGGGATGCCCGCGCGCAGGAGCGCGGCGAGTTGCTGGTTGAAGAGAAGGAAGTCGCCCGCTTTGATGCGGGGCGTCGTGCCGCTACGGCCGCCGCGCGTCAGGGCGGCGATGCCGCGCGCCTTCGGCGGCGTCACGCTAAAGACGCGGAAGCCCTCGCTCTCCAGACGCACGCGCGCCTCGGCCACGCCCACCGCGTCAATCGTGCGCGTCACCACCTCGCCCGCGGGCGTCCCTAAACGACAAATAAATTCGGCCATCTGTTTATTATTGATGCCGTGATTCCACGGCAGACGAAATCAACGACTAAACGGGGTGACGAGTATAACACGCGCTCCGCCCCGGCTCACGGCGCGGGTGCATCCCACCCGCGCTTACACGCCGACGGCGGGAGAAAGTTGCACGGCGACCACGGCGGTCAATAATTTTATAGAGAACCCACACCTCATTGACATCGGGCGGGCACAGGTATAAGGTTCGTCAGCGTCTAAAGACTCTGCTGGCGACAACTCGCACATCCGTCAGCCTCACACTCTCTCAAACAGCAACCGAAGGAAAGCTACCCAACCTTCCATTCCCATCACGGCGCGTGCGCCGGATGGAGCATTACCTCGGGGGCGACGCATCCGCCAAAGGATTCCTCTCACCTCATCCCTTCACCCAAGCACTACAAACACCTAAATATTAGGAGGACACGCATGCACCGCACTCTGCTCAGAGCAGGTTTGTTTATGTTCTTGACGGCTGCTTTCTTCGCGGGCAGTTCATTGTTGGAATCGCGCACTGTGATCGCTTCGCCCCAGCCCGCAAGTTCCAGTTGCTTCACTCCCGTCGGACGCTCGACTATCGCGCCGCAGCAAGCGGAAATCTCGAAATCGGATTTGCCGCGCAACAAATCCGGCTACAAAATGCATAGCATCAGCAAGAGGGTGAAACTCAACCTCGTCGCCGGTGGCGCGTCGCCGTTCGTCACCCTTCGCCTCGACGGTTTGCAGCCAACGGATCACGTCAACATTCGTCCGAACAAGAAATCGGAGATTGGAGTGACGGCGGGGCTGTTGGTGGCAAAGCCGGAGAAGGCGGACAACGCGGCGACGGAGGGGAAGCGACTGCCGGAATCGTCGCTCGAAGTGACGACGGATACCATCGCTTTCACCCGTCCTCAGATGGCCGGCGTCGTGGTTCTGGACATTGACTTGCCCTCCGGCAGCCAGACCTCGGCCATCCTTGACGGGGAAGTGGTTTTGAATGACGCCTTGCGAGAACCGATCTCCATCAAGGGGCGCGAGGTCAGGCAGGGCGCGAGGAACACCGCCGACGCCGTGCTGCAATCGATCTTGCCCCCGGCATTGCGCGGGCAATCCGTGCCCACCACGGCCAGCAAGATCGATTACAGCGATAAATATTTCGTCCCGTTTTCCCTGCTGCAAGTGCGCAAGCGGGTCGCCCTCGATCCGGGTTCGCCCCTTATCCGTGCCGGAGTAGACATCGACAAAGAGGGCAAGGTGGTTAAAGTTACCCCTTTTAACGAAGACTCGGCGGTCTTGGAGAAGGCTCTCATGCAGTGGGAGTTCGCACCGTTCAACGTTGACGGCCAGCCGGTGGCCGTGACGACGGTTGTCTCGCTCGGCTCAATCAATCAATAAGCCGCTTTGACATGCCTTTAGCGCGGCGGGGAGAATTTTCACGGTTCTCCCCGCCTTTGATTTGCTCATGCCCTTCCTCGCGCCCCGGTTCTTCCGTGTTCCTTCCGCGCATGTTTGTCGCTCAACATCAAAATACTAACCTTTCGACATAAGAGGGTTCTTGCGTGCGTGCCGCGCCGTGCCCTACAATGCGCTCAAGCGTTCCTTGTTAGAAGTCTCCCCGCTTCATTAGATTCGGCCACGCCCAAAAGTTTTTTTACGGCTTCAGGCATCACTTTCGTGTGATCCGGGAATCGTAGGTCATACAAGGTTTAGCTTTTCAGGAGTTGATCCCGTCTAACTCCGCCGACTGGAGGTCTCAAATGAGAGTACGGCGCCACTATCCCGGACTCCGTTCCGCGCTCGTCTCTACGCACGTCATCTTCTGCCTGCTCCTCGTCGCTCCCGCCGCGACTTTCGCGCAACAGAAAAACACGACTCAATCCGCCGCCGAACAACCGGCAGGCACGACCGTCGTGCCGCAGCCCGCAGCAACGGCGACGGCGCAACCCGCTTCTTCGCCCGTCGCTACTACCGCGCCCGCCGTGTCTGTCGCTCAATCAGGCAGCGCGGCCGCGACGTTCGGCGACGAGCAACTCATCGTCAATTCCGATCTCATCACTTTGAACGTCACGCTGACGGACATGTATGGCCGTTTCGTCACGGGGTTGACCAAGGAGGCTTTCACCGTCCTCGACGACAAAGAGCCGCAGGAGATCACCTTCTTCTCGGACGCCGACGCCCCCGTCAGCCTCGGCGTGATCTTCGATGTTTCCGGTTCGATGGGCAAGGATAAGATCGCCAAGGCGCGCGACGCCCTGAAACATTTCATCGAAACCAGCCACAATGGCGACGAATATTTCCTGATCGGCTTCAACCACCGCTCGCAGGTCTTGATGGAGAAGACGCGCGACGCGGACGCCCTGCTCACCAAGCTGACCTTCGTGCAAACCAAAGGACAGACCGCCCTCTACGACGCCTGCTATCTCGGCGTCGAAAAGGTGACGCGCGGCGTCCACCCGAAGCGCGCGCTGCTCGTCATCAGCGACGGTCAGGACAACAGTTCGCGTTACACTTTCAGCGAACTGCGCCGCGTCCTGAAAGAGAGCGACGTGCTCATCTACGCCATCGGCATCACGGACGGGGGCGACCAGACATCCTTCGGCGTGGCCGGTCAGGCCATTCTCGACGAACTGGCCGGTGTCTCCGGCGGGCGCGCCTTCTTCCCCGACACGGCCGCCGAGATGAACGAGATTTTCGAGCGCATCGCCATCGAACTGCGCAACCAGTACTCCATCGGCTACAAGCCGAAGAACTTCGTCAACAACGGCAAGTGGCATAAGCTTAAGGTGAAAGTCACGCCGCCGCGCGGGTTGCCGCGCCTCTTCGTGCGCACCAAAGAGGGCTACTACGCCACCACACAGCCGCGCTGAATCGTATCCGGGCATAACCTGGCCGCACATTGACCGATTGACCGAATGACTGGCAACGCGCGCGCCGCCGGATACTTCTAAAGATGCGTGGGCGCGCCGACCGATGCCCGCCCGGTTCTTTTTTAGCCCCAGCAGCGCGAAGCCAATTTTTTGGCTGAACAAACAGAAGCGCCCGCGAATGCGCCCGCCTCAAGCCAAACGAAATGGCGGGCGGGCGCTTCGCCGGGCGCTTCGGCTTATGGTCGCACGAAACGGCGGCCGTCGCGTGCGCGCACCGTTTTGCCGGTTTTAGTCGCAGGAGATGACGGGATGACACACCGCAAAGTTGATCTGAAAAGTCGCCGCAGCAACGCGAGCCTCTGGCTCTCTCTCGGTATTATCGCCGCGCTCGCCATCCTGAGCGTCGCCGATACGACGACGCACGCGCAGAGGACGGCTGCCGCGGACTCGCGCCCGCGCCGCGTGAGCGGCACGCAGCAGACGCAGCAACCTCGACCGACGCCCGCCACCACGCCCGCACCGCAATTGCAGACCCCCACGCCGCGACAGACGCCGACGCCCGCACCAAGCCCGTCGGCCAGCCCGGCCGACGGGCAGGACGCGGGACAGGAAGTTGACCCGGACGAGATCGTGAAGGTCGATACCAGCCTCGTGAACCTGAACGTGCGCGTCATCGATCGCGCGAACCGCCCCGTCAACGACGTTAAGCAGGACGACTTCAAAGTGTTCGAGGACGGCGTGCAGCAGCAGATATTCTCGTTCACGCGCGCCGAGGTGCCGATCAGCTACGGCCTCGTCGTGGACAATTCCGGCTCGATGAAGACGCAACTCGAAAAAGTGATCGACGCGACGCGCACCATCATCGAGCAGAACAAACCCGGCGACGAGACGTTTCTCCAGCGATTCGTCAGCAGCGACGAGATTTCCATCCTTCAGGACTTCACGGCCAACAAAGAAGACCTCTTCGACGCGATGGACAAGATGCACACCGAGGGCGGGCAGACCGCCGTGCTCGACGCCGTCTATCTCGCCGCCGAGCACGTCGGAAAACACAAAAAGGGCGACCCCCTGAGCGACAAGCGCCGCCGCGCGCTCATCCTCGTCACGGACGGCGAAGACCGCAGCAGTTACTATAAACAGGCGGAACTCGAAGCGTTCCTGCGCGAGAACGACGTGCAGATTTACGTCATCGGCTTCGTCAACGAACTCGACAAAGACAGCGGCTTCATCCGTAAAAGCTCTAAGGACAAGGCCGTCTCGCTGCTCAACAAACTCGCCACCGAAACGGGCGGGCGAGCCTTCTACCCCAACTCGCTCACGGAACTCCCCGGCATCGCCGACGAGATCACGCGCGACTTGCGCACGCAATACGTCGTCAGCTACAGCCCGACCAATAAGCGGCGCGACGGCACGTTTCGCAAGGTCAACGTCCGCATCGACGACACGGGCAGACGCGACAAGCGCATCGCCATCACGCGCCCCGGCTACACCGCGCCGCGCGGCGGCGGCGACGCTCCCCCCGCCCGCACGTCCTCGACCTCAAGCAGGCAACCATAGCCGTAAAAACGATGAAGCAGGAACGCGGAACGCGGAATGAAAGACAAGTTGCTTTCATTCCGCGTTCATCGTTCCTACTTCATCGTTTTTCTTTTATCCCACCGTCGGCATACGAGAAATTTGCCACGCGATGAAGGCGATGAAGGCGAGCATCGCGCCGACGATCACGAGCACGACCGACTCGATCTCCCAAATTCTTCCTTTGCCCGCTTCGGTAAGCTCGACCGGCAGGTGCAAATTATCCGTATCCACGATGAGCGCGCCGTGCTCTTGAATCAGGCGGCCGCCGTTCTGCGCCGCGCCGCTGCGGCCGTTCCCGCTCTGACGCGCGGCCGCGTGCTTGTCCTGCTCTTCGAGCGGCGCGAGTTGGGCGGCGAGTTGCGCCGTATCGGCTTTCTGCCTTTTTTTGTGACGGTCGCGCAGCGGGTGCCTGATTGTCATAGCCATTTCACCTTTTTCAGAAACACGTAGAGCGCGAGGCCGACGCCGACCATCGAGAGCAGCGAGAAGACGTAGCCGTAACGCCAGTGGAGTTCCGGCATGTAGTTGAAGTTCATTCCGTAGATTCCGGCCACCAGCGTAACGGACATCAGGATCGTCGAGATCGAGGTCAGCCGCTTCATGATCTGGTTCATGCGGTTGCCGGAGACGGAGAGGTAGGCGTCCATCGTCGAACTGAGCATGTCGCGCAGGTTGTCGATGGCTTCGGAGACGCGTATGAGGTGGTCGAACACGTCCTGAAAGTAGACGTGAGTTTCGCGCGGGAAGATCGGCTGCTCGCGCCTGAGGAGCGTGTTGAAGACATCGCGCAGCGGCGTGATCGAACGGCGCAGGTAGAGCAGTTTCTTCTTGATGATGAAAATCTCTTCGATGGCTTCGGGGCGAAACTCGCCGAAGATCGAATCTTCGAGATCGTCCATCCGGTCGCTCACCACGTCGAGGAGCGGCAGGTAGTCGTCCACAATCGCGTCGATCAGAATGTAGGCGAGCACCCCCGAACCCTGTTCGGCGCGATCCGTCCACTCGTGCCAGATGCGCGCGGCCGTATCGATGGCGCGGATGGGGCGACTGTGGACGGTGACGAGGTAATTCTTGCCGAGGAAGATGTTCAACTCGCGCAGTTCCAAACGGTCGTTCGCCCCGGCGAGTTCGGCCTCGTAGAGCACGATGAAATAGTAGCCGGGGTATTCTTCGATCTTCGGCCGCTGGTGCTCGTTGCGGCAGTCTTCAATCGAGAGGTGATGAAAGCCGAACTCCTCGGCCAATTCCTCGAAGTCGGTGCTCGTCGGGTCGTTCACGTCGGCCCAGACGATGTTCTGCGCCTCCACGCGCAGTTCGCTGATGTCGGCCGCGACGCAATCCTCCGTGAAGGATTTCGTCTTCGTGTTGAGGCACACTGTCCTGATCAATTTATTTTCCCTCTCATGAAAAGTCGGTATTGAGTATACTGCCCGGCGAAGTTTTGCAAGCAAATTCTTTCACCGCTCGCGCCTCGATTGATGACAGCGAATCTCCCGCGCCCCGCGCTCGGGTCGCAGATGATGCGTCGCCTCCCGGCCGGCCCTCGTCACGGCGCGCAACCCGGCCTGTCCCCCGACTTTTAACCGCGCCGCCCGCCTCTTACAGAGCCTATTACATAACTTTTACATTCGTCGCGCCTCCCGCCTGCTACGATATATCTTGCCCCCAACATCAAATATCGGCGAGCGGAGTTTCGGGAATTTCCAACGGAAAAAGTTAAGGGAAGAGTGAGAACTATGGCAGCACTGGGTATGAGCGCGCAGCAGGTCGCGGAACAGCGTAACGGTAAAATCAACTGGTCAACGGTCATCACGATGATCATTTTCCACATCGGCGCAGTCGCCGCGCTCTTCATGTTTTCGTGGACGGCGCTCTTCGTGACGCTCGCGCTGTGGTGGATTTCCGGCAGCCTCGGCATCGGCATGGGCTATCACCGCCTGCTCACGCACCGCGGCTTCAAGACGCCGAAGTGGGTGGAGTATTTCCTGACCGTCTGCGCCACGCTCACGCTCGAAAGCGGCCCCCTCCAATGGGTCGGCACGCACCGCATACATCACGCCCACACGGAACAACCCGGCGACCCGCACTCGCCGCGCGACGGCACCTGGTGGGCGCACATGGGTTGGATTCTCACCGGCACGGCGCAGCAACACGACGAAGCGACGCTGCGCCGCTACGTGCCCGATCTCATGAAAGACCCCTTCCACGTCTGGTTGTCGAAGTGGTTCTTCGTTCCGGTCGTCATCCTCGGCGTATTGCTTCTGGTCTTCGGCGGATGGTCGGTCTTCTTCTGGGGCATGTTCCTGCGCACCACTTTCGGCCTGCACGCCACATGGCTCGTCAACTCGGCCACGCACCTCTGGGGCACGAAGCGTTACAAGACCGAAGACGACTCGACCAACAACTGGATCATCGCCCTCCTGACCTTCGGCGAAGGCTGGCACAACAACCACCATGCCCACCCGCGCGCCGCGCGCCACGGTTATCACTGGTACGAAGTGGACGTGAACTGGTACGGCATCCGCGCGCTCCAACTGCTCGGCCTCGCGCACGACATCAAACACCTCCCGCGACAGACCGACGCCGGAACCGGCGAGAAAGACGACGCCGACGCCAACGCGCTCTCACAAGCCGCTTAAGTAAGACATAGAGGAAAGGTGAAGGGGTAAGGATAAGACATAGGGGAAAGGGGAAAGGGGAAAGGGGGAAAGGGTTGAAAGCAGGTGGCGCACGACGAGCGTGCCTTCCTGCTTCTACCTTTCCCCCTTACCCTTTTTCCCTTTTCCCTTGCCCCTTCCCCCTTCCCCCTTCCCCCTTACCCTTCCCCCTTCCTCTATCCTTTTCCCTTTCTCATTTGCTCCGCGTTTCCCTACAATGCACGCATGCGCCTTTCCGGTCGCCGTCGCAAATCCACCACCTTTTTCATCACGCTCGGCTCGTGTCTGGTCGCGCTGGCCGTCGCATTGAACGTCGGCTGGATTCTGTTGAACTGGCGCGAGGTGGCGATGCTCGTGCTCGGCATCATCTTCTTCAGCGTCATCATCGCGGGTCTTGTCCTGAACACCACGTTCCTCGTCCGCGAGATACGGCGCAACGAGCAGCACGACGCCTTCATCAACGCCGTCACGCACGAACTCAAGACGCCCATCGCCTCGATCCGTCTCTACCTCGAAACCTTGCAGACGCGCGAGGTGGACGAAAAAAAGCGGCGCGAGTTTTACTCCGTCATGCTCGCCGACAGCGACCGCCTGCTCCACACCGTCGAACAGGTCTTGCGCGCCGGGCAGATCGGCGGCGGTGGCGGAGGGCGGTTCAAGCGCAAGAGCGAACCCGTCATCGACCTCGCACTGATCGTGCGCGACTCGCTCGAACTCGCGCGCACGCGCCACCCCCAACTTCCCGAAGGCGCTTTCAGCTACGCCGAGAAATTCAGGAACGGCGACCGGCCGCTCGTTCGCGGCGACTCCGACGAACTGCGCGCCGTTATCTCGAACCTGCTCGACAACGCCGTCAAGTATTCGCCCGACGAGGTGCGCATCTCGGTGCAGTTGATGACGATTGACGCGCGGCGGCTGGCCGTGCGCGTGCGCGATCAGGGCATCGGCATCCAGCAGGCGCAACTCAAGCGCATCTTTCGTCGCTTCTACCGCGTGCCGGGTCGCTTCATGGCGCGCTTCAAGGGCACTGGCTTGGGATTGTTCATCGTGCAATCTCTGGTTAAGAAACACGGCGGGCGCGTCTACGCCGAGAGCGAAGGTCATGGGCGCGGCAGCACTTTCACGGTGCTGTTGCCGCGCGCGGAGGGCGAATGAAAGCGAGCGTTCTGGTCGTCGAAGACGAGAAGCATCTGGCCGACGGGTTGCGCTTCAATCTCGAAGCAGAGGGCTATCGCGTCGAGACGACGGGCGACGGAGAGAGCGCGCTCGCGAAATTGACCGCCGCCACCGGAGCGCCTTTCGATGCCGTCATCCTCGACGTGATGCTGCCCGGCATCGACGGCTTCACCGTCGCCTCCGAACTCCGGCAGGCCGGGCAGTTCGTTCCCGTCCTGATGTTGACGGCGCGCGGCCGTCCTGAAGATGTGCTGAGCGGCTTCGAGGCAGGCGCGGACGATTACCTCCCCAAGCCCTTCGAACTCTCCATCCTCCTTGCGCGCCTCAGCGGCCTGCTCCGCCGCCGCCAATGGCTTCATCAGGATCGAGCGCAAGCCGAAGCGAACGCGCAACCCGCTGCCGATGCCCAAACGCACGCGGCGAACGTCGAAGCGACCGGCGCGGCGGCGGCGTCGCCTCGCGCGCCGGGAGAGTTATTCGAGTTTGACGGGAAGACGATTGACTTTGATGCGCTGGAGTTGCGCGTGCGGGATCGCACCGTGCGCCTGACTCTGATGGAGACTGATTTGCTGCGTCATCTCCTGCGGCACGCCGGGCGCGCCGTCTCGCGCAAATCAATGCTCGAAGAAGTTTGGAACCTGCACGAAGACACCGACACGCGCGCCATCGACAATTTCATCGTGCGTCTGCGCAAGTACATCGAGGACGAACCGGCAAAGCCCCGGCATCTCCTGACCGTGCGCGGCGTCGGCTATCGCTTCATCCCCGAACCGGACAAGGAAAGGGATGAGGGATGAGGGATGAGGGATGAAAGGAAGCATTCAATCTCTTGAGCGCTTCCTTTATTCATCCCTCATCTCTCATCCCTTCGCTCTGACCGAGCCGCTGATCTTCTTGCGCGTCGTCTGGCCTGTGCGCAGCACGGAGATGCCTTCATCCACTTCCGTATGCGGGCGCGGGATGACGTGCGTGGCGACGACCTTGCCGACGCGCGCTCCAGCGGCCGCGCCCGCGTCCACCGCTGCGCGCACCGCGCCCACCTCGCCGCGCACGATTGCCGTCACCAGCCCCGCGTCTATCTTTTCGTAACCGACGAGTTCGACGTTCGCCGCCTTCACCATCGCGTCCGCCGCTTCGATCATCGCGACGAGTCCCATACATTCCACCAAGCCGAGTGCTTCCATATTCGTCTCCCGCCTTACCGTTTTTCTTCAACCAAGAGCATCGAGGTAGCGCGCTGTTCAGTTCACTGGTTTTCGCTCCATCACGGGTTGCCACGCCGCTTCGGCATTTAATTCCTGAGCGAATGAATGGGCGCGGGGATGTGGCCGCCGCGACGTATGAAGTCGGCGCAGTTGAAACTGTTGACGGCCATGACGGGCGCGGTGCCGAGCAACCCGCCGAACTCCACCATGTCGCCGACGACTTTGCCGGGTGCGGGAATGATGCGCACGGCGGTCGTCTTCGAGTTGGTCACGCCGATTGCCATTTCGTCGGCGATGATGGCGGCGATGGTTTCCGCGGAGGTCGCGCCGGGTACGGCGACCATGTCGAGGCCGACCGAGCAGACGCTCGTCCACGCCTCCAACTTCTCCAACGTCAACGCGCCGACGCGCGCCGCGTCGATCATCGCCGCGTCTTCCGAGACGGGGATGAACGCGCCGCTCATGCCGCCCACCGCGCTCGAAGCCATCACGCCACCCTTCTTCACCGCATCGGTCAAAAGCGCGAGCGCCGCGGTCGTGCCCGGCGCGCCCGCACGCTCGAACCCGAAGGCTTCTATGATCTCCGCGACCGAATCGCCGCGCAAAGGCGTCGGCGCGAGCGACAGATCGATGATGCCGAAGCGCAGACCGAGGCGGCGCGCCGCCTCGCGCCCGACGAGTTCGCCAGCGCGCGCGAGTTTGAAAGAGAGTTTTTTGATCAGTTCGGCGAGTTCGTGCAGCGGCATGTCGCGCGGCGCGTGGCGGACGGCGTGATTGACGACGCCCGGCCCCGACACGCCCACGTTGACGACGGCCTCGCCTTCGCCCACCCCGTGAAACGCGCCCGCCATGAACGGGTTGTCCTCGACGGCGTTCGCGAAGCAGACGAACTTGGCGCAGGCCAAGCCGCCCTGATCGCGCGTCAGTTCCGCCGCCTCCTTGATGAGACGCCCGACGCGGGCGACGGCGTCCATGTTGATTCCGGCGCGCGTCGTCGCGACGTTGACCGACGAGCAGAGCCGCTTCGTCGTCGCCAGCGCCTCCGGGATCGAGGCGAGGAACAAGTCTTCGACGTTCGTCCAACCCTTTTGCACGAGCGCGGAATAGCCGCCGAGGAAATCCACGCCGACGCGCGTCGCCGCTTCGTCGATGGCGCGCGCGAGTTTCAAACAATCGGCGACGCTCTGTGCGCCCCCGGCGACGTGCGAGGCGGGCGTGATCGAGATTCTTTTGTTGGCGACGCTGATGCCGAGTTCGCCGCTGATGTCGTCAACTGTCCGGACGAGCCGTTCGGCCGTGCGCTCGATCTTGGCGCGCACGCGTTCGGCCGTGCGCTCGATGGAGTCGCCCGCGCAGTCGCGCAGAGAGAGGCCGAGCGTGACGGTGCGCACATCCAGGTGCTCCATCTCGGTCATCCGCACGGTCTGCAAGATTTCCGCTTGTGAATATTCCATAGAAGGGTGTTCGCCGGTTTAACCGAGGATGTAGCTGAAGAGGAAGATGAAGAGGAAAATGATAAACAGCAGCGCGGCGACGATGACGAAACGCAAGCCCGGATCGTCCGACGCCTCGTCGAACACGACCGTCGAAGCCTCGCGCAACTTCTCCACGCGCGGTCGCAAATTTTCCCCGACGCTCGCGCCCACGGTGGCCGCGCGACGGCCGACACGGCCGCGTGTCTCGGCCGCCTGTGCCGGTCGCCCCGCCGCCGGTTCCGCGACGCTTCCTTCGAGTCTCGGCGGTTGCGAAGCATGCGCGCCCGCGGCCGTCTCTCCCGGTGAACGGGGTTCGCGCTCCCGTTCCGGCGCGGCCGTCTGGCTCGTGCGGGCGGGCGACTCTTCGGAGAGCGGCGGCAGCTTTTCATTCAACGTCACCGCCACGCGCGCCGCTTCCTCGACGAGCGTGCTGTCGCGTGTGTGCGCCGGGCGCGGCTCATCCTTCGCCCCCGTCGAAGCGGCGGCCGTGTGGTTCGCATCGGCCGCGACGGCGGCGCCGTCCATGCGGCTCCCGCACTGCGGGCAAAAACTCGCCCGCCCGCGCACGGACGCGCCGCAACTCAAACACCGACGTGCGATTTCCGGTTCAGACATAAAGCCAAAGGATAAAGGCGGAACGATGAAAGATGAAGTGAAGGCGAGCTTTCTTCAATTCATCTTTCATCGTTCCGCCTTCATCGTTACTTAGATTCTATGCATCGCGTTGAAGAGGTCTTCGCGCTGGGCGTAGATGCGGACGCCGAGTTTATCGCCGGCAGCGCGGAAGCGTTCCTTGAGCGTCGCGACGGGGGCGTTGGAATTGGTCGAGTCGGCGATGATGACCATCGCAAACTTGCCCTGCACGACCGTCTGGTTGATGTCCGCGATGCTGCACCCGGACTCGGCCAGAATTTGCGCCACGCCCGCGACGATGCCCGGATGATCCACGCCGAAGACCGACACGATGAGGCGATTTGAAGACCCTTCCGCCTCGCCGCCATGCGCCGTCAACCCGCGACGCGCGCCGCTGCCCGCTCCCGCGCCGCCGTTCGCGCCTTCCACCAAAGGTTCGATGGCGCGGTAGATGTCCGTCACCAGATTCTCCACCGTGCGTTCCTCGGCCTGCGCCCCCAAACGCCCGTATACCGCCCGCGTGATCCGATAGATCAATTCCTCGTTAGCCATTGTTCAGTAAGCAGTGAGCAGTAAGCAGTGAGCAGTGAGCAGTGGGCAGTGAACCGTGCAATTGGTTCCTGTCCTAACTGCTCACTGCTTACTGCTCACTGCTCACCTTCTTTTTCCATTGTCCTCGCCGCGCAATTCCCGCGCGGCCTCTTGAAGATCGTCGGACGGCGAGCCTTGCACGTCCACGCGATCCACGATACCTACGACCGCCGCCTCGATGGACATCTCCTGATCGCCGATGGCCGAGCGCGCCGCCTTGCCGAAGGCGCACATCACGATCTCGCCCACGCCTGCCCCCAGACGATCCGCCACCACGATGATGCTGCGGTTAGGCTCCTTGTCGAGTTCAATCGGATGCACGATCAAAAACTTGACGCCCTCCAAGTCAGGCGTCTTCTTCGTTGACCAGACCGTGCCGACGACTTTTCCTAAAAACATAGTTTCAAGTTTCAGGTTTCAAGTTTCAGGACTGACGGGTTCTTCGTTCTTTAACTTGAAACCTGAAACCTGAAACTTGAAACTTTCAGACCTTCGCGAAAATTTCCGCCGGTTCGCCGATGTCGCGCGCCGAGGGCGTGATGATCGTCTTGGCGTTGACGTAAATCTTTTCGCCCTTCTGCACGGCGCGGCGCACGTCGTCTTCGGAGACGAACTCGACGGCCTTGTGCCCGTTCGTTTGCGCCTGTGCCGGTTTAGCCTGTGCGTTGCCGCCCTGCGGCGGCGCGGCGGTGGAGGGGGCAGTAGTAGTTGTTGTTGTAGTGGCGACAGGCGGGGGCGCGCTCGGCGCGTGTGCGCCTGTAGTTGCGCTGCTGCCGCTGCCGCCGTTGCCGCCGTTCTCTTGCGCGGTCGGCGCGGCTTCGGCGTGCGGGGCGGCCGCGCTCTTGGATTGCACCCAGTTCGGATCGATCTCGTTCATGGGTTGCACGGGCGCGGGCGATTCGGTCGGCCGCATCGCGGCGTTGTAGACAGGTGTGGGCTGGCTCGCGTTCCGGTTCGACAGGAAGCGATCCACGATGGCCGCAACGTCCTCGCGGCTGACTTTGCCGCCCGGCTGCACTGCTGCCCCTTGCCTCTGCGGCGGCGGCGCATTCGTGTCTAGCGGCGCGGACGTTTGTGCGCCGGAGCGCGCGGGTCGCGCGCTCTTGACGGGGCGCGTCTCGAAGGCGACGCGCTTGATGTCCATCAGGTGCAGCGGCGAGATGTTGTCGGATGTGACGTTGCCGCCCCAGGAACCGCAGCCGAGCGTCATCGAGGGAGGCAGCGCGGTGGAGAAGCCGATTGCGCCGTGCGTCGTCGGCGTGTTGACGACGACGCGCGAGGCGGGCATCTCCATGCCGTAAGCCACCGCCACGTCGCGCGAGCGCGTGTGGATTCCGGCGGTGTGTCCCATCCCGCCGTAACTCAAAATCTCGAAGCAACGCGCCGCCCCGCGCTCCACGCCGTCTTCGACGTAGAAGGCGAGGATGGGCGACAGTTTCTCCATCGAGAGCGGGTGCTCGCGCCCGACGCCGCCCACGTCCGCCATCAGGCAGCGCGTTCCCGGCGGCACGTTCAGCCCCGCCATCCGCGCGATCACTTCGACCGACTTGCCGACGATGCCCGGATTCAAAGTGCGTTGCGGCGTGGCGACGACTTTCGCGAGTTGATCCGCCTCGGCCGCGCTCAAAAAATGCCCGCCCTGTTGTTCAAACTCGGCGCGCACCGCTTTCGCCACGGGCGCGTCGGCCACAACCGCCTGCTCCGAAGCGCAGATCGTGCCGTTGTCGAAAGTCTTGCCCGTCAAAATATTCTGCACGGCCACGGGGATGTCTGCGGTGCGCTCGACGAAGACGGGCACGTTGCCGGGGCCGACGCCGAAGGCGGGCTTGCCCGACGAATAAGCCGCGCGCACGAGGCCGATGCCGCCCGTCGCCAGTATCACGGCCGTCAGGCGGTTCTTCATCAGGGCTTCCGTGCCTTCGATGGTGGCGGTTGACATGCAGCCGATGGCATCGGCGGGCAAGCCTTCCTTGATCGCCACTTCGCGCATGATGCGCGCCGTCTCGTTGATGCACTTCGCGGCCGACGGGTGCGGCGACAAAACGATGGCGTTGCGGGATTTTATAGCGATGAGGATTTTGAAGATCGCCGTGGAGGTGGGGTTCGTCGAGGGGATGATGCCGCACACGACGCCGCGCGGGCTGGCGATCTCCACCACGTCTTGCGATTCGGAGACGACGCCGACCGTGCGCAAATTGCGAAACGCATTCCACACGTCTTCCGACGCGAAGCGGTTCTTCTCGCGCTTGTCGTCGGCGATGCCGAAGCCCGTCTCCTCGACGGCCATCGCGCCGAGCCGGGCTGCATCCCGCAAAGCGGCCTGCGCCATCGCCTCGCAGATGCGGTCGATGCGCGCCTGATCGAATCGCGCCAGTTCGACCTGCGCGCGGTGCGCCGCCTCGACCGCATCGCGCGCCTGCTGCACCGAGACAAGGTCTTTGTCAACTGACATAACGCCTCCACAGCCGTCCGTTGTCAGTGGTCAGTTGTCAGTTGTTTTGTCTGTTCCGGGCTGCGTGACTGACGCCGAACGAGCCGCTTGTCAAACACGAAACAACGGACAACGGACAACGGACGGATTTTACTTCGACCGTTCCTTGTTATTTTCGCGCGTGCCCGCCGGGAGGGAGCGCCCCTGATCGCCTTCGCCGAGTTCGCCGCGCGAGCCGCCGCCGCCTTGAAGGGCGCGCTCGTCGGGGCTGTGGCCGGTGCGCCCGTCCTTGGGCAGCACGCGCTCGACTTCGCCGTGCGGGCGCGGGATGACGTGAACGCTGATGAGTTCGCCGACGCGACGCGCGGCGGCCGCGCCCGCGTCCGTCGCGGCCTTGACCGCGCCCACGTCGCCGCGCACGAAGATCGTCACGTAACCCGCGCCGATGTATTCTTTCCCTAACAGTTGAACGTTGGCGGCCTTGACCATCGCGTCAGCCGCTTCGACCGCGCCGACAAAACCTTTCGTCTCGACCATTCCCAGTGCTTCGAGAGGCATGAGTCGTCTCCTCGCTTTGCTGTGATTGTAGAAATTAAAAACGATTTCAGTTTGGTTGCCTGAACGCGTCAACGTAGCACCCCGCGCGGCAAGAATCAAGGCACGCGCCTCTTTCCCCGAAAAACTTGAGTTTGACACGCTCGCACGGCGCAAGTTATATTGCGCCAAAAGTTGCGGCGCGCTCGAAAGGCGTCGCGTGAGGCCGGCGAACACAAAAGAACGGCCTTTAACTCCGTCGACCGTTTCGCTCCTGAGAACAAGCGATCAAGTGAACCCTAAGACCCCTGACCAGAACTCTGAAGAACTCGCGAGAGGTGCTGGCGGGGGCGAATCTTCTCTCGGCGCGCGTCTGCGCCAGGCGCGCGAAGCGAGGGGCGTCTCGCTGCGCGAACTCTCCGATCAGACGCGCATCGCGCGCCGCTACCTAGAAGCCATCGAAGCCGACGACCACAAGGAACTGCCCGGCGGCATCTTCAATCGCTCCTTTATCAAAGCCTACGCCAAGGCCGTCGGCTTCAACGAGGCCGAGGCCGTCAGCGCATATACGGAGGTGGCGCGCGCGCGCGGCGAAACGCCCGACGAACTCCCGACCTCGCGCCAGTCGTCGCACATCTACATGGACGGCGACACGTCGCGTTCGCCCATCATCACCGCCCTTTTGAGTTTCGTTATCCTCGCCATCATCTCGCTCGGCATCTACGCCGGGCTGCACTACTATCAGCGACGCAACGCCGACCTGTCGGCCGCGCCCCCCGCGACTCAGACGGACGCGGCCGCCCCCACGGCCAACCCCGGCACGAACGATCAAACGCTGCCCGCGCAAGGCCAGCCCGCCGCGCCCGCGACCGATTCGGCGGCGAACGGCCTGCGCGTCCAGATCAAGGCGAAAGGCGAAGACGTTTGGCTGCGCACGCGCCTCGACGAGGAATCGAACAGCGATGGGATTCTGACGGCCGATCAAGTCAGAGACTATCAGCCGTCGCAGCGCCTGACCGTGCAATTCTCCAAGAGTAAGGCGACGGCCATCGAGATCACGATCAACGGCCGTCCGGCGGTCGTGCCGGTGGACGCCAAAGGCAAGCCGCTCGTCGAGTTGGTGATCACGAAGGACGGTTACGAACAACTGCTGCAACAGCCCTAGCCCTGAGCCGCGCCGTGCCACGTCCGCGACGCTCGCACACACTTGCCGCCCGACGGAACGCCGGGCTTGCGCCCGCCCACGCGCTTTGCTACGCTCACCTTTAGTCCAAACTTCATACGTTCAATTTTCCATCCCGCCGGTGCGCGGCCGTCGCCGAGCGCTCCGTTCGAGTTTTTGGAAGGGAGTATTTTTAATCCGACATGATTACCAATGATCTCACCGAAGGCTTGACCTTCGACGACGTGCTTTTGATCCCCGGCCGCTCCGACGTGTTGCCGAACGAGACCGACACCACGACGCAGTTTACGCGCAACATCTCGCTGCGCATCCCGCTCTGCTCGGCGGCCATGGACACCGTCACCGAAGCCGCGCTCGCCATCGCCATTGCGCAGCAGGGCGGCATCGGCGTCATCCACAAGAATCTCCCCGTCGAGCGACAGGCCGAAGAAGTTGACAAGGTGAAACGCTCCGAGTCGGGCATGATCGTCGATCCCGTGACCATCCGCCACGACCGCCCCGTCTCCGAAGCGCTCGCCGTGATGGAACGCTTCAAGATTTCCGGTGTGCCCGTCGTGGACGAAGACGGCCATCTCGTCGGCATCATCACCAATCGCGACCTGCGCTTCGAGACGCGCTTCGACATTCCCGTCTCCGAAGTGATGACGAAGCAGCCCAAACTCGTCACCGTCCCCGTCGGCACGACGCTCGAACAGGCCAAGTCCGTGCTGCAAAAGCACCGCATCGAAAAACTCCTCGTCATCGACGACGACAAACACCTCAAGGGACTCATCACCGTCAAAGACATTCAGAAGGCGATCCGCTACCCTTCGGCCGCGAAGGACGACCTCGGCCGCCTGCGCGTGGCCGCCGCCATCGGCGCGACCGGCGACTTCCGAGAACGCGCCGACGCGCTCGTCTCGGCGCGCGTCGATTGCCTCATCATAGACACGGCGCACGGCCACTCGTCGCGTGTCATCGAGGCCGTGCGCGAGGTGAAGCGGCGATATCCCCGCACGGAACTCATCGCCGGCAACGTCGCCACGGGCGAGGCGACGCGCGAACTGATCGAGGCAGGCGTCGATGCCGTAAAGGTCGGCATCGGCCCCGGTTCGATCTGTACGACGCGCGTGGTGACGGGCGCGGGCGTGCCGCAGATCACGGCAATCGTGAACTGCGTAGAGGCGGCGCGCGGCTCCGGCGTTCCGGTCATCGCCGATGGCGGCGTGAAATTTTCGGGCGACGTGGCGAAGGCCATCGCGGCCGGCGCGGACGTGGTCATGATCGGTTCTCTGTTCGCCGGGACGGAAGAGTCGCCGGGCGAGTTGATCCTGTTTCAGGGTCGCTCGTTCAAAGCATATCGCGGCATGGGTTCCATCGGCGCGATGCGCGAAGGCTCGCGCGACCGCTACGCGCAGGAATCAATCGCGATGGAATCGAAACTCGTCCCCGAAGGCATCGAAGGCCGCGTTCCCTACAAGGGCACGCTCTCCGACATGGTGACGCAACTCGTCGGGGGCTTGCGCGCCGGGATGGGCTACACGGGCTGCCGCAACATCCGCGAGTTTCAGGAGAACACGCGCTTCGTCCGCATCAGCGCGGCGGGCTTGCGCGAGTCGCACGTCCACGACGTGATCATCACGAAGGAAGCGCCGAATTACCGCCTCGAATAAGGGTAAGCGGTAAGGCTGAACGCGAAAACGCATCAAGGGCGGCGTGCTGTTGAGCACGCCGCCCCTGACGCATTTATCGCAGCCGCTTACACGTTGCCGTCTATCGACGTAGCTACCGGCGCGCGGCTTGGCAGTTCACACGTCGCCGCCGTTTTGCCCGGTGAGCCGGCGCAGTTCGGCCATTGATTCTTCGAGCCGCGCCGCCCTCCGGTCGTTTTGATCAAGCCGCTCCTCGTGTCTTCCCGCCAGTTCCAACAACACCACGAACGACTCTTCCAGACGCACGCGGCGGGCGCGATCAATTGCATCCGACTCAGCCAGTTGGCTGGTTGAGGCGGTCAGCCGTGCCAGCGTGTCGAGGATGAACTCCATCTGCCGCTGCCGTTCTTCATCCGTCATCGCGCCTCTCGCTTTCTTATAAACGATTACCCCGCTAAAGGCCGCCGGGTTTACTTCTTATTCGCCTTGGGCGAATGGCTGTTGAAGATCGTTTCGATCCAGACGCCGGTGTTGATGAAACCCGTGCCCCAGGTCTTCCACTCGTCAGGGAGCCCGATCGCTTTGAGTTGTTCGACGGTCTTCCCTTCCGCCATCCCTTTGCGGACGTGGGCGGTCGTCTCGGTCAACATGCGCCGGTAGAGTTTGAGATCGTCGAGCGTTGAGAGGGGGCCGTGGCCGGGGATGATCTTCACGTCCGCCGGGACGCGCGCGATGACGGCTTCGATGTTTCGCGTCAGCCCTTCGACGCTGCCGCCGTGTTCGAGATCGACGAACGGGAAGCGACCGGCGAAGAAATGATCGCCCAAGTGGACGACGTTCGACGCGGTGAAGAACATGACGCTGTCGCCGTCCGTGTGGCCCGCGGGGAAATGTATAACGCGAATCTCCTCGCCGTTGAAATGAATGGAAACCGACTCGTTAAAAGTGATGATGGGGAGAGCCTCTTTGGGCGAGGCGGGAATTTTCTGCCCGCGCACCGTCTGCTCGGTGGCGAGCCGCGCGCGGACGTTGTCGTGCGCGACGATGGTCGCCTCTTTGCCGAACACGCGGTTGCTGCCCGTGTGGTCGCCGTGGTAGTGAGTGTTCAGGACGAAGCGCAACTGGCCGGGGTTGAGCTCTTTGAGCGCGGCGCGAATCTTGTCCGCGAGCGGCGCGAATTGATCATCGACGATGAGCAGGCCGTCCGCGCCCGCCGAGACGCCGATGTTGCCGCCCGCGCCTTCGAGCATGTAGATGTTGCCCGACACTTTCGTCGCCTTCATCTGCACCTTGGAAAAGTCCTGTTGCGCCCGCGCGTGGGCGGCGGTGAAGCAAACGACGAGCAGAGCATAAACGTACAGGCGACGACGCATAAAATTTCCCTCCGCGAGTTTTCTTCCGCATGTCTTAGGAAGCCTGTGAGACTCCTTCACGCACGCGACACTTATGATCGAATCATTTGTCATACCCCGAAGCCGCACAGTAACCTTTTCGGCGACGGAGCGTCAACCGGGCGGCGCGCGTGCGCCCGGCGGTTTCGCGTCGAAGGTTGAAAGCGTCTGAAAGAGGTCGTTTCCGCCGCGCAGAAAGTTTGCGCCGGGCGACGGGTTAATCGTGCACGGATCGCCGGACACCTGTCGGCCGGGACATGCGCCGCGCGGCCGCCGGGCGAGGCGATCCGGGCGCGTATCAGCCGCAACTTTGAACGCCGGCACCGGACGGCACCGCGATTGCAACCACGGAATACTCGATGACGGAGAAAAAACGAACGATCAGGTTGATCTCGAATCCGAACGCGGGGCGCGGCGGTCGCAGGCGCGCGGCTGAAGTGGCGCGCTTTTGCGAATTGCTCGGCGCACGCGGAATCGAAGTTGAAACGTTGACGACAAACGCACCGGGAGATGCGACGAGGCTTGCGGCCGAAGCGGCGCGCGACGGCGTGAGCGAGGTTATAGTTTCGGGCGGCGACGGTACGATCAACGAGGCGTTGCAGGGCTTGGTGGGGACGCATGTGCGGCTCGGCATCTGGCCTGCGGGCACGGCGAACGTGCTGGCGCGCGAGCTACATCTGCCGTTCGACGCTGAGGGCGCGGCAGGCGTTATAGCGCGCGGCGACGTGCGCCGCATCTACGCGGGCTGCGCGACGGAAGATGTGAGCGGCGCGCGTCGTTATTTTTTTCTGATGGCGGGCATCGGGCTTGACGCTTCGGTTGTCGAGCGCGTGCGCCCGCGTCTCAAGCGGCGCGTGGGCGAGGGAGCGTTCTGGGTGTCGGGACTCGGCCACCTCTTGCGCTGGCGACCCGTCTCCTTCCGCGTCGAAGTCGAAGGGCAGACCTACCCGGCCACCTTCGCCGCCTTCGGCCGCGCCGCGCACTACGGCGGCGACTTGAGCGTCACGCCCGGCGCGCGGCTCGACGCGCCGGAGTTTGAAATCTGCATCGTCAATTCGCACAGCCGCCTGCGCTTCCTCCGACTGCTCGCGCACGCGCTCGGCCGCGAAGGCGTGCGCCGCGAGATTCCGGGCGTCAGCTACGTGCGTGCGACGCGTGCGCGCGCGACGGGCGATGCGCGCATGCAGGTTGACGGCGAGTTGACGGGGCAAATGCCCGTGACTTTCGAGATCGCGCCCGAACCCGTCGAAGTCATCGCGCCGCGCGAGACGAAGCGCTAAGGGCGGCGCGGTGATCGACGCCCGCGATAAACTATCAGCCCTTCGACCGCGATAAATTTCATCCCTTCAACCACGCGGCGCGCATGGCGCGAGCCTCGGCCGGGGCGTCTTTGATCTCTTCGAGCCGGTAGTTCTGACGCGGCGGCGTTGGTTGCGCCGCGTTGGGCGTCCTCTGTGACGCGTCGGCGGGAGATTTGACGAGTCTGAGGCCGACGTGTGCGAAGGCTTCTTCGTATGGCAGCGGTTCAGTGCCGCGCACGTGGCGCGCGAAGAAGCCGGACATGTCCGCGCCCGCCACCTGTGAGACGACGCGCTCGAAATCCGCGCCCGTGTAGCCGCGCCCGCGCGAGTAATAAGTCGCCGCCGGACTTCTCAGGTAAAACTCCTCATACATGCGCCGCATCACGTCGTCGAGCGAGGCGCGCCCCTGCGTTTTGCCGCGAATCAACAGGTCGAGCACGATGCCGATCACTTCGCCTTTGCTGTAGTAACTGACGGTCGTCTCTGAGAGGTTCGTGCGCTGGTAGTGCGGCGTGCGATCTATGAACGAGGCGATGAGCGACGCTTCTTCCGCGCTGATCAGGCGATTGCCGGGCGCGTTCTCGACGGAGCCTATCGCTCCGGCGAGTGCGCGCATGAATCGCTCGTCCGTCCAAATTCCGGCGCGTCGCTGCATCAACCCGCCGTAGTAGTTCGTCAGCCCCTCGGCGATCCACAAACTGCGCGTGTTTACGGGGCGCGTGAAATCCCACGGCCCGAGTTCGACGGGGCGCAGGCGTTTGACGTTCCAGACGTGAAAGAACTCGTGCGACGCCGTGTCGAGCGCGTCTTCCGCGACGCCCTTGTCGCCGAGCGCGCGCGTGCTGATGATCTGCGTGGAGGCGAGGTGCTCCATGCCGTCGCCGCGCGGCGCGGTCGGGTCGAAGTGCATCATGAAGAGGTAGCCGTCGTAATCGGGCAGCCCCAGGAGCGCGATCTGGGCGCGCACGACGCGCTCGATGTCGCCGACGAGCGCGGCGCGCTGCCCCTTTTCTTCGCCGAACGAATGAACCATGACGCGATGCGTCTTGCCTTCGACCTTAAATTCATCGACGGTGAAGTCGGGCGCGATCTCGGTCGGCGTGTCGATCAGAATGTCGTAGTTCGGAAACTTCCACTCGCGCTGGTCGGCGCGCACCGAAGCGGCGTTCAGGATGCGCCAGTTGGCGGGCGCGTTGATCGAGAGCCGCACGGGGTCTTGTTTGTGGCCGACGACGTACATGAAGATCGAGCCGCCGTTGAAGTTCGCGTGCCGCGTGTCGAGTTGCGAGAACGTGCCCGATAGATCATTGGCGAAGACTTTATATGTGAGGGTGACGCCGCGCGACACCGCGCCCTGCTGCGGGAAGACGCGCCATGTCTGCGTATCCAGCCTCGTGACGGGGAGCGCCGAGCCTTGCGGGCAAGTGCCTGCGGGCGGGCACGACGTTTCGGCGCGCACCTCCTGCACGTTCTTCGCGAAGTCGAAGATGGCGTGGCGACCCGGCGACCAGCGCGGCATCTGAAAATCGATGGCCTCCGCGCCATTCGGCGGTTCGACCGTCATGCTCACCTCGAACAGGTGCGAGGCCGGGTTCGACATCGAGAGTTGATAACTGATGTCGTATCGTTCGTCCTGCGCCGAGGCGGTCGCGACGCCGGACAGAAAGACAACCAGCGAGAAGACGTAAAGGGCGCGCCGTCGCGCGAAAGTTTTCATGCAAGCGATCATATATGCTCCCGAAAAGACGTGTCCGAACCTGAGTGGCATCGTGGAAGACGTGTGATTATCCGCGCCGCGGCGAACCCGTGTCAAAAGCCGCGCGTCACGCGCGCCCACGCTTGACGCGCGCCGCGCCACTCGGCTAGTTTCAGCCACGCGCGTCGGGCTTAGTTCGTCCGCAATGCCTCGACAATGAATATGACCGAACGTCTCTACTATCACGATTCGCATCTCACGGAGTTTGAGGCGCGCGTCATCGACGTAGCCGACAGGAGCGACGACTCGGTGGGGCGCGTCGCCGTCACGCTCGACCGCACGGCTTTCTACCCGACGGGCGGCGGCCAGCCAAGCGACACCGGCACGCTCGACGGCGCGCGCGTCATAGAGTGTATTGACGCGGAAGACGCGGGCGTGCTGCACATCGTCGAAGGCGCGGCTCCCGCCGTGGGCGCGCGGGTCGTGGGGCGCATTGACTGGCCGCGCCGTCTCGACCATCTACAGCAACACACCGGCCAACACATCCTCTCGCAAGCCTTCGTTCGCCTCTTCGACGCGCCGACGCGCGCCTTCCGCATGTTGGAGCGCGCCTGCGAGATTGACCTGGACCTACGCGACCCCTCCCTCGAACGCATCGAACAGGCGGTCGAATACGCCAATCGAATCATCTGGGAGGATCGTCCCGTGCGCGTGCGCAGTGTCTCGCCGCGAGAGGCCGCCGCGCTCCCGCTGCGCAAAGATTCCGAGCGCGACGGAGACCTGCGCATCATCGAGATCGAAGACTTCGACCTGAGTCCCTGCGGCGGCACGCACGCCGCGCGCACGGGCGAAGTCGGCATCCTCGCCGTCCGCTCCTGGGAGCGCGCCAGGAACCTAACGCGCATCGAGTTCCTCGCCGGAGGCCGCGTTCACGCCGACTACGGGCGCGCAAACCACACGGCGCGCGCCGTCGCCGCCCTCTTCAGCGCCGGGCGCGACGACGCGCCCGAACTCGCCGCCCGCCTCGTCGAAGAAAACAAGACCTTGCTGCGCCGCGTGCGCGCTCTCGAAGAGATCGCCGCCCGCGTCGAAGCCGCGGAGCTAATTCAAACCGCCACGACCGTCGCCGCCGCCGCCGGGAGCGACGCGCACATACGCATCGTCACGCATGCCTTCGCCGAACGCGACGCGGAATCCCTCAAACGGCTCGCCCTCTCAATCATCTCGCGCCCCGGCCACATCGCGCTGCTCGGCTCGCGCGACGCAGATGGGCGCGCCGCCCGCCTCGTCTTCGCACGCTCTGCGGAAGCTCACGGCGACATGAATGCTCTCATGCGCGAAGCCTGCGCCCTCCTCGGAGGACGCGGCGGCGGACGCCCCGACCTCGCACAGGGCGGCGGCACAAACGCCGACAAACTACCCGACGCGCTCCACGCCGCCGCACGCCGCCTCACCGCCACAGCAGACTAGCCCGCACCTGCGCCCCGCGCGACCGAACCGCCCGCATCCCAATCACGAACGCTTGACACCACACGCCCCGCTCTCTAATATTTCCCCCGTCAGTGGGGCAGTAGCTCAGTTTGGCAGAGCGCCGCGTTCGCAATGCGGAGGTCAGGAGTTCGACCCTCCTCTGCTCCACCAAAGATTTCGACGACTTACGGCAAGCTCGCCGGCTTGCCGTTTTTCTTTTTACAGACTTTTGACCGACGTTTGACGCGCCGCGCCCGTTTCAGCCAGTTTTTCCACCGCGGTGTTGACTCTGTTCGCTACGCTGCATCGTGATTCAGTTAAATTCATCTGCGCCTTCTCGCTAACCGAAGGATTCCCCAGCGTGATTGCGTGCTTCCAAGCGGCCTTCGCTTCTTCGCTCTTTTCCATATAGCAAAATACCGTGCCCATGCTGAGATACCCCAGCGCGAAGCCGGGAGCAACACTCACCGCCCCACGATATGCTGACAATGCCTCTTCGTAACGACCCTTGCTAAACAATGCACCGCCCAAGTTGTTGTATGGATACGGATCAAGGGGGCTGAGGCGGACAGCCTCGCGACCTATCGTAATTGCCTCATCCACCTGATTCGTTTCGAATAGTACGATGGCGAGGTTTGTGTAAGGCCACCCGTAGTCGGGTTTGAGGCGGATGGCTTCTCGGTAGTATTTTTCCGCTGCTCCTAACTCACCACCGTTCTGATGTAGTTTTCCCACATTGTAATAGAGCCGCGCCGGTTCTTTTACGGCTTTGGCGGCTTGTCCCAATGTGACCAAAAACGCTGACTCTTGACCCGTTGCTCTCTGGAGACGTATCAGGTCTAAATATGCTTCCTGGTCACCCGGCTTGACCTGTAGCAACTGTTGGTAGAATTTAATGGCGGCGCCAAAGTCGAGTAACTCCTCATGAATTTTCGCAAGGTGGTAATAGGGAGTTGGGCTTTTAGGGTTAAGGCGAATTGCTTCCTTAAACTCTTGAATGGCATCTCCGTTTTGCTTCTTCCCGCGAAAGACTCTGCCTAACACATTGTGAGCTTTGTCGAACTCGGGCCGGAGCCTGACTGCTTCCATACTCGGCGCGAGAGCTTCGTCGAAGCGGCCTAAGTTACAAAGAGCGAGCGCCAGATTTTTCTGCGCCTCGGCAAAGGTCGGCGCGAGACGCACCGCTTCACGGCTTTTGGGGAGTGCGGCTTCTGGGTTGTTTTGCCCGATGAGTGCATAGGCTTCATCGCTCAGTGCTCTGGCTTCGGGGGGGACGCCGCCGGATTGAACCGTAGCTGAGTAGGTGGAACCGCACCCGCTAGTCATGAGTAGACCTAAAAAGACAATAAGATATGTGGCCTTCGCCATGAGGCCATTATAAGTCCTGAGCATGTTCTATGATCTCCGACCGGCTGGTTTTGAAATTTGATGGTGAGGTAAGTGTCGGGACTAGCCTGAAACAATTCAAGCTTAATTAACATTACCCAACTCACGGTTATTAAGTCAATCGGTTTGATTCGAGTCTAAATGTGTCGTGCATCGCAGATATGCAGTAAGTGGTAATAATATATCTTACACTTTTGATTGACCGGCTTTTGACTTGAACGTATGCAAGCGTATACAAATCCGCACCAAAGAAGCGCCCCGCTCTGAACGGGGCAAACTCGCGGACGGGAGTTTTATCAACCCGGCTCTTTATAACTGTGTATATCGGGTATTGGGCTCTGTGGGTCGTTTGCGATGACTAAGGCCGCCGCGCACTTTGCGAATCCGCACTTCGAACTCGGCTATCGTCCTGAACTTGACGGCATCCGGGCCATCGCGATTTTGCTCGTCTACGCGCACCACCTGAAACAGCCATTACTGCCGGGCGGGTTTCTGGGGGTTGATATATTTTTCGTTTTGAGCGGCTTCCTCATCACCCACTTGCTATTGGGAGAGTGGCAGAGAAAGTCCTCCATCAGCATCAAGTATTTTTTCGCCCGCCGCGCATTGCGCCTGCTGCCCGCGTTATTCTTCTATCTGACAACCTTCGCCCTGGTATCGTTGGGCACGACCGACGTGATTTCCGGCCACCTCCGCCGCGGCATCTGGCTCTCCCTGAGTTATATTTCTAATTGGTTGTTCGCCTTCCGCTTCTATTATCCCAGCTTACTGGGGGTCACCTGGTCGCTCGCCATCGAGGAACAGTTTTACCTCCTCTGGCCGCCCGCCTTGCTCGCCCTCCTCCTTCGGGTGCGGGGCAGGGTTATGGCTTCACTGGTCGCCTCAGGAATATTATTGGTCATGCTCCACCGCGCCCTCCTCACCTACGGGGGGGCGCCGCTGCCGCGCCTTTACTATGCCACGGACACGCGCTGCGACGCCCTACTTGCGGGGTGCTTGCTCGGCATACTGATGATGTCGTTCAACTCGGTTCAGCGCGGGGCCGGACTCGGGGTATGGATGAGGGGGCTGGCTCTCGTCGCAACGCTCTTCTCCGTCTGGCAAATATTAACGGCGACGGCCGGGGACCGGCTCCTCCTCTACGGCGGCTTTACGCTGTTCGCGCTGGGCATAGCCGCTAACCTAGCGGTTCTGCTGCTGTGGCCTCCTAAGTTTGCGTTACGCGTTTTGCGCTTCCCGCCCCTGGTCTGGATCGGGAAAATATCTTACGGGCTATACCTCTGGCATTATCCCCTAATCGTGCTCACCCGTTTGACGTTACGGGACAGTCCCTTTCCGGTAAAACTTCTGACTATGGTGCTGTTGCCTTTCGTGTTCGCATCAATTTCTTACTACTTGGTCGAGCGACCCTTCCTTCAGATCAAAAAGCGCCTCCACCAACGGAATTGAGTTTCTTATTTTGTATGCAGCTATTAGAGTCATAAACTGTCATTAGACCACCGCGACCGCGCCGCGCATCCTGGATATGTAGTAAGTGGTAATAATATGCCTTACACATTTGACCGGGCTTTCACTTGAACCCATGCAAGCGCACACAAACGCATGCAAAAGAAATGCCCCGCTCAGGACGGGGCATGACCTTGTGGCGGCTGCAACGTAGAATATATGCAAATGGGTGCAAACGCATCCAAATGCAAATGGCTACTTTGGATGCTTTCGCAATGCGTATCGACTCTCCTCCGCTCCACCCCAAAATTTAGGTCAGTGATTAAGGCTACCCGATGGGCAGCCTTAATTGTTTCAACACCTTAATTGCGAACGGGGCGCTCTGACAAACAGAGCTACTGCCCCACGCGAACAGATTGCTGCCGCCTCGCGGGTCGCTTTCACTCCAAAACTCATTAAAGTGACAGGTTGAAAACTTTAGCCGCTGGAAGCATTAGGGACTCGCCGACTAGCAATTGTAATTCTATACGGTGAAAATCGGCAGTGTTTCGTAGGGGTGCAGGGTTGTAGCGTCCCGGTCTGGGGTTCCATTCCGACCAGAGAGAGTAAGAGTCGCGCGCGCGCCGACTGTTAGTACGACTCAGCCCACAGGTCGCACGCGCGCTGTGGCATGTTGCTTGCGACCATAGTATGCGCGAGGTGGAAAGCGACTGATTTCACTACAGATGTTCACTACACGGGAGGCATGCGGCAATGCGTAAAGTTCTGGCATCGTTCCTGTTCTCGCTGGCGCTCGTCGGGGGCGCGGCTGCTCAGGAGAGCAACACGGACAAGGCGGTCGATCTCACGAAATCGGCCGGTCAAAAGGTGGGCGACAAGGCCGAAGACGCCAAAGACGCTACGGTCAAAGGCGCCAAGAAGGCCGGTGAGGCCACGAAGAAGGGCGTTAACGAAGTAGGCGACAAGGCGGAAGATGTCGGCGACAAGGCCGTCGATACGGCTGGCGACGCGAAGGACGCCACCGTCAAAGGCGCCAAGAAGGTCGGCAGCGCGACCAAAAAGGGCGCGAACGAGGTTGGCGACAAGGCCGAGGACGTTGGCGGTAAAGTCGTGGATACGAGTAAGGCCGTCGGTTCTGAGGCTGCGGACAAAGCCGAAGACGTGGGCGACGGAACCGCTAAGGGCGCGAAGGTAGCCGCGCGCGGGGCAAAGAAGGGCGTCAACGAGATCGGAGACAAGGCCGAGGATGTCGGCGACGCGACCAAGAAGGGCGCCAAGAAGAGCGGCAACTGGGTCAAGCGCACCTGGCGCAAGATTTTCTAAGCCGCCTCTTCTCAAGTTAATTCACAGACATGAGAGGGGGCTGTGGCCCCCTCTCTATGTTTGTATGATGTTCTAAAACCGTTTTAGACTGCGCCCCCGACGACCGTCAAGGGTGTTGCAGGCCGCTCCGTCACAATGCGTCACGATCGAAAACCCCGCCCGCAACAGCTGACAGAATTAAAGTGAGTCACTAATTCGTCACTGTAAGAGGTGTAATGAAATGACAAGAGATGTTAAGAGGTTGTACTAACTTAACGCTCTGAGTGGCTGCAACCCGTAAGAGGTGTAAAGAAATGTCACTTGATGGTAATTGATGGTAGAGCGTCAAGTGACTTTCGCAATGCGGAGGTCAGGAGTTCGACCCTCCTCTGCTCCACCAAAGATTTCAACAAGAAACAGTCGCCTTCGGGCGGCTGTTTCCGTTTCGGGACGCCTGCGCGGTGAGAGCAGGGGTTGTGCGGTGGGCGTGTTACACAGAGAGATTTATCAACTGCGCATTTACTTCTTCTCCGGCGACGCGCAGGTGGGCGACGGTAATTGGCAGGCTGAACCTCCTCGGGCCGGCGCTGCCGGGATTCACGTAGAGAACTCCTTCTCGCTTCTCCACAGATGGTTTATGGGAATGGCCGCTGACCACCACCCGAAACCCCGCGCTCGATGGGTTTATGTCGATCTCCTTCAGATCATGCAGCATGTAGACGGAGGCGTCGCCGAGCTTCACCGCTTCGCGAAGGCGAAGCGACTCCGCCCACTTCCCTTTATCGTTATTACCGCGAACAGCGATAACACGGGCGATGTTATTCAACGCTTCGAGCACCTGCGGATTACCGATGTCGCCGGCGTGGAGGATCATCTCGACTCCGCGCAACGCTTCAATCGCTTGCGGGCGGACGAGACCGTGTGTGTCGGAGATGAGTCCGAAGTGTCTTTCCACTGTGCTCTGATTACGGCTCATAATCGATCTCGCCGGTGCGCCCCGTGTACACGGCAGCACGCATCGCGACGGTCGGTTCGGAGGGACTCGCCGATTCCGCTACCGCAACGCCGAGAGATACCTGTCGCGCAGAATTCCAACGTGATGCAATTCGTGCCCCGCGATAATGTAGGCGAGGGCGCGCACGGTCGCCTCGCTCTCGCTGGCGACGCCCCGGCGCATCCATGCGCCCGCATCCAGATGTCTAAACAGAAAAACCGTTGCGCGCCTGACGCTCTCGAACTCGGCGGCGAGGTCTTGGAGAGGACAGGCGTCGAAAGAGGCGTTGCGGATATAGTCATCCTGCTCGAAACCGGGGACGGGTGTTTTGTCGTTGCGTGCGAAACGAAGCGCGCGATAGGCGAAGATTCTCTCCGTGTCCAACATGTGCCCGACGAGTTCCTTGATGCTCCACTTGCCGGGGGCGTAGCGAAAGTTGCCCTGAGACTCGGGCACGCTTGCGAGCAGCGCGACGGTTTCGGGTAATTGACGGCTCAACGCCGAGAGTATGTCAACGCCTGCGACGAGCGAGACGTATTTGCCGTAATAGGGCGAATACTCAGTCTCGTCCGGCCTGCCGATAGTTAAGGTAGTCATCTCGCTTTGTTCATCTCCATGCCTGAATGTGATTTTCCGCAGCCTCCGCGCCTCTCTGACAGCTTATCAAATTCCCGGCGGCTCACGATAACGGCTGTAAGGCTCTAGCGCGGGGCGCGGCGAGACACGGATGAGATGCGCCGGGGTTAAATCGAGCACGCGCATGGCGGCGCGCATCGGCGTGGGAGATGTAGACTGAGCGCGTGCCGGTTGAATATAATCCGCCGCATCCACGCAAGAGTTGTAAGCAACCGGCAGGCGTGCCGGTCATCTCTAAGTTTAAAGACGAAAGGGTTAGCATGATTTCATTTAAACGGAAACTTTTATTGGCAACTATCGCCGCGTGGCTGTTGGCGATGTGTTCGTCGCCCGCGCTCGCGGTTCAGGAAAAGTCGGACAAGAAGAAAGCGCCGCCCGCCGGGACGCCAGTGTTGTGGCGCGCGCCGCACGATATCTCGTCGCGCAATTTGTTGCTCGGGCCGGGCGGCGCGCGTATGAGGCCGAGCGTCAGGCGGCTCACATTCCTCAAAGAAGAAAAGGGCGGCTTCTCGACGAAGTACCGCGTGCGCGACGCGGCGGGGCGCGTGTGGGTGGCGAAAGTGGGCAAGGAAGCGCAATCGGAGACGGCTTCCACGCGGCTGCTCTGGGCGGCCGGGTACATGACCGAGATCACCTATCTCGTCCCGCGCGTGACCATCCCCGGCAAGGGCACGTTTCAGAACGTGAGGTTCGAGGCGCGCCCCGAAAACATCGAGCGCGAGGGCGACTGGGAGTGGGAGCGCAACCCGTTCGTCGGCACGCGCGAGTTGCAGGGGTTGAAGGTGTTGATGGTGCTCTTGAACAACTGGGACACGAAGGACGAGAACAACGTCCTCTTGGCCGTGCCCACCGCGTCGGGCGGCACGGAACTTCGCTACGCCATCAGCGACCTCGGCGCGACGCTCGGCGACACGGGCAAGTGGCCGCTGCTGTGGCGCTTTACACGCAGCCGCAACGACCCGAAAGGCTTTCGCGGCGATAAACTCATTGACGAGATCAAAGACGACGGGCGGGTTGATTTCGAATTCTCCGGCAAGAAGCGCGGCATGTTCAACGACATCACGGTCGAGCAGGCGCAGTGGATCGGCAGGCTGCTCTCGCGCCTGAGCGACAGGCAAATCGCGGACGCCTTCCGCGCCGCCAACTATAACCGCGCGGAAGTGCGCACGCTCTCCCGTGCCGTGCGCACGCGCATCAACGAACTGGCGAGTCTACGGCGGGGCATGGTCGTCTCTCAGTAGCATGGTCGAGTGGATCAATCGTCGTAGCCTGCCGGACAATCAGACGGATTGAGCGGTCTGACAAAACCTGAGGGGCAGCGGACATTATCCGCTGCCCCTCGACTATTCCGGCATTGACGTGACGCTCTAAGTTTTGTGGCGCTCTAAGTTTTCGGCGAGCGCTTCTTCTAACGCCCCGGCGAGACGGCCGGAGCAGGGGTGCTCAGGGTCTTCGGTTTCTGTTGTTGCTTCAACAGGACGCCCGAATCCACCGTGTCTCCCATGCGCGAGATGACCTGAAAGTGCAACTCGTTGCCAGCCACTTCGAGCAGCATGAACGACATGTCCGTATCGAACGCCTTTTCCGTCAAGGGCGATCCCTTCTTCACGTCGCCCGGGCGTAGTTTGCCGCCCGCGCCGGAGATGAAATAGTAAATGCCCTTCTGCGGTTTGACGCGCTCGTAGAAGTGCTCGTGCCCGGCGAAGACGGCGTTGACGCCGTACTTCAAAAAGATCGGCTCGACCACCTCGCGCAGCCCCGAAGACGAACCGTGCTTGCCGCCCGACGAATAGGGCGGGTGATGCATGAACACGATCTTCCATTCGGAGGTGTCTTTCGCCAACTCCTCCTCCAGCCATTTCAACTGCCGCTTGTCCATGTAGTTGCTGTTGAGCGAGTAGAAGGCGACGTTGCCCTTCGTGAAGCGGTAAAACTCCTCGCCGTTCATGTTGAAGAAATTGTAGAAGCGTTGGTTCGATTCGTCGTGGTTGCCGAGCGTGGCGTAGAACTTCACGTTGCCGTCGAGCAGTTGCTTGTAGACGTTCTCGAACTTCAACTTGAAGTCTTCGGGCTTCTCGCCGCCGTACATGTTGTCGCCCATCATGATGACGAAATCATAGGGAAAGGCTTGACGGTAGCGGAGCATCACGTTCGCCAACTCCTGCTGCTGCTCCGTGCCGGTGCCCGTGTCGCCGATGCCGAGAAACCGCACGGAGCCTTCTTTCAAGGGCAGGGTGAGTTTGACGGGCGCGGCGGGCGTCGCCGTCGCCACGCGTTCCCCGGCCGCCTGTGCCGGAGCGGCAACTTGCGCGAGCGCGTTCCCGACGAGGCCGCCGAAGACGAGCGCGGCAAGCATCAATATCGATGTAATAGTACGTTTCATTATCTTCCCCTCCCGCGCGCCTTAAGGCAGCGCGTTGAGCATGTAATCGACGATCAGACCGTTTTCGCGGTCGACGAGCAGCATGTTGCGGCCGACGAAGCGATACCTCACCTGCTTCGGCAGTTGCGGCAGTCTCAGGAGCAGCGTGGGCGGCATCTCGACCATCTCCGCGGATTCCGGGTAAGTGTAATTGACCCGCAGCGGGACGCGCTTAGTATCCGCTTCAAACACCGACGCGCGCAACTCTTTCAGCTTCGCTCCCCTGAATTCCTTTTTGATCGTCGCGCGGATAAAGGCCGCAATGTCGGGCGTGAACAACTGGCCGCGCTTCGCCTCGGCGCGTGCCGAGCGCACGCGAGCCTCAAACTCGGTTTTGTGCGCCTGTATCTGTTCGGGCGTGGTTTCCTTTGCGAGCGGCGGCATCTTCGCCTCTATCGCCTCGCGCAGCTTGGTGTAGTCTTTCACGCGCTCGCGAAACGCGACCACCATCTCTCTCTGTTTGACCGGCAGACTGTCGAGCGGGTCGGGAAGTTGTGTGACGGTTTGCTGTGCGATAGATGAATTTGGTGAAAACGTCAGGCCGAACACGACCAGCATACCCGCCACGAACCCGGCCGCTCTATTCATTTTGTGTTTCATTTGCCCTTTTACAAATGCAAACACGATGCCAGCCGCGCGCCCAACCCGCGCCGCATACCCGCAGCCGCCCAGAGTTAAGGAATACTAACAATTACGCTTCCCGGCGACCAAACGGGCGCGCGGTTCCCGCCGACCTGACGCGTAGAGAACGGTTTAGAGGTGAGACACCGTATCGCCTGTTTGTCCTATGTTGATACAAAATGCCGTAGCGCGCTGCCGTTAAACTTTCGACCCGTCGCCCGCCGCACGCAGGTGTTCGCGGATGAACGAAGCCGCCTGTTCGAGGGCTGCGCGCGCTTCGGGCACGAAACCGTCGAGCATTTGCCAGCCGTGAGGCAAATCGTCGTAAATTTCCAGCCGGCTCGCGCCGCCCGCCGCACGCATTTTGTCGTGGACGACGCGCGCGTCGTCGAGCAGCAGTTCGGTCGAACCGACTTGCACGAGGAGCGGCGGCAAGCCACTCAGTTCGGCGTGCGCGGGCGAAGCGTAAGGGTCGCGCGCGGATGCTCCGGCCGGGAGGTAAGCGGCGGCGAACTCCTCTATATTCTCCGTGCGAAACATCACGCAACGGCCGTCGTTCGTGCGCACGCTCGCGCCCGTGCCCGCGAGATCAGTCCAGGGAGAGAAACACACGACGCAGGCGGGCGGGGCGATTCCGGCGTCGCGCAGGCGCAGCAGGCAGCCGAGCACGAGGCCGCCCCCGGCCGAATCCCCCGCAACGCAAATCTCGCGCGCGTGCGTTCCCTTCCCCACATCCTCCTGCGCGAGCAGCCACTCGTAGGCGGCCACCGCATCGTCGAGCGCGGCCGGATAACGATGCTCGGGCGCGAGACGATAATCGAGACTGAAGACGCGCCGCCCTGTGAGCCGCGCGAGAGCGGTCGCGACGGGGCGATGCGTGGCGGCCGAGCAGGAGACGAACCCGCCCCCGTGGATGTAGAAGATTACGCCGTCGCCCGCGCCCGCCAGAGGTTCGAGCCACTCGCCGCAGACGCCCCCGTCGTTCACGGGTCGCACGTTCAACCCGCGCGTGCGCAGCCATTGATACGGCCACGGCGCGCCGAACATGCGACGCGCGCGACGCGCAACCCCCGCCGCATCCGCGCCCCAACGCCGCCGCCTCACGAACAGGCGGATGCTCGCGCTGAGGGCGCGCGCCTGCCAGCTCGGCTTCCCCGTCCGCCTTTTCGTTAAAACCGCCGGTTCGATAGATTCTTCCTCCATATAAATTTCCGGGGCTAGAGTAGTTAAGCACTTTCTGAGAAGTGCTTAACTACTGATATGGAACGACCGAATCCCTTTTATCGCCGTTCCCGAATTTCCGCCAGGAAATTTCGTCGGCTTTTACGCTTGTTTGCGCTCGATTTGACGGCTACTGATGCGGCACAACTGACCGGCTTGACGCGTAAGAGTGTCACCATGATCTTTCTCAAAATCAGGAAACGTATCGCCGAAGAGTGCGAGCGTGCGTCACCGCTCTCGTCCGGCGAAGTTGAAGTCGATGAGTCTTACTTCGGCGCTCGGCGCGTGCGGGGCAAGCGCCGTCGCGCGGCGGGTGGCAAGGCGATCGTCTTCGGCCTCCTCAAGCGCGACGGGCGCGTTTACACGGAGACCGTGCCGGTCTGCGAAAAGGCCGCGTTGCAAGCCATTATTCGCCGTCGCGTCGTGCCCGAAGTGGTGATCAACTCGGATGGATGGCGCGGCTAC
>DASQMC010000014.1:0-10998 GCA_035645695.1 Pyrinomonadaceae bacterium
GTCGCGCTCACGTCCGGCACGACGGTGAACGGCTCGCTCGTGGACGGCGATTGCCGCCTGCTGGAAGACGGTTCGTTCATCGACGCCTACACGTTCACGGGCACGGCGAACGCGCAGGTCTCAATCACGATGACTTCGTCCGCGGCCGGGTTAAATCCCGTCCTGTTCCTGCTCGCGCCTACAGGCGCGGTGTTGGCGATTGACGCGAATAACAGCAGCGGCGGAACCGCGCGCATTCCCGACACGGGCACGTTCACACTGCCCACGACCGGCACTTACACCGTGCTCGCCAACTCCTTCGCCCCCGGCCAGACCGGCAACTACTCGCTGCAACTCGTTAATTCCAGCGCGCCTCCTCCGACCTGCACGACGACGCTTGCCGCAACGGGACGCGACGTAGCGGCCGGCGGCGGCGGCCCGTTCAGCGTCGCCTTCACGACGCAGGCAGGCTGTACCGTCTCCGCGACGAGCAACGCTGCCTTCATCACAGTTAACGCCGGCACCGTCGATAGCAACGGCGCAGGCTCGGTTTCTTACACCGTGCAGGCGAATCCGGCAACAACCGCGCGCACCGGCACGATCACCATTAACGGTCAGACATTCACCGTCACGCAGGCGGGGACGCCGCCGGTCTGCACGACGACGCTCGCCGCGACGGGACGCGAAGTGCCCGGCAGCGGCGCCACGTTCAGCGTCGCCTTCACGACGCAGGCGGGTTGCGCCGTCTCCGCGACGAGCAACGCCGCCTTCATCACGGTTAACGCCGCCACCGTGGATGGCAACGGCGCAGGCTCGGTTTCTTACACCGTGCAGCTGAACCCGACGGCGGCCGCGCGCACCGGCACAATCACCATCAACGGTCAGACATTCACCGTCACGCAGGCGGCCGGATCGACGGCCTGCACATATGCCATTTACCCGACCGTGCGCGCCTTCACGGCCAACAGCAGCGCGAGCGGCCGCTTCACGGTCATCACGCAGAGCGGGTGCCAGTGGTCGGCCACGACGACCGCGCCCTGGATCACGATCACGGAAGGCACCGGCGCGATGACGAGCACGGGTCGCGTCCGCTACAGCGTGCTCGCTAACGAATCGAATGCGACGCGCGTCGGCACGATCATCGTCGGCGGGCAGACGCACACCGTCACGCAAACCTCCGTGGGCACGACGCCGCAAATCCAGTTCATGGGCAACGCGGAATTCACGGTCAACGAAAACGACGCCTCGCGCGCGGCAATCATTACCGTCACGCGCACGGGCGACACGGCGGGCGCGGCGACGGTCGAATACGCAACGCTCGACGATCAGGCCGCAGTTCCCTGCGACCCGAACATCAGTAACGGCGGCGTGGCATTCCCGCAGGGCACGGCCTACGCGCGCTGCGACTACGCGACGACCATCGATACGCTGACCTTCAACCCCGGCGAAACGACGAAGACGTTCACCGTTCCGCTCATCAACGACGTTTTCCAGGAAGGCAACGAGACGTTCCGCATAGGGCTGAGCAACCCGCAGGGCGCGACGCTCGGCACGCTCACCACCGCCATCGTCACCATCCGGAGTGAGGACACGGCTCCGCCGACGACGAACCCGATCAACCAGACGCCGTTCTTCGTCCGCCAGCAATACCTCGACTTCCTCGACCGCGAACCCGAGGCGGGCGAGCCGTGGACGGCAGTGCTCAATCGTTGCGGGAACATCTACACGGGGCCGGAAGTCAACACGGACTGCGACCGCATCGCCGTGTCGGGCGCGTTCTTCGGCTCGCCGGAGTTCCGCATCAAGGGCTTCTTCGTGTTCCTCTATTACAAGGCGGTTTTCGGCAGCGCCAACAATCCGCTCTACGTTCCCGAATACAACGAGTTCGTGAGGGACGCGCGGCGCGTCTCCGGCCCAACGTCCGAGGAAGTGATCGCCAAACGCCTCGACTTCACCGAAGACTTTTTCGCTCGCACGGCGGTCGCCAACGTCTTCTCGGGCACGTCGAACGAGGCGTTCGTTGATCGCGCGCTGGCGAACCTCGGCATCACGCTCACGAACGCCGACCCGGCGACCGGCGAGACGCGCAACTCGCTCGTCGCCTCCCTCAACTCCTCGACGAGGTCGCGCGCGCAGGTGTTGCGCATCATCGTGGAGAGCACGGAGGCGATTGCCGCGCAGTTCAACCGCGCCTTCGTCGCCATCCAGTACTACGGCTATCTGAGGCGCACGCCCGAACCGCAGGGCTATCAGAACAACCTGAACGCCCTCAACGCCACGAACAACTCGCGCCAACTCATCAACGGTTTCCTCAACTCCATCGAGTACCGTCTCAGGTTCGGCGCGAACACCACCAACCCCTAACGCGTCCGCGGAACGTGTAAGGCGAAATGCGGATTGGAAAGCTCTCAACGGCTCTCCAATCCGCATTTCTTATTTTCTCATCTCGGCTTGTAATTGGCTGAAACTCTCTGTGCCCCCTCCGCGTCCTCCGTGTCTCTGCGGTGAATGCTTATAAAAGGACACTCACCACCGCAGACACGGAGAACACCGCGGGGGGCACAGAGGAAAGATCAGTTTCATGCGGTTGCGATCTACGTATGATTCGCAATCCGAAAATCCCCAATTGAATCTTTCGCATTCCGCAATTTCGCCGTCTACTGCTAAAATGCGCCGCTCTGTTGGTATCAAATTTCTTTTCTGATCGGGCACAGATGAAACTACGCTTGCTTTACCACGGCCACTGCTTCGACGGGGTGGCGTCGGCTGCGGTCTTCACGCGCTTCTACCGCACACGGATCAACGGGCGCGCCGACGTGGATTACACGCCGCTCCTGCACCGTCCCGGCTCGCTCTTCGACGAGGAGATGTTCGACGGCGACGAGAATGCCATCGTCGATTTCAAGTACTCGCCATCCGAAAAACTCACATGGTGGTTCGACCATCACCAGTCGGCCTTCCTCTCGCCCGGCGACGAAGCGCACTTTCGCGCCGACCGCACGGGGCGGAAATTCTGGGACGCCGACAGTAAATCCTGCACGGAGTTTATCGCGCGCATCGCGCACGAAAATTTCGGCTACGAAGACGCAGGGCTTGCGCCCCTCGTCCGCTGGGCGCACATCATCGACGGCGCGTTCTATGATTCGCCCGCGCAGGTCGTCGAACTCGCCGCGCCCGCGCTCCAACTGATGCAGGTCATCGAAAACGCGGACGACGAGTTTATCGAGAAGCTCATCCGCCAATTGGCCGAACGCCCGCTCGAAGAGGTGGCGACGGGCGCGGAGGCGCAGGAGCGTCTCCAACCCATACTCGCGCGCCACCGCGAGACGCTCGAAGTCGTCCGCCGCAAGATCGCTTACGAGCGAGGCGTCGTCACTTTCGATCTCGTGGACGAAGGCCACGAAGCCTTCAACAAGTTCATCCCCTACTACCTGCACCCCGAGACGACTTACTCGGTCGCCGTCACGCGCACCCCGCAACGCACGAAAATATCCGTCGGCTCAAACCCGTGGAGCCCGCGCCCGCGCACACACAACATCGCCACAATCTGCGAACGTTACGGCGGGGGCGGCCACGCCGTCGTCGGCGCGGTATCCTACAGCCCCGACGAGGTGGAACGCGCCCGCGCGACCGCACGCGAGATCATCACCGAACTATCGAGCGACTTCCGCGAATAACTCAAAAGCCGTAAATCGTAAATCGTAAATCGTGAATAGAAAGAAGACTGTTCTTCTCTATTCACGATTTACGATTTACGATTTACGGCCTTATCGCCCTGCTTATCGCGCCATCAACTCTTCGATCTCCTCGATCTGTTTCGGCGCGCCGCTCGTCAGCACGCGGTTGCCTTCGGCGGTGATCAGCACGTCGTCTTCGATGCGGATACCGATGCCGAGATATTGTTCGGGGATATTTTGGGTGTCGGCGGCGATGTAGATGCCGGGTTCGACGGTGATGACGACGCCGGGCGCGAGCGGCCGCCCCTCTTTCTTGTCGCGTGAGTAGTAGGGTCCTACGTCATGCACGTCGAGGCCGAGATAGTGGCCGAGCCCGTGCATGTAAAACTGCTTGTACTTCTCCTCCTCGATCAACTTCTCCGGCTCGCCCTGCAAGAGTCCGAGCCGCACCATACCCTCGGTGAGAATTTCAATCGAATGCTTTTTCAGTTCGTCCATCGTCACGCCGGGGCGCGCCATCTCGACGCAGGACATCTGCGCCTTGAGCACGAGTTCGTACACTTCGCGCTGCGCCTTGCTGTAACGACCGTTGACGGGGAAGGTGCGCGTGATGTCGGAAGCGTACCCCTGATACTCCGCGCCCGCATCGATGAGCAGGAGGTGGCCGTCCTCAAGCGTCCCGTCGTTCTGAATGTAGTGGAGGATGGTGGCGTTCGCGCCCGTGCCGACGATGGATGTGTAGGCGGGGGCGGTCGCGCCGTTGCGACGGAAGATGTGCTCGATGAGGGCCTCGATCTCATACTCGCGCATGCCGGGGCGCGCGGCGCGCATCGCCTCCCGGTGCGCCTCGACGGCGATGTCCGCCGAACGCTGCATGAGAGCGATCTCTTCTTCCGTCTTGATGAGCCGCATCTCGTGGAGTAGGGTGCCGGGTTCGATGATGCGGTCGGGCGCGTGTTTGGTCGTGCGCGGATTGGCGCGCAAGCTCCTGAGCGTGCCGACGATCATTTCGTCGAGCGCGGAGTTCGCGCCGAGTTTGTAGTAGAGGTTAGCCGGGCCGTTCAGCAGGTCGGGCAGTTTGTCTTTAAACTCCTGAAAAGTGTGTGCGGCATGCGCTCCGTAGTCTTTGATCGCGCCTTCGACCCCGGCGCGTCGCCCGTCCCAGATTTCCCGCTCCGGGTCGCGCGGGCGCACAAAGAGCATGAACTTGTGTTCGGGGTGCGAGGGCGCGACGACGGCGATGGCTTCGGGTTCGTTGAAGCCGGTCAGGTAGAAGAAGTCTGAATCCTGACGGTAGCGGTAGTCTGTATCGTTCGAGCGGTTGGCTTCGCGCGCGCTCGAAATGATGGCGATTGAATCCGGCTCCATGCGCCGCATGAACTCCGCCAGTTGTGGTCGTGACATAGAAGTCTCTCCTTCGGAAACGATAGAGCTGCGTGTTTGATGGCGACATTGTAACCGATGAAGCGCGCCCCTTTGAAGAGGTCGCGCCCACGCCGGGACGGTTTGGTGCTTTCCCCAAAGTCGATTTCAGACGATAATCCGGGCGCACCTCGCGAAATTTCAGGACGACGACAGGGACACCTATGGCGACTCAAATTCAGGATACAACTCGGGCGCGCGCCGCCGCGGAGACGACGGAGATCATCTCGTATGATCCGGCGACGGGCGGGGAAGTAGGGCGCGTGGGCGTGGCGAATCCGGTCGAAGTGGCTCGCGCGGTGGAAAGAGCGCGGGCGGCGCAAACCTCCTGGGGGGCGTTGTCTTACGCCGAGCGCGGGCGCGTGATGCTCAGGGCGCGCGCCGTCGTGCTGGATGAGATGGACGCCATCGCCGAATTGATCTCGCGCGAATCGGGTAAACCCGTGACGGAAGCGTTGATGATGGAACTCGTGCCGACGCTCGACCTGATGGGGTTCTTCGCGCGACGCGCGGCGCGGCTGCTGAAGGACGAGAAGATCAATATCGGGCAATACGGTTTGATGGGTCGTTCGTCGCGCATCGTCTATAAGCCGCTCGGCGTGGTGGGGATTATTTCGCCGTGGAACTTCCCGTGGGCGATACCATTCGGTGAGGTCGTGATGGCGCTCATCGCGGGGAACGCGGTGGTCTTAAAGCCGAGCGAGTTGACGCCCTTCGTCGGACTCAGGATCGGCGAGGTCTTCCGCTCCGCCGGTTTGCCCGACGGTTTACTGACGATCCTGACGGGCGACGGAACGACGGGCGCGGCGCTCGTCGAAGCGGGCGTCGACAAGATCATGTTCACGGGCAGCGTGGCGACGGGGCGGCGCGTGGCCGGAGCGGCGGCGCGCAAGTTAATCCCCTGCGTGCTCGAACTCGGCGGGAAAGACCCGATGATCGTGTTTGAAGACGCGAACCTCGAAGCGGCGGCGCAGGCGGCAGTGTGGGGCGCGTTCGCGAATGCGGGGCAGGCGTGCGCGTCGGTCGAGCGTTGCTACGTACACGAACGAATCGCGGAGAAATTTACGGCGCGCGTCGTCGAACTGACGCGCTCGCTCAAGCAGGACGCGGGCACGCGCGAGGGCACGGACATCGGCGCGATGTCGAGCGCGCGGCAGCGAGAGACGGTCGAGTCGCACGTGCGCGACGCGCTCGGGCGCGGCGCGCGTCTGCTCGTGGGCGGCGGGCGTGGGCAAAGCGAAAACGGATCATTCCACGAGCCGACCGTTTTGGACAAAGTAGATCACACGATGGAGTTGATGCGCGAGGAGACGTTCGGGCCGGTGTTGCCGTTGATGACTTTCGCGACGGAGGAGGAGGCGATAGCACGCGCCAACGACAGTCCCTACGGTTTGACTGCGAGCGTGTGGACGCGCGACATCCGGCGCGGCGAGCGCGTGGCCGCGCGTCTGGAAGCGGGCACGGTGATGGTCAACGAGGTGCTCTACACGCACGGTATCGCGCAGACGCCGTGGGGCGGCGTGAAGTTGAGCGGCATCGGTCGCACGCACGGGCGGCAGGGCTTGCTCGAACTCGTCTCGGCGCAGCACATCCACGTCAACCGCCTCGCGCGCATACATGATCTCTGGTGGTTCAACTACACGCCGCGCGCCGCCGCACTGTTCCGTGGCTTCGCGCGCCGCTTCACCACGGGGTCGGCGCTGCAAACATCGCTCTTGCTGCCCCAAATGTTACGCCGTTTTTCCGAACGTAGAGGGAAGAAGAGACACTTAAAGAGATAGATTGCGCCGAATCGCAGCCGGAAGGTGTGCGCGTTACGCGCATTTACCGGCTAAGGTTCCGATGAAAATGTTCTTTTTTTGTTACAACGAAAATATGTTGCATTTCCTTGCAACTTTTATTGCAAGGGGCAAAAATAAAGCTGTCAATTATTTTACACTAATAGTATAGTGCGCGCTCTCTTGGTTGGGTTCCCCATCGCCCATCCTATACAACCAACCGGTCAGTTAAAACTTTGGAGACTATAGAATGAAAAAGTTTACCCTCGGTCTAGTTTTGTTTGCCCTCAGTTTCGCGTTCCTCCTCGCCAGCGTCCCGCTCAAAGATGTCGGCGCACAAGGCGGCCGTCCTGAGAATCCCGGTGAGCAATCGGCTGTCAGAGCCGACGGCAGCGTTGTGGCTCCCAATGGCGACGTGTTTGAATCGCATAAAGCCTTCATTGATGCCGGCCGCAGGTGCAACACGCGCCACGCCGACGATATTGAAATTGAGAAGATCGACAGGAAACTGGCGGCCAACCGCGCGGCGCAGGGCGGCGGCCCCGGCGGCGGCGGCTCCACTGACGGTTCCAGACTCTACACGGCGGGTTCCGTCACCATCCCGGTTTACTTCCACGTCGTTTCCAAGGCGGATGGCACAGGCAACATCCCCGATTCGCGGCTTGATGCCCAAATCGCGGCGATGAACGAGCATTTCGGCGGTCAGGACGGCCCGGTTTATAGAGCTGCCGCCGCGAACATGTCGTTCCGCTTCTCGCGCGCGGGCGTGACGCGCACGGTTAACGACACGTGGTACGCCGCAGGCCCCGGTTCGGTGGCGGAGTCGCAAATGAAGAATGCGCTGCGCGTGGGCACGGCCGACGACCTGAACTTCTACGTCAACAGCGGCGGCGGTTATCTCGGCTGGGCGACCTTCCCGTCCGACTATACCTCCAAGCCGAAGATGGACGGCGTGGTTTGCTACTGGGCGTCGCTCCCCGGCTCCAACTACGTTCCCTACAACGAAGGCGACACGGGCACGCACGAAGTCGGCCACTGGCTCGGCCTCTACCACACCTTCCAGGGCGGCTGCCAGGGCAGCGGCGACGGCGTAAGCGACACGCCCGCAGAGCGTTCGGCGACCTACGGTTGCCCGACCGCCAATCAGGACACCTGCAGGACGAACACAGGTCTCGATCCTTACGAAAACTTCATGGACTACACGGACGATCCGTGCATGTACAAGTTCAGTGCGGGTCAGGTTGATCGCAGCGACAGCATGTGGTCAACGTACCGCGCGGGCAAATAAGCCTTCCGAAGTTAAAACCTGTAACAGGAAGTTTGAAGGAGCGCTTCTACGGGGGCGCTCCTTCTTTACTTTGACCATGTGGGAGAAAATTTCGATGCGTCTATTTTCAACGCTTCTTTCAGTGATAGCCATATTCGTTTGCGCAGCGGGCGCGGCACACTTGCCGCAGCAGCCGCAGCCGCGAGGCCGCACCATGCCCGCGCCGGGGTTGAAATGCGACCGCAACGACCTCACCCTGTACGACGGGCGCGTGATCGCCTACCGCCGCCGCAAGGGCAGCACGTTCCTGCGCGTTCGCACAAACTTCGATACCACCGAAGAGGTCACGATCCGTCATCCGCGCACGGACGACCCATCGAAGTTCTATCTGCTCAACGGCCAGCCGTTCACGAAGAGTGATTGGCAACGCATCGAGCGGAAAGGGAAAATGTTGATAACCGGCATGCGTGCCAACGTTTGGGTCTGTCGAGATCGCCCCTCCATCCAGCCCGTCGTAGACTGGCAGCCGGACGACACGGGCGCTTATCCGCGTAGCCGTTAAGGACGTGGGGCGGCACGATGAAACTCACTGTCGCTGAATCATGGTCTAAACAATCCGCGCACGATCACAGATTCGAGCATTAATCGAAGCCTGTCGTCCTTACTTGAGAGGATGCATTAGAAGACAAGGCGAGACCCGCGCGCGGGTCTCGCCTTTATCGTTCCAGACGCTTCATCTTATTGCTCGATGTCGTTCACTCAAACTGAGATACGGGGTATTGTTCTTTTTTTGTCACATCGCAATTTCCGCCCTAAGAAAGTCATTGCCTCCACATTAAGAAGATGTTAATACTTCCGTCCCCCAAAGTTAGTAACAAGATTTAGCGATCAGGTTGGCAACGGAATTCTCGACCTCCGTCGGCAAGTTTATCAACCACTCAGGCCGGCGTCCTTATCAACAATTCGTTTAGCGATCACGCGTCACGTGCGGTGTCCCCTGTGCTCTATTTATTCTTTTTAGGACGGCACGACTGCTTCATCCCTCCCGCCATTTTCCTTTCGCGGGGCTGCGCCATACGCGCAAGCCTTGCCCCTTCTAACCCCGAACACACCGGAACCCATCTTAAGGAGAACAGATGAAAAAGCCCATTTTCGTGATCGCGATTTCCCTCGCGTTTGTCTTTGCCCTCGCCATGCCGCGCCGTGACGCCACCGCCCAGCGCAGCGGCAATTCCTCCGCCTCCGACAAGCTCGCGCGCGCCAGAGACAAGGCTCTCCGCGTCATCGAAGAGCACGCTAACAGGAAAGGCATCGCCGGTAGGACAGACCTCAATGTCAAGCGCGTCGAGGCCGATGATCAGGAAAAAACGCACACGCGTTTCGAGCAGACGCACAAGGGCGTCCCCGTTTTCGGCGGCGAAGCCATCGTCCACCTCAACTCGGATGAATCGGTCTTCGCCGTCACCGACGACCTCATCGAATCGGTGCAGGTTGACACGGAACCCTATCGCACGACTGACGAAGCCGTCCGCGTGGCCGTCAGCGATCTCGGCTGCGAATCCTGCCTCACCGCGCCGCCCGCCGTCGACATGCAAATCCTTCGTCGTGAGGGCAACGATTACCTGACCTACCGCGTGCAACTCCGGCGCGAGGACGGCACGCACGAAACTTCGATGCCCGTCTATTTCGTTGATGCCAAGACCGGCAACGTCGTCTGGGAATACAACAACTTGCAGACGGCGACGGGCGTCTCGCTCTACAGCGGCTCCGTCACCATCAACACCTACTACAAGTCGCCGAGCTATTATCTGGAAGACATCTCGCGCAAGATCGGCACGTTCGACAACCGCAACACGACCGGCTCGACCTACCGTTTCACAGACGCCGACAACTACTGGGATTCCGCGAGCCAGAAGGCGGGCGTCGACGCTCACTTCGGCGCGGCGAAGGTCTATGACTACTTCTACAACACGCACGGGCGGCGCGGCATCGACGGCAACGGCGGCCCCGCTTACTACACGTCGGCCGACGGCGTTACCGGCCTCATCAGTTCCAAAGTCCATTACGGCAGCGGCTACAACAACGCCTTCTGGAACGGCAGCTACATGACCTACGGCGACGGCAACGGCACCACCTTCTCGCCGCTCGTCACGCTCGACATCTGCGGCCACGAGATGCAGCACGGCATCACGGAGCGCACCGCCAATCTCACCTATTCGGGCGAGTCGGGCGCGCTCAACGAGTCCTGGTCTGACGTGTTCGGCGCGATGGTCGAGCGCTACACGAAGGGGCAGACCTCGAACACATGGAAGATCGGCGAGCAATGCTACACGCCGGGCGTTGCGGGCGACGCCTTGCGCTACATGGACAACCCGCACGCCGCCAGCAACAGCGGCTACACGGCCGACGACGACCCAGACCATTACGCCGAGCGTTACACCGGCACGGGCGACAACGGCGGCGTCCACATCAATTCCGGCATCGCCAACAAGGCGTTCTACCTCTTGGCAGTCGGCGGCACGCACCACCGCGGCGGCTCGATGACCGGCATCGGCGCGGACGCGGCGGCCAAAATCTGGTATCGCTCCCTCACCTCCTACATGACTTCGAGCACCAACTTCAAGGGCGCGCGCACCGCGACGCTCAACGCGGCGGCCGCGCTCTACGGTTCGGGCAGCACGAACTACAACGCCGTCGCGCAGGCTTGGAACTTGTGCGGCGTTCTCTAAACCTCAACTGTTAACCACAGCCGGGAACGGCGGGCGCGCAGAAATTTTCGCGCTCGCCGTTCGCCCGAACGCGTGCATCCTACGGCGTAGGACGCACGCGCTCGAAAACATCGAATCTCGCCGCCGTAAGATTGATAACCGGCCAC
>DASQMC010000015.1:0-15780 GCA_035645695.1 Pyrinomonadaceae bacterium
GCGCGTCTCCGGCATCTGCACCAGCAGCGACCAGGCAAAGGAACAGATCGTCAGCATGAGCAACGGCTGAAAGGCAAACGATGAAGTAGGAACGATGAACGATGAAGTAAAAGCTGTCAGTTGTCAGTTGTCAGTTGTCAGTTGCCTGTGGCTATCATCCGAGATGCTAAAGACTGACTTGAACAACTGACCACGGACAACGGACAACGGACAGTCTTACAGTTCATCGTTCATCGTTCCTACTTCATCGTTTGCCTTTCAGCCGTTGCTCATGCTGACGATGTGGTCTTTCGCCTGATCGTTGCTGGTGCAGATGCCGGAGACGCGCATGCGGAACTCGTCGGGGTTTGACGCGCCGCGCAGCGCTTCTTCCAGAGTGATGAGTCCCGACTGGGAGAGGTTGAAGAGTGATTGATCGAAGGTTTGCATGCCGTACTGCGACGTGCCGGCGGCGATGGCGTCGCGTATGAGCGGCGTCTTCTCTTCGTTGGCGATGTAGTCGCGGATCGTGCCGGTCGAGATCATGATCTCGGCGGCGGGCACGCGCCCCACCCCGTTTGCGGCGCGCACGAGTCGCATCGAAATGACGGCGCGCAATATCCCGGCGAGTTGCAGGCGGATGCTCTTTTGCTGGTGCGGCGGGAAGGACGAGACGATGCGCGTGACGGTTTCGGTTGCGTCGAGCGTGTGGAGGGTGGAGAGGACGAGGTGGCCGGTTTCGGCGGCGGTCAGGGCGGTCTCGATTGTCTCGTGGTCGCGCATTTCGCCGACCAAAATCACGTCCGGGTCCTGGCGCAGCGCGCCGCGCAGGGCTTCGGCGAACGAGCGCGTGTCAACGTCAACCTCGCGTTGCGAGATGAAGGATTTTTTGTCGCGGTGGAGAAATTCTATCGGGTCCTCGATGGTGACGATATGGCCGCCGCGCGTCGAATTGATGTAGTCGATGAGCGCGGCGAGCGTTGAAGACTTGCCGGAGCCGGTCGCTCCGGTGACGAGTATGAGGCCGCGCCGTTCAGCTCCGACCTGTTCGACGGCGGGCGGGAGTCCGAGATCGGAGGTGGTGCGCACGCGGTCGGGGATGACGCGCAAGACCATGCTCACCGTGCCGCGTTGCTGGAAGACGTTTGCGCGGAAACGCCCGACGCCGGATAAGCCGTAAGCGATGTCAACTTCCGAAGTTTCCTTGAAGCGTTGCTTCTGCCGGTTCGACATGATCGAAAAAGCCATGTCGAGCGTGTCGTCCTGCGTCAGGCGCGAAGAGTTGGTTACGGGTCTCAACTCGCCGTCAACGCGCATGACCGGAAACGAACCGGCTTTGATATGCAAGTCGGATGCGCCGCAGAGGGTCGCGCCCCGCAGGAGATCGTCAATCTTGACTACCATAATAATGAGTTGGAAAAACTTTCGCCGGATCAAATCCGAGAGCGCACCGGGCGCGGGTTGGAGGGCGGAAAAATCAATGGGAGCTTAAAGCTACGCAATGAAATTCTTAAAGCTACGCGCTGTAGTTAAGGATCGGAAACTTGCGGCAGGCGTTTGCGGGTTGTATTGGGAAGGCGTTGCGTCACGGGAAAGATTAGCAACCCGAAGACGCCGAATTCATTCTAGCCCGCCATTCTCGAATGCGTCAACAAATTCCTCCGGCGGGTGGCGACCCGGTTTCGCCCGCGAACCTCGCACGGCAAAAACGGAGAGGGGCGACGATGTGGCTCGTCGCCCCTCTCCGATGTCATTTACAGCGCGTTGCCGCGCTCGCGGCTCCTTACTCGGTGCCGACGGTGAGGAAACTCTCGGATACTTCCGCCTCCGTCGCGTTACGCGTCGCCGTTTTGCCCGGCGAGGCGTTGTGGCGTCCGTTCGGCGCGGGCGCGGCGGCACGCACTTCGTTGACGTAAGTGAGCCAGTCGCCGGGCGCGTCGCGCTCGCCTTTGGTGATTTCGAAGTAGGTTTTCTGGATGCGCTCGGTGATGTCGCCGCGCCTGCCCGTGCCGATCTTGATCTTGTCAACTGAGCGTATGGGCGTCACTTCCGCCGCCGTGCCGGTGAAGAACAGTTCGTCGGCGACGTAGAGAGCGGCGCGCTGGAGTCCGGTTTCGGCGACGGGAATCTCAAGTTCGCGGCAAATCTGGATGACGCTGTCGCGCGTGATGCCGGGGAGGATCGAAGACGAGAGCGGCGGCGTGATCACTCGCCCGTCGTGAACGAGGAAAATATTCTCGCCCGAGCCTTCCGAGACGAAGCCGCGGTCGTCGAGGGCGATGCCCTCCGAGTAACCGTTCTTGATCGCCTCCATTTTGATGAGTTGCGAATTCATGTAGTTCGCGCCGGACTTCGCCATCACGGGCATCGAGTTTGGCGACAAGCGATTCCAGGAGGAGACGCACACATCAACGCCCTCTTCAATCGCCTCGTCGCCGAGATACTTGCCCCAGTCCCACGCGCCGATGTAGCAGGCGAGCGGATTCGGGAACGGGTTGACGCCGAAGGCCGGGCGGGCTTCGTCCAGACTGCGAAAGATGATGGGGCGCAGGTAACACTGTTCGAGTTCGCCGCGCCGCACGAGTTCGACGGCCGCATCGCACAATTGGTCGAGCGTCCACTCGTGATCCATGCGGTAGATTTTCGCGGAGTTCATCAGGCGGCGCATGTGCTCGCGCAGGCGGAAGATGGCGGGACCGCGTTTTGTGTCGTAACAGCGAATGCCTTCAAAGACGCTTGAGCCGTAGTGCAAAACATGCGACATGACGTGGATGCGCGCGTCGTTCCAATGGGTAAATTCACCGTTGTGCCAGATTACCGGGTTGATGCGCGGCGTCTTCACGTCTGTGGCTGGTGCGTCGTCTGCAAACATTGATTCGCTCCTTTATTCGTCTCCGCCACTTCTGGGGTCGGTAACGAAATTAAACTTCGGATAAGTCCATTATCGAAAATGGATCTGTGGAAACCGTGTCCCGGTCGTGGCAATTTCGCGCGGCAGATTAAACCGCACAATAGCAAGAAACCCGCGCGGCTTGCAAGCGTGCGCCCTTGCTTCTTTCCCTCCGCGGGACATACCATCTTCGCCGTCTTTATAAACATTGATTTGAGGCGAAATTCCGCGCCGCGAGATCGGCCGGACATCACGATGCGAGATCGAAGAAAAAGCGCGTTGCTGCCCGCCCTCGCGCTCGCCGTGCTGGCCTCGCTCGCACTCGAAGGTTGCCGCATGCCGCAAAACTCAAGCACCGCCACACCAACCGCCGCCCCTCCAGCCGAAGTCAAAGGCGACGACGACCACAACAACAACGACCCGCGCTCGCTGCACGCGCGCGCCATCCTGATCGACATGCACGCCGACACCGTGCAGCGCATGATCGACGAAGACGCGGACATCAACATGCGCCTGCCGGACGGTCATCTCGACGCCCCGCGCATGAAAGAAGGCGGACTCGACGCGCAGTTCTTCTCCATCTGGGTTGAGCCGCAATACTTCGGCGGGGGCGGGAAGGCGGCCATCGAGCGCGCCGACAGACAGATCGCCGCCGTGCGCTCGCTCGCGGAACGCAACCCAGAGACGTGGGAACTGGCGACCACCGCCTCGGACATTCGACGCATCGCCGCCTCCGGGCGACTCGCCGCGCTGATGGGTCTCGAAGGCGGTTATGCCATCGACGAGCGTCTGGAGAACGTGGAGAAATACTATCGCCTCGGCGTGCGCTACATGTCGCCCGCGTGGTCTGTCTCTCTGAGTTGGGCCGGGTCGTCGGGCGACAAGGTGGGCGAGACGCGCGGGCTGAACGAGTTCGGGCGCGCCGTCGTTGCCGAGATGAACCGCCTCGGCATCATGGTTGACGTGTCGCACGTCTCCGATAAAACTTTCCGGGACATCGTAGAGATTTCCACGAAGCCCGTTATCGCCACACACTCCGGCGTCCGCTCAATCGTCAACGTGCCGCGCAACCTGACGGACGATCAACTGCGCGCCCTCGCGCGCACGGGCGGCCTCTGCGCCGTCGTCTTCTACCCGCGCTTCATCGAACCGGGCTGGCAAGAGGCGCAACGAAAAGTTGACGCCGAGATCGCGCCGCTCGTCGCCGAAGCCTCACGCACGGCGAAGGGCACGCCCGCCCAGCGGAAACTCGCGCGCGACCGCGTGCGCGAACGCGAGTACGCGCGTCGTCTGCCGCCCGTCTCTGTCTCGCGCGTCGTTGATCACATCGACCACATCGTCAAGCTCGTCGGCGTGGATCACGTCGGCATCGGCTCGGACTTCGACGGCATTCAGGCCGTCCCCCGAGACCTCTCGACCGCCGCCGACTTCCCGAACCTGACCGCCGAACTGCTCAAGCGCGGCTATTCGGAAAGCGACATCAACAAGATTCTCGGCGGCAACATGCTGCGCGTCATGGAAGATGTTGAACGCACGAACGGGCAAGCAGGCAGCACGGGTAAATAGACGATGGCCTCGCAAGTTCGAAGGAAAAATCTCGGCGCGAAAACGCAGACGCCGCGAATTGGGTTTCACGCGCCGATTGCTGGCGGCTTGCAGAACGCGTTGACGAAAGCCGGGTCGCTTCGCTGCGGCACGGTGCAGATCTTTTCGCGAAACCCGCGCGGCTGGAAGGCGAAGGAGTTGGCGGGTGAAGAGGTGGAAACTTTCAAGCGCGTCCGCCGCGAGACGGGGATCGCGCCCGTGGTCATTCACGCCAACTATCTGATCAACCTCGCGGCGGCCGACGAAGTTATACGCGAGAAGTCCATCGCCTCTTTTCGCGAAGAAGTGGAGCGCGGCCTCTTGCTCGGCGCGGATTATCTGGTCGTGCATCCGGGCAGCGCACGGGGCGCGTGCGAGGCGGACGGCATAAGCACCTGCGCCGCGAGTTTGCGCGACGCCTGCCGCGACCTCGATCTCTCCGGGTTCCGCGTGCTGCTCGAAAACACGGCAGGGCAGGGCGCGTGCATCGGCCATCGCTTCGAGCACTTGAGAGACATCATCGGCGCGTGCCCCGAGCTGAATCTCGGCGTCTGTTTCGACACGGCGCACGCCTTCACAGCCGGTTACGACATCCGCGACGAGGACGGACTCGCCGCCACCTTCGACGCGCTCGAACGAAACGTCGGCACCGGGCGCGTCCGCGCCGTACACTTCAACGACTCGAAGGCCGAATACAACTCGCGCGTTGACCGTCATTGGCACATCGGCCTCGGCCACATCGGTAGCGAAGCTCTGGCGCGCGTCGCGCGGCATCCGAAACTTTCGCACGCCGCCTTCATTCTCGAAACGCCGCAGGACGTTATCGGCGACGACGAGCGTAACCTCGCCGCGCTGCGTTCGTTCATAACCGAACGCGGTGCTGGCGAATTGAGGCCGCCGGTCAGGTGAGATGAACAGTAAGAAATGTTCGCAATGCGGGATGGTGAACTGGGCGGAGGCGGCGTCGTGTAAGCGTTGCGGCGCGACGTTCGGCGGCGTGCCGGAAGCGAGCGCCGAGTTCGACAGCGTGCCGGAAGCGCACAGCGAGGGGAGTGGCAGGCCAAGTTTGCGCAAACGTGTCTCGTTCGTTGTGGGGGCGGTCGGCGCGTTCGTCCTCGCCGGTTACGTCTCGCTGCGCGCGACCTCCGAGGCCGTCAGCTTCGAGCAGCGGCGGATCGTCGAGCGCGCGATTGATGTGCTGGAGCAGAAGGATTTCGGCGGCCGCGCGTTCCTCCTGAGAAACCTCGTCAGCTACCGCACGAGCGACAACTGGTGGAATCGCACGGTCGGGCACGGCGACGCGTACGCGGCGACTAACTTCCCGTTCGAGTTGGTGACGCTGTACCCGGATTTCTTCACGGTGCCAATTGACGACACGGAGCGCGCCGTCATCCTCTTGCACGAGTCGTATCACCTTGCGGGCGCGGGCGAAGAGAGGGCGTTCGCGGAAGTCTGGCGCGAGAAAAGCAAACTCGGCTGGACGAAAGAGACTTACGGGGAGACGCGCCTCTGGCGCAACGTGCGCCACTTTACCGAACAACACGCGCCGCAGCATTTCAGTTGCGGCGCGGACGGCGCGGACGATTGTTTCGAGTGACCGGCGGCGAGCGACCACGGCCGGGAATCCACCCGCGGGAATTAACACGAAAGATTGACAACGTGCGCGCCGTTCGGGTTAACATAGGCGCGCTTCGAGTTTCGACAGGTCGGAATGCAGATGATTATCTTTCACCCGCCAACCAAACTCCTCCTTACGGTGCCGCTCGGCGACCGCGCCTGAACATGCGCGCGGGTAGGTTCGACGCGGCGAAACTTCACCAAAGCAGCCAATCGACAATGTATGAACCGGAGGCGGAAGCTCCCAACTTCGAGGCTTCGCGGGCATCCGGTGCGTGGGGTAGTGTAAGGGAAGGAAGAGTGTGACTTATGGACGAAAAATATTTCCCGGAAAAGATTGAAGAGAAGTGGCAGCGCGTGTGGGCGGAGACGGGCGCGTTCGAGATTGAACCGGACGAGGCGCGGCCGAAGTTTTTCTGTCTGGAGATGCTGCCTTACCCGTCGGGCTTCCTGCACATGGGGCACGTGCGCAACTGGGCGCTCGGCGACGCGATGGCGTGGCACAAGCGCCTGCAAGGCTTCAACGTGCTGCACCCGATAGGCTGGGACAGCTTCGGGCAGCCCGCCGAACAGGCCGCCATCAAGCGCAATGTTCAGCCGCGCGAGTGGACGGAAGAGAACATCGTGCACATGCGCGGGCAGTTCAAACGCCTCGGCATCAGCTTCGACTGGCGGCGCGAAATGGCGGCGCACCGGCCGGAATATTACAAGTGGGATCAGTGGTTCTTCCTGAAGATGCTGGAGCGCGGGCTGATCTACCGCCGCACGTCGCCGATCAACTGGTGTCCGAAGGAGGAGACCGTGCTGTCGAACGAGCAATCGTCGGGCGGCGTGTGCTGGCGTTGCGGGACGGCGGTCGAGAAACGCGATCTGGAACAGTGGTTCATCCGCACGACGCAGTATGCCGAAGAGTTGCTCGCCGGCATGGGCGAGATCGAGGCCGGGTGGCCGGAGCGCGTGCTGACGATGCAGCGCAACTGGATCGGGCGCAGCGAGGGCGCGTACATAGATTTCCCGATCAAGGACAGCGACGCGAAAGTGCGCGTCTTCACCACGCGCATCGACACCGTCTACGGCGCAACGGCCATCGTCGTCGCGGCCGAGCACCCGCTGTTGAACGAACTGGAAGAGTCGCCTTTGAAAGAACGCGTGCTGGAGTTTGCGGCGCGCGTGCGTGCCGAGCGCGCGAGCCGCGCCGCTACCGCGCCGGGCGAGGAGGAAGAGAAGGAGGGGGTCAACACGGGACTGTTCGCCGTCAATCCTTTCAGCGGCGAGCAGATACCGGTGTGGGTGGCGAACTACGTCCTCATCGAATACGGCGCGGGCGCGGTGATGGCCGTCCCGGCGCATGACGAGCGCGACTTCGAGTTTGCGCAGAAATACTCTTTGCCCGTCAGGCGCGTCATCGAACGCGTCTCGTACGAGCAGGAGTCGATCCCGCACAACGAGGCGACGGGGCTGGATCAGTCAACCGCGATGCCCCACGCCTTCACGGACTACGGCATCCTCGTCAACTCGGCCGGATGGGGCGGCAAACTCTCGCACGACGCCATGCGCGAGATGGCGGCCTACGCCGCCGAGAAGAATTTCGGCGGCGGCGCGGTCACCTATCGCCTGCGCGACTGGGGCATCTCGCGCCAACGCTTCTGGGGCGCGCCGATCCCGATTGTTTATTGCGACGATTGCGGCGCAGTGCCCGTGCCGGAAGCGGAGTTGCCCGTCCTGTTGCCGGAGCGCGCGGAGTTTACGGGGGCGGGCAAGTCGCCGCTGGCGAACGTCGCGGAGTTCGTCAACACGTCCTGCCCGAAGTGCGGGCGCGCGGCGCGGCGCGAAACCGACACGATGGACACGTTCGTCGATTCCTCCTGGTACTTCTTCCGCTACTGCGACCCGCAGAACGACGCCGCGCCGTTCGACCCCGCACGCGTCGCCTACTGGGCGCCGGTTGACCAGTACATCGGCGGCATCGAGCACGCCGTCATGCACCTGCTGTACACGCGCTTCTGGACGAAGATGATGCGCGACATCGGGCTGGTCGCGTTCAACGAGCCGGTGCGGAATTTGTTGACGCAGGGCATGGTGACGAACATCGTCGAGGGCACGGGCGAGTGGAAGGCAATGTCGAAGTCGCTCGGCAACGGCGTTGACCCGGACGAGATGATCGAGGCTTACGGCGCGGACGCCGTGCGCCTGTTCGTCATGTTCGCCGCGCCGCCGGAAAACGAATTGCGCTGGCTGGAGACGGGCATCGAGGGCGCGGTGCGTTTCCTGCGCCGCGTCTACAATTTCATCTGGCGCTGGCGCGATAGTTTGACGGACGCGCCGGAGGTTGCGCCGGACGCGGGAGAGTTCTCCGACGCCGCGCGCTCGCTCAGGCGCAAGACGCACCAGACCGTCGCGCGCGTCACGCAGGACTTCGCCGAGTTGCATTTCAACACGAGCATCTCCGCGTTGATGGAACTCTTGAACGCGCTCGGCGATTTTGACCGCGCGCCCGCCGAGGCGACACCGGCCGACAAATTCGCCGTGCGCGAGGCGTTGGAGGCGCTTGTGCTGATGCTCGCGCCGTTCACGCCGCACGTCGCCGAGGAGTTGTGGGAATCTCTGGGACATGCGGGCGGCCTGCTCGGGAGCGGCGCGCGCTGGCCCGTGGCCGACGCCGAACTGGCGCGCAAAGAGGCTCTGGAAATCCCCGTGCAGATCAACGGCAAACTGCGCGGGCGCATACAGGCCACGCCCGACACCTCCGAAGACGAACTGCGCGAGGCGGCGCTCGCCGACGGCAAAGTGCGCGCGCACATGGAAGGCCGTCAGGTCGTCAAGGTGATCGTCGTCCCGCAACGGCTGGTCAACATTGTGGTTCGTTAAAAGCCGTGAGTTGTCCGTCGTCAGTTGTCAGTTGTTTTGTGATTCATTCAGCAGTGGCTAAAGATTCGACTCAACAACTGGCAACTGACGACGGACGACGGGCGACTGACAAATCTTTCGCCATGCTTTAGTCTATGAATTATCGAGCGGTGATTTTAGTCAATCCGAAGGAAATTATTTTCGCATGACCTCTGAGCAACCGGCGCGCGAGCCGGATAAGAAAATCTGGACGGGCGCACGCGTCGCCTCGGTCGCGCTGGTGTTCACGCTGCTGGCCGTGTCGTTGTCTTCGAGTTGTAACCCGACCGATAGCTCGCGCGTAGGCAGCAAGCCCGCGCCGCCTCCGACGCCCGCATCCACAGCGCCGCCGACCGCCGAGCGTCAACACGGCCGGCAACCAAGCCCCGCGCGGCCGTCGCCGACGCCGCTGCCCGACGAACTGCTCAACGTTTCGATGACCACGCTCGAAGGGAAGCCGCTTAAATTGTCCGACCTGAAAGGCAAGGTCGTCGTGCTGAATTTGTGGGCGACGTGGTGCGGGCCGTGCCGCCGCGAGATTCCCGATTTCATCGAGATACAGGAAGATTACGAGGGGCGCGTCGAGGTGCTCGGCATCACGTCGGAGGACGAGCGGAACACCGCCGAGTCGGTCAAAAAATTCGTCGAGGAATTTAAGATCAATTACAAGGTGGTGTGGGTTGACGCGATCGGGTGGGAGGCTTTCCTCGCGCCCCGCTACAGCATCCCGCAGACCTACGTGCTCGGGCCGGACGGTAATCTGATCAACAAGTTCGTCGGTTACAGCCCGCAGGTGGCGACGATGGTGCGCGAGATCGCCGATCAATTTCCGAGCAGCGCGCCGCCGGCCGGGCAGTAGCGGCCGGGCGGTAGAAGACAAGACGACCGATTAAAGCCCAATCGAAGCCGCGCGGGCGCGTCAGGTTGTGCGGTTGAGTTGTAAAGAGCAGAGGCAGCGTCGCACGCGTTTCAGATGCGTGCGACGCTGCCTTTGCTCTGTCAGCCTATAGTCTTTCAGTATTCCCGCGAGAGGAAAACCGCGCCGCTTACGCCGCGCCGCCGCCTCCGCCCGAATCGCCACTGTCCGAATGACTGTCCTGCTGCTGCTGTCGCTCCTCTTCCAACTCTCGCTCGCCTTCCCGTATCAGTTCGCGCCCTTCGCGTTCGAGTTCCTTGTCCTGCAAGCCCTGCGCGACGCTTTCTTTGGCGCGTCCTTCCGCGATCTTCATCTCCGCTTGAACGCGCCCCTCCACCTCGTCTATCGCGGCGGGTTCGCCCGTCTCTTCCTGCGTCGTCACTTTCTCCGGGTCAATTGACATCTCCGACCTCCTCTTTAATAAGCACTTCCGGCGTGAAAAATTATTTCGGGCATCGTCTCACTGTTGGCGCGACGCGGTCAAATCGCCGCCCCCGATTTGCCGCCGCAAAATATTTTGCGCCGGGGGCTTGACTCTGTAGCCAGCTACAGGGTTTACAATGTATCCATGTCGAAAACAGCGAAACAATTTGAGCGACCCACTGACGGGCGCACCCTGCGGATCGGCGAGGTGGCCGAGGCAACGGGCATCAGCGTCGAGGCGTTGCGATTTTACGAGCGGCGCGGGCTGCTAGGCCGCCCCGCGCGCACGGCCTCAGGCTATCGCGCATACGACGAAGCGGTGCTCGAACGCCTCGCGTTCATCAAATGCGCGCAGGCAATCGGCTTCTCGCTCGACGAGATCACGGAGATTCTGGAGATGCGCGGGCGCGGCCAGGCTCCTTGCGTTGAGGTGCGCGAGGCGGCGCGGCGCAAGCTCGCCGAACTCGACGCGCGACTGCGCGAACTGCGCCGCTATCGCAACGAACTGGCGCGCACGCTCGATGATTGGGACGAGCGCGGCATAGATGAAGGCCAGTTCTGCGGTCTCATCGAGCACAGCCACCTTCACGCGCCCGGCAACGCCGCGGCCACGCTTCGTGCGCCCGCGCCTAAAAAGACGAGTAAGGAGGTGCGAAAATGAGTGCGACCATCGTCAAAGAACCGGAGAACAGCCGAGCGCGCGGCGACGCGGCCACGGGTGTGATTGATGATGCAACAACAGGCTTGACTACGGGTGCATCCACAGTCCCGACCGGCGATGCGGCAACCGGCGCAATCGGCGATGCGCCCACAGTCCCGACCGGCAATGCGCCCGCAGGCGTGACCGGCGATACGCTTGCAGGCGCGACCGGAGATGCGCCCGTCGATACGCGTGCCGCGAACGCGACAGGCGATTCGGGTATGAACGATTCAGAGCGCGTTGACTTGTCTTTGACGGGTATGACCTGCAACGCCTGCGCGCGTCGCATCGAGCGCAGGCTCGCGAGCGCCGCCGGGGTGCGGGGCGCGCACGTCAACTTCGCGACGGCGCGCGCGCGTGTGGAATACGACCCGCGCGCGACGGGCGCGGCGCAACTGATCGGGACGGTCGCGGAGATCGGCTATGGCGCGAGCGACGCGGCGGAAGAAGGCGCGTCGGAGAGAGAGGAAGCGGCCGCGCGCGAGGAGGGGGCGCAACTGCGGCGTCGCTTCATCGTGGCCGCCGTGCTCTCCGCGCCCGTGCTCGTCGTCGCGATGTCGCACGGGCGCATCGGGATGTTCAACGTCTCGTGGATCAACGCGGCGCAACTCATCCTGACGCTCCCCGTCATCCTCTACAGCGGGCGGCCTTTCTACGAAGGCGCGTGGACGGCGCTCAAACATCGCGCGGCCGACATGAACACGCTCATCGCGACGGGCACGGGCGCGGCCTTCATTTATTCGCTCGTCGTGACGCTTGCGCCCCAACTCGTCGTTACAGACCACGGCGCGGCGATGCCGGGCATGGGCGGCGGCGGGATGCCCGTCGCGCCGGTTTACTTCGAGGCGGCGAGCGTGATCATCGCCCTCCTTCTTCTGGGGCGTCTGCTCGAAGCGCGGGCGCGCGGCAAAACTTCCGAAGCGATCAAGCGGTTGATGAGACTTCAGCCGCGCACGGCGCGCGTCGTTCGCGAGGCGGGAAGGGAAGTTGATATTCCCGTCGAAGAGGTGTCGGTCGGCGACACGGTCATCGTCCGGCCGGGCGAGCGGATTCCGGTTGACGGCGTGGTTTTGGAGGGAGCGTCGTCGGTCAACGAGTCGATGCTGACGGGCGAGAGCATGCCCGTGGATAAGACTGCGGGCGCGAACGTCTTCGGCGCGACGATCAACGGGACGGGGAGCTTCAAATTTCGCGCAACGAAGATCGGCGGCGAGACGGTGCTGCAACAGATCGTTCGGATGGTGGAACAGGCGCAAGGCCAGCGCGCGCCCATCGCGCGGCTCGCCGATGTCGTTAGCGGTTATTTCACGCCCATCGTGATCTGCATCGCGATTGCGGCGTTCGTCGTGTGGTTCATCGCCGCGCCCGTGGAATCGCGCCTGAGCTATGCGCTCGTCAGTTTCGTCTCCGTCCTGATCATCGCGTGCCCGTGCGCGCTGGGGCTTGCGACGCCGACCGCCGTGATGGTGGGAACGGGGCGCGGCGCGGAGCACGGCATCCTCGTCAAAGGCGGCGAGGCTCTGGAGACGGCGCACCGCCTGACGACAATCGTGCTGGATAAGACCGGCACGATCACGCTCGGACAACCCACCGTGACGGACGTGTCGGTCGCGGGCACGTTCGACGCGGACGAATTGCTGCGCCTCGCCGCCTCGGCCGAACGCGGCAGCGAGCACCCGCTCGGCGAGGCGATAGTGCGGCGCGCAGCGGAGCACGGACTCGAACTGTCGAGCGCCTCGCATTTCAACGCACTCGCCGGTCACGGCGTAGAGGCGGAAGTCGGGGGGCGGCGCGTGCTGCTCGGCAATCTCAGGTTGATGACGGAGCGCGGCGTCGAGTTGAAAGATTTGCGGGAGCGCGCCGCCGCGTTCACGGAGGCCGGGCGCACGGCGCTCTACGTCGCCATAGACGGCGAGGCGACGGGCGTTCTGGCCGTCGCCGACGAGATCAAGGCCGACTCGAAGGAGGCGGTCGGCGCGATGCAACGCATGGGGCTGGAAGTCGTGATGCTGACGGGCGACAGCAGGCGGACGGCGGAGGCGGTGGCGCGCGAAGTCGGCATCACGCGCGTGCTGGCCGAAGTGTTGCCGGAGGGCAAGGCGGCCGAAGTGAAAAAATTGCAGGCCGAAGGACGGCGCGTGGCGATGGTGGGCGACGGCATCAACGACGCGCCCGCGCTGGCCCAGGCCGACATCGGCATCGCCATCGGGACGGGCACGGACGTTGCCATCGAAGCGTCGGACATCACTTTGATTCGCGGCAGCCTGAACGGCGTGGTGACGGCCGTCGCGCTCTCGCGGCAGACGATCAAGGTGATCCGGCAGAATTTGTTCTGGGCGTTCGTCTATAACACGCTCGGCATTCCGCTCGCGGCGGGCGCGCTCTACCCGTTCACGGGGTGGCTGCTTTCGCCCGTCGTGGCGAGCGCGGCGATGGCGCTCTCGTCGGTCTCCGTCGTGGCGAACAGTTTGCGGCTCAAGCGCTTTCGCCCGTCGTCCTGAGCGGTCGATACAGAGCGGCCGGGAAACTTGGAGGGGTCTCATGTTGGACACTACAGAAATTATCGTCTTACTGGCGGGCATCGCTTTGATCGCCTTCGTGCTGTGGTACTTCTTCGCGGGCGAAGGCGTGCGCGCGACGGCGAGCGCGACGGCGGCGGGCGCGCAGCGTTTGCGTGTGCTGGTTAAGGGCGGCTACACGCCGGACGTGATCGTCGTGAAACGCGGCGCGCCGGTCGAACTCGATTTCTATCGAGACGAAACCAATTCCTGCACCGAGCAGGTCATCTTCGGCGACTTCCGTATCAGCCGCATGCTGCCCGCGTTCAAGACGACGCGGATCGCATTCACGCCGGAGCGCGCGGGCGCGTTCACGTTCAACTGCGGCATGAACATGGTGCGCGGCAAGTTGATCGTGGAAGAATGACGCGGCTAATCGCCTGAAACTTATCTTTCCTCTGTGCCCCTGCGGTGTTCTCTGTGTCTGCGGTGGTGAATGCCGCTTGATCAAGCATTCACCACCGCAGACACAGAGAACACGCAGGGGCACAGAGAACGTCTGCAATTCGCGGTTCGCAATATCTCGCGGCGACAGCGGCCGCACGTTTTCAAGTCGCGGCAAATTAGCGTGGCGGAGAGCGTTCGTGCTAAATTGACGGCAACCGAAGTTTGAAGGTGGGCATCGGAAAACCCTGCGAAGTTATGCGACGATTGGCTCTCATCTCAGGCATGCTTCTCACGCTCGCGGCGGGCGTGTGGGGCGGCGCGTCGGCCGTCGCTTCCCGGTGGTGCATCCACGAAAGCGGCGCGCCCTCCGCACCCGGCGAGCACGATTGTTGCCGCGCAGACATCGGCCGGTCGAACGCGCATCACCCGGAATCGCAGGAAACTTCACACGATGCCGCGAGCGAAGACTCGACCGCGGCAGATCAGGCTCGCGACGCGCACGCCGGGATGAATTGCGGCGGCGCGGACTCCGCTTCAACATCTGAAAACTCAATGGCCGCTTCCGGCCAGCGCGGGCTGCCGTGCGGCGAATGTTGCGCGGGCGGATCGGGTAAAACTCCGGCGATGGCAGTGGTGGTCGTACCCGAACAGAACAAGGTCAAGCGCGGCGCGGGCGCCGACTCCACGGGCGCGAGCGATCCGTTCGCACCCGTGGCGATTGATATTTCGCGCCTCGCGCCCTCGCAGCACGCGCCGCCCGCTCCCACGGAGCGTCGCCACATGCTGATCAGCGTCTTTCTCATCTAACCTCTCTCAAACGTTTCCGGCCTCCCGCGCGCCCGCGTGCAAGTTTAGGCCGGAGGCGCGCATCACGTCACCAAAGTCACTACAAAATAATCGGCCGGGTGTGAGGTGCGAGCGGCCATTTGCCCGCCGCCCCAAGCCCACTGAACTTTTGAGCGGTTAGATATGATTGACGGACACGGCAACCACTGCAACGACGCGGGCAGCTAAGGACGCGCAACGACGCGCATGACAAACATTGAACGGCGTTTCAATCAATTTTCGCTTCGATAATCTGTAAGGAGAGAGATTCACATGAAGGCTTCTGAAAAAATCAAATTCGCGCTCGCGTGCGGTTTGTTGTTCGCGGCGGCGTCGATGCTGGTGGCGTGCGGCGGCGCGTCTTCCGAACAGGCCGCAAAGCCCGAACCCCGCCCCGCAGCGGCGACGGCCACGCCCGCGCGCCCGTCCGCGCCGGCCACTCACATCGGCCCGCAGGCCGCGCACGGAACGGGCGAGACGACTACTGCGCACGACGCCGCCGGGGGCGACTCGCACGAGGGTCATTCTCACGGCGCGCCGGGACGCGTGCCGCGTTTCGCGGCCACGGCCGCCGACTTGAAGAATTTGCCGCCCGTCCTTCCGGCCGCACAGTTTACGGGGATGACGCGTATGGCCTACGCGGCGGTCAAAGAGATACCGCAGACCATCGCGCAACTCCCGTGCTACTGTCACTGCGATGAAGGCTTCGGCCATAAGAGTTTGCAGACCTGTTTCGTGGACGACCACGCGGCGCACTGCGCCGTCTGCGTAGAGGAAGCGTTGCTCGCCTACAAGTTGCAAAAAGAGGAGCGACTGAGCCCCGCGCAGATACGCGAGCGGATCATCGCGAAGTATGGAGAGGCGCAGTAGTAGTATTAACGTGAGTTCGGGATAAGAATGGGAGGAGAGAGCCAGATTTCGTAAGATGGAGTTCGCCAAAACACCCATCAAGACGAAAGAGGCTCTCTCACATGGATATTCTACCCGTTTTCTGTGACATCGACGATTTCTGCCT
>DASQMC010000016.1:0-84479 GCA_035645695.1 Pyrinomonadaceae bacterium
AGCGGTGATGAGACCGGCGCGCGTCGTCGCCCCGACTAAAGTGAACTTCGGCAAGTCCAGTTTGATCGAGCGCGCGGCCGTGCCCTGCCCGATCATGATGTCGAGTTGGTAGTCCTCCATCGCCGGGTAGAGCACTTCCTCTATGGCTGGGTTGAGGCGATGAATCTCGTCTATGAAAAGCACGTCGCCTTCCTGCAAGTTGGTCAGGAGCGCGGCGAGGTCGCCCGCCTTTTCGATGACGGGGCCCGCCGTCGAACGCAACTCCGCGCCCATCTCGTTTGCGACGATGTTGGCGAGCGTCGTCTTGCCGAGGCCGGGCGGCCCCGTCAGGAGGACGTGGTCGAGAGCCTCGCGCCGCATCGTCGCCGCCCGGATGAAAATGCGCAGATTGTCCGTCGCCTTGCGCTGGCCGATGTACTCGGCGAGCCGCGCCGGGCGCAGGGACAACTCGAACTGTTGTTCCTCGTTCGTCGGCGTATTGCGGACATCAAATGGTTCGGGTTCGTCAGACATAAGTTAAACGATGAGGGCGGAACGATGAACGATGAATGGAAGACGATTGCTTTTCAGTTCATCCTTCCGCGTTCATCCTTCATCGTTTCTCCCTCATCCTTTCGAGAGCGATTTCAGGCTGCGGCGCAGGAGCAGTTCGACCGAGAGATCGCCGCCTTCCTGCATCGCCTGGTTGACGACCTTTTCGGCGGCGGCGCGCTGGTAGCCGAGGTTCGTGAGCGCGGAGAGCGTGTCTTCGCGCAGCGTGTCTTCGCTCGGCGCGGCGCCGGCTGCGCGCGCGGCGAGTTGCTCTTCGAGAGCGGGGTGCGAAAGCGTCGTCATCTTGTCGCGGAGTTCGATGACGAGGCGTTCGGCGGTCTTCTTGCCGAGGCCGGGAATGGAAGTCAGGCGCGCGAGATTGTTGGAGCGGATCGCGCCGATGATCTCGTCGGCGTTCATGCCCGAGAGCATGGCGATGGCCGACTTCGGGCCGATGCCGCTGACGGAGATGAGCATGGTAAAGAGTTCGCGTTCGCGCGCGGTTTTGAAGCCGAAGAGTTGGAGGGCTTCCTCGCGGACGTGCGTGTAGATGCGCAGGGAAATCTGCGCGCCCGGCTCTTCCATGTCGTAAAAAATCGAGACCGGGATGGTCACTTCATAACCGACGCCGCCCACGTCCAAAATCACACTGGTGGCCTGTTTTGCGAGTAGGGTTCCTGATAAATGTGCGATCATTCTTCGTTCGTATTTCTGCCGAGAGAAGAGAATTTCGGGAGCGTCTCTGGATGCCGGAAGATTGTAGTTGAAGCGCGCACGGGCGGCAACGAACGAAGAACGTGAATCGTAAATCGTGAATCGTAAAGCGGGAACAGATAAAAACAGATTCTTTCTATTCACGATTTACGATTCACGATTTACGATTCCGTCTTTTCGCCGTCTTTGGGCGCGCGCCCCGCACGCGTTATACTGGCAACGGAAGAAAAGAGAACAGGATGAAGTCGGAGAAAATTTCTGAACTGACGACGAACCGTCTGAGCGTCTACCTGCGTTGCCTGAACAAACTGGCGGCCGCCGGGATCAAGACCATTTCTTCGCGCGCGCTCGCCGAACAATTCAATCTCAACTCGGCGCAGATCAGGAAAGACCTCGCCTACTTCGGCGAGTTCGGCACGCGCGGCGTCGGCTACACGGTTGTTGACCTGCGCGCGCATATCACGAACATTCTGGGTCTCGACACCGAGCATCGCGTCGGCATCGTCGGCGCCGGACACCTCGGAACCGCGCTCGCCAACTACAACGGCTTCACCGCATCCAACTTCACCGTCGTCGCCCTCTTCGACAACGACCCGGAACGCGTCGGCCTTTCGGTCGGCGACGCGCAAATTAAAGTTTACGACGTGCGCCACGTCGCGCGCGTGGTGCGCGCCGAGCGCATCGACGTGGCCGTGATCGCCGTGCCCGCGCGCGCCGCGCAGAAGGTCTTGAATCAGTTGATGTCGGCCGGCGTGAAGGCCGTCTTAAACTTCGCGCCCGCGCGCCTGCAAAAGCGTCCCGACGTGAAATTGAAGACCGTCGATTTGACCGTCTCGCTCGAAACGCTTTCTTACTTCCTCGCGCGCCCGCCCGCGACGAGCATGACGAACCCGCGTAGTTTGCTGCCCTTTGAGGAACTCACGCAACGCGAAGAGAATGAGCTTTAGAGTTGTATTGCCACGAGAAGGAGTAATTATGATGTCCGTTCTGCAAAGAGCCTTGCCGTTTATCCTGACGCTCGTCGTCGGCATTGCCCTGGGGAGCGTTTTGAAGCGCGCTGACCGCGCGACCACGCCGGGATTTGAAGCCACGTCGTCTTGCAAGATGCGCCAGCGGCAAATGACGTTGATGCCCCCGCCGCCGCCTCTGCCTCTGCCGCCGTCTTTCGAGAGCGATGCGCTTACGGCCGGAGAGGTAACGCGCACGGCTACTATTATTCACGACTCCCAGCCGCTCTACACTCGCGCCGCTCGCCGCAATAACGTGACGGGCACGGTCAGGCTGCGGGTAGTACTCGCGGCGGACGGGACGGTGCGCGATATCGTGCCGCTCACGACTCTCCCCGACGGGCTGACGGAACAGGCCGTCGAAGCGGCGCGCAACATCGAGTTTACGCCCGCCTCGAAAGACGGCCGCGCGGTTTCGCAGGAAGTGACGGTCGAGTACAAATTCAATATCTATTAAGACCGGCATCAGGAAAAGCGATGGATGAGCGAACGGCCCGGCGCGAGATCGTGCGCGTCGGCCAGTTATTGTACGAGCGCAGTTACGTCGTCTCTTCGGACGGCAACGTGAGCGTGCGCCTCGACGACGGGCGCATACTTGCGACGCCGACCCAGACCAACAAGGGTCGCATGACCGAAGACTCGCTCGCGCTGACGGACATCGAGGGCAAGCCCCTGAACGACCGCAAGGCTTCGAGCGAACTCGCCATGCACCTGCTGATCTACCGCGAGCGGCCGGAGATCAACGCCGTCTGCCACGCGCACCCGCCTCACGGCTCGGCCTTCGCCGTCGCGGGGCTGGCGATTGACCAGCCGATACTCTCGGAAGTAATCCTGACTCTGGGGTGCGTGCCCCTCGCCGCCTACGGCACGCCTTCGACCGACGAGTTGACGCGCGCCATGCTCCCCCTCGTTCAGCACCACAATGCGCTCCTGATGGCGAATCACGGCGCGGTCGCCTACGGCGAAGACGTGTGGCAGGCGTTCGACCGTCTGGAGACCCTCGAACACACGGCCAAGATCACCATCCTCGCGCGCGCTCTCGGCGGCGCGAGCGCGCTCGCGCCCGACGCAATCGAGAAGTTGATCCACGTCCGCGAAAAAGCCGGCTATCTCGACGAGCGCGCGCGCTGCCAATCGTGCGGCTACCTCGAAGAGACCGGGATCACTTGCGCGACCGGCGATGGTGCGGGCACTATGAAGGCCACGACGCGCGCGGCGACAAACGGCGCGGGCAAAATTTCTCTGACCCGCGAAGATTTGGTCGAGCTGTTGAGCCAGGCCGTGAACTTGAAGGGCTGACCTACCGCGCCAAGATTTTTAACGATCACCAAGATCGGTCAATAAGGGCAGGCACACGTTCGTCATCGGTGATTTGCAGCATGGCGGACTGAATTTGCGAAAGTGATTTTTAACGTTTTAACCGGCAGTTAAATCCCGAAGGAGCGACAACTCTAATGGCACAGGAAGCACTCGGAATGGTCGAGACGAAAGGTCTCGTGGCGATGATCGAAGCGGCGGATGCGATGGTGAAGGCCGCCAACGTCACCCTCGTCGGTTACGAAAAGATCGGCGCGGGGTTCGTGACGGCAATCGTGCGCGGCGACGTGGCGGCGGTCAAGGCCGCGACGGACGCGGGCGCGGCCGCCGCGCGTCGCGTCGGCGAACTCGTCAGCGTACACGTCATCCCGCGCCCGCACGGCAGCGTTGACGAGGCGTTGCCCGTCGGCGACAACAATTAGAGAAGTGACGAGTGACAGGTGACAGGTGACAGGTTAAAACAAAGAACTTGTCTTTGATCTCGTCACTTGTCACCTGTCACTTGTTACTGTTTTTATGATTATCGCGCGCATACTCGGCACGGTCGTCTCGACGCAAAAGGACGAGCGGCTCAGGGGCAAGAAACTCCTGATCGTTCGCCCGCTCAATCTCGACGGCTCGGATGCGAGCGGCTTTCTGGTCGCCGTGGACACCGTGGGCGCGGGCTACCACGAGCGCGTGCTGGTCGTCGCCGGTTCGAGCGCGCGCCTCGCCGAGGGAATGAAGGACGCGCCCGTGGACGCGGCCATCGTCGGCGTGATCGACACGGTGGATTACGTCAACGATTAAAAGTCGTCAGCCATCAGCCATCAGCCGTCAGCTTAAATACGGGCGGGGGTCGAACGCTGCGTGCAAGGGCGATGGCTACTTGATTATGCTGATAGCTGACGGCTGACGGCTGAGAGCTTCTTATGCAACTGGCGCGCGTCATAGGGACGGTGGTGGCGACCGTGAAGAACGATTCGCTGGAAGGGCGCAAGCTCCTCGTCGTTCAATCGCTCGACGGGCGGCTTCGGCCGCAAGGCTCGCCGCTCGTCGCGCTCGACGCGATTGGCGCGGGCGAGGGCGAGTTGGTCATGTGGTGCCGAGGCAAAGAGGCGAGCTTTCCGTTCCGGCGCGAAGACACGCCGACCGATTGCACCATCATCGCCATCGTGGATTCGGACAACCACGTGACACGGGGAGACACCGGGCAAAGATGATTCTCGCGCGTGTGATAGGGAACGTGGTGGCGACGCAGAAGAATGAGCGTTACGCGAATGCGCGCGTAATGTTGTGCCAGCCCTTGAGTCTCGAAGGAGAGGAGATCGGCGCCACTTTAATCGCGCTCGACTCGGTTGATTCCGGCGTAGGCGACACAGTGCTCGTCGTGCAGGAAGGTTGGGGCGCATCCACCGCCGCGACGAAAGAAGCCGGAGCCGCCATCGACTCGGCCATCGTGGGCGTGGTGGATTACATAGATTTGCTGCCGGATGAGGACAAAGGAGTGAGACGTTGAGCGCGAAAGAGCAAGACCCGGTTCGTTCGCTGGCCGAACGCATCGCGAGCCGTCTCGCAAATGGAGACGCGCACGGCAACGCCGCGTCTCCCGAGAGGCGAGACGCGGGCGCAAACGTCGGCGACGAACTGGCCGCGCTGCGCGCTTCGGTCTCAGAGATCGGGCAGAGACTCACGCAGATCGAATCTCACGTCACCACGAACAACGCGCCGCGCCCGGCCACGCGCCACGGCGACACGGCGCGCGAACAGCAGCAGCAGCCATCTCAAGTTCGCTCGCCGCAACACGAGCACGCTTCTTCGCCGGTCGCGGGCAACCCCGCCCACTGGCTGAGCGGGACTTACGTGCCGGCCGTGCATCCGAGCGAGGAGCGTTTCGGCATCGACGAGGCCGTCTCGGAACTGGTCGAGTTCTTCGAGCGCGAGAAGGTGTGCAACGTCGAACCGGGCGCGAAGCCCTGCGACCATTGCAGCATGTGCAGTTCGCGCGGGTTCTGAAGTTCGGGCAGTGTTTCGGCGCGTTCAGGTTAACCGAAAAAACGGAGGCCGCTTTCAGGTTGAAAGCGGCCTCCGTTTTTTTACTTGTGCGCTCCTTAAGCGAGAAGCGCGGTCAAACGTGTCTGCCCTACTTGGTGTCGCCCTGATTGCGACGCATCGTGTTCGGGTCGAAGCGCGGAGCCTGGCGCGCGCCCTCTTCGGCCTTGAAGTAAGGCTCCTCTTTGAAGCCGTAGAGTTTGGCCGCAAGCACGGTCGGGAAACTGCCGCGCGTCGTGTTGTAGTCCTGTGCCGCCGTCGTGTAGTCGTTGCGCGAAGTCGCCAGCCGGTTCTCAGTCCCGGTCAGTTCATCCTGCAACTTCAAAAAGTTCTGGTTCGACTGTAACTGCGGGTAAGCCTCCTGCAACGAGAGCAGGCGGCCGATGGTTCCGCCGAAACTGTTGTTGGCCGCGATGATCGCTTCTTTCTGTTCCGGCGACTTGTCGCCGCCCTCGCCCTGCGGCTGCGCGCCGGTCGCACCCAACAGGCGCGAACGCGCCTCGGCGATCTGACCGAAAACTTCCTGCTCCTGCACGCCCGCCGATTGCGCCGCCGCGACGATGTTCGGGATCAAATCCGCGCGTCGCTGCAACTGGTTTTCCACGCCCGCCCACTTAGCCCTGACGTTCTGCTGCTTCGATTGCAGTGTATTGTAGCCGCACCCGCTGGCCGTCATCGATACAAAGACGACGAAGGCCAACATCAAAAATCTTCTCTTATTCATTACTCTCTCCTTATTCAATTAAAGAATAGACAGCCCGGAGATCGCCGTTAGGCAACTTTCGATCCCCTATTGCTCCGCGCCCAATCTCAACTCATCAACCGCCTCCGTGACGATCTCGATCTGCGCCAGATACGAAGCGAACAACTCGTGCGCCTCGGCGTCGCTCACGGGGCGAGCGCCCGTTTCGCGCAGGGTGAAAATGCGCTCGAACGGTTCGCCGTTCAGCCCGAAATGCCTGACCGCCGCGCGCACGCAATCGTGCTTCAAAATGGGCGGCTCTTTAATGCCGTGCAGCATCAGCGCGGGCGCGAACAGCACCGCGAAACTCGTCAAACTCTCGCCCATCAAATCGGTCAACTTCTCGACCGAGACCGACGCCGGGATGTAGAGCCGCCGCAGTTGAATCAACTTGCTGCGCAATTCGTACTCGGTCTGGTGACGAAGGTTGTGATCGTGAATTACGAGATCGGCGAACGGATCGTTCCCGTAGAGCACGACGCGCGCCCTCTGCATCTGGTGAAACTCAATCGGAAAAACGTCGGCCGCGTCGCGCAACTCCTCCGTCGTGAAATAGACCGGCAGCGGATGACCGAGGCGTCTCCATTCGCGCAGGGGGGCTTGCGCCTGTCGCAACTCCTCGGGCGTGATCCTCGACAGCGCGATCAGCAGGTTGTAGTCGGAACTCTTATCAATATGATCGCCGGCCGCCGCCGACCCGTACAACACCACCGACGCGAGGTTCTCGCCGTGCGTCGCGCGCAAGTCGCCGATCAAATGATTGAAAGCCTCTTGGGCTACCTTGTTAGCCATCTGCACTCCTGGGTAAGTGATGAACGCGGAACGATGAACGATGAAGTAAAAACCTTCGAACGATTTCTTTCAGTTCATCGTTCCGCGTTCCTACTTCATCATTGTCCTACCAATCGCCGCCCGAGCCGCCGCCGCCAAAACTTCCGCCGCCGCCGAAGCCCCCGAAGCCGCCACCGCCGCCGCCGCCACCGCCTCCGCCGAAACTTCCGCCGCCCCAGCCGCTCGAACCGCGACCGCTGCCGCTACTGAGAAGCGAGTTGAGCAACAACATGCTCAGGCATCCGCTCCCGCCGCCACCGCCGCGCCCGCGACTCGACAGGAAAAAAATAATCACGACGAGGATGATTAACCCGAGGCAGCAGGGCGACAAACCACCTCTACTGCTCGTCCGGCGCGTCTGCGAGGCGGCCGGGCGATAAGCGCTGCTTTGATCGATGCCTTCCAGACTAAAGCCGCGTTTCTCCGCGAGCGTCGCCACGTATGTCTCGGTCGCATCGCTGATGCCGCGCGAATAGTCGCCCGCCTTGAAGGGCGGCACGAGGCGCGCGCGTTGAATCTGGCCGGAGAGACTGTCCGTGATGTCGCCTTCGAGATGCCGGCTGATGTGCGTGAAATATCTCCGGTCGTTGATCGCCACGAGCATCAACAATCCCTTGCTTTCATCCTCTTTCGGGCCGATGCCCCAGCCGCGCGCCACGGCCAGCGAATAGTCGAAGATGTCCTGCTCGCCCGTCGTCGGCACGGTCACGACCGCAAACTCTATGTCGGCCACGGTCTTCAGGTTCGTCAGAATAGTTTCCAGACGCTCCTCGGTCGCCGCGTCGATGACATTGGCGAAATCGTTGACGTAACCGGTCGGCTTAGGGAGCGGCGAGGTGGCCGTCTGGGCGCGCGTCGCGTCAACGCCGCTTGATAGGCAGAGGAGCGCGAAAACTACTAAAGCGGGAAATGTTCGTCGGGTTCGCATGGGATAAACTGATAATACAAGGCGCAGGGCAAAAGGTAAAAGCCTAAAATGAATGTAATGAATGTGGCGCGCATCCGCCAAAACCGTAACGCGCCGTTCGCGGCCTGCGCGGCCACCAGCGCGACTGACTTTAGTTCCCGCCCTTACGCTTCCCGTCAGCTTTCCAACAGCCTGTGCAAAAGGTAAAAGAGGGCGACGCCCGCGAACACCACAATCGAGACGAGCGGATTCTTACGCTCCATGTGATTGACCTCCGGAATGAGATCGCTCGCCGCGACATAGAGCGTCACGCCCGCCGAAAAGGGGAGAGCGTACATAACCGCAGCGCTGACGCGCGCTTGCAGCAATGCCACGCAGAGCACGCCGCCGAGCGTGGCCGCCCCGATAACGAGCGTCGCGTAGAGCGCGCGGCGCGGCGAACGACCCGACGCCAGCATGATCGAGGCGGCGGTAAACCCTTCGGGGACTTTGTGCAGCAGGACGGCCACGAAGACGAGCAGCCCGGCCTTGTAGTTCACCAGAAAAGCCGCGGCCACGGAAACGCCGTCGAAGAACGTATGTATGGAGAGTCCCGCGATGGCCGTGTAGGCGGCTTTCGGTTGGAGCATCGCCTCCGTGTGCGTCTCCTCCCCGAAGTGAAAATGGGGCGCGATAGTGTGTTCAAAGAGATGGATCAGTAGATAGCCGAGCAGCAAAAGCGTCATCGCCCCCACCACGGACTCGCTGATGTCGGCCTCGCCCTCGCCCCACAGGCGCACCGTTTCGGGCAAAATCTCAAGGAAAATCGCTGACAGCATGAACCCCGCGCCGAGCGCGATGAGATAACGCAGGACGTGCGCGTCGCGCAGGGTCGTGCGCGGCCGGGTGAGCAGGAGGCCGCCGAGAACGTTGGCGAGCGCCACGAGCGCGCCGAAAAAGAGAAGTCCACCGAAGCCAATCATCAGAATGAAACGTCGCGGTCAGATTATAGCTGTGGAAGTGTAATTACGGCGCGCAACTATACAGGATGAGGCGCGAAAGTGACAGACGGGATTTTAAGCAGTTGACGCCCCCGGACACCTTTTTGACCTCCCGCTTAAGCATTCCGGGCTCCCGAAGCCTCTTAAATACACGAAATGGTGCTTAAAATTATCTACACGACAATGTTTTTGGTCTTGACAGTGTTCGGTAATGGAGCGTAGTATTCGCGTCGAGTGGGAAAAAGTGGCTAGAAGTGGGCTCTTGAGAGCATGTTGGCGTAAACGGTTTAAGTTATACTTTAACTTTTAAGCAAGTCTCGCCCCAGCCGAACGCCGAAGCCCTATGTTGAGAGGAAATTACACGGCGCGCATGGACGCCAAAGGAAGGCTCAAAGTGCCGACCACCTTCCGCCGCCACATGCAGGAAACTCACGGCGCGGAAGTCTACGTGACGAGTTTAACAGGTGAGAGCGTGCGCATCTACCCGCTCTCCGAGTGGGAAAGCATCGAACAGCGGCTCGCGCTGCTGCCCTCGATGGACACGGCGCGGCGCAAGTTTCTGGATCGCACGAACTACTACGGGCAGCAGACGACCATCGACGGGCAGGGTCGCGTGCTGATTCATCCTTTGCTCAGAAAAAGCGCGGCCGTGATGGGCGAGGTGGCCGTGCTCGGCTATTTGAATTATCTGGAGGTCTGGGAATTGGAACGATTCCAGCAACGCCTGCTCTCAGACCCCTATACGGAAGAGGACGAGGCCGCCATCGCGCGGCTCGGAATATGACCGTAAACCGTGAATCGTAAATGGTAAATAGTTAAAATAAAGGCTTTAACATTTATGATTGATCACTGTTCACGATTTACGCTTCACGATTCACGGTTTTTCAGTTCTTTGAACGACTTCACGGGGCGATGGTGATGTTTGCATCTGGCGGGGGGCCGGATGCGCCCCATCGCCCCGTGTTGCTAACAGAATCGGTGCGCTATCTCGCGCCGGAGCGCGGCGGGCTGTTCGTGGACGCGACGCTTGGCCTCGGCGGCCATAGCGAAGCGTTGCTGGAAGCCTCGCCCGATGTGCGCGTCATCGGAATCGACAGAGACCCGGAGGCGTTGGAACTGGCGAGAGCGCGGCTGGCCGTGTTCGGCGAACGCTTCCACGCCGCTCACGCCAACTTCAAAGAGATCGCGGACGTGCTGGCTGACGCGTCGAAAGTCGCGGGCGCGGGGGAATTGAGCGGGGTGCTGGCCGATCTCGGCGTGTCGTCGCTACAGTTCGATGCGGCCGAGCGGGGCTTCAGTTTTCGCCACGACGCGCCGCTCGACATGCGCATGGATGCGCGGGGCGAAGAGGAGACGGCGGCCGAACTGCTCGCGCGGCTACCGGAAGAGGAGATCGCGCGCATCATCTTTGAATACGGCGAGGAGCGTAAATCTCGACGCATCGCGCGCTGGCTCGTCGAGCGACGTGAAGAAGGGCGGCCGGTTGAGACGACCGCCGACCTGGCAGCTCTTGTCGCACGCGCCGTCGGCTACAAGCGCACGGATCGCATCCACCCGGCGACGCGCACGTTTCAGGCGTTGCGCATCGCCGTCAACGGGGAACTCGAAGGGCTTGAAGCATTCCTGGAAGCCTCCATCGATCTTTTACAACCGTCCGGCCGTCTGGCAATCATCAGTTTTCACTCGCTCGAAGATCGCATCGTGAAGCGCGCGCTGCGTCGTCTATCGGGACAATGTGAGTGTGATCGGCGTCTCCCCGTCTGCGCGTGCAACGCGCGCCGCGCCGTCGAGATACTGACCCGGCGACCCGTCACCCCCACTGATGCGGAACTCGTTGAAAACCCCCGCGCGCGCAGCGCGAAACTCCGCGCCTGCCGGAAACTCGAAGCCGTCGCTACATGAACGCGACTTGAAAAATTACACAAGACCGTGCGCTGACGCCCGGTCATAGGGGTCTGAAACAGTCCCTATTTTGTTTGGAGACGGAAACGGCAATGAGAAGATTCCCCCAACAAAATTTTAATCATGGCGTGCGGCGCGAACGCGACACCCGCGCCATCAAACGTCAACTCGTGCTGCTCGCCTGCGGGCTGGTGATGGCCGGTGGTTTTGTCGTCGCGGCCGGGCAACACTTCGCGGCGGTGCGCTACGGCTACGACGGCGAGAAATTACGCGCCGAGCGCGCGCGTCTGATGGAAGAGCAGCAACAACTGATCTTGCAGATCAACGCGGCGACCGCCCCGGCGTCGCTCGATCGGGCGGCGCGTGAGATCGGAATGCAGCCCGCGCGCCCGTCGCAGATTGACCGGGCGCGAACGAAGGCCGCGCCCGAACCTGACACGACAAAGGCATCGACGGCCGCGCCGAAGAATTCCCGCACGCGTTCCGTGGCGCATTGATCCGAGAGACGATAGTGATGGGAACGTTTCAAGTTCGCTCCCCCTCGTTAAATCCGCACGCATCGGCTTTGAGTTCTCCGGGTGAAAATTTTTGATGTCGGATTCGGACAGGCGCGCGGCGCGGATCGTTTGAGAAAATTGTCTTCCATGATGCCCGAACGCTCTAACGCGAAAACGAAAAACAGACCCGACGCGTCGCGCCGTCGCGTCTCTCTCGTCGTCGCCCTGCTCGTCATCTGGATGCTCGCCATCGGCGGCCGGCTCGTCTACCTACAGGTCGGCCAACACGAAATACTCAGCGAACGCGCGCGCCGTCAACAGCAGCACTCGGCGAAGTCGAACGCGTTGCGCGGCCTGATTCTCGACCGCAACGGGCATGAACTCGCGCGCAGCCTCGACGTGGATTCGTTCGTCGCCGTGCCGACGGACGAAAAGTTCGACGCGCGCGAGACGGCGAAGAAGTTCGCCGCCGTGCTCGGCCTCGACGAGTCGCCGTTGCGGGCGCGCTTGCAGGAGGCGCGGAAGTCTAAGCGCGAGTTTGTGTGGCTCGCGCGGCAGGTTGATGCGGCGGGGGCAAAGCGCCTGCACGAGTTGAAACTCGCGGGCGTGCGCGCGGTCAAAGAGCCGAAGCGGTATTACCCGAACGGCGCGCTCGCGGCGCATGTGCTCGGCTACGTCGGGACGGACGACGAGGGACTGGCCGGGATCGAGCTTTATCAAAACGCCGCCCTCGGAGGCGAGGCGGGCAAGACCGTCTTCGACAAAGACGCGCGTCAAAAAGCCTTCAACAGTTTTGAGGTCGAGGCCGAGCCGGGGCGGTCAATCGTGTTGACGATTGACCAGAACATACAGTATCAGGCCGAGCGCGCCGTGGCGGCGGCGATGGAGCAGACGCGCGCCAAGTCGGCCACCGCGCTCGTGCTCGAACCGCGCACGGGCGAAATTCTCGCACTCGTCAACGCACCGACTTTCGACCCGAACGGCGCGCGCAAGATCAGCGAAGACGTGCGCAAGAATCAGGCGTTGCAGAACATCTACGAGCCGGGTTCGACCTTCAAGATCGTCGCTTATTCCGCCGCCATCGAAGAAAAACTCGCGCGCCCGACAGACACGATTGATTGCCAGATGGGTTCGATCAATCTCTTCGGCCGCATCATCCGCGACACGCACGCTTACGGCTCTTTGACCGTGACGGAGGCGCTCGCGAAGTCGTCGAACGTCGCCGCGATCAAGTTGGGGATGCGCTTAGGCCGTGAGCGCATGTACGACTACATGAAGCGGTTCGGCTTCGGCGAGCGGACGGGCATCGAACTCAAGGGTGAGACGCGCGGCATCGTGCGCAAGCCGGAGAACTGGCATCCGAGTTCGATGGGGTCGGTCGCTATCGGCCAGGAAGTCGGCGTGACGCCGATTCAGATGGCGGCGGCCTTCGCCACGATTGCCAACGACGGCGTGCGCGTCTCGCCCCACCTCGTCAAGGAAGTGCGCGACGCGAACGGCCAGGCGGTGCAACGCACTGTGCCCGAGACGCACCGCGTTTTGAGCGCGGAGACGGCGCGCACGCTTCGTCCCATGCTTGAGAGCGTGACCGTGAGCGGCACGGCTAAACTCGCGCAACTCGACGGTTACACGGCGGCGGGCAAGACCGGCACGGCGCAGAAGATCGACCCCGCGACGCGCGCTTACTCGAAGACGAAGTACGTCGCCTCGTTCGCGGGCTTCGCGCCGATTGATAACCCGGCGGTCGTGATCATCGTCGTGATCGACGAACCCGCCGGTTCCTACTACGGCGGCACGGTGGCCGCGCCCGTTTTCCGCGCCATCGCCGAGAGCGTGTTGCCCTACCTCGACGTTGCGCCCGACACGGAATTTAAAACCCCCGAGGGCGGCGAGGATGAACTCGCCCAGTTGATGCAGGAGACGCCGACGACCGGAGGCGCGGCCGGATCGGCGACGCATCACGCGCATGAGGACACCGCTCAGGAGCCTGCGGCGCAGTCGATGTTGCCGCAGGTGGTGGAGCGTGGGCGCGGCGCGGGGGGCGTCAGCGAAGTGATTTACGCGGCGGCGACGGAGCGTGCTTTGTTGATGCCGGACGTGCGCGGGCGCAGCGTACGCGAGGCGGCGCGCGTCTGCGCCCAACTCGGGCTTGAACTCGAAGCCCACGGCGAAGGCCGCGCGGTCGGGCAGACTCCCGCGGCGGGCGCGCGCGTGGAGGCCGGTCAAATTGTGCGCGTCGAATTCGGGAGGGGCGATTAACGGCAAGGTAATTGCGTTCGCCGAACGTGCTCGCGGTGTCGCACACGCGCCCGCATCAACCGGAAAATCGGTAACGGAGCGACTCGATGACACTTCCCCCACAAGATAGTCAACAGTATGAACTGAGACGTAGAATCGTAGATTGCCGGGAGCGTTTGAAGCGCAAGCGCGGCGCACGAGACACGAGCCGTCGCGCCGCCGCCGGGGTCAAACCGCCGCCGCCGGAGATGCGGAAAAAAGAAGCGCAAAGGAAAAATTAGCAGCGTGAATATACGAACGGCGTCTCAACTGATGCGTGCCGACAAGCGGGAAGGCGCGAGCGAGACGCGAGAGTTCTTTGACAAAGAGTTGACGGGCTTTTCGATTGACTCGCGCACCGTCGCCGGGGGCGAATTGTTCTTTGCCCTCTCACCGGAAGACTACCGGCGGCACTTTTTCACCGCCACTTCCTTCGACGACGCGCACCGCTTCATCCCCTCTGCCTTCGAGCGCGGCGCGGCGGCCGTCGTCGCGCGTCGCGAACGCGTCGAGGGCGACGCGGAACTGCAAGCGTTCGGCGACCGTCTCTTATTAGTCGACGACGTGATCGACGCCTTGCAGTCGCTCGCGCACGGCGCGCTCAAGGCCTGGGGCGGCGCGGTCGTCGCGCTCACGGGGAGCGCGGGTAAGACGACGGCGAAAGACTTGACGGCGCACGTTCTGACCGCGACCGGCAGGCGCGTGTTGAAGACGCAGAAGAACTTCAACAACGAACTCGGCCTCGCGCTATCGATCCTCCAGATGGAATCGGCGGGCGCGCGCCCCTCGGATTTCGACGTGGCCGTGTTGGAGATGGGGCAGTCGATGTACGGGGAGATCGGGAGGCTCGCCCGTATCGCGCCGCCCGACATCGCAGTCGAGTTGAACGTCGCGCCCGTGCATCTGGAGTTCTTCGAGTCCGTCGATCACATCGCGGCCGGGAAGGCGCAACTCGTGGAGAACCTGAAACCCGGAGGCACGGCCGTTCTCAACGCCGACGACGCGCGCGTCGCCGCGATGCGCGGCAAGCACGACGGTCGCACGCTCACCTTCGGGCTTGAAAACCCGGCGGACGTTTCGGCCACCGAAATCGAGAGCGCGCGCTTCGGCCTCAGTCGCTTTCGCCTGCGGACGCCGCTCGGCGAAGCCGTCGCGCAGTTAAGTCTGCCCGGCCGCCACAATCTATTGAACGCGCTGGCGGCGGCGGCGGTTGCCACCTGTTTCGGCGTCGCGCCGGAAGAGATCGCACGCGCTCTGGCTTCAGCGACGGCTTCGGAGATGCGCGGCAGGGTGATCGAATTCGCCGGGGGGTTCAGCGTGATCGACGATTCTTACAACTCGAACCCGCGCTCGCTTATAAGCATGGCGCGTTCGGTGGCGGAGGCAAAGGGCGAAGGGCGCGCGGCGCGGCGCGCGTTCGTCGTCGCGGGTGAGATGCTGGAGTTGGGCGAGACGGGCGCGGAGTTGCACGCGCAGGCGGGGCGCGAGATCGCGCAGATGGGAATTGACGTGTTGTGGGGCGTGCGCGGGCTGGCGACGGAACTCGTCGCGGGCGCGCGCGAGGCGGGGATGGCGGCGGCAAGGTTTTTTGCGACGACGGACGAGGCCGCCGCCGCTTTACTCGACGAGGTGCGGACGGGCGACCTGCTGCTGGTGAAGGGGTCGCGCGGCGTGCATACGGAGCGGATCATCGAAGCACTGCGCGGGCGATATGAGGGAAACGATGAAGGATGAACGCGGAACGATGAACTAAAGCGATTGATTCATTGATTCATCGGTTCATTGGTTCATTGAAGAAATCAAATATTGAACCAATGAATCAATGAATCAATGAATCAATCGCTTTCAATTCCTCATTCATCGTTCCGCGTTCATCGTTTAATTACCGGATGATCTATTACATCTTCTACCAGTTGATTTTCGAGCGTTCCGGCGGGCAGGGCGCGCAGTCGGTCTTCGTCAAGGCGCTCAACGTCTTCCAGTACGTCACGTTCCGCACGGCCTACGCCACGGTCACCGCGCTCCTCATCTCGCTCGTCTTCGGCGGCCGCGTGATACGCATGTTGCGCGAGATGAACGTCGGGCAACAGATCAGGGAAGAGGGGCCGCAGGCGCACATGGCGAAGCGCGGCACCCCGACGATGGGCGGCGTCCTCATCATCGGTTCGGTGCTCATCTCAACGCTTCTCTGGGCGCGACTCTCAAATCTCTACGTCTGGATCGTGTTGATCGCGACCGCGCTTTTCGCCGTCGTCGGTTTCATGGACGATTACGCGAAGGTTGCGAGGCGGCAAAGTCTGGGGTTGACGGGCAAGCAGAAACTCGCCGCGCAGTTTTTGATCGCCACAGGGGTGTGGGCAACGCTCTATTTTTTCTCGCCGGATTATTCGTGGAATCTCAGCTTCCCGTTCTTCAAACAGACGGACATCTCGATGATCACGAACATCGGGCCGTGGCTCTATCTGGCCTTCATCATCGTGGTGCTCACGGGCGCGTCGAACGCCGTGAACCTGACGGACGGCCTTGACGGTCTCGCCATCAGCGTGACCTTTATCGCCATGGTCGCGCTGACGGCCTTCACCTACGTCAGCGGCGACGAGCGTTGGGCGCGCCAACTGTTCATCGATCATCGCCGCGAGGTGGGGGAACTGACGGTCTTTTGCGGGGCGATGGCGGGCGCGTCGCTCGGCTTCCTGTGGTACAACGCGCCGCCCGCAGACGTGTTCATGGGCGACGTGGGGAGCCTCGCCATCGGCGGCGCAATCGGGACGATTGGAATTTTGACGAAGCAGGAATTCATCCTCGTGCTCGTCGGCGGCGTGTTCGTCCTCGAAGCGATCTCGGTGATGCTGCAAGTCTCCTTCTTCAAGATGACGAAACGGCACACGGGCACGGGGCGGCGGCTCTTTAAGATGACGCCGCTGCATCACCACTTCGAGATGCAGGGCTGGAAGGAATCGAAAGTCGTCTTCCGCTTCCTGATCCTGGCGATCCTGTTCGCGCTCCTGAGTCTCTCGACTTTGAAACTGCGTTGAGGGAAGGACAGTTTTCAGTTTTCAGTTTTTAGTTTTTAGTTGTTCGATTCAATCTTCAGCAACTCAGTCAGGTCAGCATACAAAACTGAAAACTGAAAACTGAAAACTGAAACTCAAAGTAATTGTGGAACTGAGCGGCAAAAAAGTTCTGGTCATCGGCGCGGCCCGAAGCGGCATCGCGGCGGCGCGATTCTTAGCGGCGCGCGGGGCGACCGTGGCGTTGAATGACCGCAAGGCCGTCGAGGAATGGACGGAAGAGGCGCGGGCGTTGAAGTCGGAAGGTGTCGGCCTCATCGCGGGCGACGTGCCGATGTGGTTGATGGATCAGGTCGAACTCGTCGTCACCAGCCCCGGCGTGCCGCCGAAGAACATCCCCGTGCGCTACATGGAACGCGCGGGCGCGGAGGTGATCGGCGAGGTCGAACTCGCCGCGCGATTCCTTCGCGGGCGCATCGTCGCCATCACGGGCACGAACGGTAAAACGACGACAACCGCGCTCGTCGCGGAGTTGCTCAGGGGCGCGGGGCTACAGCACGTCGCCGTCGGCGGAAACATCGGCACGCCGCTCGTCTCGCTCGTGGACGCGTCGCACGCGGACGGCTGGACGGTCGCTGAAGTGTCGAGCTACCAGCTTGAGACGATTGTGGATTTTCACCCGGCAGTGGCCGTCGTGTTGAACCTGATGCCCGACCACATGGATCGCTATGAGACTCTGACCGATTACGGCGCGGCCAAGCATCGCATCTTTCGCAACCAGACGGCCGAGGACTTAGCCGTCCTGAACGCAGATGATCCAATCGTCGCTTCGTGGGCGAAAGGTTTGCGCGCGCACGTCGCGCTGTTCAGCGTCGAGCGTGAGCTTGAAGAAGGATTGTTTTTGCGGGATGGACGCGAGTTGGTGTCGCGTTCGGGCAAAGCGGAGCGCGTGTTGATGACGCGCGAAGAGATGCAACTGCGCGGACTGCACAACGTCCAGAACGTGCTGGCCGCGCTAGCCTGCGGGCTGGCGTGCGGCGCATCGCCCGATTCGATGCGCGAGACGGTGCGTAATTTCAGACCCGTCGAGCACCGGCTCGAACGCATCGCGGAGATCGGCGGAGTCGAGTTTTACAACGACTCGAAGGCGACGAACGTTGACGCGGCTCTGAAGGCGCTCGAAGCGTTCGCGGAACACGCGGGGCGGATCGTCCTCATACTCGGCGGGCGCGGCAAGAACGCGCCCTACGCGCCGCTCGCGCCGCTCGTCGAGCGCAAATGCCGCGCCCTCGTCGTGCTCGGCGAAGACGCCGAACGCATCGAGAGCGAGTTGAAAGCGCACGCGCCTGTCATTCGCGCCGAAGACATGGCACAGGCCGTGCGGCGCGCGGCCGAGGTTGCGCGAGCGGGCGACGTAGTGCTGCTCGCGCCCGCGTGCGCCAGTTGGGACATGTTCGACAGTTTCGAGCACCGGGGCAGAGTGTTTAAGGAAGCGGTCAACGAAATGATGAACGCGGAACGCGGAACGATGAACGAAATGCAGAAAGCATCCGTCTCTTGATTCATCGTTCCGCGTTCCGCGTTCATCGTTGAATTTGTTATGGCGAGAAAGCTACAAGCTGACGAGTGGTTGTTTGCGGCGACGGTGGGGCTGGCGCTGTTCGGCGTCGTGATGGTCTACAGCGCGTCGGCCGATCTGGCGTTCGCCGAAAACGGCACGCAGTATCACTACGTCAAGCGGCAGGCGATGTGGACGGTGGCGGGGCTGCTCGCGATGATGGCCGTGATGCACTTCGATTACGGGCGGCTGCGTGATCGACGCGTCGTCGCCGGACTCATCGCCGGGACGGTCGTGCTCCTGATCGCGGTCTTCCTGTTTCCGCGCATCAACGGCGCGCACCGCTGGATCAAGTTGCCGGGAGGCTTCTCGCTGCAACCGTCGGAGTTGTCGAAACTCGCGCTGGCGATCTTTCTGGCGCGCTTCCTCGAACGCCGCGCGGGCGAGGAACACGCGCTCTGGAAATCTTTCGCGCCGTGCGTGCTCGTGACCGGGTTGTTCGTGGTGCTGGTCGCGGCGGAGCCGGATTTGGGAACGGCGATGATGCTCGGCGTGACGAGCGTCGTCATGTTGTTTGTGGCGGGCGCGCGGTTGCGATATCTGGGAGCGCTCGGCGCGGTCGGGGTGGCCGGCATCGTCTTCATGATCGTGATGTTCCCGTGGCGTCTGGGACGCGTGACCGCCTTTCTCGATCCGTGGGCCGACGCGCAAGGTACCGGGTTTCAGGTCGTGCAATCTTTGATCGCGGTCGGGTCGGGCGGGACGGACGGATTGGGTTTCGCGCAGGGGCGACAGAAGATGCTCTTTTTGCCGTTCGCGCATTCGGATTTCATCTTCGCCGTGGTGGGCGAGGAGTTGGGGTTAATCGGCGCGCTGACGCTCGTCGCCGTCTTCGGCCTGTTTTTGTGGCGCGGGGTGCGCGTGGCGCGACGCGCGCCGGATCGCTTCGGGATGCTGCTCGGTTTGGGGATCGTGGTCGGGATCGTGGCGCAGGCTTTGTTCAATATCAGCGTCGTCCTGTCGCTCGTGCCGACGAAGGGCATCCCGCTGCCGTTCATCTCCTACGGCGGCTCGTCGATGATGTTCACGCTGGTCAGCGTCGGCGTGCTGCTGAACATATCGCAGCAGGGGACGGCGCAGGGCGATGCCACGGCGACGCGCGGCGAGTTTGCGCCGAAGAACGCGCTCTCGACACCGCCGCCGCGACGGCAACGCGTGCCGGTCACGCAGACGTGGCGGCCGGAAGGCCGGAGTTGAGCGTGAAGATGCGCGCACTCTTCGCCGCCGGTGGAACGGGCGGGCACATCTATCCGGCGCTCGCCGTGGCGAAAGAGTTGATGAGCCGAAGCCCGGAATCGGCGGTGCGGTTCGTCGGCACGGCGCGGGGATTGGAGACGCGGCTCGTGCCGCAGGCGGGCTTCGAGCTGTCGCTCATCGAAAGCGCGGGGCTGACGAACATGACGCTCGGCGCGCGACTGAGGGGCTTGTGGCTGCTGCCTAAGAGTTTCGTGGCGGCGCGGCGTTTGATAAGCGAATTTCGGCCGGATGTCGTCGTCGGCGCGGGCGGTTACGTGACGGGTTCGGTGCTGTTGACGGCGGCGTTGATGAGGATTCCGACGCTCGTCATGGAGTCGAACGCCGTGCCCGGTTTTACGAACCGCAGGCTCGCGCGATTCGTCGATGCGGCGACCGTCTCATTTGAAGCGACGCTCCCTTTTTTTCGCGGCCGGGGCGTTGTGACCGGAAACCCCGTGCGCCGCGAGTTCTTTGACATTCCGGCAAAAATGCGCGACCCTTCGCGTTTTTCTTTGCTGCTCTTCGGCGGGTCGCAGGGCGCGCGCAGCGTGAGCAACGCGATGGTCGCGGCCTTGCCGCACCTCGCCGCGCACCGCGACGTGCTGCACATCACGCACCAGACGGGCAAGCTCGATTTCGAGGCGGTGCGCGCCGGTTACGAGGCGGCGGGTTGGGCTGAGCGCGCCGATATTCGCGAGTATATAGACGACATGGTGGCGGCCTTTGCCGCGGCCGACCTGATCGTCTCGCGCGCCGGGGCGACGACGGCCGCCGAGTTGATGGCGGCGGGCAGGACGGCCGTCATGATCCCGCTGCCCGGCCAACTCGAACAGCGTCGCAACGCCGAAGTGTTGCAGGAGGCGAACGCCGCACGCATGATCCTGCAAGAGAACCTGACGGGCGACGCGCTCGCGCGCGAGATCGCCGAATTGATAAACGACCCGGCCGAGATCACGCGCCGCGAACAGGCGAGCCGCAAACTCGCCCGGCCGGACGCAGCGGGCGCGACGGTTGATTTGATTGAGGAATTAGTGAGCAGTAAGCAGTAAGCAGTGAGGTTTTATGGAGAAACCGCATAAAAGGCTTGTTGCATGGCAGAAGAGCATGGAACTGGTTGTGTTGATTTACGAACTCACTAAAAGATTTCCCAAAGAGGAAATCTATGGATTGACTTCGCAGCTTCGACGAGCAGCGGTCTCTGTGCCGTCAAATATCAGCGAAGGGGCAGCGGGTCGCTCGACCGATCAGTTTAAGAATTTCTTGGGAATCGCCATCGGTTCACTCAACGAGGTTAGCACGCAACTTGAGATTGCCAATCGCGTCGGTTATCTGGACGAGAACGTTTCAAATAAAGCACAACATTTATTAGATGAGTGTTTGGCTTTAACTTACGGACTTAAGAAGTCAATAGGTAGTAACCAATGAGGCTCTTGAATTTAAAACTGCTTACTGCTCACTGCTTACTGCTCACTATGGATTGACGATGTTCCATCGCATTAAACACGTTCACCTCGTCGGCATCGGCGGGATCGGCATGTCCGGCATCGCGGAGGTGTTGTGCAACCTCGGATTCCGCGTGTCGGGTTCGGACATGAAGCGTTCGGGGGTGACGGAGCGTTTGGAGCGGTTGGGCGCGGAGTTCAGAGAAGGGCACCGCGCGGAGAACGTGGGCGACGCGCAGGTGGTGGTTCGTTCGACCGCCGTGCGCGACGACAACGCGGAACTCGTGGAGGCGCGCGAGCGTTCCATTCCGGTCATCGCGCGGGCGGAGATGCTGGCCGAATTGATGCGTCTCAAACGCGACACGGTCGCCGTCGCCGGTTCGCACGGGAAGACGACGACCACTTCGATGATCGGGATGGTACTGGGCGCGGCCGGATTCGATCCCACGGTCGTCGTCGGCGGCGTGGTCGGGGCGTTCGGGTCGAACGCGCGGCTGGGCAAGAGCGAGTTGATGGTGGTCGAGGCGGACGAGAGCGACAGGTCGTTTTTGATGTTAGCCCCGACTTTCACGGTCGTGACGAACATCGACCGCGAGCACATGGATTACTACCGCGACATGGAAGACATGCAGGACTGCTTCGTCAGGTTCGTCAACAAGGTGCCGTTCTACGGCGCGTCGGTGCTGTGTCTCGACGACCCTTACGTGCAGGCGGTCATTCCGCACGTCAAGCGGCGGCGCATCACTTACGGCCTGAGCGCGCAGGCCGACGTATCGGCGCACGGCATCCGCTTCGACATCCCGTTCGGCTCGCGCTTCACGGTCTGGCGCGGGCAGGAGGTGATGGGCGAGGTCACTCTGCGCGTGCCGGGTTTGCACAACGTCTATAACGCGCTGGCGGCCGTCGCTATAAGTTTCGAGTTGGAATCGCCGTTTGAAAAGACCGTGGAAGGACTCGGCGCATATACGGGCGTCAACCGTCGCTTTCAATTCAAGGGCGAGGCGCAGGGCGTGCTCGTCGTGGACGACTACGGGCATCACCCGACGGAGATTCGCGCGACGCTGGCCGCCGCCAAGATCGGATCGTCGGGGCGGCGCATGGTCGTGCTTTTTCAGCCGCACCGTTACACGCGCACGCAGGATCAGATGGAAGAGTTTGCGCGCTCATTCAACAACGCTGATGTGCTGCTCGTGTCGGACATCTACGCGGCGAGCGAAGACCCGATTCCGGGCATCACGGCCGAGGCTGTGGTCGAGGCCGTGAAACGCTACGGCCACAAGAACACTTTCTACGTCGGCTCGCTTGAGACGGCCGTCAAGGCTTTGCTCAGCGAGGCGCACAAAGGCGACATGGTGATCACGCTCGGCGCGGGCAACGTCTATCGCGCCGGAGAAGAGTTGATCGAACTGCTCGACAAAAACGGCGACGGAACCGTCGAAGGCAAATGACGACAATGACTGCGATGACGCAAAGCACGATGAGCCTCACTGAACGCGACGCGGCGATTGCGGGGATCGCGGCGCGCACGGGCGTCGGCGCGTCGCGCGGGCGGCGTTTCGCCGAGTTGACGAGTTTGCGCGTCGGGGGCGCGATTGACTGGGTGTTCGCGCCGGAGACGGAAGAAGATGCGGCGGCGGTCGCGGGCGAACTGGAAGCGGCGGGCATCGAGTGGCGCGTGCTCGGCGCGGGCAGCAACGTGCTGGCAGACGACGAGGATCATCATTACGTCGTCGTCAGCATGCGAGAGGTGAAGGGCACGGCGTTGTTCGAGGGCGAACGCGTGAGCGTGAGCGCGGGCTATTCGCTGCCGCGCCTGTGCGTTGACGCGGCGCGACGAGGGCTGGCCGGGATCGAGGGTCTGGGCGGCATTCCGGGCACGGTCGGCGGCGCTCTCTGGATGAATGCGGGCGCATACGGGCACGAGATCGGGAACGTCGTGGAGACGGTGCGCGTGGCGCGCGGCGGGCGGGTGGTGCAGGTGCGCGCGAGCGAGATCAGTTGGAACTACCGGCACACCTCTTTTCGCGAGGGCGAATTGTTGCTCGGCGTCACGTTGCGCCTGCGCCCGGACGACTCTGCGAAGATCGTGGAACGAATGGCCGAAGTGAAACGCCAGCGAATGGAGACGCAGCCGCACGGCGCGCGTTCCGCCGGGTGCTTCTTCAAGAATCCGCCGGGCAGCGGTTTGAGCACCGGCAAGATGATCGACGAAATGGGAATGAAGGGCGAGAAGAGGGGCGGCGCGGTCGTCTCGCCCGTCCACGCGAACTTCATCGTGACCGAGGGCGACGACGCGCGCGCCTCGGACGCGCTTGCGCTCGCCGAAGAGATCAGGGAACGCATACGCCGCGAACGCGGCATCGAGTTGGAGTACGAGGTCGAACTGTGGCGCAGCGACAACGCGCGCGAAGCGAACGGGACGATTCCCGAAGAAGAGACGAAGGGCGTGCAGGGCAAGACGGATGAATAGGTGACAACGCGGCCGGCGTTGCGCGGGCTTTCCCGTCGCGCGTCACACGTCACTCCGGGAAGAGGTTAATAGATGTTGAGAGAGCAGGTAATCACACCACGCGCGGGGCGCGGCGCACAGGGCGGCGGAAGCCGCGGCCGCGCCGGAGAGATCGCGCAGCAGCGTCCGGCCAAACGCGGCGGCGGCCGTCAACAGCGTGGCGATGCGGCGAGTCGCAGGGCGTCGAAGGGCGGTTCCTCCTCCTCGTCGTCATGGGGCAGGGCGCTCGCATGGATGCCGTTCGTGGGCAAGACCTTGCTCGCCGTGTGCGTCGTGGTGGTCTGCTTCACGGCGTATCGCACGGCGTCATCTTCTTCGTTCTTTCAACTGCGTACGGTGGACGTGAGCGGCGTCTCGCAAGGCTCGGAGGATCAGATTAAGGCCGTGGTGCGACGCGCGGGCGCGTCCGGCGGCGTGTTGAAGGCCGACCTTTCGCTGCTCAGCGCGGAACTCGAACGCCAGCCGTGGGTGCGTCAGGCCGTCGTCACGCGCGTGCTGCCTTCGGGCTTGCGCGTGCGGATCACGGAGCGCACGCCGCGCGCCGTCGTGCGCACGGCGGCGGGGCGGTTCGTCTGGGTTGACGACGACGGCGTGCTGACGGGCACGGTCGCGCCGACGCAGAACGCGCCCGCCTTCTTCATGCGCGGCTGGGACGAGTCGGGCACGGAATCGGGGCGCACGGAGAACCGCCGCCGCGTCGAGAAGTACCTCGAACTATCGCGCGAGTGGGAAGCGGCCGGGATCGCTTCGCGCGTCAGTGAATTGAACCTCGACGACCTGCGAGATGTGCGCGCGCAGTTGACGGGCGACGATTCGCAGATCGAAGTGCGGCTCGGCCGCGACGATTTGACGAAACGGCTCAGGCAATCTTTGGAGGCTCTCGACGAGCAACGCTCGACGCCGCGCGGCGCGCACATCACATACATAGATATGACGCAGGGCAAGCGCGCCGTCATCGGCTTCAAAGCGCACGCGCTCAACCGGGGCGGCGCGGCCGCGAGCGAAAAGCCGGGTGAGGGCAAGGCCGATGGCGATGCGGCTGGTGACAGGGCAGCCGACGACAGCGTTGTCGTCGCGTCAAGGGCGACGGCTGCTCCAAACGTCGCGGCGGGCGCGAGCCGTCGCGCGGCGGAAGCGAAGAAGCCGACGGCGCAGGCGAGCGGTAAATCGCCAAAGCAGGTTGAGAAGACGGCGAAGCGTAAAGAGGACAAGAAGCCGGACGAGGCGCGCGAGGGCGGCGAGCGCACCGCAAAGGAACGGGCGCGCGTCGGGATCGAGCGCCCGCGCAGGGTCGGGCGCAGCGGCTAGGATCGATAGCGGCGGTACGGGAGCGGATCAGGGGAGCGCGGCACGAAGGTAGGCGTGCCTTTTAGAAGAGGGGAAGTAAAAACGCATGGCGAAACGCGGAGCACACACGGTCGGCTTGAGCATCGGCACGAGCCGTGTGACGTGCATCATCGGCGAGCCGGGCGACGTGCCGGGCGCGCTCGACATCGTCGGCATCGGCGAGGCGGAGGCGCGCGGCCTGCGTAAAGGCGTCATCGTCAACCCGGAAAACGCGGTCGAAGCGATCAAGCACGCGGTCGAAGCCGCCGAGCGCATGAGCGGCCTGGAAGCCGAGGAAGTCACGATCAATCTGGCGGGTTCGCACATCATGGGCTTCAACGGTCAGGCCATCGTCGCCGTTTCGGGACGCGACCGCGAGATCACGCCCGACGACGTGCGACGCGCCATCGATTCGGCCTGCGCCATTCAACTTCCGGCGGGTCGCGAGATAGTTGATCGGCTGCCGCAAGAGTTCATCGTCGATGATCAGGACGGCATCAACGATCCGGTCGGCATGATCGGCGCGCGCCTCGCCGTCAAAGTCCACATCGTGACGAGTCCCGTCACGGCGCGGCAGAACGCCATCAACGCCGTCAACCGCGCCGGCCTCGTCGTCTCGGACATGGTGCTCGAACAGTTGGCCGCCGCCGAAGCGTCTCTGACGGAAGAGGACAAGGAATTCGGTTCGGCACTCGTTGACATCGGAGCGGAGACGACGGGACTCGTCATCTACCAGCGCGGCGCGGTGCAGCACACGGCGGTCTTCGCGCTCGGCGGCTCGCACTTCACAAACGACATCGCGTTCGGCCTGCGCACGCCCATCCCCGAGGCGGAGAAGATCAAGCGTTCCGTCGGCTACGCGTCGAGCACGGGCTTGAGCGAGATGGAGCGCGGCGAACTCGTCGAAGTGCCTTCGGTGGGAGGACGCGGCCCGCGCCAGTTGTCGCGCCAGATTTTGTGCGACATCCTGCAACCGCGCGCCGAAGAGGTGTTGATGCACGTGGCCGACGAGATACGCGAAGCGGGTTGGGACAGGCAATTGTCGAGCGGCGTGGTGTTGACGGGCGGCGGGTCGCTCTTAAGCGGTATGGTTGAGGTGGCCGAACAGGTTTTCGACGCGCCCGTCAGGCTCGGCTACCCGGAGCGCGACCGTTTCGGCGGCCTCGTCGAAGACATTCAAACTCCGGCTTGGACATCCGCCGCCGGACTCTCGCTCGTCGCCGGTCGCGCTAACGCCGTCGAAGCGCGTGCGACGGGCGGTAAACGCGGGGCGACGGGTGGTTTGACCGCGTTCGTTTCAAAATTTCGCAATCGTTTTAGTAGTATTTTCTAGCAAGTTGTTGTATGCTGCCGCGCCAGCCGGCACAAGATGTTGTCCGCAATATATGGGTGTCACCGGCGCGCACAGCCCAAAATAGCCGCACAGGCTCTCCTGAAAGCGGCGGGCGTTCACAGAAGAGGAAAGGACTTATACGATATGACACCGGAAAGCCGTCAGCCGGGCAGTGGCATTAATATTTTCATAGATGACGATCCTCCGATCACCGGCGCGCGCATTAAAGTGATCGGCGTGGGCGGCGGTGGGGGCAACGCCGTCAATCGCATGATCGAGGCCGGCATAGAGGGCATCGAATTTCTCGTCGCCAACACGGACTTGCAGGCGCTCAAGCGTTCACGCGCGCCGATCAAGATTCAACTCGGCGGCAAATTGACGAAGGGGTTGGGCGCGGGCGCGAACCCCGACGTGGGACGAAACGCCGCGCTCGAAGACACCGAGAAGATCATCGAGGCTCTGGAAGGGGCGGACATGGTCTTCGTCACGACCGGTCTCGGCGGCGGCACGGGCACGGGCGCGGCTCCGATCATCGCCAGTCTCGCCACCGAGTTGAACGCGTTGACGGTCGCGGTCGTCACGAAGCCGTTTCACTTTGAAGGCAAGCGGCGCATGCAGCAGGGCGATCAGGGCTTGAGGGAGCTTCGCGAGTGCGTGGACACGGTCATCACGATCCCGAACGAGCGTCTGCTCGGCAACGTGAGCAAGGATATGTCGCTGACGGACGCCTTCAAGATGGCGGACGACGTGCTCAGGCAAGCGGTGCAGGGCATCAGCGATCTCATCACCGTGCCCGGCCTCATCAATCTCGATTTTGCCGACGTGAAATCAATCATGGCCGGGATGGGCATGGCCTTGATGGGCGCGGGGCGCGCCAGCGGCGAAGACCGCGCGCTCAAGGCGACGCAGGAAGCGATCTCTTCGCCCTTGCTGGAAGAGGCGTCCATTAACGGCGCAAAGGGCGTGCTCATCAATATCACGGGCGGCCTCGATCTCACCCTGTTTGAAGTCAACGAAGCCTCTTCGATCATCCGCGAGGCGGCCGACGAGGATGCCAACATCATCTTCGGCGCGGTCATCGACGAAACCATGCGCGACGAGATGAAGATCACCGTGATCGCGACGGGCTTCGACAAAGAGTCGGCCGACGCCGGTCTCGTCACACACTCGAACGTGATGCCCGCGCCGCAGTCGCGTTACCTGCCGCGCACCGACGAGTTGCCGTCACGCAGCACAGCCGCCGGGCAGACGCGCTCCGACGATCTCGACGTGCCCGCTTTCATTCGCAAGAAAGCGGATTAGCAGTCAGCCATCAGCTATCAGCCGTCAGCAATAAACATTGAGCCGTGAGCGGATTCAGCCGACGCTGATTCACTCACGGCTCTACTTCTTTTCCGCTGATAGCTGATAGCTGATAGCTGACCGCCTCCACGCGCGTGACGCTTGCCAAACTAACGTTGCTCGTGTAGCATGTCGCCCATTCCTGACAGGATTGTAATTCAACTAACGAGACAATAGACGTTCTCGTCTTGCAAACGACCACCGCCTGTAAAAGCAGGCGCATCCAAGCGCGCCATCATGTTTGGCAAATCGTCCGCTCGCCCGCGAAAGAGCCGGAGTTTCAAAATTCAGCGCGCCGTTTTCCTGCTTGTAAGACTGTTGGAGGCTAAGTAAATAAAGTGAATCGTAAACTCATCCGACCGACCCTGGCCGACGTGAAAAATCGTGAGCCGAACACCCAGAACGAACGTAACGACAGATACAGCGATAGCGGCGGCGCATCTCGCACCGGCGGAGCGCCTCGCACGGGCGGCGGCGGTGGCGGCGGCGTGCCCACGCACCAATCGCGTCCCCCGCAGCAATCGGCTGATCGGGGCGACCGCAACGCCTCGTCTGCGGCGGCGGCGCAGGGGCGCAAACGCATCCCGCCCTCGGAAACCAACGCCGAAATTTTCTATTACAAGAAGCAGATGGACGCGCACACCCAGATGGTGATCGTCCTCAACGACGACGAAGAGATCGTCGGCACGATTGAGTGGTACGACCGCGCCGCGCTTAAAATCAATCGGCAGGACGAGCCGAACATTCTGCTGCTCAAGCACAACATCAAATACATGTTCAAAGCCGAAGACCGCGATGGCGGCGGCGATGACAATTCGGCCGACGGCGGTGCGGCGAAGAGCAGCTAACTACCCCGCACACTTTTAAAACTGAACGAGCGCGCGGCTGTTCTTGATACGAGGAGCCGCGCACGCTCTTTTCCGCATCGCGTGATGAGCGAAAGCAGGAACAGCACAACAGGCGGCCGACCGGACGCCGGACGCAGACCACGCATCGGGATCACCATCGGCGACCCTGCGGGGATCGGCCCCGAAGTCGTCCTCAAAGCCGTGGCCGAGGCGGAGGTCAGGCGCGTCTGCGCGCCGGTTATTATCGGCGACGCGCAATTGCTCGCGCACACGGCGCGCAAACTCAATCTCCAATGCGGCTACGAAGTCATACGCAAAGACGAACCCCTGCCCGAACTTCTCGACGCTCCCGTCATCTATCATCTCGACAACGTTCGCGCGGACATCGAACCGGGCGTGGAGTCGTCGGAGGCGGGGCGTGCCTCGGGCGAGTACATTGTGGCGGGAGTAGAGTTGTGCATGCGCGGTAGTCTGGATGCGATCTCGACCGCGCCGATCAACAAGCGCGCTCTCTTTCTCGGCGGCTACAGTTTCCCCGGCCACACGGAATTTCTCGCGCATCTCACACACACGCCCGAAGTGGCGATGGCCTTCGTCGCGGCAAACTTACGGATCGTGCTGATTTCGACGCACGTGCCTCTGGCCGAGGCGATCCGGCTCGTCCGGCGCGAACACATCGAGCCGGTGATCAGGCTGGCAAACCGCGAACTCAAACGCTGGGGCATCCGCGAACCGCGACTCGCCATGGCCGCGCTCAACCCTCACGGGGCGGAGGGCGGTTTATTCGGCGTCGAAGAGTCGGCCGAGATCGTGCCCGCGGTCGAGGCGTGCCGGGAGTTGGGGATTAACGTGTCGGGGCCTTTTTCGGCCGACACGGTTTTCCTGCGCGCCTCGCGCGGCGAGTTCGACGCGGTCGTGGCCTGTTATCATGATCAGGCTATGATTCCGGTCAAGTGTCTCTCGTTCGGCGAAGCGGTCAACGTCTCGCTGGGGCTGCCGTTTATCCGCACCTCGGTCGATCATGGGACGGCCTTCGACATCGCGGGGCGCGGGCTGGCGGAACATTCCAGCATGGTGGCGGCCATCACCCTCGCCGCCGAACTTTCGCGCATGGAAGACAGCAATCAGGAGGTAGTGATGAGTGATGAGTGATGAGTGATGAGTTAAAGACGAGTGAATCGTGAATCGTAAATAGAGAAAACTCAGGTCTTTCTATTTACGATTCACGATTCACGATTTACCCTTCTTTTACTCATTACTCATCACTCATCACTCATCACTCGACGAAATGGCAGAGCAAACTTCACAAACCCCTCTCCGCATCTTGGTCGCCGACGATGATCCGGCCATCCTGCGTCTGGTTAAAACACTTGTCGAGAAAGAGGGCTTTAGCGTGGTGACGGCGGCCGACGGGCGCGAGGCGTATAAGATTCTGCAAAACGACACCAACTTCACAGCCGCCATCTTCGACGTGATGATGCCGCACATTCAGGGGCCGGAACTCGTTCGCCACATGCGAACGGAAAAACGCCTGATGAAGATTCCCGTGATGATGATGACCGCCGAGCAGAACCCCAGACATTCCTCCGAGAGCTTCAGCGCGGGCGCTGTTGTTTTTCTCCCAAAACCCTTCACCGCTTCGCAACTACAAGTTATGCTGCGCGTCTTGATCAACAACGCGGCAGCATAACCGTCGCCGCCTTTTCGCGCGCGCGTTCGCTCTACTTCAAGCAGGCAACGTATGAGAGACACTACTCGCCGCATGGTTTTTATCTTGAGCGTCTGCGCCGCAACAACGCTGCATGCGTTCGCCGCGGGGAGCGCGGGCGGCGTCGCCGTGGCGCAGAAGGCCATCAAGCGAGACGACGCGCGCAAGTTGATCGCCGCCGCCTCTCTGCTCGAACTCAACAAAGAGGCCGTGACCGTTAAGGAAATTTCGCCGCCCGGCGCGGCTGTGGCAACGGTCGTGGTGGGCGTGAAGCTGGGCTTTCATTTCGTGAAAGACGCGTCGGGCGGTTGGCGCGTGGTCGAAGTCAGGACGGGCGACCGCCGTTGGGAATCGTTCGACCTGCTGGCACGCGCGCTCGGCGGCGATAGCCTGACGTTCGCACGCTCGGAACTCGACGCCTTCGCCGCCGAACTCGCCGCGCTCGGCAAAAATAAGAGCGCACCCGCAAGCGACGCGCCCCTGCGTCAACCCGGCGGCAACGACGAAAATCAAGCCCCGAAGGAACTGAGACGCGGCGCGCTTTCGGTCAAGAACCCGGAGGCGGCGCTCGTGCCGACGGGGTCGTCGGCGGTGATCGAGTTAGAGGTCGAAACGTCCGTGGATTTCGCCCGCGACGCGCGCGGACGCTGGCAGGTGGCGCGTATCGTCGTCGGTGGCGGCGGCGGCGGGCGCGGCTTTGAAACGTTCGATGCCTTCGAGCGCGCGCTCAACGCGGAGAAATCGGCACGCGCGCGCGCCGACCTCGAAAGCCTGACCGCTGCGCTCGAAGCGTATCGCGGCGCGCGCGGCTTCTACGTCGTCGCCGAAACAATCTCCGATCTCGTCAACCATCTCAACCCACGTTACACGGGCGCGTTCATACGCTTCGACCCCTGGCATCGTCCCTACGAATACGAAGGCGCGCGCGAACGCTTTACTCTCCGCTCGCTCGGCGCGGACGGCAAGGCCGACACGGCGGACGACGTAACGGTAGGGAAACGATGAAGTAGGAACGCGGAACGATGAAGTAAAGACAACCGCTTTGACTTCATCGTTCCGCGTTCCTACTTCATCGTTTCTCTTGACGCTTCGTCGGCGCGTCTGTTAGGTTCAAATAGTGGCCTGTTTACGGTAAGGGCAGGCTGAATTTGAAGTCTCACGCCCCGCGTCGTTCGTGCCGCCGCGCGCTCGAAAAAGCGCCCGAGAGATTGCCGGTTCTCCAACCGGACGACGCCCGCCCCCGAAGGAGTTTAGTTTTTGCTAACGGGACGCAAACTGCTGCTCGCCGATGATTCTTTAACCATTCAAAAGGTGGTGAGTTTGACCTTCGGCGACGAAGCGATGGAGGTCACGTCTACAGGCGGCGGCGCGGAGGCTCTCGAAAAGCTGAACGAAAGTTTGCCGGACATCGTCCTCGCCGACGTGTTCATGCCCGAGCCGAACGGCTACGCGCTGTGTGAACGCATCAAGGGGGACGAACGCACGCGGCATATCCCGGTGGTGCTGCTCGTCGGCACGTTTGAACCTTTCAACGAAGCGGAGGCGCGCAGAGTCGGCGCGGACGATGTCTTGACCAAACCTTTTCAATCCATACGCGATCTCGTCAACAAAGTCGGCGGCCTGCTCGGCGGCCAGCCGGAAGAGAAGGGCGCGGACGCCGAACGCGCGCGCGACCAGTACCACGACGCCGGAGAGACGACGCGCGACCTCTCGCCCTTCGCCGCCGAAGCGCGCGCCGCCGACCCCGCCGCCGCGACTGCCGCCACATCCACCCCCGCCGACGCCTTCGCCGATTTCGACATGGACGACGCTACCATCCAAACCACGCCCGCCGCCGCCTTCGACGCGTTGCACGCCGCGCCCGCTCCAAGCTTCTCCCGGATCAACGAGGAGGAACAATTCAGCGACCGTGCCGAGACGGACGAGGCGCTGTTCTTCGGCGAAGACGATGCGCCCGCTCTTGAGATAGATGCGCCCGCGCCTGAGATGCACGCCGCCGCAGACCTGTCGCCGGCGGCGAGTTTGTCCTCCGGTTCTCCCGTCGCATCGCCCGTCGCCGAGTCCGCGTTCGACGCGCGCGCATCGCGCAACGCCGAGGCCGATGACGCGTTGCTTGAACTCGGCGACGCCGCCCCGGCCAGCACGGCAAACGCCGAAGCCGACGACTTCATCCTCGACATCGGCGGCGACGACGATTCTTTTGACCCTCCCGCCTTCGCGCCCGCGCACGATGCGACCGCGGAAGCGGACATGTTGTTCGCCGAAGAAGCGCAGACGACGGAAGTGCCGGAAGCGTTCGCGATGCAGGGAGCGTTTACGGAGGCGGAAGCGTCAACGGAGTCGCCACTGTCCGTAGAGCCGGGGATGTGGGAGGCGAATGCCGGGGGCGCGCCGGTAGAAGCCGAAGCCCCAAGCGCGTCGGTGGAAGCCGCAAACGCGCTCGCGGATGAAGACCCGATGGAGTTGGAAGCGCCGGAGATGCTGGAATCACCCGCGCTGCTCTTTGCGAACGAACCGCTCGCGGACGCGCACGATTCTGAAATTTCTCTGGCGGGAGACGAATTCGCTCACGCGCCGCACGCGCCCGTCTGGGACAAAGACCCCGTGGCCGCAAGCATCGTGGCGCACGCGGGAGGCGTCGCCCTCGCCGGGACGACGGGCGCGAGCCAATCGTCTGAGCCGGTCGCGGCTGATGCCGGTGCGACGGCAGCAGCGGCAACCGAATCGAGCGCGCCCGCCACGTCGTCCGCACCGAGTCAGGCGGCATCTACATCGGGTCAGGCGGCGTCCGCATCGAGCCATGCATCGGCGTCGGCAGCGTCTTTGTCGCCGGAGGTGTTGGACGAGTTGGTGCGGCGCGTCGTCGCGCAGATGTCGGAACAGGTCGTGCGCGAAATCGCTTGGGAAGTCGTTCCCGATCTGGCCGAGCGTCTCATCAGGCAACGCCTCGAAGAGGAAAGAGCGCGCGCTCAGTAACAGGCCACGCGGCAAGCACGCTAAACGGATCGGGTTCGGGGCGGAGACAGTCAATCCGCCCCGAACCCGATCCGTTTTCTTTTTAGCCGTCAGCCCCCGGTCACCAGCTTTTCAGCCATCGGTCGAAAACGGCCGCCGATTCCTTTACAATGCCCGAGAGCAAAAAATTCAATGTATCTAAACGCCGAAAGCTGACGGCTGGTAGCCCATAGCTCACCCGAACACATGGACATCCCCAAGACTTACGATCCGAAACAGGCCGAAGAGCGCCACTACGCAAACTGGGAGTCGCAGGGCTGCTTTGCGCCCGAGATCAACCGCGACCCGAATGCCCCGGTCTATTCCATCGTCATCCCGCCGCCGAACGTCACGGGATCGCTCCACATGGGGCACGCCCTCCAACACACGCTGATGGACGTGCTCACGCGCTTCAAACGCATGAGCGGCCATCGCACGCTCTGGGTTCCCGGCGAAGATCACGCGGGCATCTCCACGCAGATCGTCGTCGAGCGCGAGCTTAAGCGAGAAGGCACTTCGCGCCACGAACTCGGCCGCGAGAAATTCTTAGAGCGCGTCTGGCAGTGGCGGCACGAGTCGGGTTCGCGAATCATGCAGCAGATGCGGCGCGAGGGCGCGTCCGTCGATTGGTCGCGGCAGCGGTTCACGATGGACGAAGGTTTGTCGCGCGCCGTCAACGAGTTCTTCGTGCGCTGTTACGAAGAAGGATTGATCTATCACGGCGAGGGAATGATCAACTGGTGCCCGCGAGATCAGACCGCGCTCTCAGACCTAGAGGTTGACAAGGAAGCGCAGGCGGGAAAACTTTACTACCTGCAATACCCCGTCAAGGGCAGCGACCGCCGCGTGACGGTGGCGACGACGCGCCCCGAGACGATGCTCGGCGACACGGCGGTCGCCGTCAACCCTACGGACGAACGCTATCTCGATCTCGTCGGCGCGACGCTCCTGTTGCCGCTCGTGGGGCGCGAGATCACGGTCGTCGCGGACGTGTTTGTCGACCCGTTGTTCGGCACGGGCGCGGTTAAGGTCACGCCCGCGCACGACCCTAACGATTACGCGATAGGCGCGCGCCACGAATTGCCGCTCGTCAAAGTCATCGACCAGCACGCGCGGATGACGGCCGGGGCGGGCGCGGAGTTCGAGGGACTCGACCGCTATGAGGCGCGCGAAAGAGTCGTCGCGAAGTTTGAAGAACTCGGGTTGCTGGAGAAGGTGGTCGATTATGAATTTTCGATCTCGAAGTGCGGCCGCTGCCGCACGGTGGTCGAGCCGCTCATTTCTTTGCAGTGGTTCTGCCGCCAGTCCGAACTCGCGCGCCGCCCGCTCGACTTGATGCGCGAGCGACGCGAGCCGCGCTTCGTGCCCGAGAACCCGTATGAAAAAGTTTATACGAACTGGCTCGAAAACCTGCACGACTGGACGCTCTCGCGCCAACTCTGGTGGGGGCATCGCATCCCCGCGTGGTATACGGAGGACGGCCGCACCATCGTCGCGCGCTCGGAAGCCGAGGCGAGAGAGCGTGCGGGAACCGACCGATTGACGCAAGACCCGGACGTGCTCGACACGTGGTTCTCGTCCGCCCTGTGGCCGATTTCGACATTGGGCTGGCCTGACGAGACGCCCGACCTGGAGATGTTCTATCCAACCTCCGTGCTCATCACGGCGCGCGACATCATCTTCCTCTGGGTGTCACGCATGATGATGACGGGCGTGAAGTTCACGGGCGAGCGTGCGTTCGACGACGTGTTCATCACGGGCACGATCTTCGACAAGCACGGGCAGCGCATGTCGAAGTCGAAAAATAACGGCGTTGACCCGCTGGAGATTTTCGACAAGTACGGCGTGGACGCCACGCGCCTCGTGCTCGCGTCAATCGAGACGACCGACACGCGCTGGAACGAAAATCAGGTCGAGTCTTATCGTAACTTCGCCAACAAAATCTGGAACGCCGCGCGCTTCTGCCTGATGAACTCCGAGGGGGCGCGCGTGGGACAGGGCTTCGCCGAGAGGCGCGCGGATTGGGCTTTGCATGATCGCTGGATCGTATCGCGTCTGAACCGGACGGCGCGCATCGTCGGCGAGGCGATTGAGAAGTACCAGTTTCATCTCGCCGTGCAGACGCTCTATCATTTCTTCTGGGACGATTTCTGCGACTGGTATATCGAACTCACGAAGTCGGAGGTGACGGGAGCGGAAGCGTCGCCCGCGCGAGAGGCGGCGCGCAGTCGCGTGCTGACGGTGCTCGAACAGGCTTTGCGCCTGCTGCACCCGTTCATGCCGTTCATCACGGAGGAACTCTGGCAAATGCTGCCCGGCATCGGCGACGAACAACTCCACCCGGCTTACGCGGCCGCGCCTCTGACGATCATGCTCGCAGCCTATCCGCAGGCACGGGAAGAGTTGATCGATGAACGCGCCGAGGGGGAGATGCAGGCCATCATCGAACTCGTCTCGCGCGTGCGCAACATTCGCTCGGAGATGAACATCAAGCCGGGCGAGGCGGTGCCGCTCGTCGTCGGCGCGCCGGACGCGGAAGCGCGCGCGGTGTTTGAGGCGGGCGCGCAGCAGATCGCGCGGCTCGTGCGCGCGTCGAGCATTTCGATCACGGAAACCCTGGACGCGCCGCGCGCCTCTGCGCGGGCGGTGCTCGGGGGCGGGGCGGAGTTGGCCGTGCCGCTCGAAGGCCTGATCGACTTCGCGCAGGAGCGCGAGCGCCTGCGCAAGGAAGAGGAAAAGTTGACTAAAGAGGCGGAGCGTTTGCGCGGCCAACTGGCGAACGAGAATTTCGTCGCCCGCGCCCCGGCCGAAAAGGTCGCGGAGTTGCGGCAACGCATGACGGACATAGAGCAACGAACAAGTGCGCTCAGGCAGAGCATGGAGGCGTTCGCGGAATGAAATGGCTTGACGAAGGTGCGCTCTTTCAACAGATCGGCGCGTTTCTCGCTGAAGACCTGGGGCGAGGCGACATCACGACGCAATCGACCGTGACGCGCAACGCGCACGCGCGCGGTCGCTTTCTCGCGAAAGAGCCGCTCGTCATCGCCGGTCTCGAAGCGGCCGAGGCCGTCTTCTCCACGCTCGACTCGCAACAGCAACTCGAAGCCTTCTTCTCCGACGGCGACGAGGTGGAGGCGGGCAAAGTAGTCGCGCGCACGAACGGCTTCGCCGATGTGCTGCTGGCGGGCGAGCGCGTTGCGCTGAATTTACTGCAACGCCTCTCGGGCATTGCGACGACGACCCGCGCGTTCGTGCGCGAGGTCGAAGGGACGAACGCGCAGATCGTCGATACGCGCAAGACGACGCCGGGGCTGCGCATGCTTGAGAAGTACGCCGTGGAATCGGGCGGCGCGCGCAATCACCGTTTCGGCCTCGACGACGGCGTGCTCATTAAAGACAACCACATCGCGCTCGCGGGCGGCGTGGGCGCGGCCGTCGAGCGCGCGCGCAGGGCGGTCGGGCACCTGCACAAGATCGAGGTCGAAGTCACAAGCGAAAAGGATTTGCGCGAGGCGATCACGAGCGGCGCGGACATCCTCTTGCTCGACAATCTGACGCCGGAAGAGACGCGCGCGCGCGTCGAACTCGCGCGTGAATTGTCGCCCGCCGTCCTGCTCGAAGCGTCGGGCGGCATCCGTCTGGAGAACGTGCGCGCCTACGCCGAAGCGGGCGTCGATCTGATCAGCGTTGGCGCGCTGACGCACTCGGCGCGGGCGATGGACATCAGCTTCAAGATTCAACCGGGCTGAACAGGCCAGCCGCTTGAGCCGGATGCGTTTGGAACTATGCCGTGAATGCGGCGTGTACATTAGAGTTATCAGTGGCTTTGTTGCATAAATAGGGTTTTGTGTCCATATATTGTGGATGTCATGCGAAATTTCAAACCCGAAACCGCAACATATAGATTTATGCAACAACGTCGTTATCAGTTATCAGTTATCAGTTTTCAGTTTTCAGTTATTAGTTGTCGGTTATCAGTAAGGAGTTTGATGATGCGAAATCGTTCAGGATTCAGGGCGGTTGTGGCGTCGGCGTTGGTGTCGTTGCTGGCGTGGGGAGCGTTCGAGGCGCAGTCGCAGCAGCAGCAGCGCAGGCGTCCGTCGCGGCGTGCGACGAACCCCACGCGTGGCACCACCACCACGCAGCCGACGGCGACGCCTGATTACGAGCCGCGCGTCGTCAGCACCGCCGAGGAACAGGCGGCTCAGGAAGGCCGCGCCGCAACGCCGACGACGAGCCGCACGCGCCGCTCCCGTTCGACCGCGCCGCCCGAATCCGACGAAACGCTCAAGACGATGCAGAGCTTGTTGGACGAGTTCGGAAGACTCAACCGGAAGGTTGACGAGCTCGAAAAGGAGCGGCGCACCGACCTGATTCAGGAACGACTGACGCGCGCCGAGCAGCGCGCCGAAGGTTTGCAGACGCAACTGCGCGACGTGTTGGAGAAGGAGGCCGGTTTGCAGGCGCAGATGGATCGGGTGGACGAGCAGATGCGCCCCGAGAGCATCGAACGGCAGGCCGCGCTGACGGGGACGTTTCGCCCAGACGAGTTGCGCGACACGATCCGCCGCCAACTCGACTCGGAGAAACGGCGCATCCGCACGCAACTCGACGTGCTACAGGGAAGCCGCACGCGGCTCGAAACCGCGCTCAACAACGCCGACCAGCTTGTCGGGCGTCTACGCGCGCAACTCGACGCCGCCGTGGAACGCGAACTCGAAAGCGGCGGCCCCGCGTCGAGCGCGCCTGTGCCGACGCCTTCGCCCACGCCTTCGCCGACGCCTTCTTCTACACCGCCGCCACAATGAAGGGATGAGGGCGGAGGGATGAGGGATGAATAAAGAAAGCACTCACTTGATTGAATGCCTCCTTTCATCCCTCATCCCTCCGCCCTCATCCCTTATTCTTATGGGTACGATCTCGCAGGCAGAACTTTACCGTCTGATCGCTGAAAGGAACGCGAGGGGCGAGCGCGTCGTGGTGGCGACGGTCGCGCACACGCGCGGCTCGACGCCGCAACGTCGCGGGGCGAAGATGCTCTTCTTCGAGAACGACGATGTGGCGGGCACGGTCGGCGGCGGTTGCATCGAGGCCGAGGTTTGGGCGGAAGCCCGCGAGGCGATGCGCACGGGCGCGGCGGGCTTGCACAAGTTCAGTCTCACGGCCGACGAGGCCAGCGAAGAAGGGATGGTCTGCGGCGGCACGATGGAGATTTTCATAGACGTGTGGGACGGAAGAAGGGAAAAGGGAAAAGGGGAAGGGGTAAAGGGGTAAAGAGGAAGGGGCGAAGAACAGCCTCGCGAATTAATCTCAGGGCAATCCCGCTTGTATCACTTTCACCTTTACCCTTTACCCCTTCCCCTTTTCCCTCTATCCTTCATCCATCTCCTTCGGAGGTTTTTCTATGCCCGCATCTTTCATGGAAGACTACAAGGCGAAGCACAGGCATCCGCTCAATCGCCTGACGCACAGCATCGGCATCCCTATGATCGTCTTGAGCTTGCCGCTTTTCTTTTTCAACTGGCGATGGGCGCTCGCGATGTTCGTCGTCGGGTGGATTCTACAGTTCGTCGGCCACTGGATCGAGGGCAACCAGCCCGCGTTCTTCCGCAATCCGATTTACCTGCTCATCGGGCCGTTGTGGATCGCGCGCCGCGTGCTCTCGACGCTCGGGCTGGCCGCGAAACCCGCCACTACCGATTTCCCCGCCAAACGCTCGCGCTGAAAATGAACGAAACGACCGACGACTTCGACGGCGCGGAGCATCTGGCCGGTGCAATCGCGCGTGTGCTGGAAGACGGCGCGGTCGCCGTCCTCGCCACGCTCGTAGAGGTTCGTCCGCCACACCCGGCGGGCGCGAAGTTGCTAATCGACGATTCGGGCGAAGCGGCGACGGGCGGCACGGGCGACGATGCGCTCGACGAATCAATCGCGCGCCGCGCCGACGCCTTCGTCAAATCGCGCGCCGAAGCACAAACTTTCAAAGTTGAAGAGTTCGCGCCGGAACTCTTGAAGTGGCACGGGGCGCGCGTCCTGTTTGAGCGCGTCGAGCGAGAGCCGCGCGTCGTGGTGTGTGGCGCGGGGCACGTCGGCGCATCGCTCGCACGGCTCGCGGAGGCCGTCGGCTACCGCGTCACACTGATAGACGACCGCGCGGATTTCGTCACCCGCGCACGCTTTCCCGAGACGGAGATCGAGCTCGTCGCGGCGTCCGATGGTTGGCGGCGAGCCGTGCAAACTTCCGTTGGCAAGGGGCGCGGCGTCTACGTCGCCGTCGTCACGCGCGGGCACAACGAGGATGAGGAATGCATGCGCGCCGTCGTCGCCGCGCGGCCTGATTACGTCGGGATGATCGGCAGCCGGCGGCGCACGAACATCGTGCTGGAACGCCTGCGTGAATCCGGCGTCGCGGATGAAATTTTAAGAGAGGTGCGCGCGCCCATCGGCCTTGACATCGGCGCGGTGTCGCCGGAAGAGGTCGCGCTCGCCGTGCTGGCCGAGATCGTCGCGACGCGGCGGGGCGGAAGCGGAAAGCCGCTGTCGCAGTGGCGACGCGCGTAGCCGGTAATGGCGGGGGTAAGGTTCTTAACGGCGGAGTTGCGCGGTTATAGCCATTCGCAATTGTATGTGACTCAAAATTTCTCTGTGCCGCCTCCGTGTCCTCTGTGTCTGCGGTGGTGAGTGCTAATACATAAGCATTCACCACAGAGGCGGCACAGAGGGTTTTGTGATCGCCGGGTTCAAATTCGCGATGACACGTCGGCGATCCGCGACGCCTCGACGGCGTGTTCCTCACTATGTCCGGCGGCAGGTACGGGCGTCATTGTGCTTGGCGTCAAAGTCGCTTCCAGCTTTTTTCGTTTCTTTCCCATTATCAGCCCATTGATGGTCATCACCGGGCCGACCAGCACGTAGATGAAACCGGCCAGCGCGACGTATGCGGATGTGCCACGGCTGGCGAGGCCGATGGAGAGCAGGCCGATGCAGACGTGCAGTATGTTCTCAACCATCTCCGTCCGCGTGTCCAACACTTCGAGCGGGTTCAACTCCAACTCGGCGCGCTTGGCGTAAGCGCGCCGGTAAAGCAGCGCGAAGACGGCGAAGACGGCCACGTAGCCGATGCTGAAGACGATCATCATCTTCCCCATCTGGCTGCGCTCGACGGCGGCGACCCATTCGCCCGTCGGCAACCGCACGCGATTGTCCGCGCCGAGCATCATGTTCACGAGCAGCGTCCAGACGAACTTCAGCGGGTAGACGTAGAACAGTACGACGAAAAGCAGCACGGCGTTTAGGACGAACGTGAGCGCGTCGTTCAGCCCGTAGCGACGGAAGAACTTGTATTGCTGATACCAGACGAGGATGAGCATCGCGAAGCAGATGGCGAAGGCGATGAAGCCGCGCATCATCTCCATCAGCGCGTCGAACGTGCGTGGCACTTCGAGCGAAACGACGAGCAGCGTGATGGCGAAGCCGAACACCGCGTCGCTCAGGGCTTCGACGCGCGACACCTCGCGCCCGCGCATGCGAAACTTGCGGCTCAACCCGATCTCACTCTCGATTAACTTCTCGCGAATCATGCCGTCTCCCGCGCGCCGTGCCGGAACGCCCCGCCCTTTCGAGCGGCGGCGGTTGTAAATCGGGTCGAAGCTAATTCTTCCGCGCCGTGAGGTATTTCTTCGGAAGCGGGTTCGCCGCGTCTTCCGGCTGCCAGAAGATCGTCACTATCCACCAGCGCTTGCCGTCGTTCATGAGTTGAATGCTGTTGATGCCGCGCACGAAGGGCTTCGGGTCGGCCGTGTCGTGGCGTCCCTCGTAGACGCTGAAGACCTGCGCGATGTTGCCGAAAGTCTCGACGTGGTTGGCAATCGACCGCTCGAAGAATCCCTGCTCCTCCATGAACTTGCCGGATGATGTGATGAACTCTTCGGGCGTCAGGACGCGCGTCGCGATCTCGCCGGTCGGTTGTTTGAAGGTCGGGATCAGGCGTGCGCCGGGAACGAAGAGCGAGCGGAAACGATCCCAGTTGCGCGGCTTGCCCTTCGCGCCGGAGATGGAACCGTAGACGGCGGCGAGTATGGCGTCGAGCGTCGCAACGTCGGCGGGATCGGCGGCGGGCGTCGCCGTCGTCGCCGGTTGGTTCGAGTTGTTCACGTTGGATGGTTGTTGCGTCGTGGTGGAAGGTTGTGTTCGCGGTGCTGATTGCGCCCGAACCCGTGCCGCCGCTCCCGCGTGGCAGGCGATGAAGACCAGACATGCGCTCATGGCGAGCGAACCGGAACGCGCGGTCAAACTTTTCATAAGATTCTCCTGAAGCTCGAAGATGAAAGCCGAAACGACGGGGCGCGCGTCTTTCGCGCGCACGCGCGATTAGACCGCGACCGCCCGGCCGCAAAACTCTTATTCGTTCGGCGGGGGCGAAAAGTTGCGATATTTCGCGATAGGGTTTGAGTCGGATGCCCTTCGGATGGTATCAAGTTAGATCATGCCCGCGCTGATCGAGCCAAACGCGCCGCAAGCAACTCGTTCGAGCGAGATGTTTCGCGCGCTCACGCACCGCAACTTTCGCCTGTTCTGGGCGGGCGCGTTCCTGTCGAACATCGGGACGTGGATGCAGACGGTGGCGCAGGGCTGGCTCGTCCTGCAACTCACGAACTCGGCCTTCTGGCTCGGCGTCGACGGCTTCGCGGCGACTTCGCCCGGCCTCGTCCTGACGCTCCTCGGCGGCGTCTTCGCCGACCGTATCGACCGCAAGCGCCTGCTTCTCTTCACGCAGGCGGGCGCGGGGCTGACCGCGCTCGCGCTCGCATTCCTGATCGCCGCCGGGATCGTCAGCGACGCCGCGCACGTCTGGATCATCCTGGCGGCCTCGTTCATTACGGGCTGCTGTTTCTCGCTCGCGTCGCCTTCCTATCAGGCGATCACTATCGACCTCGTCGGGCGCGAAGACTTATCGAACGCCATCGCGCTCAACTCGACGCAGTTTCAACTCTCGCGCGTAGTCGGCCCCGCCCTCGCCGGAGTCGGCTTCCAACTCTTCGGGCTGGCCGGTTGCTTCTTCGTCAACGGTCTCTCGTTCGTCGCGATCATCATCGCGCTCTCGCTCGTGCGCATCGAATCGCCGGACGGGACGACCATCGTCGCCCGGCCGCACGACGACGAACGTCAAACGATGTGGCACGACCTGAAGAACGGCTTTCGCTACGTGTGGAGCCGCCCGCGCGTCTTCCTGCTGCTTTTGATCTCGGCCGTGGCGAGTTTGTTCGGCGCGCCCTACATGACGCTGATGCCGCTCTTTACGCGCGACGTGCTCGGCCTCGGCGAAACCGGCCTCTCCCTGATGATGGGCGTGGCGGGCGCGGGTTCATTCCTCGCCGCGCTGATGCTGACGTTTCTCGGCAACGTGCGGCGCAGGGGCTTTTACGTGCTGGGCGGTTCGGCGGCGTTCGGCCTGTGCCTCGTCGGCTTCTCGCTCTCCAGAAACGCCGCGCTGTCGCTCTTGATGCTGTTCGGCATCGGCTTTTCCATCGTCTGCTCCATCGCCGTCACCAACATGCTGCTGCAAAAGCTCGTGACCGACGAGATGCGCGGGCGCGTGATGAGCATGTTCATGCTGTCGTTCATCGGCGCGTGGCCGATTGGCAGTTTCGTCGCAGGGGTCGCCGCCCGCCGCTTCGGCGCGCCTTACACGCTCGCCACCGGCGGCGTCGTCATCGTCCTCTTCAACCTCTACGTCGCCCTCCGCAGCCCCGGCCTGCGCTCGCTCGACTGAGAAGCATCGTGAATCGTGAATCGTCAATCGTAAATCGTGAATAGAAGAAAGCCGCTTTGCTTTTTCTATTCACGATTTACGATTGACGATTCACCTCTTTTTACTTTCTCCCGCAAGAAAGCCTCGCGCGGTCGTTCTAGTGGATGAGAGCGGCCTGTACGGACGACCGCCCGCAAAATCGAACTTTCGAGGAGACTCCTTATGCGCTGCCGACAAATAGCCGCCTGCCTCTCTTTCACCATCCTGATTTTCTTCGCCTTCGCGGCCAATCCGCTTTATGCGCAGGGCATCATCGTGCCGCGCCCGTGCGAGACGTGCCCGCGTCCGCCGCGCCCTGCCCAGTTGCCGCCCGCGCTGCCCGTCAAGTCGATCAAACTCGACACGAAGATCAACGCGCAGGTGGCGACGACGCACGTCGAACAAATCTTTCGCAACGACACGGACGCGACGCTCGAAGGCACATACTTTTTCCCCATCCCGGAGACGGCTTCCATCTCCGAGTTCGCCATCTGGGAGGGCGACCGCCGCCTCGTCGGCGAAGTACGCACGCGCGAGGAGGCGCGGCGCATCTACGACGAGATCGTGCGCAGGCAACGCGACCCGGGGCTGCTCGAATACGCCGGGAAGGACCTGTTTCAGGCCAGCATTTTTCCCATCCCGCCGCGCTCGGACAAGAAGCTGGAGTTGACCTACACGCAGGTGCTCGGCGCGCAGTCGGGCACGGTCTCATACCGCTACCCGCTCGGCACGAATCACAACCTCGCCACCGTAGGCCGCGTGTCGGGCGCGCTCGAAATCGAGGGCAACAAGCCCCTGCGCAACATCTACTCGCCGAGCCACGCCATCGACGTGCGCCCAACGCAGGGCGGGCAACGCGCGCGCGTGTCGTTCGAGACGCCGACGGCCTCGCGCGATCAACAGGACTTCCAACTCTTCTACACGCTCTCCGGCGAAGACTTCGGCCTGTCGCTTCTGACGCACCGCGAGCCGGGCAAGGACGGCTACTTTCTCCTGATGATCTCGCCGAAGGACAACTGGACGGAGAGCGAGTACACGGCGAAAGACATCGTCTTCGTGATCGACACTTCCGGCTCGATGGCCGAGGAGGGAAAGATGGAGAAGGCGCGCGCCGCGATGGTGTTCGGCGTGAAGACGCTGCGCGCCGAAGATCGCTTCAACGTCATCTCGTTCGCGGGCGAGGAGCGCTTGATGGAGGGCGGTCTCATACAGGCCGACGAGCGCGGGCGTACGCGCGGCATCGAGTTTGTGCAGAAGTTGCGACCGACGGGCGGCACGAACATCAACGGCGCGCTCGAAGCCGGTCTCAAACAATTCGACACGAGCGACCGGCCGAAAATGCTCGTCTTCATGACAGACGGCCTGCCGACCGTCGGCGAGACGAACCCGCAACGAATCGTCGAGAACGCGCGCGCCGCCCGCGCCGGGAACACGCGCCTGTTCACCTTCGGCGTCGGCTACGACGTGAACACCGCGCTGCTCGACAAAGTGGCGAGCGAGAACGGAGGCACGGCCGATTACGTCGAGCCGAAAGAAGACCTTGAGTTGAAAGTCTCAAACTTCTTCGCCAAAGTGAGTTACCCGGTGCTCACCGATCTCGCGCTCGACATGGGCGGCGTCGAGACCGACCTCGTCTACCCGCGCGCTCTGCCCGATCTCTTTCGCGGCGCGCAGGTGACGTTGATCGGCCGCTATCGTAGCGACGCCGATCTCAGAAACGTGCGCCTGCGGCTCTCCGGGCGAAGCGCGCGAGAGCGACGCAGTTTCGCTTACGAGAATTTGCGCTTTCCGTCCAACTCGGATGAGAACGATTTCCTGCCGCGCCTGTGGGCGACGCGTCGCGTCGGCTGGCTGATGGAGCAGATTCGCTCGAACGGCGAGGCGCGCGAGTTGCGCGATGAAGTGGTTGACCTCGGCACGCGCTACGGCATCGTCACGCCCTACACCTCCTATCTCGCGCTCGAACCCGGCGCGGTAGCGGAATCGGTCACGGTTACGGGCAACACAGGCCGCACTTCCGGTCGTATCCTTGATCGCGTCAACAGGAGCGTGGCGGGGCAGTCGTCGTCGCGGCAGGCACGCCGGTCGGGGTCTGCGTCCGGCGCGGGCGGAGGCGCGGGCGCGGCGAACGCTCCTATGGTGCACGCGACGCCCATGCCCGTTTCCCCGCCTCCGATGCCGACGACGGGCGCGGCGGCCGTCAAGGACAGCAAGCGCGAGCGGGCGCGACAGGAATCCATGCGCGTTGTCGAGGATGAAGATTCTGCTCCGGCGTCGGGCGTGATGCGCAAGATCGCGGGCAAGACCTTCTACCTGCGCGACGGCGTGTGGACGGATGCGGACTTCAAGCCGGACGCGAATCTGACGGAGACGACGCTCGTATTCGGCAGCGACGCCTATTTTGAACTCCTCAAACGCGAGCGGAAACTCGCCGAATACTTCGCCCTCGGCGAGCGCGTGGTAGTTGTCCACAAAGGACGCATCTACCGCGTTAACGCCGCGCCGTGAGGAAATAGGAGCAAGGGTAAAGGGGAAGGGGCAAAGGGGAAGGGGCAAGGTAAAGAACTCGTTAAGCCGCGCGTCTTTCCTTTTCCCCTTTCCCTTTACCCTTTACCCCCTCCACCTGTCGCCGGGGTGCTTTTCGCGGCCTTGTCTCGCACCCCCGGTTCGTGTAAAACAAAAGCCTCTCACCGAAAAATTGAACAAGGGCTATTGCTGTAATATCAAACTGTATTCGGAGAAGACTGTCGTATGAATGGCGAGAAGATCATGCGTCGCCGCCCGCGCGCGGGAGCGGGCGCGGCGTCGGTTCTGCTGGCGTTGGGGTTGTTTGTCGCGTCGGCATTTGCGCCCGTGGGCGCGCGGCAACAGGTGGGCGAAGGGTGGACTGCCACGCGTCACGGCGTGGCGGGCAGGGATTTGAACGCCGTCTATTTCACGGACAATAAGCGCGGCTGGATGGGCGGCGACGGCGGACTCGTCTACCACACGGAGGACGGCGGGCGCACGTGGGTCAGGCAGATTGTCGCCACGAACGATCAAGTCAACGATCTCTACTTCCGTGACAAAGAAGACGGTTATCTCGTCGCGGGGAGCGCAGTCTATCTTACCGCCGACGGCGGGCGCACATGGCGCGAGGGGCATCGCTTCGGCGCGGCGGATTTCGGCGGCGCGACGGAACTCTACAGCGTGCGCTTCGCAAGCAGGAAGAAGGGTTGGATCGTCGGCTCAATCAGCCGCCGCGATGTCGTCACCGATAGCCTTGTGCTCTACACGGACGACGGGGGCGCGACGTGGCGCAGGCAACTCGTCCCTTCGCGCGACGAGTTGATTCATCTCGATTTCGCAGACGACAAGCGCGGCTGGATCGCCGGCGCAAAAGGCACAATCCTCGCAACCGCCGACGGCGGTTTGAATTGGACGCGCCAGCGCACCGGAACGAACGCGACGCTCTATCACGTGAATTTCGTCGACGACGAGCGCGGCTGGTCGGTGGGCGAGCGCGGCACGATCCTGCGCACCACGAACGGCGGCGAGACGTGGACGCCGACGGCCGCGCCGGGACTACAGCCGCGCACCACGTTCCTGAGCATCGGGTTCGCGGGCAAAGAACAGGGCTGGATCGTCGGTCGAGGCGGTCGTATCCTGCGTTCCGACGACGGCGGGCGCAGTTGGGTGCAACAGGAGAGCGGCACGAAACAGCATCTCTACGCCCTCTTCGTCGGGAAAAAACAGAACTGCGCGGTCGGCGGCGACGGCATGGTGTTGCACTATGAGCGGTGAGCGAAGGGATGAGGGAAATCTTAGAAGCTGTTTGAAAAGTAACCCTGCTGTTGTCCCGAAGGGACAATTGATAATAGCCCAGCGATTTATCGCTGGGGAGAGTTGATGTGTCTTTATACCTGAGTCCCGCAGGGACGATTGAATCGTGATGAACATTCAATCGTCCCTGCGGGACTCAGTGCATTATTCTTCAACCGATTCTCAAGTGCCGGGCTATTACCAATCGTCCCTGACGGGACTCGTCCAAACAGCTTCTTAAAGCGAGCGAGGCGCGGGGGCGACATCCGTTGTTGCGGCTTCAGGGCTGCCGCCGTCAATGCTTCGCGATTATCTTTAATCGCGCGTCCCTCTATTTCTTCGCCTGCATCTCCCTGAGCAGTTCCTCGCGGAAGTAGCCGACGGGGATCGTGCCCTGCTGCATGAAGAGGACGTGGAAGTCTCTGGGCGAGAAGCGTTCGCCCGCGATCTGTGCGGCGTCTTTGCGCAGGGTGAAAATTTGGTCTTTGCCGAGGCGGTAGGTGATGGCCTGCGTCGGCCACTTGGAATAGCGGAAGATGGCGCGTTCGGCCGAGTCGCAACTGGCGCGCTTGGCAGGTTTCGCCGCCACAGCCGCCGCGTCGCGGCATGAGCCGGGCTGGAAGTCCACCACTTGCGAGAAGAGATCGACCGCCTCGTCGTAAGTCATGCGATTGTTGTGGATGCCGGTGTCAACGCGGACGCGCAGGTCGCGATAGAGTTTGCCTTTGAGTTGGTAGAGTTTCTCTTCCGGCGAGTAGAAGCCCGCGGGAAATCCGGGCTGCGGTTCGGACATGAGCGCTTCGGAGTAGAGACCCCAGCCTTCGGCGGCCATCGAATCCTGCCACATCGAGGAAGAATCTTCGACCGCGCCGGGCGTGAGCCAGCGCGCGGGCGCGATGCGGTCGCGATACCGGGTCATCACCTTGTAATGCCAGTCGTGGCCGGGGAAGCCTTCGTGCGCGGCGAGGTCTGCGAGCGAGGCGCGGTTGTTCTCCTTGAGCACGGCCTCGTCGTTCGACCCGGAAGTTGTGACGTAGAAGCGCCCGACGCCGCTCGTCTTGAAGGGCGGCGCGGGGTAATAGGCCGCGCCGTCGATAGACGCGCGCAAAGGGGGCGGCGTCTCGACAACTTCCAGCTTGTAATCGGCGGGCACGTCGAAGACGCCCGACTTGCGCCCGTACTCTACGAGGCGGAAGGCGGCCTCTTCATACCACTTGACCATCTCCGCGTCCGACTTCGGGTAATCCTTGCCGAGTTCGTCAAAGACTGCGAGCACGGCCGTATGGCCTTCTTCGGGTAACTCCATCGTCTTCCGCCGCCCGATCTCGCGCGCGAGCGTGACCATCTCGGCCTGCGTCGCGTTGACAATCGCCATCGACTCGTCGAAAAGCCGCCCGGCGGTCGCGTCGGGCATGCGCAGGTTGTTCCTGAGCGCCCAGTTATACTCCTCCTCACCAAACGCGAAACGATCCTGACGAAACTGCGCCTTCACGTTGGCCGCGCCCGGCTTGCTCGCGTCGTCGAAGAAATTCTGCGCGATGTAATCACGAAGGGCGCGATAGCCGCTTGCCGCGCCCTTCGCCGCTTCGTTCAGTTGTTTCAACTGTTCGTCGCGTCCCGCGCCCTGTGCTATGCGCTCGGCGGCGAGGCCGGGCAGAGTCTTCTCGAAATAGTTGGCGGTCGATTCCGCCGTCGTGATGCCGTTACGGAGCAACATGCGATGATCGGGCGTGTTGCCGGATTTAATCCCGGCGGCCAACTGCTCCTGCGCGACCTGAAAATAACGCGGCACGGCTTGCAGGCGTTTGACGACGAGCGACCACTCTTCGGGCGTGCCGTAACTTTTTTCGCCCGTCTGCGTCATGCCTTGCAGTTGCCAGTCGATGGCGCGGAAGGGTTCGTCCGTGTATGTGTCGAGGGCGCGTTGCTGATACTTACGCGTCCCATGCTGTCGGAGCAGGAAGCGAATTTGCGCGAGCGCGACTTCGCGGTCGATGCGCAGCGCGGGCGAGAGCGTGTCGGGGGCAATGGCTTCGAGCGATTTTTGCGTGTCGGCGAGCCAGCGGTCTTCCTCTTCGATTGCGGCGGCTGAGTGATCGCGCAATTGCCCGTCCACCTCGCGCAGCGCCGGGTCGAGTCCCGCGCCGCCGAGATAGGTGTTGACCGTCGGGTTGCGGCGCAGGAATGCGCGCACGTAGGCGTCGTGTATTCGCTTGAAATTCTGGTCGCCGCTGCTGCTGTTGCCCTGCGCCTGACCCGTATTCTGTTGCGCCGTCCGTGGCGTCTGTTGCACGCAGGAGGAGGCAGAGGCCAGGAAGGCGAGCGCGGCCGTGAGCAGTAGGAGTTTTCGCATTTTTCGTCTCCGGGTAAAAACGCCGAAAGTAGTCAAAAAAGGGAGCGAGGAGGGGCGGAAAATTTGGGGGCAACCTGCCGCCCGCGCCCGCGCATCAGAATTGGCGAGCATAGCAACGACCCAATGAATCGCCGGGTGGCGATTCGCAAAGTTGGGCGATTCTCCTGTGGTTTCCGCCCGGTGTGAGAGCACACACCGGGCGGGTTTTTTTGTTTGTCCGTGGTCAGTTGTCAGTTGTTTTTTGTCTGGGACAGGTTGTTGCTTTAGTCTCTGGCAACTCGCTTGATAATCACATACAACTGGCAACTGACCACGGACAACTGACTACTCACTACTGACTGATCTTCCGCCCCGTGAACATGAGCGGCGGAACGATTGGCATGTTGGTGCGAATCGAGCCGTTGAGGTTGTCGCCTTCGCGCCGGCCTTCGATGTTGGCCTGAATGGACATGCCCTGAATCTTGAGCGCGACGGCGGCCGTGAAAATGTCGCCGCTCAGCGCGATGGTGTCCAAGGGAGCCTCGCCCCAGGACGAACTCATACGGGCGCGCAAGCCTTCGCCCGCCCCGTCCTCTTCGACGAAAAGCGTCGCCGTCTGCGGCCCCAAAGGCGACGTGATCTCCAGTTCCCACGACCCGACGAATCCCGACTGATCTTCTGTTGTAGATGTGCTGCTCATATCACTCCCCGTTTGTAGTTTCTTTGTTCTCTCGCGACGCTTCACGCGCCTTTGCGGTTTCCCGCGCTGTCGTAAATCTCGATCTCTTCGGCGTAACCCTTTATTTCATCCGCGAGCGCATCGGCATCGCCGACGACGACGATGGCCGCCGTCGCGGGCGTGACGCAACGGCGCGCGACGCGCTGCACCTCCTCACGCGTTACCGCGCTCACGCGCTCGCGATAAGTTTGCAGGTAGTCGACGGGCAGACCGTGCATCTTGATCTGGATTAACTGGTCGATCAAACCGTCGAGCGTCTCCAGCCGAATGGGGAAGATGCCCGTCAGGTAATTCTGCGCGTCGCGTATTTCCTTCTCGGTGACGAGTTCTTCGCGTATGCGTTCGAGTTCGTAGAAAAATTCCTTGAGCGATTCACCCGTGACGGTCGTGCGCACTTCGGCGGTGGCGCGAAAACTTCCGGCCGCGCGGCGCGCGTCGAGGCTCGTGTATGCGCCGTAAGTGTAGCCTTTGTCTTCGCGCAGGTTCATGAAGATGCGCGAGGAGGCGTTTGCGCCTAGCACGGTGTGCATGACGAGCAGGGAGAAGTAGTCGGGGTCTGTGCGCGTGATGGCGAGGTTGGCGATGACGATGTTCGACTGCGCGGAGCCGGGCCTGTCCACGAGATAAAGCGTGCGCCCACGGCGCGCGGGCGGCGGGGGAAACTCCGTCGCCTCCGATTCGCCCGCCTGCCACGCGCCGAAGAGTTCTTCGATGCGCGCCAGCGCGCGGTCGCGGCGGATGTCGCCGCCGACGACGAGCACGGCATTGTTCGGGATGAAGCGGCGGCGGTGAAATTGTATGAGATCGTCTCGCGTGATGGCGGCGATGGATTCGGGCGTGGCCGAGACGACGCTGTAGGGGTGTTCGCCGTAGATAACGCGCGCCACTCGTTCGTTGGCGAGGAACGACGGCTGTCCGCGCTGCGCGATCAGGTTTTGGAGCGCGTTCTGCTTCGTCAACTCCAACTCGTCGGCGGGGAACGAAGGGCGCAGCGTGATGTCGGCCATCAACTCCAGGATTTCGTCGTTGAACTGCGAGAGGGCGGAAGCGGCAACGGTCGTGTTGTCGGAACTCGCGCCCGCGCCGAGCGTCGCGCCGATGCGCGCCACTTCGTCGGCGATGCGGCGGCTCGTGCGCGTCTCGGTGCCCTCGTTGAGCATGCCGGTCAGGATGTCGGTCAGGCCGGGCAGCGCGGGCGGGTCGTGCGCGTCGCCGGTGCGAAAGGCGAGCCGGTAGGTGACGAACGGCAGCCGCGTGTTTTCAACGAAGACGACGCGCAAACCGTTCGCAAGCGTCGTCTCTTCGGGCGCGGGCAGATTCAAAGGGCGCGGCGCAAGCGGCGCGGGCGGCTCACGGCGAAAAGTTTCGAGTTGGGTGTCGGGCATCATGGTTTAAAGAAACGATGAAGTAGGAACGATGAACGATGAACTGTAAAGCTAGTCGCTTTTACTTCATCGTTCATCGTTCCTACTTCATCGTTTATGTCTGCGTTACCGGCGTTTCGGGCGTCTCGGTCGGGGGAACGGGTTCGGGCGCGGGCGGGTGCGGTGGCACCTGTGGGGGCGGCGCGCCGGGCTGCTCCACTTCTTCCTGTTGCGGGTCGGGGGCGTCGGCCGCCGGTTCCGCCTCCTTCGAGCCTTCGGGCGCGGGCGTGATTTCGATGAGGGCGTGATTGTCCGTGTGCAGGTAGCGCGCCACCACATCCTTGATCTCGGCGGGCGTGACGGCGAGATAGCGTTCCACTTCCGTGTTGATGAGATGCGGGTCGCGGTCGTAGAGCGTGTATTCGGCGAGCCGCTGCGCGCGGTACATCGTCGTCTGTCGCCCACGCACGGAATCGTTCAGGAGCGTGTTGCGAAGTTTCTCCATCTCTTCCGCGCTCGGACCTTCCGCGGCGAGGCGCGCGATCTCTTCGTTGATGGTGCGGCGAATCTCTTCGGTCGAGCGGCCGGGCTTCGGGATGGCGAACAGGTAGAGCGAAGAGGGACCGCGACGCTCGCCGATGCCGCCCTGCACGGCGACCACCGACTCGTCGCCCTTGACGAGTTTCTGATAAAGCCGGGAGCTTTCGCCTTCAAACAGGAGTTCGCTGGCGAGCGTCAGGGCGTAAGCGTCGGCCGTGCGGCGCGCGGGGGCTTTCCAGCCGAGCATCAGGGCGGGCAACTGCGCGAAAGGATCGAGATAGGTCTCGAAAGACGAGGCCACTTCCGCCGGTTCGCTCACGTCAACTTCCGGCGGGGCGGGCTGGCGCGGGATGGTGGCAAAATATTTCTCGACGAGCGCGCGTGCCTCCGCCGGGTCGAAGTCGCCGACGATGACGAGCACGGCATTGTTCGGCGCGTAGTAGATGCGAAAGAACTCGCGTATGTCTTCGATGGTCGCATCGTCGAGGTCTTGCATCGAGCCGATGGTCGAATGAGCGTTGGCGGGATTCCGGTAGACGAGTTCGTTCAAGCGCAGGAAGGCGTTGGAGTAGGGGCGGTTGTCATAGTTGAGCCGCTTCTCCTCCTGCACGGCGTTGCGCTGGTTGTCGAGATTCTCCTGCGTGACTTTGAGCGAGCGCATGCGGTCGCTTTCCAGCCAGAGCGCGAGGGGGAGTTGGTCGGCGGGCAGCGTCTCGTAGTAGTTGGTGCGCTCCGAGGAAGTCGTGCCGTTCATCGTGCCGCCGGAGTTGAAGATGTACTGGAAGTGCGCGGCCTTCGGCACGTTCTCGGAGCCTTGAAACATCATGTGCTCGAAGAGATGCGCGAAGCCCGTGCGCCCCTCGCGTTCGTTGCGCGAGCCGACATCGTAATAGACGCAGACCGAGACGACCGGAACGCTCCGGTCTTCGCTCAGGACGACGCGCAGGCCGTTCTCCAGCGTGAACTGTTCGATGGGGATATGCGGAAGTGTGAGACTGGCGGACAAATTAAGACCTCTGTAAATGCGAAAGTTTGTACCCGAACCACAAAATAGATCGAGACGGCGCGCTACGCACGCGCGCCCGGTCTCAACTCTGCGGCGTGTTGATCATGCCGCGCAGTTCCGCCCGGAGTCGTTCGATCTCGTGTAATTTCTGCTGCACGCGGTCGAAGAGCGGGGTCTGCGATTTGATGCCCTCGTCGATGAGGAAGGCGGCCGCCTCGGCGCGCGAGCGAAAAACGCCCGCCTGCACGAGACTCTCCAACTTCTCCTGCGCCTCGTGCGAGACTTTGACGGCGACAACGTAATCGTCCTTCGCGGAGATGGCGCGCTCGATGGTGCGGCTGATGTCGCGGCCGATGGACGAGAGCGATTCGGGAATGCGCGAGGCAATGTCGCGCACGGACGAAGACATGCGTTCGCGGTCTGCACCGCCCGCTTCGTCTTCGTCGTCGCGCAGCATCAGGTCGTCGATCATCTCGTCCTGATTCGTGGTGTGACGCAGGGGGTCGTGCGGGTTGTTCGGATCGTAAGGGTTGCTCATGGAAAAAATCTCCTTCGCTTCGGCTCGCGCCCCGCGCTTGAAAATCGCGACGGGCGCGGGCGTGCTTTTATTGCAATTAGTTGGCTGATTGCTACGGGGCAGTTTAATTTATCGGAGGGAAAGTGACAAACAGCCATTCCCGAAGAAGTAAGGGGAAAGGGGAAAGGGGAAAGGGAAAGGGTAAAAGGGGAAAGGAAAAAGAAAGAACTTAATGTGCGAAAGTCGCATTTTACCCTTACCCTTTACCCCTTACCCTTTCCCCTTTCCGCCACCCTTTCCGTCGCGCCCATCCGAGAAATCGGATGCCCGCGAGGTGTGCGGGACGCAACCTTGCCGCCCTTTCACTCATCCAGTACTATATAAAAACTGCCCCGGCGAGAAGTCGCCCGACCGGGCGTTCGGCGCTTGACGGCGCGTCTTTCAGTTTTCGGTCTCAGCGGAAAATGGTCTTGAGAGGTTTGCCCGTAGTGAAACAAAAAATATCATCCGCCCTCGTCGCGCTCCTTCTCGTTGCGCTTTCGCTTCCCACGTTCGTTTTCGCACAACAACAACAGCAGCCCGCGCCCGGCAGACCCGGCGCGCAGGGACAACAGCAGATGCCGCCCAATGTGGGCCCTGGCGGGCGGCGCGCACGCCCGCGCGTTCGCGCGACCTCCGGCGCGACGGCCGCCATCGAAGAAGACTTCGCCGAAGCTCTCAGCATCGTGCAGGAGAACTACGTTGACGGCGTGAAGATCGATTACAACGCCGCCTTCAAGTCGTCCATCATCGGCATGCTGCGCTCTCTCGACCCGCACTCGAACTACTACGACTCGAAGGAATTCGAGGAACTGCAAGCCGACTGGCGTTCGGAGTATTACGGCATCGGCGCGACCATCGGCGACCGCACCATCGCCGGGCAGACCGACACCTACATTCTCGCCACTTTTCCGGGTGCGCCCGCCACGCGCGCGGGCTTGCGCTTCGCCGACCGCATCGTCGAAGTGAACGGCGAGAAGATCAAGGGCAAGAATTCGAGCGACGTGCGCGACCGCCTGCGCGGCCCGAAGGGTTCGAGCGTCAAGGTCACGGTCGAACGCGCCTCGACAAAGGCTCTGGAGACGGTCGAAATCACGCGCGACGCCGTCGGCCAGCCGACCATCCCCGATTCCTACATCTTGAAGCCCGGCGTCGGTTATATCGACATGACGCGCGGCTTCAACCGCAGCACGGCCGAAGAGTTCGTCGCGGCGGTGGAGGATTTACGCAAGCAGGGCATGACCTCGCTCGTTCTCGACCTGCGCGGCAATCCCGGCGGCCTGCTCGATCAGGCCGTTAAAGTCGCCGAACGCTTCCTCCAGCGCGGGCAGGTGATCCTGTCGCAGAAGGGGCGCGTCGAGGGCAGCCAGCGCACCTACGAGTCGCGCAACAGTTCGCCCGACAACGTGCCGCTCGTCGTTCTGGTCAATCGCAACTCCGCCTCGGCTTCCGAGATCGTCGCGGGCGCGTTGCAGGATCACGACCGCGCGCTCATCATCGGCGAGACGAGTTTCGGCAAAGGACTCGTCCAGAGCATTATCCCGATGGAATACGGCACGGCCGTGACGCTCACCTCGTCGAAGTACTACACGCCTTCGGGTCGCCTCATCCAGCGCGACTACACGAACGAGGGTCTCTACGATTACTACACGCGCGGCGGCGTCGGCAGCCTCGACGACGAGAAGAAAGCGGCGGCGGCGAAACCCTCCGGCCCCGAAAGCCTGACCGACTCGGGGCGCAAAGTTTACGGCGGCGGCGGCATCGCGCCCGACGAACCCGTTAAACCGCGCCTGATCGAACCCGCGCAGCAACGCCTGATCGATCCCATCTTCGCCTTCGTGCGCGAACTCGTTAACGGTCGCATCAAGGGTTTCGAGGATTACAAGATCGCGCGCGGCATTGATTTCGAGCACGACATCAAACCCGACGAATACCCGATCACCGATAACGTCTTCAAGGCGTTTAAGACGTTCGTCGCCGCCGACGAGACGTTCAAGCTGAAGGACGCGCAGATCGACCGTAGCCGCGACTTTATCGCGCGCCAGATGCGCTACGATATCGCCACCGCCGCCTACGGCACGGTGACGGCCTCGCAGGTGCAGATCGTGGACGACCCGCAGATCGCCAAGTCCATCGAAGTGCTGCCGCGCGCGCGTGAACTCTCCATCGCCGCCATGCGCGGGCGCAACCCGGAACGCAAGACGTTTGAATAAAACGTCGCATTCACTGCGATGCGCGAACAGGCGAAGAGGCCGTCAACTTCAAAAGTTGACGGCCTCTTCGGCTTTATAACTCGTCCGCCTCACTTAGTGAATCTTTCGCCCTACTCGTTGCCGGTCTGATCGTGCGGCGCATCGACGGGCTTGGATTCGGGCGAGCCTTTCTGCCGCAGCCAGATCGTGAGCACGACCATCAGGCCGATGGAGAAAAATTCACTCTGCCAGTTTTGCAGCGACTCGAACCAGAAGCGCGAAGTTGCCATATAAGCGAACGTGGACACGGGCGGTTCGTTGCCGCCGTGTTCGACTTTGTCCTGATTGTACTCGCCCGCGCCTCCAACGGCGTGCAGGTAGAACGTGAGAAGGAAGAGAAGGAGAAACGTGAGGCCGAGCGAGTTCTCGTAGAGCTTCAAGACGAGGCCGCCCCGCCGCACCGGCCACGGCGCGTCCTGCTTGTCGCGCGACGTGCGCGGGTCGCGGTCTACGGTCTCTTCCTTGTCGGGGTCTTTCGATTCGGCGGAGCCTTTCTGGTAGAGAAAAACCGTGAGCATGATGAAGACGAACATCTGTAGAAATTCGCTCTCCCAGTTCTCCATCGTGGCTTCGAGGAAGTGTGAGGTGGCGAGATATTCGGCGTAGCCGACCGCAGGCTGGCCGTGTTCCTGCTGTTCGTTGTTGTACTCGCGTTGGCCGACGATTGATTGGCCGATGATGAGCGTGAAGAAGAACAGAATGAACATCACGAGCGACAGCCCGTTGTTGCGAAAAAATCGCGACATAGTCGTCCTCCCGTAACAGTGAGATTTATCCGGTTGATTAAAACGCTCGCCCCGGCGGCGAAAACTCGTATCGCCTATTGTTGCTTCGCGAACTGCTGCGACTGCGGCTGCGGATTCGGTTCTTCTTCCGCATCCGGCCGCTTGAGTTCGTCGAAGTCGATTTCGGTGGAAGGCCGCGTGTCGGCCTTGAGCACGCGCCGCATCTGTTCGAGCGCGTGCCGGTTCTCATCCGAATCGCTTGAGGCGACGCAATCGGAGGGGATGACGAGATGGAAATCGCGCATGTATGCGTCGTTGGCTGTGAAGAGTACGCAGATGTTGCCGGTAAACCCGGTGAGGATGAGTATTTTGACTTGCAGGTATTCGAGCAGCGTGTCGAGCGTGGTGGAGAAGAACCCCGAGTGCTTGGGCTTGAGCACGAAGTAGTCGTCCTCTTCCGGTTTGAGCAGTTCGGCGATTGGCCTGCCGCACACGTCTTCTTCGAGACAATGCTTGAGGAGCTTGTTGAAATCCGATTGCCAGCGGCCGAAGTTGTCGTTGACGTAGATGGCGGGGATGCCCGCCTCCTTCGCGCGCCGCTTCAACACGGCCAGCCGCTCGGCCGCCGGCAGCGCGTGTTCGAGCAGTTGGCCGCCGCTGCTGAATTCCAGATCGTTGATCACGTCGATCAACAGCAGGGCTACTTCCGCCTTGTCGGGCACATTCCCGTGGAGGTCGTCGTTTTTCGCCGGCACGCTTTGGTCTCCCCTTTGCACGTCTGACTCGCGGGCTGTTCAGGCGTGAATAGTACTCGAACTCCCGGCAAAAGGGGGAAGAAAAAGCTGTCGGTTGTCAGCGGTCAGTCGTTCGCCCTGACGGGTAATAACCCGCCCGTCGAAGCGCGAAGCAACTGACCACGGACAATTTGACGAGCGGCGGCCGCTAAACATAAGCGGGGGCTTTCGCCTCGCTCCGCTTGCGCCATGCGGCCAGCAGCGCGCCCATCGCGAGAAAGGCGACGAGGTGATAGCCGATGTTGATGAGATAGAGGCCGACGGGACGAAACTCGAAGAAGACGGTGTTCAGGTTGCTGGTCACGATAAAGCCGAGCCACAGCCACAACCCGGTCTTCGCGCCCCCGGCGGCCGTTTCCGTGCCCGTGTAGCGCACGACATGCGCGAGCACGTAGGCCGCGACGAGCGAGCCGATGAGGGCGAGCGCCAGTTGAGCGCCCGCGCCCTCCGACGCGATGCGCGCGACCTGCTCCGGCGACCAGCGCATGATCTCTATAAACTTACCCCCGAACAGGAGCGGCGAATACCAGATTCCGCCGAGCACCCAGTACAACAGGGCGGAGGCGGCGACCGCCGCGTAGTTGATCTTCATGTCATTTCCTCCGGATTGAAGCGGACGAATCCCTTCACTTGGCCGACGGGTCGAATTGCATGATCCCGAAGACGTTGCCCTCCGTGTCCTCGCAATAGGCGATGTAGCCGATGCCCTGCACCGCGCCCTTCGGCATCAAGACCTTGCCGCCGTGCTCCGTGATCTTATGGGCGTAGTCGTCCACGGAAGGCACGTCGATGGTGTTGGTGACGTATGAGTGGGGCAGGGGATTGTCGGAGCGTTTCATCAGCCCGCCGTGGATGCCGGGCTGTCCCTCTTCGCCCGTCTCCAGCAGCCAGTAACTTTGCGGCCCGTCCCATCTCTGCGTCTTCCACCCGAAGACCTCGTCGTAAAACTTCACGGCGCGTTCGGGGTCGTCCGCGCTCAACTCGAAATGTATGACTCTCGGCATGTTCAATTTCTCCTTCTTCGCTTGGCGATTTTCAGTCAATGCGAAACCGCGTGAACTCCCGCTCAAGCGCATTTCGCTTACCCCACGGCGCGCGACATTGGAAGAGCGCGAGGGTAGTGTTTGAAGACGAGAGCGAGGTTTGAACCGCTCCCGAACGTGGCGGCGCACGCGCGGAGGCGGACGGTGTTGGCGCGTTGCCAAACCGGGTGCGAGGGTAAATTCGATTGTTGCGAGGGTGAAAAGCGCGCGACCTTGTGAATGCGGGTCGCGCTTGACGGGCTGCGAAAAGCGCGAGCCTTTCGTTGCCCGTTTAATTCCGGATTGCTAAAAGCGTGTATCTGTCTTCGGGATAAAAAGAAAGGTGAGTTAAAACCCCTTGTTTATAACTCACCTTTCAACCCGCCCTATGCTCGTTCCACACCCGAAAGATTTATCGGATGATCTTTTGATTTGCCCGGCATGTCAGTGAGCGGCGAGCCACTCGTTGAACACAGCCGACTCTTCCTGCTTGCCGCTCCAGCGGGCGCGATTCTTGCCCGTCAGCGCGAGCACCATCGCCTGATGCTGACCGGCGCGGTCGCCGAGCCGCTCGAAATAGTTATAGAGACGGTCTATCTTCTGCACCGACTCGCGCGCCGCCTCGACCGTCTTGAACGAGAGCACGTTGCGGAAGAAGCGTGTATAGACGTTCTGTTCGCGTCCCGTGGTCGTGTAGAGATCGAAGTAGCCCGAGAGGCGCCCGGCGGACTGTAGCACCTGCGCGACGTAGGAGGGACGCGCTCCGACTCGCCTGACGATCTGCGCGATGTCCGTCGTGCCCTCTTCGTAAAGCGCGAGAATCTGTTCCTTCTTCGTGCGCGATTCCTGATCGTTGCCATGCCCCGTCTCGTCAGCCTCACGCTCGACCAGACCCTCGGCTTCCACTACTTGTGTCGCCGTGTCGTCGTCGGCGTATTCGAGTTCAAACGTCAGGGGCTGTTCCTGAATCAGTTCTTCTGTCGTCATCATTTGTAACCTCTTACTTCCCGGAGCCGCCGCGCGCGGGGCAGGTTTGACTTGCTCATCGCCGCCCCGCCGCGACTTTTCAGGCTCCCCCTGGTAATTCTCCGTTTAGCTCGCGCGCCGCATCGGCTGTTGCTGCCCGGCGGCGCCGCCCTGCAAGTTCTTCAAGTGGTCTATGAAGGATGATGCGGCCTTCTTCGACAACTCTTCCGTGCGGCAGCGCAAGACCTGCTGGCACTCCTCTTCCGTATCCACGCCCGCTTCGCGCGCGAGCGCGCGGATCATGCCGAGTTGCTTCGGCGTGACGAGGTCGCCCATGGACTTCGCCAGCGGGTCGCGCGGAAACTCGTTCTGCGGGCTGGAACCCGTCTGCTCGATCACTTCCGACTCGCGCTGGTACAACTCGCGACCGATGCCGAACTTGATGGCCGCGCGCTTCAACGCGTCGTGCTCGGCCTTCTTGATGCCCGTCTCGTTGTCGGCCGTGCCCGTGCCGACGCCTTCGCGCGTCACGCCGTCAATGGTGATGGCGACCGTGACCGCCACCATGTCGCCGATCTGGACGATGCCGCGAATGGAGTGCGACCATGTCGGGGTAACGCGGTCGAGGAAATCCGCGACCATGTGCCACTCGACGTACTCGACCATGTGCGTGTTGCCGTTGCGGTCGCGCCAGCCCTCACGCGTTTTGATGTACTTCGGATCAATCGGCTGGCGCAGCGTGCGCAGTGTGTTCGTGAAAGCCAGCGGCACGACCGGCGCGCTCGCGTTTAAAGTTGCGGCGTGCTCTTCTGCGGTGACGAAGTCCAGATCGTCCTCCGGCTCGATCACGGCAGTTGCTTCTCTCTTGCTCATCTCTTCTTGCTCCTCTTCATGTCTGTGATCCGCGAGCGAACCAACCGTCGGGGCGAACGCTACCGCTGCGGCGGCTGTAGTTTCGCCGCCCTCGTTCGTCGTCTCCGGTTCGTCCTGCTCCCGTCCGAAACGCGTCGCCGCTGCTGCGTCGGCCTCCTGCGGGGCTTCTGCCGCCGGGCGCGCGCGCTTCTCGGATGCGGTCGAGTTAGTGTTGGGCGTCTCCGCCGTTTCCGTGGACGCCGCGCGCGCGGCGACCTGCTGCGGCTGCTGTTTCGTCACAGCCTCGGAATTCTTCGCGAGCAGCGAGTGCTTGACGGCGAGGACGTGCTCGCAGCGAAACGTCGAGTCTTCGACCGACTGCTCCTCGAATTCCAGACAAGAGCAACGCACTTTGCCCGCGTCGTCGCGCCAGACTTCGTAGCTGCTGCGCTTGCCGCGAAGGCTCGGCGTCGTCACGCGAAAGCGGTCGCCCTCGCGCGTGACCAGTCCCATCGCCGCGATGCCCTGCGCGCGTTTGTCGCGCATGATCGCCTTTTTGTCGGTCGTCGTCGTGTTGGTCGCGGTTGCTGTTGTCATGACTCTTAAACTCCTTCAAAATCCTGCGGACACTTACGCGGCGCGCTCGACGGGCATTTCGCTCATCGTCGTCTGCGCCTGTTTCGGCTGTTGCGTCGAATTCGCAACCACGGCGGCGCGTTCCGCCAGCCGCCGTTCGAGATCGACGATGCGCGCTTCGAGTTCCGCCACGCGCCGACCCTGGCCGTACACCGTTTTAAACAAGCCGTCGAATGTTTCCCAGATGTGGTCGCTCATTGTCACCCTCTCGTTTTCCGTCCCGTGCCACAGAGTCAGAAACGCTCTGTTTCATACGTGAAACAGTGTACCATGAGACATATTTTGTTGCAAGCATAAAACAAGGTCTTGCGTCTGGGATTTTCCTGTGATATGTTCTGGAACCAGTGGAGGGGCGAGCGTGCAGCTTCCTGTAGCTGTCGGTCGCGTCAAAAGGAGGCCAAACAATGGCAGAATCAGGTAAAAGTTTAGTAAATACGGTGGAACTGGGGCGGGCGATCCGCCGCAAACGCGAGGAAGCGGGCTTGAGCCTGCGCGACGTGGCGACCGAGACGCAGGTGTCGGCCTCGACGCTCTCGCGCATCGAAAACGGCACGGGCAAACCCGACGCCGACAACATCGCGCGTCTCACCAACTGGCTCGACATGCCCATGGAGCGCATCATGAGCGGTCGCCAACCCGACGCCGGCGGCAACGAGGCGGCCAAAGCCGTCGTCTACTTCCCGCACGAAGCGACGCCCGACATCGTCGAAGCGCACCTGCGCGCCGACCGCAACCTCTCGGCCGAAACCGCCAAAGCCCTCTCCGAACTCTTCCGCGTCGCCTACGCCCAGTTCAGCCACCCCGGCGAAGACCCGCGAGCGCGCAACAAGCGGAAGTAACCGGCACTCTCAGTTCTCACATTTATTAGGCGCGCGGCTCTAATGGGTTGCGCGCCTTTGTTCTTTCCGCAGAGAGATACAGTGTCCAGTAACGTAGGGCTTTACCGCCACGATTAAAGCCAACTGTGGTTTGAAATTCAGGAAGACTTACGACGTATATTTCAATGGCGCAAAGTGACTGTCAAGTAGGTATAATCGAATCCGACGACGGCTATTGCCTGCGTATACTTTGGAGAGGCTGCTATGAGCATACAATTCATCTTGAGCGAATATTTAGACTCCGCGATGGCGGGGGCGGAGTATGACAAGTTGGAGGATGGGAGCTTCTGCGGTCGGATCGCGGCGTGTGTGGGGGTGGTGTCTTTCGGCGCGACGCTGAGGGAGTGTGAAGAGGAGTTGCGTTCGACTTTGGAAGATTGGCTGTGGCTGGGTTTGAAGTTAGGACATCAGCTTCCGGTGATTGAGGGGATAGACCTGAACAGGGAGCCGATCTATGAGTCGCTGGAACCCGTGTAAGCGCGGCGATTTCATCCGGCGGCTGCGACAACTCGGTTTTGAAGGTGTATATTCCGGCGCGAAGCATCAGTTTATGGTTTATCAACAGCACAGGCTTACCATCCCTTCCAACGCGGAATACTCCGTGCCGCAACTGCGAATGATGTTGCGCGAAGTCGAATCTATCATCGGTCGTCAGATAACGGCTGAGGAATGGGATAAGCTGTCCCGATAGCTGTTGGTGCAGGGGCGGGAGCAAAATGTCTTTTCAACGTAACACGCTATTGACACCGGAAGAATATCTCGCCGCGGAGCGGAAGGCAGAGACGCGTAGCGAGTATTTCGCGGGGGAAGTGTTTGCGATGGTGGACGCGAGTAAGCGACATAATCTCATCGCGGCGAACATCATCCGTGTATTGGGTAATCAGTTGCTGGAGCGTGCGTGCAATGTTTATCCGAGCGATATGCGCGTGAAGGTGAGCGCGACGGGAAAGTATACGTATCCCGATGTCGTCGTGGCGTGTGAGCCGGAGTTGTTTGACGATGCGGAGAATGACACGCTGCTCAATCCCGTGGTGATCATCGAAGTGTTGTCGGCTTCGACGGAAGCATACGACCGTGGGAAGAAGTTTGAACAGTACCAGCAGATCGAGTCGCTGACGGAATACATTCTCGTCGCTCAAGAGTCATACAGGATCGAGCAGTATGTGAGGCAGAGCGGTAAGGAATGGCGATATTCGGAATATCACGATGCGGGAGACGTGATAAAGATCGGCGTCATCGGTTGCGAGATTGCTTTGAACGATGCGTATACAAAAGTCGCAGGGACGATATAGCCGGGGATAAGGATCGGTAAGATAGTGGACGAGACGAAATTTCCGCCGACGTTTAAGGGACGCCAGTACGAGGTGCGGGCGATGGGGCTGCGCGACTTCGCGGGGTTGCGGCGCGACGACGAGCCGCTCGACCCGTTCGCGCTGGCGCACTTCGCGAAGTTGATGGTGATTGACTTCGAGCAGGTTCAGGGGTTGTCGGAGGAGACGCGGGAGCATTTGCTGGGGGTGGGTTCGGATGCGTGGTCGGGCGGGACGTGTTCGCGGCCGCTGCCGAACGGGTGGCGGTTGGTGTTGTTGAATCCGAAGCACGGGGCGGCGCGCAATAATGCGACGTTGATGGAGGAAGTCTGTCACGTCTTCCTCGGGCATAAGGCGAACCGTCTGTCCATCGTCGCTCAGAACAAGCAGGGCAAGACCGTGGCGCGCGACTACAATGAGGCGGACGAGGAGGCGGCTTACGCGGTGGGCGCGGCGGCGCTCGTGCCGTTCTCGTCGCTCAGGCGATACGTGCGCGCGGGTCGGACTTCGACGGAGATCGCGCGGCGGTTCAACGTGAGCCGCGAGTTGGTCGAATATCGCATGAAGGTGTCGCGCCTGTGGGGCGAGTACCGGGCGCGGCACGCGGAAGAGGTCGAGGCGCGCTGGGCGGCGCGGCAGGCTTACGCGAACAACAATGGTCATGCCCGTTGAATCGTCTACGGGGCGCGAACGACTGCTCACACTGCGCGATGCGATCAAGCGCGTCATAGACTATCGCACTTTTTACCTGCGCTACTGCCCGCACGCACATCCCGCGAGCGGCCGCCTGCAAACGCTCTGTCCCATCCCATCCCACGCGCACAGCGGCAGAGGCCAACCGGGACTCTCGGTAGACCTGACGCGCGGGCTCTTCCACTGCTTCTCGCGCGATGAGGGCGGCGACGCGATCCGTTTCTACGAACTGATGCACGAGGTAAAGTTCGGCCGCGCCGTGCAGGAACTCGCGCGCGAGTTCGGGCTGGCGGCGCGCAGCCGCGAGCGTTCGCTCGCGCAGCGCGCAGCGCCAGACGAGGCGGCGGCGTCCGGACAGGAGGAACCCGAACCGCTCGGCGCGGAACGTCTGGGCGCGGTCTGCGAGACGCTACTGGCGGCCTGTCGCGCGGAAGATCAGACGGAAGGACTGGCCTATCTCGCGCGACGCGGGATCGACGCCGGGACGACGCGTCGCGCGGGCGTTGTTTACTTTCCGCGACGCGCTTACAGGCGCGTGATGCGAACGATGCAGTTGGCGTTTCCGCTCGCGGAGTTACGGCGAAGCGGTTTGTTCAATGCGCGGGCGCACCTGACGTTTTACCGTCATCGCCTGCTGTTCCCGTTTCGCGTCGAGCGGCGCGCGATCTATTTGCAGGCGCGAACGACCGCCGCGGGGGTCGAGCCGCGCTGGCACAATATGCGCGGCGCAGTGCCCGCGCTCTTCAACGTCGATTGTCTGAGCGAACTGGCGAGCGGCAGCGTCGTCTATCTGGTGGAGGGTTTTACGGACACGCTGACGCTGCTCGCGCATGGCTTCGCGGCGGTCGGACTCGTCGGCGCGGGCGGCCTGAAGGAAGAATGGGTCGCGCCCCTCGGTCGCTTTCGCGTCATCGCCGTGCTCGACCCGGATGCGGCCGGACGACGCGCCGCCGAACGATACGCCGAACTCTTCAACGAGCGCGGCCTCACGCTCACGCGCATCACGCTCCCGTCGGATGTCAACGATTTCTTCCGACGCCACCGCGCGGCGGCGTTGGAGTTCGCCCTGTTGACGGAAGCCGCAATAGACGGTAACGAGGGATGAAGGGAACGCACGATTCGCCCGAACGCGCCGTCCGTTTTCGCACGCATCTTCCGCCTTAATCCTTGCTCTGCCGCGTCCTTCATCTATAATCTTAGTTTGGCGTCCGCGCAGGGTCGCGCGCCTCCTGCGGGGAAGCTCGGGTGGATGGTGTTTGTTATGACGGAACCGATCACAGATGCGGCGGCGGCGACGGTGAGGGCGGACTTGACCGTCGTCGATAAGTTGCGGATGCTGCTCGACATCACGAAGAAGATCAGTCGCTCGCTCGACGTTGACGAAGTGCTCGAACTCGTGATGGACACGCTCGGCTCGCTCCTTCCATACGACGCGGCGGGCATTTACATGATCGAGCGCAACGGGCAGGCATCCGGCGACGGCGACCTCGGCGCGCTCAAGGGTTTCAGCACGACCTCCGTGCGCGGCTACGACATCAGCGAGTTGACCGAACTGCACCTGAAAGTGGGCGAGGGACTGCTCGGCTACGCGGCGCAGACGGGCGAACCCCTGATCGTGCAGGACGTAAGCCTTGACCCGCGATACGTCAACGCGCGCCGCTCCACCTGCTCGGAGATGGTGGCGCCGATCATCTCGAACGAAGAAGTGATCGGGGCGTTCGATCTGGAAAGCGACCGGAAGAACGCTTACACCAAAGACGATCTGGAAATCCTCATGCTGCTTGCCTCGCAAGTCGCGATTATCATCGAGAAGGCGATGCTGCACGAGCAGTCGGTCGAGAAGAAACGCTTGCAGGCGCAACTCGAAGTCGCGCGCCACGTCCAGCTCGAACTGTTGCCCTCACGCGACCCCCAACTCGAAGGCTTCGACATCAGCGCGTACAACTTTTCGACCGAAGAAGTCTCCGGCGACTATTACGATTTCGTCAGTCTCTACGAGGATCATCTCGGCATCGTGATCGCGGACGTGTCGGGCAAGGGCGTGCCCGCCGCGCTCCTGATGGCCTTCCTGCGCGCCAGCCTTCGCGCCGCCATCCACATCGGCTACGCGCCGAACATCTCGATGTCGAAGGTCAATTACCTGCTCTGGGAATCCATCGAAAACAACCAGTACGTGACGGCCTTCTACGGCGCGCTCGATTCGACGAACCGCACGCTCGCATACGCCAACGCCGGACACAACCCCCCGCTCATCATGGACGCCGGAGGCAACGCGCGCTTCATCGAACGCGGCGGCATCCCGCTCGGCATGTTTCGCGACACGCGCTACTACGAATACTACCTGCCCATCCAGGCCGGCCAACTCATCCTGCTCTATACCGACGGCATCACGGAGGCCACAGACGAATCGGGCGCGGAATACGGGCGCGAGCGACTCGAACTCAAGGTGCGTGAAGGGCGCGAGTTGAGCGCGCGCAAGTTGATAGACTTCCTCTACGCCGACGTGCTCGCGTGGACGGGCGGCCGCGGCGCGAGCGACGATGTGACTTTCGTCGTCGTCAAGGCTCTGTAGAAAAGCAAAACAGGGACGGCCTTGATAAGAGGCCGTCCCTGTCCCGGTTAAACGTGCTCGTTGGGAATCAGTGTGCGGTCAGCGAACTATGCGCGTGGTCGCCGCCCGGGGCGAGCGCGGCACGATAGCGGCCGTAGTGAAACTCGGATTCCGTCTCGGTGAATGCGTAAACGTCAAAGCCGTAAGCGTCGAAGTAAGCTGCCAAGTCATCGGACGAGCGGAGAAAAACTTCGGGAGAGTAACCCGCTTCTTCACGAATCTCCAGCAGGCGCTCAAGCACCTCCAGCGGAGCAAAAACTCTCACAGGGTCTCTGTATGTTGCCATAACCTGATAAGCGCCCCTTTCCGGTCAATTCGGGATGCTGGCCGCAAACTCCGGTTCAAGCACATCCCGTGCCTTGCCTACAGTTTGATGTACGCCTTAAACAGGTCAGTTGTTTGCCCGCAGCATATTTTTTTCGTTACAGGCTTTACGAAAGTTTGCTCGGAACTGTACATTAGTAAAGTCCCGTCGCCGGTAGACGGCCAAAAGCCGTGGGCGATAAACTCACGGACAACAATCCGCCCGATCCTTTCTTTTCAATCCATTTTCTCGTAAACACCTGCGAATTTTATGTTGACTCAAACGCCGCACGCCGCTCAGACGGCGAGCACACACGCCGCCGATGCGGGCGCGCCGTCCGCCGCCGCCGCGCCGCTGAATTTCGTCCACGTACTGCAAACGATGCTTTCGGCTTCGGGCAAGGTCAGCGACCTGATCTTCTCGCCGGGGCGACCGCCGCAGATCGAATTGCTGGGTAAATTGAAGGGCATCGCCTATCCCGGCCTCGAAAAACTGACGCCCGCGCACACCTCCGGCATCTCGAAGATCATCATGGCGCGTAATCCGGCGGCGGTCGAGAGTCTGGAAAAATTCGGCTCGGCCGATGTTTCATTCAGCGCGCCCGGCCTGTCGCGTTTTCGCGTCAACATCTTCATGCAGCGGGGCACGCACGCCATCGTCATGCGCGTCATCCCGCAAGACCCGCCCGGCTGGAAGGAACTCAACCTCCCGGCGCAACTCAAAAGCATCACCGAACTCAAGAACGGCCTCGTCCTCGTCACCGGCCCGACCGGCTCCGGCAAATCCTCCACGCTCGCGGCCATCATCGACCTTATCAACGAGGAGAAGTATTACCACATCGTCACCATCGAAGACCCCATCGAGTTTCTCCACCGACACAAGAACTCGACCATCCACCAGCGCGAACTCCACTCGGACACGCCCGACTTCGCGCGCGCCCTGCGCGCCGCGCTCAGGCAAGCCCCGAAGGTGATCCTCGTCGGCGAGATGCGCGACCGGGAGACGATTGAAGTCGCGCTGGAAGCGGCCGAAACCGGCCACCTCGTCCTCTCCACCCTCCACACGATTGATGCGTCGAAAACCGTCGACCGCATCATCGGCGTCTTCCCGAAAAACGAAGAAGCCTCGATCCGCGCGCGTCTATCGCAGACCTTCCGGTTCATCATCTCGCAACGTCTCGTCCCGCGCGCCGACGGCAAGGGGCGCATCGCGGCCATTGAGATACTCAAATCCACTGCGCGCACGCGCGAATACATGGAACGCGGCGAGCACGAAGGCCGCTCGCTCATCGACGCGATGGAGCAGGGCGAACTCGAAGGTATGCAAACCTTCGACAACGTGCTTGAGAAGTTGATCCGCAACGGCACTTTGAACAAAGAAGAGGCTCTCGCCTACGCCTCGAATCAAGGCAACCTGCGCCTCAAACTCGTCGACTTCGACGGTACGCCCGAGGAACAGAAAACCTCGCGCCCGCAAAACGGCGGCGGCTCGATGCTCGACATGCTCGATTGATCAAGGCGAAAAGGGAAAAGACAGGGGAAGGGGTAAGGGGGAAGGGGTAAAGGTAGGAATCAGGCGGCGCGCGATAAACGCGTCTTCTTGTCTTTACCTTTCCCCTTTCCCCCTTTACCCTTTCCCCTTAATCTTTCCCCCTTACCCTTTCCCCTTTTGCCTTTTGCCTTTCCCGTCTCCGGCATCGCGAAACAGCATCGGCGCGTCTAAACTTTGTATGGTTACAAGGTTTAAAAGGCGCGCTATTTTTGTTTTCGTCATCGTCGTGGCAATCGGCTCGGCGTTCATGGCCGCATCGTGGGGCAATAAACGTTCGTCGCGTAAAGGCATCCCGGCGGCAGTCGTCGGCGCGCCCGCGAAGCGCGAGTTGACGCCTTTGCCGGTGCGGCCTCTATCGCCCGCGCTCGAAGCCTTGCGCCGACGCGTGATGCTGGGGGTGGCCGCGACGCGCGAACTCGACTGGCAACGCGACGCAGGGATGAGCGAGCTTTCCGGTTGGGAATACGGCACGCGCACGAAGGAGGTGGCCGACGCGCTGGCGGGCGATGAATTGCGCGCTCTGAGCAGGCTCGCCGTCGCGGGCGGGATGTTGCCCGAAGGCACGGACCTCGCCACGCTCGCCGCGAGTTTCACCGCCGCCTCGGCGGGCGCGGCCTATTCGCCCCACGATAAGCGCGTGCTCATCCTCGCCGGTCAGGGCGCGGACGCCCCTTCGCGCGACGAATCGCTCATCACGCACGAGTATGTCCACGCGCTACAGGATCAGCATTTCGACCTGCTGAAACTGTTCTCCGCGCGCCCCTACAATTTCGACCGCACGGAGGCCGCCTTCGCCGTCGTCGAAGGCGATGCGATGAACGTGCAACGACGCCGCGAGCAGACCGACGCCGTCTGGTCGCGCCGCACGCTCGAAGAGATCGGGCGCGGCGAAGACGCGCGCTTCGGCGACTACCGGCGCGAGATAGGCGCGTTCTTCCCGCCGCTCCTGACCGAAACCTTCATCTTCCGCTACCGCGACGGCACGCGCTTCGTCGAAGCGGTGCGTCGCTCAAAGGGCGCGCGCGGCGTGGACGAACTTTTGCGCCGCCCGCCCGCGTCGAGCGAGCAGGTTCTGCACCCCGAAAAATATTTCGCTAACGAATCGCCGCGCGACGTGACGCTCGACGCGGGACGATTCGACGCGAACGGTTGGAACGAGGCGGCCACGACGCCGCTCGGCGAACTCGGCGTGCGCGGCCTGCTCTCGAAGTCGCTCCCGCCGGGGGAAGCGACGCGCGCGGCGGCGGGTTGGGGCGGCGACCGCGCCCATTTATTCGAGCGCGCCCGCAGCACGCCGCTTTTCGTCTGGAAGACCCGCTGGGACTCGCCCGGAGAAGCTGCCGAGTTTTTCCGTGCCTATAACGTCTTCTGCGGGAAATCCGGCCAACAGCGAGACGGCGCGAAAGATTCTTCGCAAGGCATCTGGCAGAGCGGCGCGCTCTCCACATTCGTCCGTCTCGAAGGCGATCAAGTCGTCATCATCCGCGGCGCGGAGGCGGACGCGCGGGGCGCGCTTGAGTTCGCGCTTCGATAAATTAACGTGAGTTCGACGCAATTGCAGATGAGTGAAAGCCCCGCCTTGTCAGCAATTTATTCTTTATTTCCGTGGCGGCGCGATCTCGTTCGCGACGATGAGGGCGGATTGGGTGACGGCTGCAAGGCCGTTGCCGGGGAAAACCGTGTCGCCGACGGTGTATAAATTCGGGAACGGCGAGCGGTGCGTGAAGGCGTCTGCATCACTGTAGTTGGCGAGCGTCTGCGGGATGCCGCCCGTCATGCCGAGTTTGCGGCGCGTCCCTTCGTAGAAGGTGCGCGGCGTCGCCGTCTCGATCACTTCCACGCCCGCGCCGAGTTCGGGGAGCGCGGCGTGCAGTCGCTTCCAACACGCTTCGAGCATCTGTTGATCCTGCGTCTCGTGTTCGGTCTCGTCCGTGTGATAGCCGAACCACTCGGCGGCGTCCGTGTAGAGCGAGACGGTGACGGCGCGCTTGCCGGCGGGCGCTCGCTTCGCATCCCATGCGGGCGACGCGCTGAACATGAACTGCGCACGCTCCGCATCGTACGTTTCGCCCTCCTGCCAACTGTCGAGCGCGAGGAGATGTTCGGCCGGGAGCCGCCTGACGGCATCGTCGTCCGCGCCGAGATAGAGCAGGTACGCGCCCCATCCGCGCGTCGATTTCAGACGCTCGCGCAGGCCGCCGGGCGTGCGCGACGCGCCGACGAGTTTGCCGTAGGTGTCCCAGACGGTGAGATTGCTGACGACGGCGCGCGTCGCGCGGACGCTCTCGCCGCTCAGCAGATCGACTCCGGCGGCGCGCCCGTCCGCGTCGAACGCGAGTCGCAGAGCGGTCGCGTCGAATCGAACGCGGCCGCCGCTCTGTTTGATGGAATCCGTGAGAGAGCGCGCGAGTGCGGACGCGCCGCCGCCGAGGGCGTAGAGGCCGCGACGCGGCAGATCGAGCGCGACGGCCGCGTACAGGTAAGCACATTCGTCGCTCGCGCAACCGGCGTAGATTTGCAGTTGCGCATCTATGAAGCGGCGAAAGCGCAGGGAAGCGCCCGCGAGATGTTCGGCCGCCGTGTGTGTTTGCAGGGCGAGGATGCGCGAGGCCTGCCGCGCCTCGGCCGCCATGAGTTTCATGCGCCCGAGCTTGCCGAGCGTGGCGAGGTCGGGGGCGCGTCGTGCGCTGCGTTGGAGCGCTTCGGCGACGGGCATGAGTTCGCGGTAGAAGTTGATCGCGGCATGAGCGCATTCGGGGAACGCGCGGCTCAACTCCTGCTCAAACTCGCCTACACCATCGCCGCTTTCGACGCCGACCCGCACCTCGGTCGCATCGGGCAAGCGCACGACGTAAGCGGGCGCGAGCCTGCGCGCTTCGGGCGGGGCGACGGGCAATTCCGCGTAGACGCGCGCGTGAATGTCTTCGTCGCCCCAGCCGGCGTAGAGTCCGGCGGTCGTCTCGAATTCGTAGCCGAACCGCTCGAACGTCGTCGCGCAGCCGCCGCCGCGCGATTCCTTTTCCAGCACGCACACGTCAACGCCGCGCGCGGCGAGAAGCGCGGCCGTCGTCAGGCCGCCAATTCCCGCGCCGACGACGACCACTTCATGTGTCATGGTTTTTATATCCGGCCGATGAGCGCGCGAGCGAGCGCGTCGAGCAACATCCCCTGCGGGGCGTTCGGCTGCGTGGGAAGCAGCGTCTTGAAGTAGGGCTGCGCGACGATGATGATGGCCTGTATGCCGTTGAAGGCGGCGTGGATGGCGAAGCAGGGAAGCAGGCGGCCGGTGCGTGCGCGCACCCACGTCAGCACGAAACTGAGCACCGCCACCGCCGCGATCACGCCCAGATTATTGCGATACTGCATGAGGTGCACGGCGGCGAACATAACGGAGACGATGACGATGGCGAGATTCTTTCCCGTGGCGCGTTCGAGCGGCGGGTACAGCACACCGCGATAGATCGTCTCCTCGACAATCGGGGCGGTCGCGACGGCGAGAAACGCGATGCTGAACCGCGCCGCGTTTGAACTGGCGATGATCCGGTCAATGTCGGTTTCCTGTCCGCCGAACAACGTCGCCAACATCATGCCGAATATCCACAAGCCGACCGCCAGCCCGACGCAGGTCCAAAAACCGAAACGCTTGTCCCAACTCCACCCGACGGCTTCGCGAAACGGTCGTTTGCCGAAGCCCGTCACCACCGCCCACGCCACGCCGAGTGTCAACAGGTGTACCGGAACCATAGCCGCTATCGAAAACAGTATGAGCAGCGGGTCGGATTCCAGCGTGCGCTGCAAGTCGGGCGCGCCGAGCGACGGCCGTCGGACGACCGCGTAGACGGCCAGTGCCAGCACGCCGCCCACCACGAGCAACCCTACGCTCGTGAACCAGACGCCGAAGGCCGCCGCGAGTCCCCACGCCGGATTGCCCGCGTCGTTCGGGGGCGGGGCGGCAGGCGCGACCGGAGTCTGCGCGTCGTATGAACCCGGCGGCTCTATAACAGGCGCGCTCGAAGCGGTGTCGGAATTAAGTCTGTACGGAGTCTCAGTCGGTCTGTCCACGATAATTTCGAGTGTAAGAGACGAGAGGGTGAGCGTCAACCGGAGGGTCAAGATTAAAGGGGAAGGGGTAAAGGGCAAGGGGGAAGGGGCAAAGGGTAAAGGGCAAGGGGGAAGGGGGAAGGGGGAAGGGGAAAACAAGAAGAATCGTTTATCGTAAGAAGACGCGTTTGTCGCGTGCCGCTCGCTTTCTTCCTTTACCCTTTACCCCTTCCCCCTTTCCCCTTGCCCCTTTTACCCTACTCCGAGCCTTGCGGCGGCAAGCGTCAACCCGATGATCGTCTTGGCGTCTTCGATCTCGCCCGCCTCGATCATCTCCAGAGCGCGCTCGACGGGCAGGCGCACTATCTCCAGGTTCTCGTCCTCCTCCGGGTGCGCGTCCGTCTCGGTCAACTCTGTGGCTAGATAGACCCACATCTTTTCGCCGCAGAAACCCGGCGAGACGAAGAACTCCGACAGCTTCTCCCAACCTTCGGCCACCAGACCCAACTCTTCCTCCAACTCGCGCGCCGCACACTCTTCCGGCGGCTCGAAATCGCCGCGACTGCCCGCCGGAATCTCCAACAGGTATTTCACCGTCGGGTGGCGATACTGCCTGACGAGCGAGACGGTATTGTCGTCATGCACGGCGACGATGGCCGCGCTGCCGGGATGGCGCACGACTTCCCGCTTGTGCTCGCGCCCTTCCTCGCGCACCGTGTCGAGCGTGACCGTGAAGATGCGCCCGCGATACACGTCTTCGCTCTCGATCACTTCAGGAGCTTCTTTGCCGGATGTGTCCATAAGCTATCCTTCGCTAGCGGCCGTGTGCTTAAAGTGACATTGCAATCCCATCGCGGATTGCAATGTTCGATATAAAGTTTGTCTGGCCGGATGACCCTCGCGGGCAGACTAAAACTTTATGCGTTCGGATTCAACTTCTCCGCGCGTCCCGCGATGAAACCCTTAACTTCGCCGACGAGATAGAGCGACCCCGTGACGCAGATGATCCCGCCCGGCGGCGTCGAGGCTTCGGCCGCGCGCAGCGCATCGGCGGCCGATTCGACGAGCAGCGGCGGTTTGTCTAAGCCCTGCGCCGCGCCGAGTCGTGCGAGCGCGTCGGGCGAGGCGGCGCGCGGGTTGTTCGGGCGCGTGAGGATTAAGTTGTCGGACGCCGGAAAGAGCGTCGCCGCGATCTCCTCCAAATCTTTGTCCCGCATCGCGCCGAAGACGAGCGTAACGGGCGCGGGCGCGAATTCGTCGAGGTATTCGCGCAGGGCGCGCGCTCCGGCGGCGTTGTGCGCGCCGTCAAAGAGCAGGGGAGGATTGCCGGCAATCAACTCAATGCGTCCGGCGTGGCGCGCAGTTTCGAGTCCTTCGATAATCCGGTCGCGCGTGATGGGAAAACCGCGTTCACGCAAAACTTCCGCGAGAGCGACGGCGACGGCAGCGTTCGTCGCCTGATGCCGTCCGCGCAGCGACAGGCGAACGTTCGCGTAAACATCCGCCTCCGTGTAGAACGTCACGCGCATGCTGCCCGTCGCATCCGCACCGAGCAAGCGGATGTCGCCGGTCGCAAAGCGCGGCGTGACGCGACACTCGCGGCAGCGCGCGATAATCACCTCGCGCGCCTCGCCGGGTTGCGACGCGGCGACGACCGCCGCCGACGCGCCCGCGCGAATAATGGCGGCCTTCTCCGCGGCGATCTGCCTCAGGGTGTCGCCGAGATATTCCTGATGGTCGAGGGCGATGGGCGTGATGGCGACCACGTCCGCGCGCGCGGCCGTCGTCGCGTCTAGCCGGCCGCCGAGGCCGGTTTCGAGAATGGCGAGTTCGACGCCCGCCGCGCGAAAGGCGAGGAGCGCGATGGCCGTCAACTGCTCGAAGAATGTGGGGAGCGCGCCCGACGCGAGTGCCAGTTCTGTTGAAGCGGCGCGCACCTCTGCGGCGAGGCGCGGGAAATCTTCGCGCGTGATGTCGCGCCCGGCGATGCGTATGCGTTCGGTGATCGAGACGAGGTGCGGCGAGGTGTAGAGACCGGTTCGCACGCCTGCGGCGCGGCAGATGCTATCGAGCATCGCGGCGGTTGAGCCTTTGCCGTTCGTGCCCGCAATCTGGACTGCCGGGTAAGCGCGTTCGGGAGAGCCGAGCGCGGCGAGCAGTCGTTCGATGTTGGCTAGGCCGAGTTTGATCGCGAGGGTTTCATGGCCGAGGCCGAGTAGATAATTGACCGCTTCGTCAAACCGCATAAGTGAACTTTACTTGCCTTCCTCTGTGCCCCCTGCGGTGTCCTCTGTGTCTGCGGTGGTGAGTGCACTTAATAAGCACTCACCACCGCAGACACAGAGGACACCGCAGGGGGCACGGAGAAGAAAGGGCGAGAGCGCGGACGCCTAATTATCGGCCTGTGATTTTGAACTCGGAGAGTTGGCTTCGGACGGTTTTTCTTCGAGCACCGTTCTGGCGGCCCTGGCGTTGTAGCCGTTGCGTGCCGCGAAGTTGGTGTCCACGTCGAGTTTGGGCGTGGCGATTTCGGGGTTCACCATAAATTCGAGCAGCTTGACGATGAGGGCGCGCATCTCGCGGCGGTCAACGACGGCGTCGAGCATGCCGTGGTCAAGCAGGAATTCGGAGCGTTGGAAATCTTTCGGCAACTTCTGGCGAATGGTTTGTTCGATGACGCGCGGCCCGGCGAAACCGATCAATGCTTTCGGTTCGGCGATGATCACGTCGCCGAGCATGGCGAAGCTGGCGGTCACGCCGCCGGTCGTCGGGTCGGTCAGGATGGAGATGAAGGGAAGGCGCGACTTGTCGAGTTGCGCGAGCGCGGCCGAGACCTTCGCCATCTGCAAGAGCGAGAGCGTGCCCTCCTGCATGCGCGCGCCGCCGGAAGAGGTGATGGTGATGACCGCCGCGCGGTCTTTGATGGCGCGCTCGACGAGGCGCGTCACCTTTTCGCCGACCGCCGAACCCATCGAACCGCCGAGGAAGCTGAAATCCATCGCGCCCGCGTAGACCGTGTGGCCGCTTATCTTTCCGCGCGCGTTGATGATCGCTTCCGGCAAACCCGTCGAGCGTTTGGCCTGTTCGAGCCGTTGCGGGTAGGGCTTGGTGTCAACGAAGTTGAGCGGGTCATGGGAAACGACTTCGGCGTCGAGTTCTTCGTAGTCGGCGTTATCGTAGAGGATGGCGAGGCGTTCGCGCGCGCCGATGCGGAAGTGGTGGCCGCACGGCGGGCACACTTGCAGCGAGTCTTCGAGGTCTTTCTTGAAGAGCGCGGCGTCGCACTCCGGGCACTTGCGGAAGACTCCTTCGGTCTTGACGACGCGTTCGTCCGCCGGAACCACTTCAATCTTCTGTCCCTTTTTACGGAACCATGTCATAGGCGCAGAGTATAAACGAAGAACGGGGGGTTGTCAGTTTTCAGTTTTCAGTTTTCAGTTTTGTGTGGCTGCCATACGAGGTGTTGAAAATTGAATTGAGCAACCGGCCACGGACAAAGAACAACTCTGAAAACTGAAAACTGAAAACTGAAAACTGAAAACTTATCTTTCCGCATTGAGCGCGCCCCTGACGAGCGTGGGCGGCAGTTGGCCGGTGGGCGTGTTGTCGCCAAGCGTGGGTGGCTCGTCGGCGGCCGACCCGTTGCCGTTCGAGCGGTTTTCGACGGCTTCGACGAGCAGTGCGACGATGTTGCGCTCGGTTTCGTCCCAATCGCCCGTCAGCGTGCAACCGGCGGCGTTGCGATGGCCGCCGCCGCCGAACCGCTCCGCGATGCGCGCCACGTTCACGTCGCCCTTCGAGCGCAGGCTCGTGCGATAGACGCCCGGCGCGGTCTCCTTCAAAAACGCGCAAGCCTCGACCTCGCCGACGCTCATCGGGTAATTGACGAAGCCGTCCGAATCCTCGTCCGAAGCCCCTGTGCGTTCCTGCATCTCCATCGTTTGACGCAGGCAGGCGACGCGCCCCGACTCGTCGTGGCGCGCCGTCGGCAGCACCTCGCTCAAGAGTTGGAGTTTGCTCCAGGGGTAATTGTTGAAGACGGCCTGCGACACCTTCGCCGGTTTGACGCCCGCGCGCAGCAGTTCGGATGCGACCTTGAAGGTGCGCTCGGTCGTGTTCGAGTAGTGGAACGACCCCGTGTCGGTGACGAGCGCGGTGTAGACGCACTCGGCGATCTCCTTCGACGGGCGCACGCCGATGGCCTTGCACAAGTTGTAGATCATCTCGCCGACGGCCGAGGCGGTCGAGTCGATCCAGTTAATCGTGCCGAAGAGGGAAGTCGTCGCGTGGTGGTCTATGTTGACTACGAGTTGTTTGTCGAGGTCGGCGAGGCCGGGGCGCGTGATGTCGGAACATTCGATGACGAAGACGGCGTCGTATTCACGATCCACGACGGGCGTCACGCGGATGGTTTCCGCGCCGGGGAGTTTGTTGTAAGAGTGCGGCACGGGGTCGCGCATGATGACTTCCGGCTCTTTGCCGAGCGCTTTGAGCAGCCAGTAGAGACCGAGCGACGATCCCAGACCGTCGCCGTCCGGGCGAATGTGCGAGGTGATGGCAAAGCGTCGCTTCGCCTCAATCAATTCGACGACTTGAACAAGCATGATTATAAAAAACGATGAAGTATGAACGATGAACGATGAATGAAAGCGGCCTGCTTTGCGTTCATCGTTCATCGTTCATACTTCATCGTTTGCTTTCTCCTCTTCGGTTTCCGCATCCGTCCCGCTGTCGGCCGCATCGGGCTGGGGGGCGTCGGCGGCGGGGACGAGTTCTCGCAGGAGTTCGTCCACGCGCGCGGCCTTTTCTTCGACGGTGTCGCGGATGAAATGTATCTCCGGCGCGTGCCGCAGGTTCAGGTTGAAGGCGAGTTGGCGGCGCACGTAAGGGGCGGCCTTCCGTAACGCCTTGAGCGCGGCCAGAGCTTCGTCGTCCGTGCCGCTCAGCATGACGAAGACGCGCGCCTCGCGCAGATTGTCCGACATGCGCACGTCCGTCACGGTGACTATCGTCACACGCGGGTCGTCCAACTCATAGCCGACGATCTGCGCGATCTCCTCGCGCACGTTCTCGGCAACTTTCTCCGGCCTTCGCATAAAAACAGTGAGCGGTGAGCGGTGAGCGGTGAGCAGTAAGAACTTTTCTTAACTGCTTACTGCTTACTGCTCACTGCTTACTCCCTATAGTTCCGTGGCGGCCACCTTCTCGACGATGTACGACTCGATCTGGTCGCCGTTTTTCACGTCGTTGAAGTTTTCGAGCGAGATGCCGCACTCGAAGCCTTCGCGAACCTCGCCCACGTCTTCCTTGAAGCGGCGCAAGCTCGCGATGCCGCCTTCCCACGCGACCACTCCATCGCGGATGAGGCGGGCGCGCGAGTTGCGGCGGATCGTGCCGTCGATGACCATGCAGCCCGCGACCACGCCCGCGCGCGGCACTTTGAACACGTCGCGCACTTCGGCCTTGCCAAGTATCTTCTCCGACTCGATGGCTTCGAGCATGCCGATCATGGCCGCGCGAATCTCCTCTTCCACCTTGTAGATGATCGAGTGGAGGCGGATGTCCACGTGTTCGAGTTTCGCCAGTTCCGCCGCGCGCACTTCCGGCCTGACGTTGAAGCCGATGATGACGACCGCCGAGTTCGACGCGCCCGCCTGCGTGGCCGAGGCGAGCAACACGTCCGACTCCGTGATCGCGCCGACGCCCGAGCGCACGACGAAGACTTTCACGGCGTCCGTGGAAAGTTTCGTCAGCGTGCTCTTCAACACTTCGACCGAACCCTGCACGTCTGCCTTCAAGACGACGCGCAGTTCCTTGACTTCCTTCTCGCCGAGCGCCTCGATGCCGCGCTTCGTCGTTTGCAGCAGCGTGTTCTGGCGCGTCACCATCTGGCGGTGTTCCGAGATGTTCTGCGCGCGCGTGATGTCGTCAACCACCTGGAACGATTCGCCCGCCTGCGGCACGCCTTGCAGCCCGAGCACCTCGACCGGCGTCGCCGGGCCTGCCTCCGTGATGCTCACGCCCTTATCGTCGAACATGGCACGCACCTTGCCGAAGACCTGACCGGCGATGAACGGGTCGTGCACGCGCAGCGTTCCCTGTTGGACGAGGACGGTGGCGACCGAGCCGCGACCGCGGTCGAGTTTCGCTTCGAGCACGACGCCGGAGGCGCGACGCGTCGGGCTGGCGCGCAAATTGAGAATGTCGGTCGTGAGCAGGACGGTTTCGAGCAACGTGTCCAAATTCTCGCGCTTCTTCGCGGAGACTTCGACCATCTCGACCTCGCCGCCCCAGCCGACGGCTTGCAGCCCGTGACCGGCCAATTCCTGACGCACGCGATCCGGGTTGGCGTCCGGCCGGTCGATCTTGTTGATGGCGACGATGATCGGCACGCCCGCCGCGCGCGAATGTTCGATGGCCTCGATGGTCTGCGGCATGACGCCGTCGTCCGCCGCCACGACGAGTACGACCACGTCGGTCGCCTTCGCGCCGCGCGCGCGCATCATCGTGAAGGCTTCGTGGCCGGGCGTGTCGAGAAAGACCACGCGGCGCATCTCGTCCGGGCTGTCCGGGTTCTTCACCTGCACACTGTAGGCGCCGATGTGCTGCGTGATGCCGCCCGCTTCGCCCGCCGCCACGTCCGTCGCGCGGATGCCGTCGAGCAGCGATGTCTTACCGTGATCGACGTGTCCCATGACCGTCACCACGGGCGCGCGCGGCAACTCAAGGTCGTCCGCGCCCGTCTCGATCAACTCCTCAAACTCTTCTTCAACCTGCATCTCCTCGAACGGCACGAAGGTCACTTCGTAGCCGAAGCGGTGGCCGAGATCGACTGCCACCTTGTTGTCGAGCGGCTGGTTGATCGTGGCGAAGACGCCGCGCTGTAAAAGAAGCGTCACCACGTCCTTCGGCTTGATGCCGATCTTTTCGGCAAACTCTTTGACGGTCGATCCTTCGACTATGCGCGCGACTTTGGCCGTCCCGACCGCGCTCGCGCTGCCGCCCGCGTTGAGCGTGCCGGCGATGCGTTCTTCGAGCGTGAGGGCTTTGGGCGGCGTGACGAAGTCGCGGTCGAAACGCCCGCCGCGGCCTTTGAAGCCGCCGCGCGCGTCGCCGCCACCGCCGGCCGGGCCGCCGCGACCGCGTGCGCCCGCGCGTGGACGCGGCCTGCGCGCGTCGGCGGGCGGGGTGTAGACGGTTTGCGGGTTTGCGCTCTCGCCGGGCGTGCCGGTGGCGCGCTGCACGCCGCCGCCTCCGCGCGCTCGCTCGGATTCACGCCCGCGCCGGTCGCGTTCGCGCGGCGTCGGTTGCGCGGCGGGGGGCGGCGTCGGCGCATTCACGCGCTCGCCGGGTTTGATTCCTTCGTTGATCGCGGTGGTGCTGAGGCGCAAAACTTTGATCTGTTTCGAGGGCGGAGCCACGACGGCTGCGACGGGCGGCGGCGTCACTACGGCGGACACACCCGGCGGGACGGGAACGAGCGGCGCTTCGCCGATCTGTTCCACGATGGGCGCGCTCATCTGCGCTTCGTCCACGCCGAGTTGGACTGGGCCGGGCACTTCCGGCGGCGCGGGTTCGCCGAGCGGCGCGCCGGTGATGGATTGTTCGATTGCCGGAGCCTCGGTTTGAGTCGTCGCCAGAGCAGCGGCGGCGGGCGCGTTCTGCGCGTGCGCCGGTTGTTCGACGCGCGCGGCCGGTGCGAGCGGTTTCTTGACGAGCCGTGCGATGGCAGGCGCAGAGCGAGCCGCGCCCTGATCCGAAGTCTGCGCGCTGCTCGCGTCCGCGCCGTTCTGGCCGAGCGCCTGTTGCTGCGGCGGCGGAGCGGTCTGCTCTGCGGCGGCTGTGACGGGCGGCGCGACCGAGGCGTGAATGTCTTCGTCCTCGCCCGAAGGGGCTTCCGTGACGGCGGCGGGCGCGGCTTTTTTGACGACGCGAATGGCGCGCGGCGCGACCGTCTCTTTCTTGGGGAAATACTTGTTGCGAATCTTCTCCGCCAGCTCTTTCGAGACGGTGTTGGAGGGCACGCTCACGTCAACGCCCTCGCGGCGCACCTCTTCGATGAGGCGTTTCGATTCGAGCTTGAGTTCCTTGGCGAGATCGTAAATGCGAACTTTTGACTGAACGGTCATGCACTTCCTTCTCGACGCTTTGGTAAAACGGCGTCGCGCGCTTTAAAGGTTGAAGGACTTCTCGCCCTTACAATCACCTCTCGAACGGCGCGCGACGCTTGTCCGTGCGTCGGGACACATGCCGTCGTGAGGCCGTCTAAGGCGAGTTGCCGCAGGCCGCGCCGCTTTTGAAGGCGACGCGCCGGCGACGGTTATTCTGCGCTGCCCGAAGCATCTTCTTGCTTCTCATCACCGGCAACGTCTTTTTCGTCGTTCGTCTCGACCCGGTATTCGGGTGCGGTCGCCGACGACACCTGCACTTCCGGCGCGGAGACTTCCGTCGCCGAGACCATCGGCGAGATCGGCGAATCGTCCTCCACGGGCGCGTCGCCTTCCTCGGCCTCTTCCTCTTCGGCCAGGAGCGCCGCGTCGGTCGAGGTCATGTCGGCGGCGGGCGTGATGGTATCGGCGCGCAGGTCACGCCCCGCTTCCTGTAGAGCCAACTCGTCCGCGGACATCTCTTCGACTTCCGTTCCGGCGACCGGGTCGGCCGACTCATTGGCGAGAACGTCCGGCTCGGCGCGGAACGGCGTGCCGCCGCGCACGGCCTCGTCGTAACCTTCGGCGGTCATCGCGTCGGAAGGTTCGACTTCGCCCGGATCAATCGTCGGGTCGAGTTCGACGGACGCCGCATGCTGTTCGACGGTGTCGTCCGCGCCCGCGTCGTCAATGGCTTCGGCGAGTTCTCCGGCGGCGGCTTCGGCTTCCGCTGTACCCGCGCCGTCCGCGCCCGTCTCGCCGCCCTGTTTGCTGCGCTCGCGCGCGGCCACGACGCGCCCGGCCGAATCGAGAATGGCCTGCGCTTCGTCGAGCGAGATGTCTAGATACTCGGTCAAATCGTCGAGCGAGGTGGCGGCCAGCGTGTCTATGTCTTCGATGCCGCGTTCGGCGAGCGCGGCGGTGGTGGCCGCGTTCACGCCTTCGAGCGCGGTCAGGGGAACCGCGCCGCCCGAAGCGATGAGCGCGCCCATCTGCTCTGCGACTTCTTTCTTGAGTTCCTCTTCGCTGCGGATGTCTATGTTCCAGCCGACGAGCTTCGTCGCCAGCCTGACGTTCTGCCCGCGCTTGCCGATGGCGAGCGACAGTTGATCCTCGTTGACGATCACTTCCATCTGCCTGCGCTCGATGTCCGTGATGCGCACCTGATTGACTTTGGCGGGCGACAAAGCGTTCGCCGCGAAGACCGACGGCTCGTCCGACCACTCGATGATGTCTATCTTCTCGCCGCGCAACTCCCTGATGATCGCCTGCACGCGCGACCCCTTCATGCCGACGCACGCGCCCACCGGGTCAACATCGCGCTCGTTCGAGGCGACGGCGATTTTCGCCCGCTCGCCCGGCTCGCGCACGGCCGACTTGATGATCACCGTCTCGTCGTAAATTTCCGGCACTTCCATCTCGAACAAACGGCGCAGAAGTTCCGGCGAGGTGCGCGAAACTTCCACCTGCGGGCCTTTCGCCTCCTTCGCCACGTCGTTAATCACGACGCGGATGCGTTCGCCCTGCCCCCACTGCTCGCCGCGCGACTGCTCTTTGCGATAGAGGATCGCCTCGACCGTGCCGAGATCGACGATGATGTCGCCGCGCTCGAATCGCTTGACGTAGCCGTTGACGAGGTCGCCGACCTTGTCGATGTACTGGTCGTAGACGTTGGCGCGCACCGCATCGCGCACCTTCTGGAAGAGAATTTGTTTGGCCGTCTGCGCCGCGATGCGTCCCATCTCCTCCATCGGCAGGGGCAGTTGCAACTCGTCGCCCACGTCCACCTCGTCGCCCGCCATCTCGCGCGCCGCTTCGAGCGACAACTCTCTGGCCTCGTTCGTCACCTCTTCGACGACCACTTTCGAGGCGAACAACTCGATGCCGGCCTCCGAACTCCACTCGACGTAGATTTCCTCGCCCGACTTGAACTGCTTACGCGCCGCCGCGCGCACGGCCTCTTTCATCGCCTCGATGACGAGTTCGCGGTCGATGCCGTGTTCTTTGCACAGCGCGTCAATGCTTTGCCCGATGGATGCACTCATAATTTTAATGGCAGGGTATTGGATGCCCGTTCAGGCTCTCGCGTGCGACCGGCTTCCGGCCGCCACTGCATACCCCGCATCTCTTCCTATTCAGTTGTTATTCAGTTGTACTAACTCTGGCCGCCCTGCTTGGCGGCCTTTTCGCGTTCGGCCGCGATGCGAAACTCTTCTTCCACGTCGATTTCGAGATTGGCTTTGACGACGCTCTCGACCGGCACTTTAACGCGCCCGCTCGTGTTGTCGTCGAACACCACCTTGTCGCCTTCGACGCCGACGATGCGGCCTTTGAAGTTGCGCTGGCCGTTGACGGCCTCGCGCGATTTCATCTTGGCGAGCCGCCCGGCGAAGCGTTCGTAATCCGCGCGCTTGTAGAGGCCGCGTTCGAGTCCGGGCGAGGACACTTCCAGCGTATAGGCCGAATTCACCCAGTCTTCCACCTCCAGCACCGTCCCGACGTGGTGGCTGACGGTGGCGCAATCCTCGTGCGTCACGCCGCCCGGCTTGTCGATGAAGATGCGCACGGCCGCGTTTCGCCCGAGCACGCCGATTTCCGTGTGAACATGTTCGAGTCCGTGTTCAACCGCCACGCGCTCGACAATATCGCGAATCCGTCCTTCGATTTCAGCCGCTTCCATCGCTCGTTTGCCCCGCCCCCCTGATATTCAAAAATGCTTGCGCACAAAATAAAAAGTGGGCGCGAACCCACTGGACAACGCCACCGCGCTCCGAGCAAGAGACGGATTATAAAGGGAAACGCGAAAAAGGGCAAAAGCAGAAGGGGCAAAGACAGGGTAAAGGGTAAGGGGAAAGGGGTAAGGGGAAAAGCGGGTAAATTCCTCGAACTGCGTCGCGCCGCGCTCGGGGCGGGTTTTAACCTTTCCCCCTTACCCCTTTCCCTTTACCCCAATTTGGCCTTGACGATCTCGCTCACCACGCGCCCGTCGGCCGCGCGCCCGGCGAGACGCGCCTGCGCCGCCCGCATCACCGCGCCCATCTCCTTCATCGAAACCGCGCCCGTTTCCTCGATGGCGGCGACGACCGCCCGCTCGATCTCCTCGCGCGTCGCGGCTTGCGGCAGATAATCCTCGATCACTTCGATCTCGGCGCGCTCTTTGGCCGCCAGTTCCGCCCGCCCGCCTTTCTCATACTGTTCGACCGAATCCCGCCGCTGTTTGACGAGCGATTGCAACATCTTCGCCACTTCCTCGTCGGTCAATTCATCGCCCTTCTCGATCTGGCGGTTCATCATCGCGGCCTTGACCATGCGCAGCGTCGAGAGTCGCGGCGCGTCCTTAGCGCGCATCGCGGCGATCATGTCGTCGATAATTCGTTGTTTGAGACTCATAAGTGTAGCCGTCAGCCGTCAGCCGTCAGCTTTCAGCCGGAGGAAAGCCGTGCCGTGGCAGGTTCGTAGTTTAGACCGGAACGAAGTTCATAAAGCTAGGTGCGAACATAGTTCGTAAATTCAGGTGCGAACATGGTTCGTAAAGTTGAGCATGCGGCGATTAGCCTTCCGGCTGAGCGCCGACGGCTAACGGCTGAGGGCTTTTCCCGTGGCCGTTCTGGCGCGCGAGGTGTTCTTTGAGGAAACGACCCGTGTGCGATTCTTTAACGCGCATGATCTCGGCGGGCGTGCCGGTGGCGACGACCTGGCCGCCCGCGTCGCCGCCTTCGGGGCCGAGGTCGATGATGTAGTCGGCCGTCTTGATCACGTCGAGGTTGTGTTCGATGACAAGGAGCGAACCGCCCGCTTCGACGAGCGTGCGAAAGGCGGCGAGCAGTTTGTTGATATCGTCGAAATGGAGGCCGGTCGTCGGCTCGTCGAAAATGTAGAGCGTTTTTGCGCCGGTGCGTTTCGAGAGGAAGGCAGCGAGTTTGATGCGCTGCGCCTCGCCGCCCGAGAGCGTCGTGGCCGATTGGCCGAGGCGCAGGTAGCCGAGTCCCACTTCGTCCAGCACGCGCAGCTTGTTCGCGATCTTGTTCACGTCGCGGAAGAATACAAGCGCCTCGCGCACGGTCATGTTGAGCACGTCGTGGATGCCTTTGCCGCGATAACGCACGTCGAGGACGTTGGACTTGAAGCGCGTGCCCTTGCACTCTTCGCACTGGAGTTCCACGTCGGCGAGAAACTGCATCTCGACCGTGACCGTGCCGTCGCCCTCGCACACGTCGCAGCGCCCGCCGGGAACGTTGAAGGAAAAATAAGAAGCGTCCAAGCCTTTGGCCTGCGCGTCGCGCGTCGCGGCGAACACCTCGCGGATGCCGTCGTAGACCTTGATGTAGGTGACGGGGTTCGAGCGCGGCGTGCGCCCGATGGGCGATTGATCGACGAGCACCACGTCGTCTATGCCCGCGCCGCCTTCGAGTTTTTGAAACGCGCCGACGTGGCCCTGCCATTCGCCGCGCTGCTTCTTCAAACCGG